>QGNQ01000007.1 GCA_003228175.2 Chloroflexota bacterium
CCCCACCGCCCGATCCAGCGCCGCGGCCGCCCCCAGACCCTGGCTGCGCCCGCGCGCATACATCGCGATCAGGATATCGCCCGCGCCCGTCGTGTCCGCCTCCCCCCTCAGCGACGGACCAGCGACGTCCACCACATCGCCCGGCGAGGCGCCCCCCGGCAGCGCCACCAACGCGCCGCCCGCGCCCAGCGAGACGATCACCTCGGCCCGCAATTCTCGTGCCGCTTCCACCGCCGCCACCCGCCATTCCGATCCTCTCCCCAGGCCCGCGTAGACGCGGAACTCCCGCTCGGAGAACTTCACCGCCCGCACCCCCACCAGCGCCTCCCGCAGATCGACACGGCGCGTCTCGATCTGGCCCTGGCTGCCAGGGACGCGCAGGAACCCCTGTGCGTCGGCCGCCACGAACGCCCCCGCCGCCGACAGCATCGCGCCCGCCCCCGCGAGCGTATCGCCCGGCATCAGCGGCGAGACGACCGCCGCCGCCGGCGCCAGCCCCGCCAGCGCCCGTGCCAGGGCCTCCCTCGTCAGCGGCTCACCTGCGGAAAGCAACGTCTGTCGCCGGCGATCGGCGTCGTAGCGGTTCACGAACGCGGTCTCCGTCGCCGACTCCACCCCGCGCCACCCCACCCCTGTGGCCACCAGACCCGGAATCCCGTTCCGGCCCGCCCAGGCTCCGGCCGTTCCAATCGCGAACACGCCCGCATCCGGCTGGTCGGACGTCAGCACCAGCGCTAATCCGGCGTGCCAGACCGCCCCACCCGGCTGCGACCATTGCACCCAGCTCTCAGGCGCCCTGCCCAGCCCCTTCCCGGGCCAACGGATGAAATCGCGGGTCAGCGGGCCGATTAGGATCGTCGCGTGCGTCACAGTGAGCGTCTCCGCCGGCCCTCGCGGCCCCTCGACCGGTCCGGACCCCACACTGACACGGCCCCCACGATGATAAACTCGCACCGTCCGTCAAGGTCGGCAGCGGATTGCCGACGGGCGGCCGCGGAGGCCCCCATGGTCGTGGAAACCGGCACACACACCGTCAAGTCCGGCTTGGCAGAAATGCTCAAAGGCGGCGTCATCATGGATGTCGTCACCGCCGAGCAGGCCCTCATCGCGCAGGAGGCCGGCGCCTGCGCCGTCATGGCGCTGGAACGCGTCCCCTCCGACATCCGCAAGCAAGGCGGCGTCGCGCGCATGAGCGACCCCACCAAAGTGCGTGAGATCATCGATGCCGTCACGATCCCGGTCATGGCCAAGGCCCGCATCGGCCACTTCGTGGAAGCCTCCATCCTGCAAGCCCTCGGCGTCGACTACGTCGACGAATCCGAAGTCCTCACCCCCGCCGACGAAAAGCTCCACATCAACAAATGGCGCTTCGATGTCCCCTTCGTCTGCGGCTGTCGCGACTTGGGCGAGGCCCTACGACGCATGGCGGAGGGCGCCGCAATGATTCGCACCAAGGGCGAGGCCGGCACCGGCAACATCGTTGAGGCCGTGCGGCACATGCGCGCCGTCCAGGGCGCCATCCGTGCCCTCGTCGCCATGGATGACGAAGAACTCGTCAACTACGCCAAAGAGATCGGCGCCCCCGTCGAATTGGTCCGCCAGACCAAGCAGGCGGAACGGCTGCCCGTCGTCAACTTCGCCGCCGGCGGCATCGCCACCCCCGCCGACGCCGCCCTCATGATGCGCCTCGGCGCGGACGGCGTCTTCGTCGGCAGCGGCATCTTCAAGTCGGACCAGCCGGAACGCATGGCCGACGCCATCGTCCGCGCCACCACCCACTACAACGACGACGCCATCCTGGCGGAAGTCTCCACCGGGCTCGGCGACGCCATGCCCGGCTTGAGCATGGATGAGATTCCGGAGTCGGAGCGCCTGTCCAAGCGAGGTTGGTGACCTTGCAGCCAACCATCGGTGTTCTCGCACTCCAGGGCGACTTCCATCAGCACGCGGTCACCTTGCGTGCACTCGGGGCATGCGTGCATGAAGTACGCAAGCCGTCCCAACTCGATGGCCTCGACGGACTCATCATCCCCGGTGGCGAATCGACGACGATCGCGCGACTCATGCTCGCCTACGACCTGCACGAACCGGTGCGCCGCCGCGGACTCGCCGGGCTCCCGATCTGGGGCACCTGCGCCGGCGCCATCCTGCTCGCCGACGACGTCCCCGGACTCGACCGCCCCGCCTTGGCCCTGCTGCCCATCACCATCGAGCGCAACGCCTACGGCCGCCAGATTGACTCCTTCGAAACCGACCTCGACGCACCCGCCCTGCCCCCGACGACGGACGGCACTCGGCCCCCCTATCACGCCATCTTCATCCGCGCGCCCCGCATCCGCTCCCTCGGCGACGGCGTCGAAGTGCTCATGGCGCACGATGGAGAACCGGTCGCCGTGCGCTACCGCGCCCTCCTCGCCACCACCTTCCACCCGGAGCTGACCACCGACCAACGCTGGCACCAATACTTCCTCAATACCGTCAACCGGGACCGGATCCAACGCCCAGCCCAGACCAAAGGCCCCATCCTGCAAGCGGCCGGCGGCGGACCATGAGTGTCGCCACGCGGCCCCTGGGCATCGCCGATCTGCCCCTAATCGCACTCACCGGCCGCGCGCCCTACAAGAACCACGCCGTCACCGTGGAGCACGCCGCCGCCGCCGCCGCCCAACGACCGGGCCTGGCCCGGCTGCTGCGCGCCAGCCTGCAACCGGGTGGCCGCCAGGTCTGGATCAGTCGCGACGGCCTCTCCCTGCTCGGCCTCGCCGCCGTCCGGTCGCGCAGCGGCCCCAGCGCTTGGGAGATCGACGCGCTGGTGCTCGGCCTCAGCTCGGAGGCGTTCGCCCTGGACCTCCTGGAGCGCTGTATCGCCACCGCGGGCGCGCGCGGCGCGCACCGCCTCTTCCTGCGATTGCCCGCCGCCAGCGACCTCATCGTCGCCGCCCGGCGCCAGGGCTTCTCCCCTGCCGGCGGCGAGACCCTCCTCGTTGATACGGCCGCGACCGGCGCCCCAACGCGTGACGCCGGCCGCTGGCGGCAGCGCTCCCGGGCGGACGATCGAGACCTCTTCCAGATCTTCTGCACCACCGTGCCGCAGGAGACCCGCTGGCAGACCGCCCTCACGCCCGCCGAGTGGCGTGCCGCCCTGGACCCCATGGGCCGCGGCGCGCAGGAGTGGGTGCAAGACCACGCCGACGGGCCGGCCTTGCTCCGCCTGCGCCTCCACGACCACGGCATCCGCGCCACTCTGCACGCGCCGGACCGCGCCGATCTCGCCCGCGACGCCGTCGCCGCTCTGCGCCACTGGGCCCACCAGCACCGCCCAGCCTGCCGTCTGGAGGTCCTCCTGCCTGACCACCTCCCCCTGGTCGCCAACACATTCCGCGATCTGGGATTCCAGGATCTCGCACGCTATGAGCTGAACGCCCGCCCCATTGCCCAACGCACCCAGCGCCTACAGTTGGCGGAGCGGTCTGTGGAAGGGACGGTCCGGCCCGTCATTCAATAGGGCCACACCATGCGCGACTCTGAAGAACTCGCCTTGACCCCCGCCCCGTTCACGGACGGCGCGCCAGCCACGCACATCACGCCGCCACCGGAGCCGGCGCACACCGACGGCGTCACCGATGACCTCGACCTCCTCGTCGCCGTCCTGCCGGAGACCTTCCGCAACGCCCTGGCGCTGCAACCAGACGACGGCCTCTTGCTGGAGATCGTGCTGGACCTGGGCCGACCCGCAACGGCACGCTACGCCGATCGCGAGGTGGTCCTGGGCGCCGGCGAGGTCCGCGCCGAGGACTTGCAGGCCGTCGTGCGCGAGCTCGGCGAGTTCGGCGGCGACAATCGCGCCGGCATCGCCCGCACGCTGCACCGAATCTCCTGCATCCGCAACCGCCGTCAGGACATCGTCGGCCTGACCATGCGCGTCGGCCGGGCCGTGTACGGCACCGTGCAAGTGATCGAAGACCTCGTCCATTCCGGCCAAAGCATCCTCCTCCTGGGTCGGCCCGGCGTCGGCAAGACCACCATGCTGCGCGAGATCGCCCGCGTCCTCTCAGAGACGGGCAAGCGCGTCATCATCGTCGATACCTCCAACGAGATCGCCGGCGACGGCGACATCCCCCACCCCGGCATCGGCAAGGCCCGCCGCATGCAAGTCCCCACCCCCGCGGAACAGCACGCCGTCATGGTCGAGGCCGTCGAGAACCACATGCCGGAAGTCATCATCATCGATGAAATCGGCACGGAACTGGAAGCCCAGGCCGCCCGCACCATCGCCGAGCGCGGCGTCCAGCTCGTCGCCACCGCCCACGGCAACACCCTCGCCAATCTGATGATGAACCCCACCCTGGCCGACCTCGTCGGCGGCATCCAAACCGTCACGCTGTCCGACGAAGAAGCCCGTCGCCGCGGCACCCGCAAATCCGTCCTGGAGCGCAAAGCGCCCCCCAGCTTTGCTGTGCTCGTCGAAATCCAGTCATTCCACCGCGTCTCCATACATAGCGACATCGCACGCACCGTCGACGCGCTGCTGCGCGGCGAGGCCGTCGAACCCAAGCAGCGCGAAATGGATGACGAAGGCGAAATCCACATCACGAATCGTCCCGCCTCCGGGACCGTCCCTCCGGGCGAGCGGCGCAGCGCGGGATTCAGCGAGCCCATCGAGCTGGAGCTGGAGCGCGCCCCCGTCCGACTCCAACCCACCGGACCCCACCGGCGCATCTACCCCTTCGGCGTCTCCCCCGCCCGGCTCGGGGAAGCGATCCGTGAGTCCGGCGCCAACGCCTCCGTTGTCGGCGGTCTGGAGGAGTCCGACGCAATGATGACCCTGCGCTCGATCTTCCGTCGTCGGCCCGGTCCCGTCCGCGACGCCGAGGCACGCGGACTGCCGATCTTCGTCCTCAAGCACAACACCGTCGTGCAGATGGAGCAGAGCCTGCGCGCCCTCTCCCAGGGACAGGCCGAGTTCGACCCCGTCACCAGCGCGCTTGCCGAAGCCGAAACCGCCATCCAGGCGCTCAACACCGGCGAGGAATTGGCCGTAGAGCTCGCCCCGCAGAGCGCCTACATCCGGCGCCTGCAGCACCAGCTCGCCGAGCGCTTCGACCTCTTCTCGACCAGCAAGGGCCGCGACCCCGAGCGTCGCGTGCGCGTCTTCCGGACCTGACCCGGCGTGGCACTGTTCATCACCCTGGAAGGCGGCGAGGGCGCCGGGAAATCCAGCCTCGCGGAGGCGCTGGCCGAACGGGCGAACGCGGGCGGCGCCAACGTTGTCCTCACCCGCGAGCCCGGCGGGACGCCGTTGGGCGACTCCATTCGAGAGGCGCTATTCCGCAGCCACGACATCAACGCCTGGACGGAAGTCTTCCTCTTCCTCGCCGCCCGCGCCGATCACGTGGAGCGCGTCATCCGACCCGCGCTCGCCCGCGGCGCCGTGATCATCTGCGACCGCTTCACAGACTCCACCATCGCCTATCAGGCCTACGGCCGCGGTCTCGACCAGGACCTGCTGCGGCGGCTCAATCGTGAGGCCACGGGCGGCATCAGCCCCAACCTCACGCTCCTCCTCGATGTCCCCGTCTCGCTCGGCCTGGCGCGCTCGCGCGCCGAGACGTTCGACCGCATCGGACGCGAGAGCCAGGTCTTCCACTCACGCGTCTACGAGGGATTCGGCCGTCTCGCGCTGGCCGAACCAGACCGCATCAAGTCAATCGACGCCGCCCAGCCACTGGACGCCGTGATCGAGGACTCCTGGGCGCTGGTGGCCGCCCGCTTGGCGCGGCTCGGCTTCCGGACCACCCCCTGAGGTCGCCCCGCTGGAGCGCGCCGGGCCCTAGTGGTCGATCCGCTCGAAAATCGTCGCAATGCCCTGGCCACCACCAATGCAGAGCGTCACCAGCCCGTATCGCCCGCCCGTCTTCTCCAGGTGGTAGAGCGCCTTCACGGCCAAGATCGCCCCCGTCGCGCCCACCGGGTGCCCCAGCGCGACCGCGCCGCCGTTGGGGTTCGTGCGCTCCGGGTCCAACCCCAGCTCCCGGGAGCAGACCAGCGCCACCGACGAAAACGCCTCATTCAGCTCGATGACGTCCATGTCGTCGGGGCTCAGACCCGTCCGCTCCATCACCTTCTGCGTCGCCGGGATCGGGCCCGTGCCCATGATCGTCGGATCGACGCCCGAATTGGCCCGACCCACCAGGCGCAGCTTCGGCTTCAGGCCCAGCGCCTTCGCCTTCGACGCCGTCGTCATCACCACCGCCGCCGCGCCGTCATTGATGCCGCTGGCGTTCCCCGCCGTCACCTGCCCCTCGTCCTTGAAGGCCGCCCGCAGCGCGCCCATCCCCTCGATCGTCACATCCCGGCGCGGGTGCTCGTCCGTGTCGATCACCGCCGTCTTGCGACCCTGCCGCACTTCCACCGGCACGATCTCATCCGTGAATCGCCCCGCATCGATCGCCGCAATCGCCTTCTGATGGCTGCCCACCGCGTGCTCGTCCAGCTCCTCCCGCTCCAGCGACCACTGCTCGTTCAGATTCTCCGCCGTCACCCCCATGTGGTACCGATTGAAGGGGTCATTGAGCACGCCCAGCAGCCCGTCACTCATCCGACCATCACCCATGCGCTTGCCCCAGCGTGCGTCCTCCAGCAGGTAGGGGTAGCGGCTCATGTTCTCCGCGCCGCCCGCCACCACCACATCCGCGTCGCCCGTTTCCAGCCACCGCGCCGCCGTGTTCAGCGCCTCCAGACCACTGCCGCAGAGCCGATTCACGCTGTACGCCGGGGTCGTCACCGGCAGCCCCGCCCCCACCGATGCCGTCCGCGCCACATACGCGTCTTCGCCGAACTGCCCCGCGCACCCCAGGATCACCTGGTCCACCTGCTCCGGCGACAGCCCGGACCGCTCCACCGCCGCCCGGATCGCCGCCGCCCCTAGCGCTTCAACCCCCATCTTCTGGAATCCGCCGCCGAAACGGCCGATCGCCGTCCGCGCCCCATCGATGATCACCACGTCGTCCATGTTCGGCTCCGTTCAGTGTGCGTTTTTCCGCCCAAGTCTACCGCCCGCCCCGCGTCCCACCGAACACCAACGCCTCGCACCAACGCCGCCTACCAACCCGAGCGAGACACAATCGATTGCCCGCGCCGAAGATCGAACCCTAGACTCGCAGCCCCACCATGAGTGCACGAACCGTCTCCGTCCGCGTCCCGGCCACCAGCGCCAACCTGGGGCCCGGCTTCGATGCCGTGGGCCTCGCCGTCTCCATCTTCGCCACCATCACCGTGCGCGTGCAGGACAACGGCCCACCGGCTCCCCGGCAGGACCCCATGCGCAGCATGGCCGCCGCCGCCGTCCGCGCCGCCCACAAGCGCGCCGGCCGGCCCGCCCCCCGCGTCATCCAGATCGACGTCCAAAGCGACATCCCGCTCGGGCGCGGCCTGGGCGCAAGCGCCGCCGCCCGTGGGGCCGGCATCGTCGCGGGCAACGCCCTGCTCGGTGGCCCCCTCGACGACCAGACCCTGCTCGAAGTGGGCACCAAACTCGAAGGCCACGCCGACAACATCGCGCCGGCCCTGTTCGGCGGCTTGCAGGTCGTCGCTGCCACGCAGGAGTCCGGCCGCCGCCACCTGGAGCGCGTGCCCGTGCCCCTGCCCGAAGGCCTCACCGGGGCTGGCTTCTCGCCCGACTTCTCCATGCCCACCAACGAAACGCGCGAGTCGCTACCGGAGTCGTTGAGCCGTCACGACGCCGTCTTCAACAGCAGTCACGCCGCCTTGCTCATCGCCGCGCTGGCGACGGGCTCCTGGCACGCGCTCCAAGTCGCCTGCGAGGAGCGTTTGCATCAGCGCCCGCGCAGCCGCCTCTTCCCCCAAATGTTCGACTTCTTCGACGCCGCCCGCGAGGCCGGCGCCTACTGCGCCTACCTCTCCGGCGGTGGCTCCACCATCATGGCGCTCACCGCCCCTGAGCGGGCCGACGCCGTACGCCAGTCCTTCGCCAACGCCGCCACCCGCTACGAAATCAGCGGTCGCCCGTTCATCGCCGCCCCCTGCGCCACCGGCGCGACGGTCGTCGCGGGACCAGAGCCCGCATGAGCGCCCCCATCACGGTGCAGAAATACGGCGGCACCAGCGTTGGCACCAGCGAGCGCCTGCAGAACGTCGCCCGCCGCATCGCCGCCCGGGCGGCCGGCGGCGACCGCGTGATCGCCGTCGTCTCCGCCATGGGCAAGACCACGGACAGTCTCGTCGCCCTGGCCAGAGAGATCACGCCCAACCCCGCCGGCCGCGAGTACGACATGCTCCTCGCCTCTGGAGAGATCGTCAGCGCTGCCCTGCTCGCAATGGCGCTCGATGCGCTCGGGGTCCCTGCGATCGGTCTGACCGGCGCGCAGGCCGGCGTCTTCACGGACGACACCCACAACCGCGCCCGCATCACCCGCATCGAAACCGACCGCATCATGACCGCCATGGACGCGGGCCAGGTGGTGATCATCGCCGGCTTCCAGGGCATCAGCCCCCACTCCGATTTCACCACCCTCGGCCGTGGCGGCTCCGACACCTCCGCCGTCGCCCTCGCCGCCGCCGTCCACGCCCAGCGCGCCGAGATCTACACCGACGTCGACGGCGTCTATACCACCGACCCCCGCATCGAGCCCAACGCGCGCAAGCTGCACGACATCGCCTACGAGGAGATGCTGGAACTCGCCTCGCAAGGCGCCGGCGTCATGCACCCCCGAGCAGTCGAGATCGGCCTGCTCTACGACCTCCCCATCCTCGTCGCCTCCTCCTTCAAGGAGGATCTCCCGGGCACCCTGATTCGAAAGCAGGTCCAGATGGAACCCAGCAATCGCGTGCGCGGCATCGCCCTGGACCGGGATGTGGCGCTGATCACAATCCGCGCCGTCCCGGACCGCCCCGGCATCGCCGCCCAGGTCTTCGGGCCCCTCGCCGACGCCGGCATCAACGTCGACACCATCGTCCAGAACGCCAGCGCCGCGCGCCTCACCGACCTCACCTTCAGCGTCGCCCACGACCAGGCCGCCGCCGCCCACGACCTCTGTCGCCAAGTCGCAGCCGACCTCGGCGCCGGCGCCGTCATCTTGGACGAGCACGCGGCCAAAGTCTCCATTGTCGGCACCGGGATGCAGTCCGGTGTCGGCTACGCGGCCAAGATGTTCCGTGCCTTGGCCGGGGCCAGCGTCAACATTGAGCTCATCTCCACCAGCGAGATTCGCATCACCGCCATCGTGCATGAGGACGACGGCCGCAAAGCCGTGCAGGTCCTGCACGCCGCCTTTGAGCTGGACGAGCCCGTCACCGCCACCAGCTAGGCCGCCCCAGACAATCATTTCGCCGCACCGCGCATCAGCCCCCTTCGCGCATCGGCCCCTTCGCGCATAAGCCCCCTCCGCGCATAAGCCAACGCAGCCACTCCACGCGCGCTTGCTACTCTCAGCCTCACGTCCATGTTCACGCATCTTCACACCCACACCGAGTTCAGCCTGCTCGACGGCCTGGCCAAGATCGACGCACTCATGGAGCGCGCCAATCTGCTGGGGCAGGAAGCCCTGGCCATCACCGATCACGGCAATCTCTACGGCGCGATCGACTTCTACAAGGCCGGTAAATCGGCCGGCATTCACCCCATCCTGGGCATGGAGGCCTACGTCACGCCCGGCAACATGACCGAGCGCAACGCCAGCGCCCGCGTCAACTACCACCACCTCACCCTCCTGGCGACCAATAACACCGGCTGGCGCAACCTCATCGCGCTGTCCAGCAAGGCGCACCTGGAGGGCTTCTACTACCGCCCCCGCGTTGACCGCGAATGCCTCGCCGCCCACAGCGAGGGCATCATCGCCCTCTCCGGCTGCCCCTCCTCCGAGCTCCACAAAGCCCTCGCTGAGGCCCGCGAGCCCGACGCCCGCGAGACCGCACGCTGGTACCGCGAAGTCTTCGGCGACCGCTACTACCTGGAGCTGCAGAACCACCACGACCCCAAGTTCACCCCCGTCATCCCCAAAATCGTTGATCTCGCCCGCTCCATGGACCTGCCCCTCGTCGCCACGCACGACTCCCACTACACCTCTCCAGAAGACGCGATCAGCCATGAAGTGCTGCTCTGCATCGGCACCAACTCCACCATGGATCAGGAGGACCGCTTCAAGCTGGACGGGCACGACTACTACCTGGCCAGCGAAGCGGAGATGGCGGAGCGCTTCCCAGAGCTACCCCAGGCGCTCAGCAACACCGTCGCCATCACCGAACGCTGCGACGTCGAAATGGAATTCGGCCGCCTGCGACTCCCGGACCCCGACCTGCCGCCCGGCAAGACCGCCCTCCAGCACCTCACTGACCTCAGCGCCAGCGGCCTCCAGCAGCGCTACGGCGCCCCCACCGACGCCCAGATCGAGCGACTCAAGTACGAGCTCAGCGTCGTCGAAGAAACCGGCTTCGCCCAGTACTTCCTCATCGTCCGGGATTTCGCGCAGTTCGCCCGCTCGCAGCGCATCGCCATGGGCGTCCGCGGCAGCGCCGCCGCCAGCATCATCCTCTACTGCCTGGAAATCACCGACATCGACCCGCTCGCCTACGACCTCGTCTTCGAGCGCTTTCTCAACGTCGAACGCCGCGAGATGCCCGACATCGACATGGACTTCGCCGACGACCGCCGCGACGAGGTCATCCGCTACGTCGCCGAAAAGTACGGCTACGACCGCGTCGCGCAGATCATCACCTTCGGCACCCTGGGCGCCAAGGCCGCCATCCGCGACACCGGCCGCGCCCTGGGCATGACGTTCGGTGCGGCTGACCGCATCGCCAAGCTCGTCCCCACGCAGCTCAACATGACGCTCAGCACTGCCCTGGAGCACAGCCAGGAGCTCCGCGCCGCCTACGACTCCGAAGACGAGACCCGCAAGCTCGTCGACCAAGCCCGCAAGCTGGAAGGCGTCGCCCGTCACGCCGGCACGCACGCCGCTGCCGTCGTCATCGCCAACGAGCCCCTGATCGAGAACGTCCCCTTGCAGCGCCCCGTGCGCGCCGAAAACGACGACGACACCGCCATCCCCATGACCCAGTGGGCGATGAATCAGTGCGCCGAAATCGGCCTCCTCAAGATGGACTTCCTCGGCCTCACCAACCTCACCATCCTCGATGCGGCCGTCGGCATCGTGGAGGCGGAGACCGGCGAGCGCCCGGACTACGCCAAGCTGCCTGACGGTGACCCTGAGACCTTCGCACTGCTCGCCCGCGGCGAGACCTTCGGCGTCTTCCAGCTCGAATCGTCCGGCATGCGTCGCTACGTGCAGGAGTTGAAGCCCACACAGCTCTCGGACCTGGCCGCCATGGTCGCCCTCTACCGCCCTGGACCCATGGAGCACATCCCGCGCTTCATCCGCTCCAAACACGGCGACGAGAAGATCACCTACCCCCACCCCGACCTCTCCGAGATCCTCGACCCCACCTACGGCGTCATCGTCTACCAGGATCAAGTGCTGCAGATCGCGCGCAAGTTCGCCGGCTACTCGCTGGGCCAAGCCGACATCATGCGTAAAGCGATGGGCAAGAAGATCGCCGCCGTCATGCAGGCCGAGCGCGGCAGCTTCGTCGCCGGCGCGCAGGAGATGGGCTACAGCACCGACCAAGCCAACATCGTCTTCGACCTCGTCGAGCCCTTCGCCGGCTACGCCTTCAACAAAGCGCACGCCGTCTGCTACGGCAGCATCGCCTACCAGACCGCCTACCTGAAGGCGCACCACACCGTCGCCTACATGACCGCCGTCCTGCGCTCTGCCCAGGGCAACACCGACCGCGTCGGCCTCGCCGCGGGCGAGTGCGCCCGACTCGGCATCCCCCTGCTGCCCCCAGAGATCAACCGCTCCGCCGACACCTTCCAGGCCGAAGACATGGCGGACGAACGACAGGGCATCCGCTTCGGCCTCGCCAACGTCAAGAACGTCGGTCACGGCGCCGTCCAACTGCTCATCGACGAGCGCGACCAGAACGGACTCTTCGCCTCCCTGGAGGACCTTTGCCGTCGCGCGGACCTACGCGCCCTCAACAAACGCTCGCTCGAAAGCCTGATCAAGGCCGGCGCGATCGACAAGCTCGTCGCGCGCGGCCCCGCCCTCGCCGGCATCGACAGCATCATGCGCCTCGCCGCCCGTGAGCGTGAACTGCGCGAGAGCGGCCAGACCACCATGTTCGACCTCTTCGGCTCCCAGGTCGACACGCCCCGCCCCGCGCTCGGCTTGGAGGACGTCGCCGAAGCCGACGTCACCGGCGCAGAGCAGCTCCAGTGGGAAAAGGAGTTGCTCGGCGCCTACGTCTCCCAGCACCCCTTCCAGCGCGCTGCCGCCGCCCTGGAATCGCACGTCACCGTCAAGGCCGGTGAGGTCAGCGCCGATCACGAGGGACAAGACATCATCCTCGCCGGCACCGTCACATTGGTTCGCTCCCTCACCACCCGCAAGGGCGACCCGTTCGCCGCCGTCCAGATCGAAGACCTCACCGGCTCCGTCGAACTCACGGTCTGGCCAGACATCTACGCCAAGACCCGGGAGCTCTGGGAGGACGGCAAGATCCTCGTCGTGCACGCCCGCGTGCGCACCCGCGGCGAACGACTGACCGTCGCGGTCGAACGCGTCACGTTCTGGGAGGAAAGTCCCCAAGGCGGCACGCTGCGCGAGGACCCCAGCGCCTGGGACTTGAGCGCGCGCCGCCCCTGGCAGCGATCCCCCTCGCAAGAGTCCCAATCGCGAGGTTCCCCCTCACGAGAATCCCCCTCCCGAGGATCGAGCGCGAACGGCAATCGCGGCGGCCAGTCGCGTGAAGCGGCCCCGGACTACGCCACCCCCGCCCGCCCGGCGCCCTCGACCGCCAAGATCGACAAGCAGCAAACCGCCTCCCCGAACGAAGCCGCCAGCCCCCCATCCGACGATCCGCCCACGCAGCCCGCCCCGGCCGACCCGACGCCAACGCCCGGCGCCGCCCTCTCGCTCCGCGTGCAACTGCGCGAGACAGACGACGAATCGGCCGATCAGGCACGCCTGCAAGAAATCCTGCGCCTCCTGCGCGACTCCCCCGGCGAGCAGCCCGCTTACCTCACCGTCGCCGGCGCCGGAGAGACCGTCACCTTGGAGCTTCCCACCTGTGCCGCCAGCTGGGCGCTCGTGGAGGCCCTCACCCGATCCCTTGGCGACTTCGGCCGCGCTGAAATCGAATCACTGCCCGTGGCAGTAGCAGGCGCATAGCGTCCCCCCAACGCGCTGCGCGCATCCCGGTACACTCTCGGAGCTGGCACAACGAGACATCGGGAGTACCCATGAGCGATTGGGCCCCTCCGCGAGCGCAGGACACCCCCCGCCCCCAAGACGGTGATGCGTCCGCGCCCCCCGTCGCCCCCCCCTCCGAGCAGACCCCATCCGAAGCAGCCCAGCCGGAGTCCGCCGCGCCCGCCCTTGCCGACGCAGAGGCGGACTTGCAGGCCGTACGCGACGCCGTGCAACGCACCATCGTCGGCCAGGAAACGCTCGTCTCCCGGCTGCTCATCGCCCTCCTCTGCGACGGCCACTGCCTCCTGGAAGGCGTGCCCGGTCTCGCCAAATCGCTCAGCGTCTCCACGCTGGCCGCGGCGCTGCATGCGGACTTCGTCCGCGTGCAGTTCACACCAGACCTGCTGCCCGCGGACCTGACCGGCACGGAGATCTACAACGCCCGCACCTCGGAGTTCGAGACCCGCAAAGGCCCGATCTTCGCCAACATCGTCCTCGCCGACGAGATCAACCGCGCCCCCGCCAAGGTCCAATCCGCCCTCCTCGAAGCCATGGAGGAGCGCCAGGTCTCCATTGGTGGCCACAGCTTCCCGCTACCGCAGCCATTCATGGTCCTCGCCACGCGCAACCCCATCGAGCAGGAAGGCACCTACCCCCTGCCCGAGGCCCAGCTCGACCGCTTCATGCTCAAGATCGTGATCGACTACCCCCCCGAGACCGACGAGCGCGAGATCCTCGAGCGCCGGCTCGGCGTCACGCCACCACTTGCCCAGCCCGTCATCACCACCGAAGCGCTCCTGGCGGCGCGCGCCGCCGTGACCCAGGTGCGCCTCGAGCCGGCGATCCGCGACTACGTCGTGCGCCTGATCCGCGCCACCCGTCAGCCCGGCCGGATTGACCCCGCCCTGGAGCGACTTGTGCGCTACGGTGCATCGCCGCGCGCCACCATCGCCCTCGCTGAGGCGGCCCGCGCACATGCCTTCCTTGACGGCCGCACCCACACCACCCCGGAGGACGTGAAGGCCCTCGCCCCCGACGTGCTGCGCCACCGCATCATCGTCACCTATGAGGCGGAGGCGGACGGCGTTGCGCCGGAGGCCGTCATAGAGCGGATGCTCGACGGTGTCCCGGTTCGCTAGCCGCCTCACCCGCTGGCTGACCCCAGACGCGGCGCTGCAAGCCGAACCCGAAACCGCCGCCCAGGCGGAGGCGCGCATCCGTCGCGACGTCCGCGCCATCGAAATCACCGCGCGCACCGCCATCCGGGAGCGCATGGCCGGCGAGTTCACCAGCGCCTTCCGCGGCCGTGGGCTGGAGTTCTCCTCGATTCGCGCCTACACCCCCGGCGACGAGGTCCGCTTGATCGACTGGAACGTCACCGCGCGCCGCGGCGCACCCTTCGTCAAGGAGTTCGTCGAGGAACGGGAGCGCACCCTGCTGCTCCTCATCGACGTCAGCGCCTCCCTGGACTTCGGAACGACCGGCGCAAGCCTGCGCCGCTTCGCGATCAAAGTCGCCAGGCTACTCGGCTTCGCCGCTTCGGCCAGCAATGACCGCGTCGGCGTCATCGCCTTCAGCGACCGCACCGAATACACCCTCCGGCCGGCCCGCGGCGGCGCCCACATGCTGCGCCTCCTGCACGACCTCCTGCACTTGCGTCCGCAGGGACGCGGTAGCAACCTGATCGCTGCCCTGGAACAAGCCGCTCGAACCTTGCGAGGCGGCAGCATCGTCGCCGTCATCTCCGACTTCCACGGTGAGGCCGGCGCCACCGACTGGCAGCCCGCCATGCGCCGCCTGGGCATCGCGCACGATCTCCTGGCCCTGCACGTCTTCGACCCGGCACAGGCCCAACTCCCCTCGGGCGGCCTGCTGACGCTGGAGGACGCCGAGTCAGGCCGCGTCGTCACCGTCGATCCCGCGACGAGCGCGGAGGCCTTCGCAACCGTGACCGCCCAGCAGGCCGCAGACCTCCAGCAGCGACTGCGCGCCGCCGGCGCCGACTACCTGGCGCTGCCCAGCGACCAACCCCCCGCCCCCGCCCTGGCGAAGCTCTTCCGCCTGCGGACGCTGCGCAGATGAAGCGCCTGCTCGTCAGCCTCGCCACGAGTCTCTCCCTCCTGCTCGCCCTCACGATCGCCGTGGGCGCCCAATCCCCCCTGCCGCCCGGCGTGGATGTCAGCGTCAGCGTCGAGCGCGACGGCGACACCATCGGCGACCCAGTCCTGCTCACCGTCGTTGTCACGCATCCATCGTCGGGCGAATTGCTCGTCCCCCCGCCCGAAGGACCCCTGGGTGAACTCGAACCCGCCGCGCCAAGCGTCTCCCGCACCACCATCACCACTGGCGACACGCGCGTCACGCTGATCTACGAGACCCGCGCCTTCAACACCGGCCCCCTCACCCTGCGACCCCAGAGCCTGTCCTATCGCAGCGACGGCGTCATCACGCCCATTCAGCCCGCCGACCAGATCGTCGATGTCCGCTCCCTCCTGCCCGATGACGGTTCCCTCGTCGTGCGCGGGGCCAAGCCACCCGAAGCGATCGCCGCGCCCGGATTCCCCATTCTGCCGCTGGCCCTGGCGATCGGACTCGCCACCGCCCTGCTGCTCACAGCCGCCGTTGCTGTCCGCCAACGCCGCCGCCCCCTCGTCCTCGAACCGGGCGCCACCGCGCCCGACCCGGCCGATATCGCGAGTGAGGAATTGGACGGCATCGCCGCCGCCGGCCTCCTCCCCCACGCCGTCGACGAGTTCTGCGCTCGCCTCAACGTCGCCGTCCGGGGCTATCTCGCCAGCCGCTACGCCCTTCCCGCACGCAACCTCACCGCCGCCGAGCTCAGCGCCCGCCTCGCCCGCGCCGGGGCCGACGCCGGCACGGTCCAGCGTGTGCGCAACCTCTGTCAGGCCTGCGACGACATCGCCTACGCCGGCGCAACCCCAGACCCCACCCGCGTCGAGCGCTACCTCGACCTCGCACTGGCCATCATCCGCGCCCCCATCGACGCGAGCACCCCCGCCGCCGAACACTGGGCCCCGCCCAAGCCGGATCCCGCCTCGGCCGGGGGGGCGGCTGATGCGCTTCGCCGATCCTGAGCTGTTCGCACTGCTCGCCGTGCTGCCCGTCTTCGCCTGGCTCCTGCGTCGCGACGGCCGCCGCCTCCCGCCCAGCCTCCGACTCCCCAGCCTCGCCGCGCTGCCCACAACCGCCGGCCGCGACTCCCGGCGCGTTCGCAGCCTGCCCTACCTGCCGGCGCTGCGTCTGGCCGCCGCGGCCCTCATCATCCTGGCGCTGGCCCGGCCCCAAACCGCCGACGCGGACGCCACCTCCCCCGCTGAGGGCATCGACATCGTCCTGGCGATCGATACCTCCTTGAGCATGGTTCAGGAGTCGATCGGCAACGAACGCCGCATCGACGCCGCCCAGCGCGTCGCCCGCGATTTCGTCGCCCGCCGTGGTGACGACCGCGTTGGCCTGCTCATCTTCGAATCGGACACCCTGCTGCTCAGCCCGCCCACCCTCGACCTCGACGCCATCGACGACCTGATCGCCAACTCCGTCCGTACCGGCCTGCTGCCCGGCGGCACCGCCGTCGGGCTCGCACTGGCACGCTCCGTCGATCTGCTCCAGGAGTCGGATGCGGCCAGCCGCGTCGTCGTCCTCCTCACCGACGGTGAGGACAACGTACGCACCGTGCGCCCCGTCGACGCGGCGGGCATCGCCGAAGCGCTCGGCGTGCGCGTCTACACCATCGGCATCGCCCAGCCCGACGCGGTACAGGGCGTCGTCGACGAGCTCGCCCTCCGCTTCATCGCCGACCGCACCGGTGGCGAGTACTTCCGCGCCTCCGCCGTCGCCGATCTGGAGTCCGCCTACGCCCAGATCGACGCTCTCGAACGCGCGCGCCTCGACACCGAGCGCTTCACCGTCTTCCGAGAACGCGCGCTCTGGTTCCTCATCCCCGCCATCGCCCTGATCCTGCTGGAGCTGGGCGGACGCGCCACCTGGTGGAGGCGGGCGCCATGACCCACCCACTGGCCCAATTCGCCGACGCGCCCCTGCTCCTCCTGCTACTGGCCGCTGCCTTCGCCGCCGCTTTGTCGCTCTGGACCCTGCGCCGCCGCGCCCATCACGCCGCCCGCCTGCTCAACCGCGGCGGCGGACGAGTCCTGATTGGCAACAACGCCAAACGCGACCTCTACAAGTTCGGCCTGATCACCCTGGTCGTCGCGCTCCTCGCGCTCGCGCTCGCCCGGCCCCAAGCCGGCGACCGCACCCGCGAGCTCGAACAGCAGGGCATCGCCATCGTTGTCGCCCTCGACGTGTCACTCAGCATGGCCGCGGAAGACGCCCTGCCCAACCGCATGCGCGCCGCTCAGCGGGAGCTCGCCGGCCTCCTCGACCGCCTGGCCGGCGACCGCGTCGGGCTCGTCATCTACGCCGGTGACGCCTTCACCCGTTTCCCGCTGACCCGTGATCTTGGCGCGGCGCGCGAACTGATCGACGCTATGCTCCCCGGCGAGCGCCTCGTCCCGCCCGGCAGCAACGTCGCGGCCGCCATCGCCCAGTCGCTCGCCCTGCTCGAAACCAGTCAGGCGCAGACCCGCGCCATCCTCGTCGTCGGAGACGGCGAGAGCCTCACGGGCGACGCCCTCGCCGCGGCGGCAGCGGCCGCGACGCGTGGCGTCCGCATCTTCAGCGCTGGCGTCGGCACGGAGGCCGGCGCAACGATCCCCGTCGTCAACCGCAACACCGCGCAAGTCGTGCCCAAGATCGATGCCACCACCGGCGACCCAGTCATCACGCGTTTGGACGCGGCGGCCCTGACCGCCCTCGCAACCAGTGGCGCCGGGCGCTTCCTGCGTCTCGACCTGCCCGGGGCCCTCAGCGACCTCGCCAGCGACCTCAATGCGCTCGATGCCTCCACCTTCCGCGTCACCACCGAACGCAGCCCCATCGAGCGCTTCCAAATCCCCCTCGCGATCGCACTCCTCCTGCTTCTGCTCGAGCCCCTGATCGCCACCCGCCGCACCCCTCGCGACGGCGAGATCCATCCCGCCACGGCGGACGTCGCCCAACCTGGTTCGAACGGCAACCGGCGGCGGCGATTCTTGTTTGTCGGACTGTTGCCCCTGATCGCGCTCGGTCTCGCCGCTTGCAGCAGCTTCAGCGCGGACCGCAACGCGGACGGCAACCGGGCCTTCGAAGAGGGCCACTTCGCCGACGCCGTCGACGCCTACTCCGAGGCTCTGGCCCAGGATCCCACGGAGGCCCGTTTGGCCCTCAATCTCGCTCGCGCCCTGCACGAACTCAACGACTTCGAAGCCGCCATCGCCGCCAGCCGCAGCGCCCTCCGCACCGACGACGACGCCCTCGCCGCGCGCGCCTTCTACCAACTCGGCAACTCCCAGTTCGACCGTCCGGACCTCATCGGCGCGCGCAGCGCCTACATCGAAGCGCTACTCCTCGACCCCACGGACATCGATACCAAGGTCAACCTGGAAATCGTCAACGCCCTCCTGAGCACCCTGCCCTCCGCGCCCGGCGACGGCGAAGCCCCGAGACCGCCCGGCGAGGGCGCCGGCGGTACCGGCGACGGCGATGGTGACGCCGACGGTGATCCGACCGGTACGGGCGAGCCAACGGATACCGCTCCCGGCCGGCCCGCCGGCCGCGCCCCCGTCGAAGGCGCGGAGCAGTCCGGCGTCCCGACCGGCGAAGCACAAGCGAACCTGGAATCCGCCATCGACGCGTTCGACCGCGACAATCCCACCGCGGCGGAAGCGCTCGCCATCCTCGAAGCCCTGCGCGAGTTGGACGAAGCGGAGCGAGCGGGCTCCGGCATCCTCGGCGTTGAGGTTGCCGGCGACAACGATTACTGAGCCGGAAGGCAAGGGAGCGGCCATGGCGAACGAATCCAACGATGCCTGGATCGTCATCGCAGAGGAGCCGGATCAGCTCAGCGCCGAGATCGTGCTGCAGTTCTTGCGCGGCGCCGCGATCCCGGCCCGGCTCGCGGCGGGCGACGCAATCTCGTTCCTTGGCCCATCCCTCATGCCCACCCGCGTGCTCGTGCCGCAGAAGTGGGAGCAGGAGGCCCTCGTCGCGCTGGAGCGACGTGGTGAGGACGACCTGCTACCCGGCGTCGTGCTCTGAACGCGCATCGCTCCCAGACGCGCGCTCCCCAATGCACAGAGCGCTCGCTAGTCCTCCGCCGTGCTCTCAGAATCCGTCTCGGCGGCGGCTTCGCTGGGCTCCATCGTGGTCTCCCCGACCAACGGAGCCTTCGGGACCGGCAGGCGCAGCACACGGCGGAGCAACCGCCCGCGCACTGCGCGCCAGGCGCCCTGGGCCTCCACGTAGTCCAACTCCGACAGCTCCCCCGGCCCGAAGCGCGCCCGAGTGTACGTCTGCGCCAAGGTCCGCGTCGCCTCCGGGTGCCGCACCACTTTGCCAAGCACATCCGCGTACTCGTTCGGCGTGTCGGACCGGTCCGCTCGCAGCCCACCCAGTCGCGACAACCGCTGCGTCGATGTCCACAGCCGCTCCACCGGCGTCTGCCCGCGCAGCGACAGACGCCAGACGGCGAATCCACCGCCGCCCGTCGCCACCACCGCCGCCAGCACAGCCAGCGGAGCCAGCACCCACCACAGCTGGAAACTCGACTCGGAATCGCGTGCGAAGTCCGTCAGTTGAGTATTTTGCAGCTCCTCCAACAGCAAGAACTCGTCAAACGTACCCAACTCCCCAAACGTACCGTCGAGCCCAGCCGGCAGCACGTCCGACGCGAACGGCCGCAAGCGTTGCGCCGCGATCCGCTGCCCCGCGATCGAACCAAACTCCTGCGACACCACAGGCGGTGTCGGGTCGAAATCCACCCAGCCGTACTCCGGGAAGAAGACCTCCACCCAGCTATAGGCGTCCTGCCCGCGCACAATGAACGTCCCCGTCCGAGTATCGAAATTGTCTTCCGTCAGCACGTAGCCGGTGCTCACGCGCGCCGGCACCCCCAGCGTGCGCAATAACACCGCCATCGCACTGGCGTGGTAGTCGTAGTAGCCGCCGATCGGCAGCCCATCGTCGGCAAGGTTGTCCAGCAGCCACCAGGTCACCGCGTCCGCCCGCAGCGGCGGCACGGGAATATCCGTCGTGAACGGATACAGCAGCCGCGGCTCCCCCTCGGCGTTCAGCAGGACCGCGCCGGACGCATCCCGTAGCGGTGTGCAGCAGAGGTACCCCTCGATCGCCGCAGCGAAGTCATACCGAGTTGGTGTACCCGCCACGATGCCCTCCGCCAGCGACCGCAGACGCCCCAGGCTCGTGTCGTCCAGGTCCGACGGCAGCTGTAAGTAACGCTGCTCCACCCAGAACGGGTAGTCGCCGCCCGCCGCCTTGAGCTCATCCACGCTCGCCGTCGAGACGGACCCACTCACGCTGTACGTGAAGCCCGCCCGCACCGAGTCGTCCGGATGCACCGTCACCACATCCGGCTCCGCCGGACGGTTCTCCAGCTCCAGCGCCAGCAGCGCCCCATCGTCCGCCACCACTGACCCCACCGGCACCCAGCCCGCCGGGATCACCTCCGCAGAGAACGACTCGCCCTCAGCCTCCCGCGCCGCAATCGCCTCCGCCACCGGTACCAACTCTGGCGGCGCCCCCGCGCCCCCGTTCTCGATATCCAGTGTCACCTGCACCGGCGCCGTCTCATCAATCAGCACCTCGCGGCTGATCTCCGTCGGCAGGCCAAACGTGAACAGCACCCGCGGCGACTGCTCCACCGACAGCCGTGTTTCCACCTCCCGACGCTCCAGATACGCGCTCTCCGCTTCCCCGCGGAAGGCCTGCTGCGGGACCGGCGCGGACGTGATAATTGCGCTCTGCTGCCAGCCCCGCGTGGTGTAGCGGTCATAGCTCGCCCCACGCAGCAGCCCCACCTCCGGCGCGTCCACCCGCACCACAATGCCCTGTCCCGGGCTGATATCGCCCTGCAGGATGAAGTTCGCCCCGAAATTGTGAATCGGCGCGCCGCGCTGCGAATCAATCCCGCCAAACAGACGCTCGAACTCCAGACTCAGCTCGTCGAAGGGAGACGTGATGCCACTCCAGAACTGCGTCAGCGGCTCCGCCCGGTCCGGACGCGGCGCCGCCCGCGACACCACCATCAAGCCCACCACCCCCACCAGCGTCACCGCAAAAAAACTGACCGAGATGAGGTCCGGGAACGGCGTCCCCCGCTCCTGCCAGCGCGCCATCCGCGTCAGCAAGCTGGTCCGCATCACCAGCAGCGCCGCCCCCGCCGCGAAGAACGCAAAGTGGACGTCCCACTGCTTCCCGTCCAAGTAACTCACGTTGATGGAGAGCAGGACGCCCAGCACAATCAGCATCGGCCACGGGTTCCGCCGCCGCAGCACCAGCAGCGCCGCCGGGAACGTGGCCAGCCAGACCCCCACCACCACGAAAAAGACGAACGGCACGTTGTCCGTCGTGATCCCATCGTTGAACGCCTGCGAGAACCAATCCTCCAGCCGGAAGCGCAATTCCACGAACCGCTCCCAGAACCAGGACTGGCCCGTGAACTGATCCATCTGCAGCACTTGCCGCAGCACGACCACCGCCCCCAGGCCGATCCCCCCCAAGTACGCCAGCGTCCAATGCACCAACCCCGACGACATCCCCACCGCCACGCCCAGCGCCAGCAGCGCCGTCAGCCGCACGTCCGGCATCCCCTCAACCCACCCCGCCGCCTGGATAGAGTCCGCCACGGACACAACCACCACCAGCAAGATGCCCAGCGTGATCGAGGCCTCCATCGCCCGCCACGCCCACGACTCCTGCGTCGTTCGCGTTTGATCGGGCGCAACGTTCCCGCGAATCAGCGCCGCGGGGGACAGCTCGGCGGCGGGATTCCGTGCGCTCATCCCCGCACCCCCACCGGCGCCCGGCCGGGCGTCCCCAGGGACGCGTCCAGCACCTCCGGAATGAAATCCCCCTGCGCGATCACATTCGTCTGGACGCCCGCCGCCCGCAGCAGCATCGCCGCGTCTGTGCCGCCCGCGCGCCCGCCGAACGACTGCGCGTCCACCAGCACCGCCGCCACCTGCACCCCGTGCTGCTGCAACGAACGGATCCCGTCCAGCGTCCGCTGGTCAGAAGCGGCCGTGACCACAATCACCGTCGTGTGCCGCCCCCAGCGCGCGGATTGCTGGAACAGCAGCGTCGCCACCGGCACATCGCCGGTCGGCCGGGCCAGCGCCAGATCCTCCAGCATCCGCGTCAGCTGCTGGTTGCCACGATCCGCCTCGATCAACCGGAAGTGGTCCCCGAACATCATCATCCCCACCGACCGATTCTGCGCCAGGAACAGCCGCGCGATCGACGCCGCCGCCGTCACCGCATACTCCACCGTCGCCTCATCCTCCGCGCCCGCGTGGTCGCTCTGATTCAGATCCAGCACCACCCAAAGCTGCGACGCCGGATCCAGCTCGAACGTCTTCACCTGCAGCCGGCCCGTGCGCAGCGTGCTGGGCCAGTGGATCCGATTGACGCTGTCGCCCGGCGCGTACTCCCGCAGCCCCGCCGCATTCGGCGTCACGTAGTGCGTGCGACGGCGGAAGCGCCCCTCGCCCGGCAGATTCGCCGGCGGCACCGTGTAGCGCGGCAGCTCCATCGCCTGCGGATAGACCAGCAACTGCTGCGCGGCGCCAAACGTGCTGCGCTTGTGGAAGATGTCGAAGGGATCCCCAGAGCGCACATGCACCGGCCCCAGCGTGAATAGCCCCCGGCGGCGGCACTCCGTCTCAATGCGCCAGTGCCGCCGCGCCCGCCCCGACAAACTCACCACATGCTCCGACTGATGCTGCGGCAGATCCGACTCCTCCTCCACCTCCAGCCAAAACTTCGCCAGCCGGGAGCCGTTCGTAATCTGCAACTGCTCCGTAATCGTCTGCCCCACCTGGACGCGCTCCGTGTCCCGGCGCATCCGCACCTGCAGTCGCCGCCCGCTGAGCCAGGTCCACAGAGCGGCCGAAAGCAACCCGAACAGCAACAGGTAGCCCAGCCGCAACGGCAGCCAGAAGCTGGTCGAAAAGCCAATCCCAAACACGATCACAATCAGTAACGTGACCAACGTGAGCGAGCGGCGACTCCCGAACGTCGCCCGGTAGATGCGGCGCATCCGACGCTCAGCTCACACCCACCCGGGCGCCCGGGACGGTCACCCGATCGAGCGCGTCCTCAACGATGGTGAGCGCGCTCACGCTGCGCACCTGCGCCGAAGGGCTAATGATGATCCGATGCCCCAGCGTCGGGTAGGCCAGCTCCTTCACGTCGTCCGGCGTCACATAATCGCGACCACTGACAAGCGCGTTCGCTTGCGACGCTCGGAACAGCGCCAGCGACCCCCGCGGCGACGCCCCCAGATAGACCGCGTCGTGTTGCCGTGTCGCGGACGCGATCTCCACGATGTACTGCTTGATCAACGGGTCCACCCACACCCCCCGCACCGCCTGCTGCAACGCTCCCAGCTCCTCCGGATCCGTCACCGCGCCCACCGAGTGGATCGGGTGCTCCGTCTGCTGGCCCTCCAACACCGCAATTTCGTCGCTGGCGGCCGGATAGCCCAAGTGAATCCGCATCAGGAATCGGTCCAGCTGCGCCTCCGGCAGCGGGAACGTGCCCTCGTACTCGATCGGGTTCTGCGTCGCCATCACCATGAACGGGCGCGGCAACTGGCGCGTCACTCCATCGCTCGTGATCTGGCGCTCCTCCATCGCTTCCAGCAGCGCGGATTGCGTCTTCGGCGTCGCCCGGTTGATCTCATCGGCCAGCGCGATCTGCGCGTAGATCGGCCCCGGTCGCCACTCGAAATCGCCCGTCTTCTGGTTGTAGACCGAGACCCCGGTCACGTCCGACGGCAGCAAATCCGGCGTGAACTGGATCCGACTGAAGCTGCACCCCGTGGAGACCGCCAGCGCCCGCGCCAGCATCGTTTTGCCCGTCCCCGGCACGTCTTCCACCAACAGGTGCCCGTCGCTCGCGAGCGCGAGCACAGCGCGCCGCACCTCGGCGCTCTTGCCCAGAATCACCCGTTCGACGTTCTCACTGATCCGGCGTATTGTCGCCTGCGGATCGTCCATCACGGATCCCCTGGCTCCCCCATACCCGCTGGCGCAGCCGAGCATAGCAGTCTCAAACGAGCCTGCGGCCCGCTCTCTGGATGTGTTCCCGTTGTGACTACGACCGTTGCACCTATTCTGATTAAGTCGGCGGGGTAAAGGTAGCGCGCGTGGGCCGACGCCAACTCCTCCTGATCCCCTCGCTCGTCCTGCTCGCGGCCCTGCTCAGCGCCGCCTGCTTCAACGATTCAGTCGGCCCCGACGCCCCAGCCGAGCCCTCGGCAGCCTCCGATCCCAGCGCCACGCCGCCCACCGCGCCGGACGGCCAGCCCGATTCCGGGCAGCCCCAAGGCACCGGCGCCGGGCTCGCCGCCAGCGCTGACGCCCAAACCGACGCCGACGCCGCTCCCCCCGCCGACAATACGACCGCCTCCACCCAGGAGGATCCGCCGACCGATCCCCCCACCGCGCCCCGGGCGCCCCCCGTGCCCCCCCTACAGGCCGTCCTCTTCGTGCAGCCCGCCATCGTCACGCCCGGGCAAGTCTTCCTCGTCGCTATCGACACCGTCAACGCGACCGCTGCCTCAGTCGCCCTCGATGGCCAATTCGTCTCCCTAGCCCGGGAGGGCGACCGCTTCTACGCGATCCTCCCCGTCCCCTTCCAGACCGAGCCCGGCATCCTGCCCCTCGTCATCGCCGTAGCCGACCTCAACGGCGACCTGGCGCTGCAACAGCTCGTCCAGATCGAAGTGCAAGACGGCGATTTCCTCGTCGAGTCGGTCACGATCGACACAACACTCTCCCGCCTCTTCGACCCAGAAGTCGTCGAGGAGGACCGCGCGCTGCGCGCGGCCGTGCAAAGCGTGCGCACCCCCCTCCGAATGTGGCAGGGATACTTTCGCCTGCCCACGGAAGGCGTCATCAGCTCCACCTTCGGCCTCCTGCGCTCCTACAACGGCGCTGAGCCCACCGACTTCCACAGCGGCCTGGACTTCGCCGGCCCGCTCGGGACAGACATCCTCGCCGCCAACGCGGGCATCGTCGCCTGGACCGGCGAAACCGAGCGCCGCGGCCGCGGCGTCATCATCGATCACGGGCAGGGCGTCTTCAGCAGCTACTGGCACATGGCCAACGTCGCCACCGCCCCCGGAACACCCGTCGCCGCCGGCGCCGTCATCGGCCGCGTCGGCAACACCGGCCTCTCCACCGGACCCCACCTGCACTGGGAGCTCACGGTCTACGGCGTCCCCGTGGACCCTTTGCCCTGGCTGCGCGAGCTGGAAGTCCCCGATCCCTTGGCCGTTTTCGATCCCCTCCAAGCCGTCAACCAACCCGCCCAGGCCAGTGGTGGATAGGCCGGTGGTGGCCAAGCCGGTGGTGGCCAGCCGCGTGAACGGGACATTGCCAGCGAACCTCCAACGCCGCCGCCGCGCGGTACGATAACGCCGCAGAGCGTCGATCCAACCAACGCCGCCGCGAGCGCCATGACATTGCCACACGACCCCCACCGCCAAGCCGCCTTGCGACGCTTCAGCCGCCGCAAGTTGCTCGGCGCCCTCGGCGTCGCCGGCGCTGGCGTCGTCCTGGCCGCCTGTGGCGACGGCACCAACGAAGGCGTCGTCAGCGTCGATCCGGCGGACCAAGCCAACGCGACCGACGCCACGGAAACCGGCGTGGAGCAAGCCCAGGCCCAGGCAGAGCTCAGCGTTGGCCTTGAGACCGAGCCCCTGATCTGGGTCGAACCACGCGAGGTGCTGCAAGGATCATCGTTCCTCATCGCCATCGACGCCCCCGGCGCGGGCTTCGCCTCCGTCGCATTCGCTGGCGAAGTCCTCTCGATGCGGCAGGAAGAGTCGCGTTTCTTCGCCGTTCTCGGCCTCGACGCGCTCACCCCGGTCGGCCCCATCCCGCTCATTATCTCCGTCGCCGACGGCGCCGGAAATCCCGTTGTGAGTCGCGAAACGCTGATCGACGTCCAGGATTCTGAGTGGCAAACCGAGGTCGTCGAACTCGACGACGATAACCGTGCCCTGCTGGACCCCAACGTCATTCGCGAAGACGAAGAGACCCGGGGCCCCTTCCTGCGCGGCCAGAGCGCCGAACGCTTCTGGACCGAGCTCTTCGACCTCCCCGTGGAAGGCGTCATCACCTCCGGCTACGGGCTCCTACGCTCCTACAACTTCCGGCCACCGACCGAGTACCACGGCGGGATGGATTTCGCCGGCGCCTCCGGCGACACCATCGTCGCTCCGGCCCCCGGCCGCGTGCTCTGGGGCGGGCAGACCCTGCGCCGCGGCGTTGGCCTCCTCATCGACCACGGCGCGGGCATCGTCAGCGGCTACTACCACATGTCGGATTTCGCCGTGCAGCCGGGGGACTTCGTGCAACCCGGCCAGTTCATCGGCCGGGTTGGCGCGACCGGCCTCTCCACCGGGCCGCACCTGCACTGGGAAATCGTGGTCCACGGCGTCACCGTCAACCCGGTGCAGTGGATCCGCGTCTCGGACTTCCCCGATCCAGCGCAGGACTTCGAGCCGATCAACGCCCTGCCCACCCCCATCCGGGTCCAGACCCAGAGCTAGCCCGGCCTCCCAAGCGACGCCGGCGGCGCAACCTGCGGCAAGGCCCGCAGCGCCAACGCCGTTTGCACCACCGCCAGGGCCACCATGCCCGCGGTCTCCGCCCGCAGCGGCCGCGGCCCCAGCGTGACCGGCTCCCATCCCGCCGCCAGCGCCGCCTTCGCCTCCTCCGCCGAGAACCCCCCCTCCGGCCCGATCAAGATCTGCACCGCGACAAGATCATGCACGTGCGCCGCCGCATCCGGGATGGTGTGTTCGGGCTCCAGCGCGGAGGCCATGACCCGCAAGGTGCCCGGCAAGCGAGGCTCGCTGAGCAACTCCAAGATCTCCATCGGCTCCTGGATTGGGGGCCGCTGCTCGCGCCGGCACTGCTCCGACGCTTCCGTGATCAACCGCTTCCAGCGCCCCAGGCGCTCGTTCCCCTTGCCATGCGTCAGCGAACGCGTCGCCCGCACCGGCCGAATCTCCGACGCGCCCAGCTCGGTCGCTTTCTCCACCAACAAATCGAAGCGTTGGGGGCGAATCAGGCTCGGGCACAGCTCAATGCGCGGCGGTGGATCATCGGCCAGCGGCCGCGAGCTCACGATCTCCGCCTCCGCCGCATCCCGGCCCACCCGCATCAACTCCACCACATGCAGCTGGCCCTCGTGGATCACCTCTAAGTGGTCGCCCCGGCGCAACCGCAGCACCCGCGAGAGCCGGTGCACCAACGACCCTTGTAGCTGGACCAGCCCCGCCTCCACCGCGCCCGGATCGTCAACGAACACGCGGGGCACGAGTGAGACTGATGCTCCGCCATTCGCCATCGCTGTACACCTCATGTTGTTGCAACGGTGTCGCCCGGACGGCCGCCGCCACGCGGGGCAGCCGCGGCGCAATGATGCCGCCCAGAAGGCAGTGCCCCCCCGGGCGCGTGTTGGCCGCCAGCGCCGGCAGCATCGTCACAATCACACCGGCGCTGATGTTCGCCACGACCACATCGTACGGATCCCCATCGCCTGGGGTAGCCCCATCCAACTCCGCGACCGCCGGCGCGTCCGCCAGACGCACCTCCACGTTCTCCAGCCCGTTCAGCGCCACGTTCCGACGCGCCGCCTCAACGGCCTGCGGATCGATGTCGAACGCGTGCACAGACGCGGCGCCCAGCTTTCCCGCCGCACAGGCCAGGATGCCCGATCCGGTACCCACATCCAGCACTCGATCCCCAGGCTGGATCACACGCTCCAGCGCCGCCAGCGCCATCCGCGTCGTGGGATGGCCGCCCGTGCCGAAGGCCAATCCCGGCTCCAGATTCACCACGATCTCGCCCCGCTGAGGCACCTCTGCGCAGGGACGCGGACGCACCAGCAACCGACCGGCCCGCACCGGCTGCAAGTACCGATGAAAGGCGGTCTCCCAGTCCGACCGCCGTTGCGCGTCGAATTCCAGCGCCGCGAACTCCGCTCCCCGGCCCGCCCTCTCCAACAGCGCGCGCAGCAACGCCCGCGCATCGCTCAACTGCGACGCGGGCACGTAGCAGCAAACGCGGGGACCCAACGCGCCCCCCGCGCCGGCATCGCCGCCCAGCGTCACCTCCCCAAAGTCCTCGCCCTGCTGGAACGGCCAATCCACCACGACCCCCGCCGGTGTCACCTGCTCGAAAATGGCCGTCGTGAGCTCCAGGGCGTCCACAGCGACCGTCAGCGAGACGCGCCACCACTCGTCCTCCCGACGCGCGGGAGCCGGCGCTCGCGGACCGGCCGATTTAGGCGCTGAAGGCATCCTTGACCCGCGAGAAGAAGCCGCGACCGTTCCCCACCGCGGGCGTTTCCAGCACGCCATCCAACTCCTCGAACAGCGCGCGCTGCTCCGCGCTCAGCTTCGTCGGCACCTGCACGTCCACGCCCACAATGAGGTCGCCACGAGAGCGGCCGCGCAGGTGCGGGACGCCACGCTTGCGAACCCGGAAGACGGACCCGGCCTGCGTCCCGGGCGGGATCTCCAACGCCTCGTCCCCCTCCTCCACATCCAACGTCGGAATCGCCGCCGTCGTCCCCAGCGCCGCCTGCGCTACGGTAATCGGCAAGCTGATCCGCAGATCGTCCCCCTCCCGCTCGAACACCTTGTGCGGCTTCACGTGCAGCTCCACGTACAGATTCCCCCGCGGCCCTCCGCGCTGGCCCGCGTCGCCTTCGGCGCTGAGGCGCATCTGCGACCCGTCATCCACGCCACCCGGCACCTTCACCTGCAGCCGTCGGTTCCGACGCTCCCGCCCCAGCCCCCCGCAATTCCCGCAGGGACTCGTAATGATGGCGCCCTCCCCCGCGCAGCGGTCGCAGGCGGAGACGTTCACGAACTGCCCAAACACCGACCGCTGCACGCGGCGCACCTCGCCGCTGCCGGCGCACTGGCCGCAGGCCTCCGGTTGGGTTCCCGGTTCCGCGCCGCTGCCTGAACAGACCGTGCAATCCTCCAGCCGGCTGACCCGGACCTCCTTTTCCGCCCCGAACACCGCCTCCTCGAACTTCAGCTCTTGGCGCACCCGCAGATCCTCACCGCGCGAGGGCCCGCGCGCCCCCCGGCGCCCCCCGAAAAACGCATCGAAGATGTCGCCAAACCCGCCGAAGTCGAACCCCTCGAACCCGCGCGACGGACCAAAGTCCGCGCTCGGGCCGTACTGGTCGTACCGCGCACGCTTCTCCGGATCCGACAGGATCTCGTACGCCTCGCCGATCTCCTTGAACCGCTCCGCCGCATCCGCTGCGCTGTTCCGGTCGGGGTGGTACTGCATCGCCAGCTTGCGAAAGGCGCTCTTCAGCTCCTCCGCCGACGCGGACCGCTCAACACCCAAGACTTCGTAGAAATCGCGCTTGCTCGCAGTGGCCATATCGCTCAATCGTAACGGAGGCCCATCCTAACGACGGCCACCCCCACACCGGGCGCTGAAGCGCCCCCTGCGGAATCCACCAGCCCCGACGGCTAGACCTCGCGGAACTCCCCCTCAACCGTCCCAGCCTCTTCGGCATTCTCCGAACTCGCGCCGCCCTCGCCATCCGGCTCGGGACCAGCAGCGCCCCCATCGGGACCGCCATCAGGACTGCCATCAGGACCGGCCGCGTCCGCCTCCGGCGCACCTTGGCCGTAGACCGCCTCACCCACCTTCATCAACGTCCCGTTGAGCGCATCCAGCGCGGCTTGCAGCGCCGCCGCGTCCGGCGTCTCGGCCGCCAGGCCGTCCCGCACCGCCTTGATCTGCGCTTCGACTTCGGTCTTCAGCTCCGCGTCGATCTTGTCTTCCTGCTCTACCAGCAGCTTCTCCGCGCGGTAGGCAGACGTGTCCGCAACGTTGAGCAGCTCCGCCGCCTCGCGACGCGCCTTGTCCTCGTCCGCGTGCAGCTCCGCGTCCTGGCGCATCTGCTCCACTTCCGCATCATCCAGGCCAGAGCCCGCCTGAATCGTGATCTTCTGTTCCGCCCCGCTGCCCTTATCGGCGGCCGCCACATTGATGATCCCGTTCGCATCAATGTCGAACGTCACCTCAATCTGCGGCAGCCCGCGCGGCGCCGGCAGGATCCCGTCCAGCACGAACTTGCCCAGCGACTTGTTGTCGCCGGCCATCTCGCGCTCACCCTGCAGCACATGAATCTCCACCTGCGGCTGGTTGTCGGCAGCGGTCGAAAAGACCTGACTCTTGCTCGTCGGGATCGTCGAGTTGCGCTCGATCAGCGGCGTACGCACCCCGCCCAGCGTCTCGATACCCAGCGTCAGCGGCGTCACGTCCAGCAGCAGGACATCCTTGACGTCGCCCTTCAGCACCCCGGCCTGGATCGCCGCCCCGATCGCCACCACCTCGTCCGGATTGACCGAGCGGTTGGGCTCCCGACCGAAGAACGCCTGCACCTTCTCCTGCACCAGCGGCATTCGCGTCTGGCCGCCCACCAGGACCACCTCGTTGATGCTTGAGGCGGCCACACCCGCGTCCTTAAGCGCCGCCTGGCAGGGCCCCAAGGTGGACTCCACCAAATCCTCCGTCAGCTGCTCCAGCTTGGCCCGCGAGAGCGGGATGTTGAAATGCTTGGGCCCGCTGGAGTCCGCCGTGATGTACGGCAGGTTGACCTCCGTCGCCTGCGTCGTCGACAGCTCAATCTTGGCCCGCTCCGCTGCCTCCTTGAGACGCTGCAGCGCCATGCGGTCCTCCCGCAGATCGATGCCCTGGACCTTGCGGAACTCGTCCACCAAGTAGTCGATCACCCGCTGGTCGAAGTCGTCGCCACCCAGGTGGGTATTGCCATTCGTCGATTTGACCTGGAAGGTGCCCTCGCCGATCTCCAGAATCGACACGTCGAACGTGCCGCCTCCCAGGTCGTAGACCGCGATCAGCTCCTCCCCCTTCTTCTCCAGCCCGTACGACAGCGCCGCCGCCGTCGGCTCATTCACAATGCGCAGCACGTTCAAGCCCGCGATTTTGCCCGCATCCTTCGTCGCGTTGCGCTGACTGTCGTCGAAGTACGCGGGCACCGTGATCACGGCATCCGTCACCGTCTCGCCCAGGTAGGCTTCCGCGTCCGCCTTCAGCTTCTGCAGGATCATCGCCGCGATCTCAGGCGGGCTGTACGCCTTCCCGCTCATCGTCACCCACGCGTCGCCGTTGTCCGCCTTCACCACCTCGAACGGCAGCAGCTTCATCGACTCCTGCACGATCGGATCCTCGAACCGACGCCCCATCAGCCGCTTCACGCTGAAGATCGTGTTGTCCGGATTCGTGATCGCCTGTCGTTTCGCGACCGTGCCAACCACCCGCTCCTCGTCCTTACTCATCGCCACCATGGACGGCGTCGTTCGGTTGCCCTCCTGGTTCGGGATGACGATCGGCTCGCCGCCCTCCATCACCGCCACGACCGAATTCGTCGTGCCCAGGTCAATGCCAATGACTTTCGCCATGGTCTCGTCTACCTTCCCTCCCGGCCGGGTCTCTCGCCCGTGCCGGTATTCCTACACCGTGTCGTTGTCGTTGTCGTGCGCGTCGCCTATCGCCGACGCCGAATCTCCGCTGCCGCTCGCCGCGCCGCCCTGCCCCACAACCACCAACGCCGGCCGCAGCACACGCGCGCCCAGCAGATAGCCCTTGCGCACCTGCGCCAGGACTTCGTTGTCTGGGCCCGGCCCCTGGCTCACGGCCTCGTGATAGTTCGGGTCGAAGGCGTGCCCCTCCGCCGCAATCGGCTGCACCCCCAGGCGATCCAGGAAATGCCCCAAGTCCTTGCGGATCAGCAGGATCCCCTCGGCCCACGCCTCCGGATCGTCCTGCCGATCCGTCTCGAAGGCCCGCTCGAAATTGTCGATCACCGACAGCAGCTCAAGCAGCAGCGCCCCCGTCGCCTGGGCGGAACGCTCGCTGACCTCCGCGCTGCTGCGGCGCTTCAGATTCTCGTAGTCTGCCCGCGCCCGTTTCCAGTCCGCCAACCGCTCTTCGGACGCCGCACGCGTGCGCTCCAACTCCCCCCGCAGCTCCTCGACCTCCGCCGCCAGCACACCGTCCGACAGCCCAGGCAGATCGCCCAACGCCTCGCCGTCCGCTTCGGCCCCGCCCTCCTGCGACTGCCCGGCATCCATCGCGCTCATCCGTAGACGCGCTCCATCATCTCTTCAAGCAGGCTGCTCAGGTAGCGCACCGTCGCCACCCCGCGGCCATAGTGCATCCGCGTTGGTCCCACCAACGCCACGTATCCCGACATGTCCGCCTGGTCGCCGTAGGGCGCAACCACCACCGAGCAATGCTGCAGCTCGAAGGCCGGATTCTCATCGCCGATCACCACACTCACGCCGCCACGCTCCAACGACCCCATCGGCACCACGCGCTCCGTCGCCCGTTGGTCCACCAGGTTCATGATGTCCAGCGCGCTGGTGTGGTCCTCGCGGTACTCCGGCTGGCCCAGCATCCCGGCCACGCCCTCCACCCGCACCGCCGCCTCACGGGCAGACTCCTCTCTCAGAATGCCCGTCAATGTCTCCAGCATCCGCTGCTCGTTTGCGTCCTCGGCATCCGTCGCCAAGCGCAGTTCGCTCGCCGTCCGGCCTGACACCCGCTCATTCAATCGGGCCGCCATCAGACTCAGATCCGCCTGCGCAAACGCCCCGTCCAGCGGCACGAGCTGCTTCAGCACCCGGGCCTCCCGCAGCACCACGACCAGCAGCGCCAGTAAGTCGTTCAGGCTGATTAACTCCAGGTGCTTGACGCGCAACTCCCGCGATCGCGGGGGCGACACGAGCGCCAACAAACCCAACGACCGCGCCAGCAAGCCGGCCGCCAGATCCGCCCACTCGTCCAGCTCGGGCGCCGCCTGGAAGAACTGGTGCCGGATCGTGGCTTGCTCATCAACCGGCAGATCCGCCTGCCCCATCAGCGACTCCACGAAGTAGCGGTAGCCCAGATCCGACGGCACCCGCCCGGCCGAGGTGTGTGGCTGCTCCAGCAGCCCCTCCTCTTCCAGGGCCTGCATCTCGTGCCGAATCGTCGCCGGCGACGCCGGCACCCCGTACTTGTCGTGAATCGTGCGCGATCCCACCGGTGCAGCCGTCTCCACGTACTCCCGCACAATGATTTGGAGGATCCCGGCCCGTCGATCCGTGACAGCCGCCATCTGGCCCCTCCCTCAGTTAGCACTCTCGCATGGAGAGTGCTAATCCGCGCTGATCGTAGCAGCGGGCCCGTCGAGGGGTCAATCGAGCACCGCGTTATTCCCGCGCTTGGCCTTGCGCCGAACGCGGGCCACACTGCAACCATGCCAGCTGAATCTGCGCCCGATGAAGAACGACGCGTCGTCATCACCGGCGTGGGCGCCATCGCCGCCGCTGGCGCCGACGCCCCGGCCGTCTGGGACGCGCTCCTCGCCGGTCGATCCGCCCTGACCCCGCTGCCGCCCGGACTCCTTCCTCGTCCCGCCCTCGCCGGCCAAATCGAGAACTACCCGGGCCCCGCCGGCGTCCCCGCCGACTTCGCCGCCCGACTCAGCCGCGCCTCCCAATTCGCCCTCGACGCCGCCATCCAGGCCATCGCCGACGCCCGCATCGCGTTTACCGCCGAGAACGCCTACTCCGTCGCCTCGCTCGTGGGCGCCGCCCACGGGGCCGACCCCGCAGGTCCAGCGGCGCCGCTCTTCAGCGCCGGACTGGCCGGCGCAAGTACCGGACTCAACATCGCCGGGCCCAGCTACGCGATTAACGCCGGCGCCGCCTCCGGCCTCGTCGCAATGCTCCAAGCGGCGGCCATGATCCGCGCGGGCGACGTGCATGCCGCCCTCGCCGGCGGCGCCGAGGCCCCCCTCCGCCCCGAGATCATCGCCGCCTACGACTCGCTGCATCTGCTCTCCTCGCAAGCCACCCCAAATGCGCTCCGCCCCTTCGACCTCCTGCGCGACGGCACGGTCCTGGGAGAAGGCGCCGCCATCTTCCTGCTCGAGGATCGCGAGTTAGCCGTCCAGCGCGGCGCACGCGTCTACGGCGAAATCCTCGGCGGGGCCGTGACGGCGGGCCCTGCCGGTGACGGCGCCCCCCCCACCGACGTCGATATCGCACGCCAGGCCATCGGCCGCACCCTGCGAACGGCCGGCCGCAGTCCCCAAGAGGTCGACCTCGTCTTCACCGCGGGCGGCGGCACCCAGGCCGGCGACGCCCGCGAGACCGACATCCTGGAGCGATCGTTCGGCACCCGCATCCTCGACATGTACGTCACCGCCACCACTCCCGTGCTCGGCCACACCATCGGCGCCAGCGGCCCCCTCGCCACCCTCGCCGCGCTCTTCGCACTGGCGCAGCAAACCGTGCCGCCCCACCCCACCTACGCGGACCCAGACCCGGATTGCGCCCTGGACATCACCGTGCGGCCCCAGACCGATCACCTGCACTCCGCCCTCATCAGCGCCTACGGCTCCGCCGGGCAGAACGCCGCGATGCTGATCGCGCCGCATCGGGCCGAGCGGGGCGACGAACTCCCTGTCGTCCTCTAACACCGCGAAGGAGCAGACGTATGGACATCGCCTGGATCGGTCATGCCGCCTTTCGCCTGCGCGGTCGCGACGCCGCCGTCGTCCTGGACCCCTGCCCCTCCAGCACCGGTTTCCGCTTGGGCCGCCCCCAAGCCGACATCGTCACCATCTCCAATCCGGCCCCGGAGCACGCCTGGGCCCAAGGCGTCGGCGGCGAGCCCGCCCACCTGGACGCGCCCGGTGAATATGAGATCCACAACGTCCTGGTCACCAGCGTCGTCACCAACCGGCCCGCCGTCGCCCGCCCCGCGCCAGACCCGGACGAGCCAGCTGATGGGGATGAGCCGGACAAGCCCCTGACTCCCCCGCCAACCCCGACTCCCCCCACAGCCACCGTCATCCGCAATCTCGGCTTCGTCGTCACCATCGATGAAGTAGTCGTCGCGCACTTGGGCGACCTCCGGAGCGAGCCCTCTCCCCAAGCGATGGAGGAGCTCAGCCGCGCCGACGTGCTCCTGATCCCCGTGGGCGGGAACGGGCACCTCGATGCCAAGACGGCCGTCAAGGTCGCCGGCGCCATCGACGCCCGACTCGTCATTCCCATGCTCTACAAAGTCGGCCCGGAAACCGCGCTGCTGGACCCCGTCGACGCCTTTCTCAGCGCCATGGGCGCGGCCGCCCCCGAGACGCTCGACAATCACATCAACGTGACCAGTGGCGGCCTCGGCCAGCACACCGTCGTGCAGGTGCTCGCGCCGCGCGGCGTCTGACGCCAGCGCCACGCCCCCGGGAACGCCCTCAGAACATGGGCGCGCGATCAACTTGCGGTGCGACGAAACCCTCGGGTCGCCATCAGAAACCTTGCCGCGCCATCAGACCAAGGCGCCGGCAGCGCGGTCGCGCGACGATCAGGCGTCGGCAGTCGCCAGCGACTCCAAGAACTCAACATTCGTCTTGGTCCGCGAGATGCGGTCCAGCAGACGCTCCGTCGGCTCCGTGGAACTGCCGTTGCTGCTCAGCATCGACATCATCCGCCGCAGTAGCCACACCTTCTGCAACTCGTCGCCCGTCAGCAGCAGCTCCTCACGACGCGTGCTGCTCGCCGCGATATCGATCGCCGGGTAGATGCGACGCTCGGCAAGCTTGCGGTCCAGACGGACCTCCCAATTGCCCGTGCCCTTGAACTCCTCGAACACCACGTCATCCAGGCGGCTGCCCGTATCCACCAGGCAGGTCGCGATGATCGTCAGGCTGCCGCCGCCCTCCGCCTTCCGCGCCGCGCCGAAGAAACGCTTGGGCGGATACAACGCCACCGGGTCAATCCCACCCGACAGCGTGCGACCACTGGTCGGCATCTCCAAGTTGTAGGCCCGGGTGAGCCGCGTGATCGAATCCATCAGGATCACCACGTCCAGGCCACACTCCATCAGCCGCTTGGCACGCTCCAGCGCCATCTCCGCCACCCGCGTGTGGTCGTCCACCGGGTCGTCGAAGGTTGAAGCGAACACCTCGCCGCGCACATGGCGACGCATGTCCGTCACCTCCTCAGGCCGCTCCCCAATCAATACGACCATCAGATGCACATCGTTGTAGTTCGACGCGATCCCATTCGCCAGGGACTGCAGCAGCATCGTCTTGCCGGCCTTCGGCGGAGACACGATCAGCCCGCGCTGGCCCCGGCCCATCGGCGCGATCAGGTCCACCAAGCGGCCTGACATGTCGGTCGGATCCTCGGTCTCCAGGTGGAAGCGCTCATGTGGGAAGACCGCCGTCAGATTCTCGAAGTACGGCCGCTTCGAGGCCTCCTCCGGGCTCATCCCGTTCAGCGCGTCCACCCGCTGCAGCCCGTAGTACTTCTCGCCCTCTTTCGGCGCCCGCACCTGCCCCGTCACATAGTCGCCCGTGCGCAACCCGAAGCGGCGCACCTGCGATTGCGACACGTACACATCGGTGTTCGTCGGCAGCAACGACTCACCCCGCAGGAACCCGTACCCATCGTCGACGATGTCGATCACACCGCCCGCGAAAATGTTGCCCTGCTTCTCGCTATGCGCCTGCAACAGCCGAAAGATCAGGTCTTGCTTCTTGAGGCTGCTCACCCCGGAGATCTCAAGCGCTTTGGCTTGTTCGAGCAGTTCGTCCCGGGTCAGGGATTCGAGATCAGCGATATTCACGCTTCGTGAACCTTCACCAGCCGAGATCGGCGGTGCTTCATCAAAGGAAAAAGGGGTGCGGCGATCGCTTTTCGACCGTTCGCTGCCCCGATCGTATCCGCTCACGCGCTGGCCTGGCAAGTCCGCGGGGCACAGAGATCGCCGTAGGACGATCGCCCCGGTACGACCCACCTGGACGCCCCGGCGCCGAGCGACCTACCGCGCGCCCTACCGCGCAACCGACTCCGCGCCGCTGCGCTGTTGCGCCTGCGCCCGATCCCAGTCCGCCAGAAACGTCGCGATGCCCTTGTCCGTCAGCGGATGCTGCAGCATCGAGGCCAGCACCGGAAACGGCAGCGTCGCAATGTGCGCCCCCACAGACGCGCACGCGGTCACGTGCTGCGTGTGCCGCACGCTGGCCGCGATCACCTGCGTGGGCAGGTGATACCGATCCAGCATCTCCACGATCTCGGCCACCAGCGTCACCCCGTCCTGGCCAATATCGTCCAGCCGTCCAATGAACGGGCTCACGTAGGCGGCCCCCGCATTCGCCGCCAGCAGGGCCTGGTTGGCCGAGAAAATCAGCGTCGTGTTCACCTGAATGCCCGCCGCGCTGACCCGGCTGATCGCCTCCAGGCCCGCCGCGTCGATCGGAATCTTGACGACAACGTTCGGGTGCCAAGACGCGATCTCGCGCGCCTCCTCAACCAACGCGTCCGCCGTGCGGCTAACGCATTCGGCGGAGATCGGCCCATCCACGATTCCCGCGATCTCCTGTACCCGCTCCTTGTACGACCCCGCCGACCCGCTCACCTTCGCGAACAGACTCGGGTTCGTCGTCACCCCATCGCAGACGCCCCAGGCCACCGCCTGACGAATCTCATCGCTGTCCGCTGTGTCCAGATAGAGCCGCATGAGTTGCCTTTCGCGCCGTCCTAGGAACCAAGCCGCACGCCGCTACGAGCGCCCCGACGATCAGAACGGCTTCGTGATCGCCAGGGCCGCCATCAGCGCCACCAGCATGAGCATGAGTGTACCGAAGACGATCGGACCCTTGTCCTGCAGCGTTTCACGCAACTCGTCGCTCACCTCCCCCGTGTGCTGCGCCTGCAGCGCCAACAGCCGCGCCCGGCGCAAGCCCGCCGCCATCGCCGGCAGGCAGATGAACAGCGCGCCCAAGTAGATCATCTCCACGGCCAGCAGCCAGCCCGTCTCCACCGGATCGATGTCCTCATCCACGATCGCCCAAAAGACACCCGTCACACCGCTCAGGATGATCCCGGGCAACAGCACCCCCGCCTGATTGCGCCCCGCCTCCTGAAACGCGTACACCTGCCGCTGCACGTCGTCGCTGTTCCACGCCCGGTAGAGCGGCAGCATCGTCGCGCCAAGACCGCCCAGGAACACGAACAGCGACAACATGTGCAGCAGGCGAAACGCCTCGTCCTCACTCATGCCTTCGGCCTCTCGGGCTGGGACTCATGGCGCGTCATCCAGCCCATGGGGCGCCTCCCAACGCTGCTCGGCGTCCTGTGACACAGACTGCGCGTCAGGCGCGACGCAGCTCCGACGGAATCGCCGCCGTCACTGGATCGTCCGTCGCCGTCTCGAATGCGGCCGCCATGAAGGCGGCGAACAACGGATGCGGCCGCCCCGGCCGCGATCGCAACTCCGGATGGAACTGCGACCCCAGCATGAAGCGGTGATCGCGCAACTCCGCGATCTCCACCAGCCGGCCATCCGGCGACACCCCACTGGCCTGCAAGCCCGCCGACGCCAGCGCATCCCGGTACGCGTTGTTGAACTCCCAGCGATGCCGATGCCGCTCATCCACCGTGTCGGCCCCGTACGCCGCCTGGGCACGGCTCCCCTCGACCAGGTGGCAGCGATAGTGCCCCAGCCGCATCGTGCCGCCCAGCTCGACCACCCCCTCCTGCTCCGACAAGAGCGAGATGACCGGCGCCGGCGTCTCCGATGCGAACTCCGTCGAATCCGCCCCCGGCTCGCCCAGCACGTGCCGCGCGAATTCGATCACCATCTGCTGCATCCCCCGGCACAGCCCCAGGTACGGCAGGTTCGTCTCACGCGCCCAGCGCGCCGCCGCGATCTCACCCTCGGCGCCGCGTTCGCCGAAGCCCCCCGGCACCACGATCCCCGCCACGCCCGCCAGCTCCGCCGCCACGTCGCGCTCCTCCAACCCCTCCGACTGCACCCAGCGCACGTCCACATCCACGCCGGACTCGACGCCCGCGTGAATCAGCGCCTCCCGCACCGAAAGGTACGAATCGTGGAACTCCACGTACTTCCCCACCAACCCAATCGTGCAATGGCTGGAGGGGTTCCGGAGCTGCTGCACCCAGGCACGCCATTCCCGCAGGTCCCGCGCGCCCGCCCTCAGCTTCAGCTTCTCCACCACCAGGTCCGTGACCCCAGCGTCGTCCAGTATCTGCGGCACCTGATAGATGCTTGGCATCGTCTCCAGCGGGATCACGGCCCGCGGCTCCACGTCGCAGAAGAGCGCGATCTTGCTCTTGATCCCCTCGTCCACCGGCATCTCCGCCCGCGCGATGATCATGTCCGGCTGCAGCCCCATGGAGCGCAGCTCCCGCACCGAGTGCTGGGTTGGCTTCGTCTTCAATTCCCGCGACGCCCGCAGGTAGGGCAGCATCGTCACGTGGATCGAGAGCGTGTCCTCACGCGGTTCCTCAGAGCGAATCTGCCGAATCGCCTCCAGGAACGGCTGCCCCTCAATATCCCCCACTGTGCCGCCGATCTCCACGATCAGCGCCTCCACACCGGCCGCTTCCGCCAGCCCTCGCACACGGGATTTGATCTCGTCCGTGATGTGCGGGACCGTCTGAATCGTCCCGCCTAAATGGTCCCCGCGTCGCTCCTGCGCGATCACCGCCGAGTTGATCTGGCTCATCGTCACGGACGACGCGCCGTGCAAGTCCTGATCCAGGAAGCGCTCGTAGTGCCCCAAGTCCAGGTCCGTCTCCGCCCCATCCGCCGTCACGAACACCTCGCCGTGCTGAAACGGCGACATCGTCCCCGGATCGACGTTCAGGTACGGGTCAAGCTTCTGCACGGTGACGGAGAGGCCGCGACTCTTGAGCAGTTTCGCGAGGGAGGCAGCCGTGATGCCCTTGCCGACAGAGCTAACCACGCCACCCGTGACGAAGATGTACTTCGGCATCAACCCGCTAATTTGCGCCACAGACCGTCGATCGACCGTCTGTTCTAATTTCGGAGACTACGAGCGCCCCTATGAAGTGTCAATCTACCACCCGCGCGGCTTCACACACGACACCCTCAGGCCCGATCCCCCCTGCAAATTGACGATGAACTCCACCGCATCGCCGTCCTGCAGCGTCTGCTCGAACTGCGCCTGCGCCCCGTTCACGACGGCCGCAATCGCCTCCGCGTCCTGACCGCGGAAGCCCTCCCCCGCCACCACATCACCGACCGTCAACCCCTCGCGCCAGTCCAAATCGAACGCCGGCTGCTTCGTCTTCGAGAGCGTCACGAGCGTTGAGAACATGCGGATGTGAATCGTCACGGGATCGCTCCTCCTGGCACCAGTCTACCGAGCCGCCCCCGGCAGCTCGCGAGCGCGCTCCGCAACCTCCCCTGCGACCCCTCCCGCCGACGCCAGCGCCCGCGCCCCCGCCTCGCGACCGCCACCCAGAACATCCCCGCCCGCGGGGTACGGGAAGAGCGTTGCGAATCGCGAGTACGCCAGCGCCAGCTGAGCCGCCGGCTCCACCACCGGCGCAACCCAGGCAACCCCCCCCTCCGCGCACCCGCGCCAGAACCGCGACGCCTCCCCGGCCGCCGCGGCCAATGCCTGCGCGGACTGCGCATGGCCCGGCGCGTCGATCTCGACATCCGAGCGAAGCACCGCCATCCACTCTCGCAGCGCCTCGTCGGCCCTCGCCTCCGCACAATGCTCCCCGGCCCGACGCGCCAGCCGATCAACGCTCGCCACCCCACCAGCCGCAACACCCTCCGCCACGACCAGCGCCAGCCAATCGGCGTCGGCCGCCGGTAGCCGATCCACCGAGAGCCAGCCCCCCGTCTCCTCGGTCAGCGGGCCCCGTACCCGATACGCACGCCGCTCCTTGTCGAAGCCCACCAGCAGGCCAAAGCCGTTCCCCACAGACCCGTAGGCCGCGACCGCATGACCCGCACCCAGCGCCCGGCGCAGCCCCCGGCCTACCCGCCGGCCCAGGAGCAGCGGCCTGCCGGAGCGCAGATCCCACACGTCCACGCGCGCCCGCAACCCCAGTAGCGCCAGATCGGCGGCCAGCCTCGCGAAGTCGCGCGGCACAACCACCCCGCCCAAAAACGCCACACCATCAACGGACAGGGGCGGCACGACCACCCGGAACGCCTCGCCGCTCACCGCGCTCACGCGGGCCGCGTCATGCGGGAGCCCCTCGGCCCGCAGCAGCGACTGCAGGCAGCCCACCAGCGGGTTCCAGTTGTACTCGTAGTGGATGTCCAGGATCGCCTTGCTCATCTCGGAATCCTATCCAGCCGTGATAGCCTGCCGCCCTCGCGGCAGACCCCCACCCTGGCAAAAGGAGCGACGCGCATGACGACCACGGCCAGCTGGCAAGAGCAGGAGCCCGGCGCAACCTGGCGCATCGCAACGCTGGCCAACGGCCTGCGCCTGGTCGTCACGCCGCTGCCGCAATCGCAGGCCGCCTCGCTGGCCGTCTACGTTGGCGTCGGCAGCCGCCAGGAGGCACGACAGACCCTGGGGCTCTCCCACTACCTGGAGCACATGCTCTTCAAAGGCACCGCATCGCGCCCTACCGCCCTCGAGATCAGCGCCGCCATCGAAGGCGCCGGCGGGACCCTCAACGCCTTCACCTCCAAGGAGCTGACCTGCTACTGGAACCGCGTCCCCTTCGACAAACTCGAGCTCGCCATGGACATCCTCTCCGACAGCGTCCGCAGCTCCCTCCTCGACCCGGAAGAGATCGAGCGCGAGCGCACCGTCATCCAGCAGGAGATCCGCCGCGCGGACGATGAGCCCGGACAGCGCGCCTCCCAACTGCTCTCCGACGCCGCCTACGGCGACCAGCCCCTGGGCTGGGACATCGCCGGCGACCTCCAAAGCGTGGCCGCCGTCGAGCGTCAGCACCTCGTCGACCACATCGACAGCTGGTACCGGCCCCAGAACCTCGTCTTCAGCGTCGCCGGCAACGTCGATCCTGACGCGGTCCTGGAAATCGCCGAACGCTGCTGGACCGACGAGAGGCCCGGCCAGACCCCTGCAGCAAGCGACGCCTCCGATGCCATGGACGCCCGCCCCGTCCGCCTCGAAACCCGCCCCATCGAGCAGTGCAATCTGGGCCTGGCCATGCGCACCTTCCCCCGCGACGACCCGGATCGCTACGCGCTCAGCCTCCTCAATCAGGTGCTCGGCAGCGGCATGAGCAGTCGCCTGTTCGTCGAGGTGCGCGAGCGACGCGGCCTCGCCTACAGCGTCGGCTCCGGCGTCGGACGCTTCCGCGACACCGGCCATCTCAGCATCGGCGCCGGCGTAACCAAAGAGAACCTCCTCGAGACGATCGAGGTCAGTCTGGCCGAAGTCAACAAACTCACCGCCGATCTGGTCGGCGCCGAAGAGCTCGCCAAGGCGCGTGAGCACGCCACCGGCTCCTTCCGGCTCAGCCTCGAAACCGCCCAATCGCACGCCCATCGCACCGGAAGCATGCTGCTCAGCGAGGGCCGAATCCGCACCGTCGATGAGCACCTCGCCGGCCTCCAAGCCGTCACCGCCGACGACGTCCGCCGCGTCGCCCAGCGCGTCGTGCGACCGGGCAATCTGGCCATCTCCGTCGTCGGCCCATTCGACGATGAGCCCAAACTGGCCGAGCTGATCGGCGCCTGACCGCGAAAGGTCCGCCATGGACTCCGTCCGCTCCCTGCTCCTCGTCCCCGCCGACGACCCGGCCGCCAGCGATCGGGCCACCGCTGCCGGTTCCAGCGCCCCCCCCGACGCCACCCTGATCGATCTCATGCACACCGACGCCGCCGGTCACGACGACGCTGCCGCATCCATCCGCGCACGCATCGCCGCCGGCCATCGCATCTACCTCCACACCCGCGGCCCACAATCGCCCGACCTGCGCGACCAGCTCCTGGCAACGCTCCCATCCACCGGCGTCTACGGCGTCTCCATCCCCGGCGTCGTCCATCTCGACCAGTTGCGCTTCGTCGACTCCCTCCTCGAAGACATCGAGCAGCACGCCGGCATCGAGCCCGGCCTCACCGCCATCGGCCTCTGGGTCGAGAGCGCCGCCGCCCTCGGCAAGGCCGGAGAGCTCGCCGCCGCCAGCAGCCGCCTCACCTGGCTCGGCGTCGCCACCGCCCACCTCGCCATGGAGCTCGCCCTCGACGCGCCCGCCGCCACGCTGCTCGATCACGCCCGCGCCCGTGTCGTCTTCGCCGCCCAGGCCTCGGGCCTGCCCGCCATTGAGGGCCTGCCCCTCCCACCCATCGCCCCCAACGACGCGCACCTCCGATCGCTCGGCCTCCGCGGCCGCATGACCCGCCACGTCTCAGAGGTTGCGGGCCTGCACGCCGCCTTCCCCGCGATGCCCAGCGCCTAACCCTCATCACCACCGTGCCCGCCCCGCCCGCTATGCTGCCGCCCGCTATGTTGCCTCCCAACGCCGCAACGCAACGACGGGGACATCCATGACCGCACCCATTCTGCGCAGCATGCTCTCCGTGCCCGGCAACCAGCAGCGCTTCATCGACAAAGCGCTCGCCGTCCCCGCCGACATCATCTGCTTCGACCTCGAAGACTCCGTCGCCTGGGACGACAAGCCCGCCGCCCGCGACACCGTCGCCGCGGCCCTGCCCAACTTCGATGCCCGCGGCCGCCTGCGCTGCGTGCGCGTCAACGGCATCGAGACCGGCCTCGCCGAGCAGGACTTGGCGGCCGTCGTTGGACCCAGCCTGGACGTCGTCAATTTGCCCAAGGTCTACGACGCCAGCCAGATCCAGCAGGCCGACCACTACCTCACCCTGCTCGAACGCACCCGCGGCCTGGAGCCCGGCGCCATCCGCCTCATCCCCTGGATCGAGACCGCCGCCGCCGTCGTCAACGCCTACGAGATCTGCGCCGCCTCCCCCCGCATCCTCGCCTTCACCTTCGGCGCTGACGACTACGCCACGGACAGCGGCGTCGTGCGCACCCCAGACGCCGCGGAGCTCAACTACCCGCGCGCCGCGGCATCGAATGCGGGCGCCGCCGCCGGCATCGTCCCCCTCGACACCCCCACCACCGAGTTCAAGGACCTCGCCAAGTTCGAGCGCGACCTCATCGCCGCCCGCCACCTCGGCTACAAGGGCAAGTTCTGCATCCACCCCACACAGGTCGAAATCGCCAATCGCGTCTTCGCCCCCACCCAGGACGAGCTCGATTGGGCCCGCCGCATTATCGACGCTTACGACGTCGGCAAGGCCCAGGGCCGCGGCGCAATCGCCCTCGACGGTGAAATGATCGACGACCCCCTCGTCGATCGTGCCCATCAGCTACTCGACTGGACCCAGCGGGTCGCCCAGCGCGACGCAGAACTCAGCCGCTAGCGGGGTCCCGCCGGACCCGGAAGGACAACCGTGATGGCCGCGATCAGCGACGTCCGCGAGATCATCGCCGGCGACGGCGAAGTCGGCGCCGACATCGTGCGCAACGTCCGCCGCTGGGTCGACGACGAAGTCATCCCCACCGCCGACGCCCTCGAACACGCCGGTGAGTTTCCCACCAAACTCCACCGCGACATGGTCGACATGGGCCTCTACTCCATCACCTTCGCGGAGCAGTGGGGCGGCCTTGGCCTCTCCTACGAGACCTACTCCGCCGTGATCGAGGAGATCTGCCGCGGCTGGATGGGCCTGGGCGGGATCGTCAACGGCAACGGCCTCGTCGGCTACGCCCTCCAGTCCTGGGGCACCGACGAGCAGAAACAGCGCTTCCTCCCCGGCCTCGCCAGCGGCCAAGTCCAGGCCGCATTCAGCATCACCGAGCCCAACGCCGGCACCGACGCCCAAGCGATCGAGACCGCCGCCGTCAAAGACGGCGACGACTACGTCGTCAACGGCAACAAGCTCTTTGTCACCAACGGCGACCGCGCCGGGGTCTATCTCACCATGGTCAAGACCAACCCGGACGCCTCGCCCCGCCACCGGGGCATCAGCGCGCTCGTTGTGGAGCGGGAGACACCCGGCTTCAGCACCGGCCGCCTGATCGACAAGATGGGCTACAAGGGGCCCGGCACCACCGAGCTCTTCTTCGAGGACGCCCGCGTGCCCGCCGCCAATCTGCTCGGCGGCGACGAGGGACGCGGCTTCCAACACATGGTCGGCGCGCTGGAGATCGGACGCATCAACGTCGCCTCCCGCGCCGTCGGCGTCGCCCAGGCCGCCTTCGACGCCTCCATCGTCTACGCCCAGCAGCGCCAGACCATGGGCGTCCCCATCGCCCAGCACCAGGCCATCCAGCTCAAGCTCGCCGACATGGCCACCAAAATCCGCGCCGCCCGCCTCCTCACCCGCGACGCCGCCCGCAAGAAGGACGCTGGCGCCCGCATCGACCTCGATGTCGGCATGGCCAAACTCTTCGCCACCGAGGTCGCCCTGGAATGCACCCTGGAGGCGCTGCGCGTTCACGGCGGCATCGGCTACACGAAGGAGATGTCGGTCGAGCGCTACTACCGCGACGCCCCCCTCATGGCCGTCGCTGAGGGCACCAACGAAATCCAGCGCATCGTCATCGCGCGCCGTCTGCTGGAGCAGTACAAGATCGACTAGCCGCGCCGCGCCCCCGCCGAGGCCGCACCAATTCCCGGAGGATGCCATGCCCACCAAAGAACTGTTCGGTCGCTATCTGGAAGACTTCCGGGTCGGCGAAGTCATCGACCACTGGCCCGGTCGCACCATCACCGAGGCCGACGACGTCATGTTCTGCATGCTCACGATGAACCATCACCCGCTCCACTCCGACGCCAAGTACGCCGAGGACACGCAGTTCGGCCAGCGCATCGTTGCCGGGCCGCTCGTCTACAGCCTCGTCTTCGGCATGACCGTGCCCGTCGTCAGTGGCAAAGCGATCGCCAACCTCGCGACCTCCGAGATGCGCCACTCCGCCCCCGTCTTCCACGGCGACACCCTCTACGCCCGCACCGAAGTGCTCTCCGTCCGCGACTCCAAGAGCCAGCCCGATCGCGGCATCGTCACCGTCAAAACCGAAGGCATCAACCAGAAGGACGAAGTCGTCCTGGAGTTCCAGCGCGCCGTCATGCTCCCCAAGCGCACCCCGCCGGTCGACTAGTCCGCCGACGCCCCCGCAATCGCCTCCTCGATCGCCGCATCCACCCAACCCCGCACCTCCGACGACCGACTCTCCAGCACGCCCCGCACCCAATCGATCCGCCAGCGCTGCTCCCGGCTCAGCGTTCCCGCCGCCAGCGCCGCCGCCACCTCGTCCTCATCCTCGAAGTGCAGCGTGAACCCCGCCGACTCCTCCTCGTCAGGCGCCAGCCGCGCGTCCAGCAGCAGATCCCGGTAGCGGATCGTGTCCTCCTCGATCTCCACCGCCTCGACCACGTCGATGCGGTAGCGCAGCAGCTCTCCGTCGGGCGCGTGCAGCCGGTAGACCCCGATAGGGCGCCCGACCCACCAGACCCCCCAGGAGTAGGAGCCCGCGGGCAGGCCGAACACATTGTCCGTCTCCGCCAGCCAGCGCCCCACCGCCAGGTCCCGGCGCACCAGCCAGCGCTCCAGCTCGAAGCGCTGCTCGGAGCCGTCCAGCTTGCGTTTCACCTCCACCAGCCGCCCCGGCGGCGGGCGTGATCCGCTCGCCTCGCTCGCCTCCCTCATCGATCGCCTGCCTCCAAGACCTCCGGCGAGATCGGCTCGAACGCCGCCGGCGCCGCGGCCGGTTCGCCCGCCGGGTTCGGCGGGTGCGGCATTAACACCGGCGCCGGCACCTCGGCGCCCGCGAGCCGCTCCAACCGACGACCGCTCAGCAGCTGGAACGCCGTCGCCACCGCCTCATCCTCTCCACCCAGCGTGACGTGATCCTGCAGCTGTAACGGCGTGTCGGCCTCTGGAATCACAAGCCCCCCCCCACGCAGGATCAGGATCACGCGCGCCCCCCCGGGCAACCCCAAGTCGCGCAGCGCGATGCCCGTCATCCGGCTGTTCCGCACCGTCACCTCCTCCAGCCCGCCGAAGTCCTCACTGCCCAACGCTTGGTACAGCCCCGGCCGCAGCACCGCGCCCGCCAGCGCTACCGCCGTCGCCCGCTCCCGCAGGTACACGTCCACCTCCAGCTCCGCCAGCCGATGATCGGGCGCCGCCCGCCACGTCACGATGCGCAAGTCCAGCGCCGCCGCGCGCAACGCCTGCGCGATCCCGAAGCTGATCGCCTCGTCCGCGACCGCCACCACCGCGACCTCGCTGATCTCTGGCCGCGCCAGTGCCACGATCTCGGCCCTGCGCGCGTCCCCAACAACGGTGCTACAGCCCGCCTGCCCCAGCGGCCCCAGCGCCTCCTCGTCCGTATCGATCACCACCACCGACAGCCCCTCGTGGTATAGCCGCATCGCCACGTAGCGCCCCGTCTCCGTCGCACCCACCACGATCGCCCGGCCGCGCTCCTCCGGCTTGCGCCGTGGCAAGATCGCGTTGAAGCCCAGCGGCGCTGCCGCCGTCGAGACCAGCGCCAGCACCAGCAGGGCGGCCGAGGTCGCCTCGTCGAAGCGGCCCGAATCCTCCGCGATCGTGATCGCCGCCAGGATCAGACTCAGATTCGCGCTCAGCAACACCCCCCCGGCCGTCGCCCGCCGCGGCCCAAACCCGGGCCACAGCACCAGCAGCCCCGGCAGTACCTTCGCCACAATCCCGATCAGCAGGAAGGCCGGGATTAGCAGCGCCGCGTCCGCCTCCTCGCCCAACGCCGACAAGTCCAGCGTCGCCCCCGACGTCACGAAGAAAATCGGGATGAAGAACCCATAGCCGATCGCGTCCAGCTTCACGCGCATCGACGACCCATGCTTCGGCGAGATGATCGCCAGGGCCAAGCCCGCAAAGAACGCGCCCAATACCAGTTCCGTCCCCACCACCTGCGAGAGCACCACAAAGATCACCAGCAACGCCAACGCCCCGCGAATCTGGATCTGCGACGACGCGTGCGCGAGCTCGCTCATCAGCGTCGCCAATTCGGGCACGCGCGTATTGCCCTGCCGCGCCGCGAACAGCAACACCCCGAACACCGCCGGCAGCGCCAGCAACAGCAACGCCTCTACACCCAGCCCGTCGCGGTCGATCGCCGCAATGATCCCCAGCCCCACAATGCCCACGAACTCCACCAAGAACCCCGCCACCAGCAGCACCTGGGCATAGCCCCCCAACCCGCCCCGCTCTTTCAGCACCGGCGCCATCACCCCCACCGCCGTCGCCGAAAGCACAATGAAGAGCAGCGGGAAATCGTCCTCCTTGCCCCACTCATTGATCAGCAGCACCCCCACCGCCGTGACGCCCATGATCAGGCCCAGCAGCATCGTCCCCGCCACCAGCGGATGCCGCAGCGCCACCCGCGGATACATCCACCGACGCCCCAACGGCCGCATCAGCAGCGGCACGTCGACCTCCAGGCCCGCCAGGAACATCAGATACGCGAACCCGAACAGCGAGAGGAAATCCAGCCAAACGTTCTCGTCGATGATCCCCAGCACCGACGAGCCGAAGATCACCCCGGCCAGGATCTCCCCCACCACTGAGGGCAGCGCCCCCCGCGTCATTCGGTGCGTAACCAAAGGGATCAGGAACGCCAGTGCGGAGACCAGTAGCAGCGGAGCGAAATCGATCTCCGACTCCATGTCGACCCTTCACCTGCGCCCGTCTGATCGCCGCTCAGTGTATCGGGGGGTCCCGTTGCCGCACCCGGCCGGTATCCTCAGCACCGCCGCGGCGGGACCAACCCGGCGACGGCCGGGAGGCCCCATGACCGACGCCAGCTTCGAGAAGATCATCTACGAGCGCGACGGCTTCATCGCCCGCGTCACCATCAACCGCCCCGAACGCATGAACGCCGTGGACCGCCAGACCGGCGAGGAGCTGCGCGCCGCCTTCGAAGACTTCCGCTACAACGACGACCTCCGCGTCGCCATCCTCACCGGCGCCGGCGATCGCGCCTTCTCCGCCGGCGCCGACCTCGTCGCCCGCTCCAAGGGCGAAACACGCACTCCCCTGGTCCACGTCAGCCAAGGTGGCCTCACCAAAGGCCCGCCCATCTACAAGCCCATCATCGCCGCCATCAACGGCTACTGCCTGGCCGGCGGGCTGGAGATGGCGCTCGCGTGCGACATCCGCATCGCCGCCCCACACGCCCGCTTCGGCCTCGCCGAAGTGCGCTGGGGCATCATCCCCGGCGGCGGCGGCACCCAACGCCTGCCCCGCGCCATCCCCCAGGCGATCGCCAACGAAATGATCCTCACCGCTGAGCAGATCGACGCCGAGCGCGCCCTGCAGGCCGGCCTGATTAGTCGCATCGTCCCCGCCGACGAGCTGCTCGCCGAGGCCAACCGCCTGGCCGAGGTCATCAGCACCCGCGGCCCCCTCGCGATCCGCGCCGCCAAGGAGCTCATCCTCCGCGGCGCTGACCTCCCCCTCGCCGACGGCCTCCGTCTGGAGGACTACTTCTCACTGCAGCTCTACACCACCGAGGACGCAACCGAAGGCCCCAAGGCCTTCGCCGAAAAACGCACGCCCAAGTTCAAGTCGCGCTAGACCCGAACCGCCCCCTCCCCGTTGCCCCACCCCCAAACGCACCCCAGAGGAGTGGTACGCTCCCCCACGGAACGCCGTCCGCGCGGCCCCGCCCACGGCGGGGTCGTCGAACGCTTACTGGCAGCCACGTTTGCTTCGAACGTGCCGGGCAGCGATCAAAGGACGGACCCACAGCGGGGGATCGAATGCCGGCTGTCGTAGTCATTGGTGGGCAGTGGGGCGACGAGGGCAAGGGCCGCATCGTCGACCTCCTGGCACGCAAGGCCTCAATCGTCGCGCGCTACTCGGCCGGGCACAACGCCGGCCACACCATCGTCAATCACATGGGCAAGTTCGCCCTGCACGTGGTCCCGGCCGGCATCTTCTACCCCGAAAAAACCTGCGTCATCGGCAACGGCCTCGTCATCGACCCCGCCGTCCTGATCGAAGAAATCACCTCACTCGAAACTCGCGGCGTCAGCACAGAGAAGCTCCGCGTCTCCGATCGCGCGCAGCTCGTCATGCCCTGGCACCCCATGATCGACATCGCCGACGAGCAGCTGCGCGGCGTCAACGCCGTCGGCACCACCGGCAAAGGCATCACCCCCGCCTTCGCCGACAAAGTCGGCCGCCTCGGCATCCGCATCGCTGAACTCGCCGACCCGGACGGCTTCTCCGAGCGCCTGCGCTTCGTCCTCGAGCACAAGAACCGCCTCCTCACGCGCTACTACGACCTGGACCCCCTCGACCCGGAGCCGATCGAGGACGAATACCGCGAACACTGGTCGCGCCTGGCGCGCTACGTCACGGACACCGGCGAACTCTGCCGTGAGGCCCTGCGCCAGGGCGAGCGCGTCCTCCTCGAAGGCGCCCAGGGCACCCTGCTCGATCTCGACAACGGCACTTACGACTTCGTCACCTCCTCCGTGCCCACCTCCATGGCCGCCGGCGCCGCCATGGGTACCGGCATCAGCCCCCGCGACATCGATCGCGTCGTCGGCGTCTACAAGGCCTACCAAACCCGCGTCGGCGCCGGCCCCATGCCCACTGAACTCACCGACGCCACCGGCGACCGCCTGCGCGAATGCGGCCAGGAGTACGGCACCACCACCGGCCGGCCCCGCCGCTGCGGCTGGTTCGACGGTGTCGCCGCCCGCTACACCGTCCAACTCAACGGCTGTCAAAGCATCTCCCTGACCCGCCTGGACGTCCTCGATACCTTCGAATCACTCAAGGTCTGCGTCGCCTACGAACTCGACGGGCGCCGCATCATGACCGTCCCGGCCGGCCGCCGTGCCCTCTTCAGCACCCGCCCGATCTACGAAGAAATGCCCGGCTGGCAGACCGACACTAGTCGCTGCCGCAACTTCGATGACCTCCCCACCGCCGCACAGGACTACGTCCGCCGAATCGAGAAATTGATCGGCGCGCCCGCGGCACTGGTCAGCGTTGGGCCGGAGCGGGACCAAGCGATCATCGTCGACCCGATCATCTAACCGCACCCCACTGGGCACGCCAGACGGGGAACTGCACCAGGGAGCCACTGTGTCCGAAGAAGTCCGATCGATCATCCTCTGGCTGCACCTGATTTTCATCACCGTCTGGATCGGCTCGCAGGTCCTGACCGCCTTCGCCGTCGTCTCTGCCGTCCGCCGCATCGAAAATCGTGACGACCGCCTGGACGTCCTGCGCACCTTCACCCGCCGCTTCAGCCTCATCGCCTGGGGGTCCCTGCTCATCATCGTCATCACCGGCGGCGGCCTCACCGGCGACCGCATCGACACGATCAAGGAGGGCGTCGATAACATCTACGACCTGCGCTGGGGCTGGATCTTCTCCATCAAAATGACCCTCGTCCTCGTCATGGTCGCCCTCGTCGCATTCCACAGCTACGTGCTCGGGCCCCGACTCATGGACCTCAACCAGCGCGCCGTCGATCAGATCGAGGGCGGCGACACCCGGATCCGCCGCCTACAAGTGCAGTCCGGCATCGTCGCGGCGCTGGGCCTCCTCACCTCCCTCCTCGTCCTCGGCTGCGGCGCATTCCTGTCCAACAGCAGCTTCTCCTTCCTCCCCAGCTAGCCGCCGCGCCCACACACCCAGCCGCCGCCCCCTCCGCACGACGTTCAAACGCGCTTCTGTCACGGTTCCCGCAAAGCGGGGCCTTCGCTAACATGGGGCGCGCCCGGCCCACCTGCGCGTGCCCTGCCCCTCCGCAGGCGCGCCAACGAGTCGGCGCGAAAGGTCGCTATGCCGTCACGAGGGATTCCGCAGTCCTTCTGGCTGATTTTTGTCTTCGGGTTGCTCGCCGCCGGGATCATCTCCCTGGCCGGCTTCGCAATCGATAAGGCCGACAGAAAAGACGCCAACGTCGCCCTGGCCGGAGCGGAAGCCGCCGTCCTCGCGCAGCTCGATTCCGGACGCATCACGCTCGCCGACCTGGACCCGACTGACCCGGTCCGCGTCCGTCTCGAAGAGGAGGGCGCGGAGGTGCCCGAGGAAGAGCAACCGCCCGCGGAAGAAGAGCAGCCGCCCGCCGAACTCCAGCCCGGCGACGCCGACCGTGGCCAGCAGGTCTTCTTCCAAAACGGCTGTAGCGCCTGCCACGGCGACACCGGTCAGGGCGGCATCGGCCCCACCCTCGCCCTGACCAGCTTGACCGTGGAGCAAGTGCTGCAGCAATACCGCAGCCCGCGCGGCTTCATGCCCGCCTTCGGGCCAGACGCCGTCAGCGATCAGGAAGTCGCCGACGTCCGCGCCTGGCTGCAGACCCTGCCCCTGCCCGACACCATTGTGCCCGGTGAGGGCACGCCCTAGCCGCCCCCAGCCCCATCCAGCAGCGCCTCCAGGCGGTCCGGGTCGTACCCCTCCACCACGTCCTCCCCAATCTCCACGACCGGTGGCAGGCGCCAGCCGCGCGCACGGAACGCCTCCGCCGCGTCCCGATCCGCACCCACACGTCGGAGGTCGTAGGTCACCGCGCGCTCGTCAAGAAACTTCTTGACCACCCGGCACGCGCTTCAACGCTCATGTGACCACAGCACCACATCGCTCACCCCGCGCCCGCCGCATTCACCGCCTGGCTCACCGCAGCGCGCGCCCGCGCCAGCAAATCCTCGGCGCCTGCCCAGTTCGGCTCGACGCCCGCCCGCATCCGCGCCAGCCGATCCGCGTCCGCCAGCTCCGCCAGCGCCACATGCGTCAGCGCCTCTCCCAGCGAACGTCCCTCCGCCACCGCCGACCGCGACACATGCGCTCGATCGAGCGCTGCCGCGTCCGTCGCCATCAGCAGCTCCTCCGTCACCGCGCGGTGCCGCACCAGGCCATAGAGCACCTCCACCAGCGTCGGCGTCGCGGGAAGCGCCGGCGCTTCCATCTCAGCCGGCCAGAGCCAGTGCCACTCGCGATCCCAGGCCCCCCGCGCGATTGCCCCCGGGGCCTCCCCCCCCTCCGGCCAGAGTCGCCCCTCCGGCAGCCCCACGAGTGTTTGGGTCAGCGTCCGTCGCACCGCGAAGATCGCGAACGCCAGCGCCTCAAGACGACTCTCCGGTGGCTCCCACGCGTCGAACGACGCCGGCCCAGACGGGGAGACGGAGTGGTCCGCCACGACGCGCAGCCCTGGCTCTCCCCTACACCCGCGCCGGCAAATCGATCTGGGCCCGCTCTAGCTCCGCATCGATCGCGGCCCGGACGGGCGCAGACGGCTCCACCAGCGGCAAGCGCGTCGGTCCCACCCGGAACCCCGCCTGGTTGAGCGCATACTTCACCGGCACCGGATTCCCCTCCAGGAAGAGCGAGTTCGTCAGCGGCCCCAACCGCCGATGGATCGCCGCCGCCTCATCCCGACGCCCCGCCAGGAACGCCTCCACCATGCTCCGCAACTGCCGACCCGCCAAGTGCGAGACCACACTGATCACCCCATAGCCCCCGAGCGCCAGAATCGGCAACGTGTCGCCGTCGTTGCCGCTCCACACCCGGAAGCCCTCCGGCGCCGCATCGACAATCGTCGCGATCAGGTCCAGATCGCCGCTGGCCTCTTTGGTCCCGTTGATGTTCGAGACATCCCGCGCCAGTCGCAGCTGCGTCGCCGCGTTCATCGAGATCCCCGTGCGACTGGGCACGTTGTAGAGAATGCAGGGCCGCGTCACGGACTCCGCGATCGCGCGAAAGTGCCGGTACATGCCCTCTTGCGACGGCTTGTTGTAGTACGGCACGACCAGCAGCAGCCCATCAACGCCGATCTCCTCCGCCCGACGCGAGCTGTCAATCGCCGTACGCGTGCTGTTCGACCCCGTCCCCGCCACCAGCGCGCCGCCCTGCGCGTGGCAGATCGGCAGCAACTCGCGGAACAGCGTGCGCTCCTCCTCAAACTCCAGCGTCGACGCCTCACCCGTCGTCCCGCACACCACCAGCCCGTCGCTGCCGTTCTCCAGCAGGCCCGTAGCCAGCGCCGTCGCCTGCCCCATATCCACGGAGCCGTCCTCACGCATGGGCGTCACCATCGCCGTGAAAATGCGGCCGAAATCGGCGAAGTCGGTCATCGCAACGCTCCTACTCAACCGCCCACGCGTGCGCGAACGGCATCCGGCGGCCCCGGAGCGATCGCTCCTACAGGCACCCATCCTCAAGCATCCACTCCACCATCTGCACGATGTTCAGAGCGGCGCCCTTGCGCAGATTATCGGTCACGCACCAAAACGCGAGCCCGTTCGGGCTCGAAACGTCCTGCCGTGCCCGCCCCACGAAGACCGCATCCTGCGCCGCGCAGTCCAGCGGCGTGGGATAGCCGCCGTTGACCGGATCGTCCACCACCGTCAGGCCTGCCTGCCCGCCCCACAGCGCCCGTGCCTCCGCCGCCGCCAACGGCGCATCGAAATCCACATGCACCGCGATCGCGTGCGAGACCAGCGTCGGGATGCGCACACACGTCGCGCTCAACGGCAGCGCCGGCTGATGCAGAATCTTGCGACTCTCCACCAGCATCTTCCACTCTTCCTTCGTGTAGCCGTCCTCTTGGAACACATCCACCTGCGGGATCGCGTTGAACGCGATCTGCTTCGGGAAATTCTCGATCACCACAGGCCGCTCGTCCATCAGCGCCCCAATTTGGTCGGTCAGCTCCGCCATCGCCGCCGTCCCCGCGCCCGACGTCGATTGGTACGTGTCCGCGATCACCCGCCGGATCGTGCGTTCCGCCATCAGCGGCCACAGCGCCAGCACCAGCGGCACCGTGCTGCAGTTTGGCGTCGCAATAATCCCCGCGTGGTCGCGCAGGTCCACCCCGTTCACCTCCGGCACCACCAGCGGCACGCCCGGCGCCTGCCGGAACGCGGACGAGTCGTCGAACGCCACCGCGCCCGCGTCGCGGGCGATCGGGCACAGCTCCTGAGAGGCCGCCGTACTGGCCGAAATGAACGCCACATCCGCGCCTTCGAACGCGGCGGGCGTCGTCTCCTCGATCGTCAGCTCCTCGCCCCGGAAACGACGCGTCTGCCCCGCCGAGCGCGACGTCGCCAACAGGCGCAACTCCTTCACCGGCGTCTCGCGCTCCTCCATCGTGCGCAGGAACTCGGCCCCCACGACACCGCTCGCTCCAACCAACGCGATGGTCAACTCTCGGCTCATAGCACGTTTCTCAGAATCGAGTGCTCAGACTTCACGGCGTCGTGTCCGCCCCGCTCCAACCGAGCGATCCCCAGAGACCGCGGGGCGGCGACTGATGCCACATCCTACGGCTGCCCGTTATGCCGTATCAACGCAGCCACCCAGCCCAACCCGCCGCCCGCGTAACCCCGGACGCGTTCGTGCCGCCATCAGAGCCCACCCCCCCCAGTCCACGCGCGACTCCCGTCAGTCCGACCGCAGCCCCAGCACCCGGTCCAGCCCCACCACCAAGTGGTCCAGCTCCATCGCCGCGCGTGTCGCCCGCAGCACCCCGGGCATGAACGAATCCCGATTCATCGAATCGTGTCGAATCGTCAGCGTCTCGCCCAGACCACCGAACAGCACCGTCTGATGCGCCACCAGCCCCGGCAGTCGCACCGCGTGCAGCGTCACCCCGCCCAGCGCTGCCCCGCGCGCGTTCGGCAGCGTCTCCCGATCCGCCACATTGCGACGAAAGTCGCTCCCGCGCGCCTCACGCATCGCCTCAGCGGTCGCCATCCCCGTCCCGGAGGGCGCATCCACCTTGCCATCGTGGTGCTGCTCAATCACCTCCACCGCCTCGAAAAACGGCGCCGCCACCCGCGCCAGATGCATCATCATCACCGCCCCCAGCGCGAAGTTCGCCGCCACCACCCCACCCAGCGCCCGCGCCGCGCAGCCCCGCACCGACGCGGCCAGCAGCGCCTCGCTGATCCCTGACGTGCCAATCACCGGCCGCACACCCGACGCGATCGCCACCGGCAACAGCTCCGACGTCCAAGCCGCGTTCGTGAAGTCCACCACCACATCCGCCCCCCAACCCGTCAGCGCCTGCACCTCCTGCGCCAAAGGCACGACTCCCCCCGCCGGCAGCGTGTAGCGGTCACCGTCGGAGAACTTCTCCAAGACCCCCACCACCTCCACGTCGTCCGCCGCCGCAAACGCCTCCAGCAGTTGCTGGCCCATCTTGCCCGTCCCACTCACCACCACGCGAATCGGCACGACTGGCTCCTTTCCCCGGCAGGCAGAATCGCACACGTGAAGGGCCCCTCCTAAGAGGGGCCCCCCAATGCAGACCAACAGTCTAGAGCCGCGAACCGAGAACCGACGGCCGCAGCGGCCCGCCCTAGTGGTTCGCCCTAGTGGTTCGCCGGCGCGCCAAAGTCAGGGCGCGGCGGCGGCGGCGGTCCCGGCGGCTCGTCCGAACCGGCCCCGAAGCGCCGATCCCGAGTGAAGCCCATCCGCTGTCGGCTCCGGCTACCTGAGTCCGTCGAGTCCGGCTGGCGCTCGGGGCGCTCGGGGCGCTCGGCGGGTGCAGACTCGCTGCTGCCACCACCACCACCACCACCCTCTCCGCTGCGACGACGGCGGCGCCGGCGCCGGGGCGCCTCGCCCTCACCTGAGCTCTCACCCTCGCCACCACCGGAACGGCCGGCCGGCGCGGACTCGCGGCCCCCGCCACCATCCTGGTTCCGTCCTCGGCTCGGTTGGTCGCGGGCGGCTTCACGACCGGAATCGCTGCGGCCCCCGGCCCGGTCGGCGCCGCGTGGCCGGTCCCCGTCGCCGCCGCGCGGGCGGTCCCCGTCGCCGCCGCGCGGGCGGTCCCCGTCGGCGTCACGCGGGCGTTCCCGATCGCCGCCGCGCGGGCGATCCCCGTCGGCGTCACGCGGCCGATCCCCGTCGGAGCCGCGCGGGCGTTCCCGATCGCCACCGCGCGGGCGATCCCCGTCGGCGCTGCGCGGGCGATCCCCGTCGCCGTCACCGCGGCCACCGCGGTCGCTGCGGCCGCGCGGACCCCGATCATCATCTCGACCGCCGCGCCCGCCGCGGGGGCCTCCGGCGCCACCACCAGCGCCACGACTCCCGCGATCCCCGCCGGACTCGCCGCCCCCGCCACCACTGCCGCCGCCGCTCAGCAGCGCCCGGCGCGAGGCGTTGATCCGACCCAAGTTATCGATCTCCGTGACGAGAACCTCAATCTCGTCACCCAGCTTGACCACGTCCTCCACCGCCGGCACGTGATAGTCCGCCAGCTCAGAGATGTGCACCAGCGCGTCCTTGCCCGGCAGAATCTCCACGAAGGCGCCGAACGGCAGAATACGAGTCACCTTGCCCGTGTACTTCTCGCCCCGTTCCACCTCCTTGGTCAGCGACTTGATGGCGTTGATCGCCTTCTCCGCCGACTCCAAATCGACCGCGGTCACGTAGACAGAACCATCGTCTTGGATGTCGATCCCCGCGCCGGAGTCCGCCTCCAGCGCGCGAATCGTCTTGCCGCCGGGGCCAATGATCGCCCCGATCTTCTCCTGCGGCACCTCCACCCGATGCATCCGCGGCGCGTAGGGCGACATCTCCTCGCGCGGCGCCGCAATGGTGTCGACGATCACGTCGATGATTTGCAGACGCGCGTCCTTCGCCTGCTCCAGCGCCTCCTCCATGATCGACAGCTCAATGCCGCGCACCTTGATGTCCATCTGCAGGGCCGTCACGCCATCCCGGCTCCCGGCCACCTTGAAGTCCATGTCACCCAGGTGATCTTCGAGCCCGGCGATGTCCGTCAGCACCGCGAAATCGTCCGCGGCCTCGCCCTTGATCAAGCCCATCGCAATACCCGCGATCGGCTTCTTGATCGGCACGCCCGCGTCCATCATCGAAAGCACGCCCGCGCAGACGCTCGCCATCGACGTACTCCCGTTCGACGAGAGCACCTCGGAGACAATCCGAATCGTGTACGGGAAGTCCTCTTTGTCCGGCAGAATGCTGGCCATCGCCCGCTCGCCCAGCATGCCATGCCCGATCTCACGCCGGCCCGACGAGCCAATCCGGCCCGTCTCCCCCACCGAGTAGGGCGGGAAGTTGTAGTGGTGCATGAACGTCTTGCTGTCCTCAGGCGTGAGGTCATCCAAGCGCTGCGCCATCCCCGTCCCCGCCAGCGTCGTCAGCGAGAGCACCTGCGTCTCGCCCCGCTGGAACAGGCCGGAGCCATGGGTGCGCGGAATCATGCCCACGCTGCCCGACAGCGGCCGCAAGTCCCGCGTCCCTCGGCCATCCGGGCGGGCGCCGTTCTCCAGAATCTCGTACCGCACTGCGCGCTTCTCAATCGCGTCGAAGGCCGCGCCTAAGTTCTCTTCCGCGTCGCCCTCTTTGCCGTCCAACAGCCCCGCGCGCAGCGCATTGCGCTTCTCGTCGCGCTCCGCCTTGGTCAGCCCCGACGACGGCGACAGCACCGCCACCAACTCGTCGCCGATCGCACCATCGGCCTCCTCCAGCGCGTCCGCGTCGACCGCCCGGGGCGTGAAGGCCCGCTTCGGCTTCGCCAGCTCCAGCATCTGCTCTTGCAGCGCCACGATCTCCGAGATCGCCTCCTGGCCCAGCGCCATCGCGTCCACCAGCAACGACTCCGGCACCTCGCCGGCCTCCGCCTCAACCATCATGATCGCGTCTTTGGTACCCGCCACCACCAGGTTGAGATCGCCGTTCTTGAGATCCTCCCAGGTCGGCTGCAGAACCAGCTTCCCGTCCACATGGCCAATCCGCACCGACGCCACCGGACCGTCGAACGGCACATCGGAGATCGTCAACGCCGCGCTCGCCGCAATCGTGCCCAGCGTGTCGATCGGCGTCTCCATGTCAGTCGAGAGCACCGTGATCACGATCTGCGTGTCGTCCATGTAGCCCTTGGGGAAGAGCGGACGCAGCGGTCGGTCCGTCAGCCGCGCCGACAGGATCGCCGCCGTCGTCGGCCGGCCCTCGCGGCGGAAGAACGAGCCCGGGATGCGTCCCGCCGCGTACAACCGCTCCTCAAATTCAACCGAAAGCGGGAAAAAGTCGATCCCCTTCCGCGGGCTGCTGGCCGTCACCGTCGCCAGCAGCATCGTGTCGCCGTAGCGCAGCGTCACCGCGCCGCCCGCTTGCTGTGCCAGCGAGCCCGTCTCCACGACCAGCGATCGCCCGGCCAGCTCCATCTCATACGAATGCGTCATGCGTTCCCGTGTTCCTCTTCCTGTGCCCGGATTGCATCGTCGGGTCACGTGGGTCGGGCGCCAGCGTCCTTCGCCGGTCTCTCCCGTGTGGGCCGGGGCGACATTTCTCGCGCCCGTGCCGCTGCTCTCGCGTCGTCTCGTTCTGACGCGTATAGCCAAATCTGATGCCGCCTGCGGCGGCCTGTGGGCGTTCGCCCCGGCGCGCGCAGCGCCCTGCCTCCTCAGCCCGTCCTTGCGATCCCGTCCAATACTGCCGTCGGATCAACGCCGCCGGATCCACGCCTCGGATCGGCGCGTCCTATCGACGCAGCCCCAGGCTCGCGATCAGCGACCGGTAGCGCCCCACGTCCGTCTTGTTCAGGTACGCCAGCAAGCGCCGCCGCCGCCCAACCAACTTCATCAACGACCGGCGGCAGCTGTAGTCGTGCTTGTTCGCACGCAGATGGTCCGTCAGTTGGCTGATGCGCGTGGTCAGCATCGCCACTTGCACTGCTGCGGATCCCGTGTCCTTCTCGTGGGCACGGTACGCACTCGTAATCGTGGTCTTCTCGTCTTGCGTCAGCATCTAGTCCCTGCGGGTGACGGTTCGCGGGCTGCTCTTCCGACCCGCCTTGGAGTGGGAAGGATTGGAGTGGCAAGGAGCCGAGGCCGCCTGCCCGTCGCATCGCTCATCCGTGGCCATCACACGGCCCACGGCGGTCGTCCTGGGGATTCACCCACAGGCTTCGTATCGACGGAATGCTACCACAGCCCCGCACCCAGGCAACATTGGGTGCAACCCGAAATCCACGCCCCCACCCCCAACGCGCCCCGGAATCGTTGGCGACGAAACGGTGATATTGCGTAGACCCCTGTCAACCAGCCTGGGAACATCACACGATGCCCACCGTCGTCAACGATCGTCCCAGCCTCTGGGTCCGCGCCCGCATTGAGCCCTCCCAGCTGGAGGCGTTCGAGGCCTGGTACCTCGCCACCCACCTCCCCAACGTGCTGCGCATCCCCGGCATCGTGCGGGCGCAGCGCGTCCGCGGCACGCATGACCCGGCCGGCACCCACCTGATGATGTTCGAATTCGCCAGCGACACCGCCGTCCAGCCCGCCCTCGCCTCCCCGGAAGCCCAGCACGCCCGCAGCGACTGGGACCACTGGCGGCCCCACCTGCAAGAACTCAGCATCGAAATCTACGCCCCCCTGGGCGCCATCGACACCTACCACCATCGCAACTAGCCACGCAGCCCAGCGGCGGACTACCGCAGCTTCACCGCCGTGCCGTAAGCCAGAATCTCCGACGCCCCCTGCGCCACCGACGACGTCGTGATCCGCAGCGCCACAATCGCATCCGCGCCCTCCGCCGTCGCCGCATCCTCCAGCCGCGACAGCGCCTCCGTCCGCGACTCCGTCAGCAACTGCTGGTACGCCCCGATCTCGCCCCCAACCAGGTTCTTCAGCCCCGCCAGTACATCGCGGCCCACGTGACGGGCGCGCACCGTATTCGCCGTCACCAGCCCCCGCGTCTCTGTGATCTCGCGCACCGCCACGTCATCGGACGTCGTCATCAGCATTCGCTTGCCCTTCAATCCTGTCTCGTCGTTGCCGCCAGTATTGCGCAGCCGCCAGCCCAAACCCAGCCGCCCCCGCCCCCGCCGCCGCATCGATCAGAAAGTGGTTGCCCGTCAGCACAATCGCGAAGAGCTGCCCCAGCGGAATCAGCACCGCTCCCAGCGCAAACACCGGATTCCAGCGCCCGCCCGGCCGCGCCAGCCACAGCGCCACCCCCAACAGCAGCGCCCAACCGAAATGCAGACTGGGCAGCGCCGCGTAGGGATTCACGAAGATCCCCACCTCTTGCGCCTGATAGTTCGCCTCGCTGTACAGCGCCATCGTGTCCACGAAACCAAGCTCCGGGAAAAAGCGCGGCGGGGCCAGCGGTAGCGTCGCGTAGATCAGCAGGCCCACCAGCGCCGAGCCCACGAACGCGTTCCGGATCACGCGGTACACCGCCCGCTTGCGCCAGAAGAGCCACAGCCCCATCCCTGCGATCAACGGCATGTGCAGCCAGAAGTACACACCGTTGAACACATCGATCAGGAAGCGCGACTCCAGGATCCAACCCTGCATCTCCGGCTCCCAGAAGATCCCCAGCCGGCGTTCCAGCGCCATCACATCGCGGGCCCGACCCAAGGCCTCGTCGGCCCGGTCCACCACGCCCCCCCGAATCAGGAAGTAGACCAGCCCGCCCAGCGCCGCCAGGCCCAGCTCCCGACCCAAAGAACGCAGCTCCGCCCCCAACACACGCCCGCGGAATCGCCCCAGCGATCGCCCCGCTCCCGGCCGCACCCGCCCTGCAATCGACATGTTGCTCACGGTACCCAGGCCCGCAAAGCTGCGACAGCAGCCGCACCCGCAGCGCGATGCTAGGATCGCGCCGCTTCATCACTGCGAGAGATCGCCCGCCCGCGCGTGGCAATCGCCAACGCCCCCGACGGAGCAATGAATTCGAGGAGTCTCATGGAGGTCGGCGCAGCAACCACGGCGGCGGCGGACAGCACCGCCGCCAACCTATTGATTTTCGTTCCCCGCGCCGACGACCCACTCGCCGGCGGCCCCGCCCACGCCATCGACGCGCTCCTCGACGGCGCTCTTAGCCTGCTCGTCGCGGCCGGCGAGCTGACCGGCAAACGCGGCCAAGTCACCGTCGTGCATACCCTCGGGCGCGCGCCCATGACCCGCGTCCTCGTCGCCGGACTCGGCGACCCCGGCGCGATCGACTTAGAACGTGTGCGCAACGCCACCGCCACCGCCGCCCGCCGCGCTCGCGCGCTCGCCGACGGCACACTCGATGTTGCCATCGCCGGCCCCCCACTGGACGCGCTCGACGAAACGGACCTGGCGCAGGCCATCACGGAAGGCCTCCTCCTAGGGCTCTACCGCTTCGACCGCCACCTGCACCCCAAAGAAGCGCCGAAATCCATCAGCGGCGCCCGCATCCTCGGCCACGACGCAGCCGCCCTCGCAGAGGGCGTCCGACGCGGCGCAATCCTGGGCGAAGCGACCAACTTCTGTCGCGACCTCGCCAACGAGCCCAGCAACCTCCTCACCCCAACCGAAATGGCCGCCCGCGCCGAGACCATGGCCCGCGACACCGGCCTGGAGATCCAAGTCCTGGAGGAAAGCGACGCCGCGGAGCTCGGCATGGGCTCCTTCCTCGGCGTTGCCAAAGGCTCCCATCAGCCCGCCAAAATGATCATCCTGCGCCACCGCGGCGGCGGCGACGAGCCCGGCCTCGCCCTGATCGGCAAAGGCATCACCTTCGACACCGGCGGCATCTCCCTGAAGCCCTCCGCCAGCATGGTCTCCATGAAGCAGGACATGAGCGGCGGCGCCGCCGTCATCGCCGCCATCGGCGCTCTGGCGCGCCTCAACGCGCCCGCCAACGTCACCGCCATCGTCCCCGCCACGGAGAACATGCCCGGCGGCAGCGCCATCAAGCCCAGCGACGTCCTCACCGCCATGAACGGCAAGACGATCGAGGTCCTCAACACCGACGCCGAGGGACGCTTGGTCCTCGCCGACGCGCTCTGCTACGCCAATCATCTCGGTCTCACCCCGCTGATCGATGTCGCCACGCTCACCGGCGCCGTCGCCGTCGCCCTGGGCACCACCACCACCGGCCTGATGACCAACGACGACGCGCTCGGCGCTGAGGTCATCGCAGCCGGCGCCGTCAGCGGCGAGAAGATCTGGCAACTGCCCATGTTCGACGACTACGACGACCTCATCAAAAGCCCCATCGCCGACGTCAAGAACACCGGCGGCCGCTACGCGGGCGCAATCACCGCCGCCAAGTTCCTCGAAGTCTTCGCCGGCGATACCCCCTGGGTCCACCTCGATATGGCCGGCACCGACGACGCCGACAAAGACAGCGGCGCAACCGTCCGCGGCGCAACAGGGGTGCCCGTCCGCACATTGGTACGCTGGGTGCTGGACCGCGCCGCCAAGCAGAAGGAATCGTCATGAGTGAAGACCAGATCACAGACCTCTCGCCCGAAGAAGAGGCCACGCTGCGCGCCAAGTACCGACGAGAGATGGTCGAACTCGCCGATCGCTTCTGCGAAGAGCGCGGCTACGTCCTCACCAACGCCGAAATGACCATCGAAGACTTCGTCTCCATGCGGCTCAAGTTCGGCAAGTTCTACTGCCCCTGCCAGCCCGCCAACGACGACGACACGATCTGCGTCTGCCCGCCCGTGCAGAACGGCCTCGTCGACTTTGAAGGCACCTGCTTCTGCAATTTCTTCTCGCTGCCGGAAGGCAAAGCGCCGCTCAAGGAAACGCTCTCCCAGGGCCTCGGCTAGCGCCCCGGCGCGTCGATCGGCCCGTCACGAAGCGGCCCCGCATCCAGTTGCGCCGCCACGCGGTCCAGGATCGTGCACGCCACGTCGTACTTGTGCAGGAGTGGTAGCGCCTCCGGCTCCTCGCCGGGCGCAAGCAGCGTCACCGCATTCGTCTCGCTGCCGAAGCCCGATCCCGCCGCGCTGACATCATTCGCCACAATCAAGTCCAGACCCTTCGCCTGCAGTTTCCTTGACGCGTTCGCCAGCAGATCCTCGGTCTCCGCCGCGAACCCTACGGTCACAAAGCGCCGCCCCGCCGCGCCGGCCATCTCGGCCAGAATGTCAGCCGTCTTCTCCAGCGCCAACGTCCGGCCCGCCTCCCCGGGTTCCTTCTTCATCTTCTCCGCCGCCACACTCGCCGGCCGGTAGTCCGCCACCGCCGCCGCCATGATCAGCGCGTCGATCCCCTCCCGACGCTTCGCCACGGCCGCCTGCATCTCCGCCGCAGTCTCCACCCGCACCACGATCACCCCGTACAGCCCCGCTGGCGGCTCCTGCGTGCTCACCAGCGTCACCGCCGCCCCCCGATCGCGCGCCGCCGCCGCCAGCGCGAAGCCCATCCGCCCACTGGAGCGATTGCCCACGTAGCGCACCGGGTCGATCGCCTCCCGCGTCCCGCCCGCCGTCACCAGCACGTGACGGCTGCGCAGCGCCCCGTCCCGGCGCCCCAGCAGCGCCCGCGTCGCCCCAACGATCTCGGCCGGTTCCGCCAGCCGTCCCAGGCCCACATGGCCGCTGGCCAGCCGCCCCCGCGCCGGCCCCACAATCATCACCTCGCGCGACTTCAGCGTCTCCAAGTTCGCCTGCACCGCCGGGTTCGCGAACATCACGCTATCCATCGCCGGCGCCACCGCAATCGGCGCCGTCGTCGCCAGCGCTGTCAGACTCGGCAGATTGTCGCCGATCCCATTCGCCAGCTTCGCGATCGTCGTCGCGCTCGCCGGCGCGATCACCAACGCGTCCGCCCCGCGTCCAAGCGCCACATGCAGCTCCGGATCCTCGTCCGTCGTCCACAGATCGTCGCTCACCACCCCGCCAACCAGATTGCGGAACGTGAAGCTCGGCGCGAACCGGCTCGCGTTCGGCGTCAGCGCCACATCCACCGTCGCTCCCGCCTCCTGCAACCGCCGCGCGATCTCGAACGCCCGGTAGGCCGCGATCGATCCGCTCACCCCCAACACGATCCGGCGCTCGCGCAGCGGTTGCGGACTAGGCGCCCCGCCCGCCTCGTTCATGGCGTCCCCTCCGCGTTCATCTGATAAATCCGCAGCAGACCCCACAGGCTCAGATCCTGGTCCACCACATCGACAGACCGCGTCTCCCGCGCGATCCGGTCCGCCCATCCCCCCGTCCCCACTACCCGGCCACCCCCCAGCTCGGCCTTGAACCGCGCGATGATCCCCTCCACTAGCCCCACATAACCGAACAAAATGCCCGACTGGATCGACTCCGTCGTCGTCCGCCCAATCGCCCTCGCCGGGCGTTCCAACTCCACCCGGGCCAATCGCGACGCCCGGGCGAACAACGCCTCCGCCGCAATCCCCACGCCCGGTGCAATCGCCCCGCCCAGATAGTCCCCGTTCGCATCGATCGCATCGAATACCGTCGCCGTGCCAAAGTCCACCACGATCAACGGCGCCGGCCCATGACGCTCCCGCGCCGCAATCGCGTCCACAATCCGGTCCGCGCCCACCTCATTCGGGTGCTCGTAGCGAATCCGCATCCCCGTCCGAATCGTGCTTCCCACGACCACCGGATCCAGATCGAAGAAGCGCCGGCAGACCGCCTGGAACACCGGCAGCAGAATCGGCACCACGCAGGACACCACCGCCCCATCAACCCGATCTGGCTCGATCTCGGCGCTGCGCAGCAACGACGCCAGCAGAATGCCGTACTCGTCCGAAAGCCGATCATGGTCGGTGGCCAACCGCCAGGACGGGCCCAGGGCGCCGTCCTCAAACAGGCCAGCCTGGATCGTCGTGTTGCCGATATCCACCGCCAGCAGCATCACGCATCTCCTTGCCCCGCGTTATCTCTCGTCGCGATCGGCAGCGCGCAGCCTACAACCCCGCTCCGCCGCCCGTGTGCCGTCGGCAACGCGGCCCTCCCGGCCAGACCGCGGCGGGAATCCCCCGCGCCGGGGTCCAAATATCGCACTGCCTTCTGGATTCCCGGAGACCGCTTGTCACGTGCGGAATCTCGGACGTAGACTCTGGCGGGCCGGCCTCCGGCCCAGATAGAAACGGACCCCCCCGATCAGCACGCCACTGCCCTGATCGCCCGCCGGCTCGCCGGCGGCATCGGGCGCGATGGATGCCCCGGGTAACGACGACAGGAACCCGCGCCACATGTCGGCTGCACCCGACGACGCGTCTGACCGCGCTGCTGAACACCCATCTCCCGCGCCCGCGCCCAGCGAAATCTGGCGCCGCGTGTTAGATCGGCTCCGCCGCGTCGTGCCCGCCCCCTCATTCGACACCTGGTTCGCTGACACCCATGCCATCGGCATGCAAGGCGGCGTCCTCCAGATTGGCGTCGTCTCGGACTTCGCCCGCGAGGCGCTTACCGCCCAGTACTACCCCGCCATCTCGGAGGCGCTGACCAGCGTCGTCGGTCGGCGCCAGGAATTTGAACTGCTCGTCCATCGCCAGCAGGAGACCGGCGCTCCCGCGCAGGCCATGCCCCCCAGCCAGTCCGTCACCGCCCCACACGCCCGCCCCGTCCTGGCCCCGCACTACACCTTCGCCAACTTCGTCGTCGGCCGCAGCAATCGACTGGCCCACGCCGCCGCCGTCGCCGTCTCCGAGCAACCCAGCCAATCCCCCAACCCCCTCTTCATCTACGGCGGCGTCGGCCTGGGCAAGACCCACCTGCTACACGCCATCGCCCACGTCACCGGGCCCCGCCTCCGCACGATCTACGTCAGCGCCGAGACATATACGAACGAATTCGTCACCGCACTGCGCGAACACTCCATGGAGCAGTTCCGCGAAAAGTACCGCAACGTCGACATCCTCCTCATCGACGACATTCAATTCATCAGCCGCGGCGAACAGACCCAGGAAGAGTTCTTCCACACCTTCGACGCGCTCTACACCCGCAACAAGCAGATCGTCATCAACAGCGACGTCTCCCCCAAACTCCTCACGCTGCTCGAAGAGCGACTCCGCTCCCGCTTCGAGTGGGGCCTCACCGTCGACATCTCCGCGCCCGACGTCGAGACCCGCCTCGCCATTCTGCGCTCCAAAGCCGAGCGCGATGAACTCCGCGTCCCCGAGGAAGTCCTCCTGCTCATCGCCCACCGAGTGCAGGACAACATCCGTCAGCTCGAGGGCGCCCTCAATCGCATCGCCGCCCTCGCCCGCCTGCAGCGAGAGCCCATCACCCGCGAACTCGCCGTCGACGCGCTCAACGCGATCACCTCCACCCCCCGCACTGCCGTGCCCATGCCCTCCGTCATCCTCGACGCCGTCGCACAAGTCACCAACATCCCCGTCGACGCCCTCACCAGCAAGCGCCGCGAGAAGCAGGTCGCCTACGCCCGACACCTCGCCATGTACCTCCTGCGCGACGTGGCCCACCAGTCCTACGCCCAGATCGGCCGCATCCTGGGCGGCCGCGACCACACCACGGTCCTGCACGGCTTCCGTCGCATCGACCGCCTGCTCGAAACCGATCCCGACGTGCGCCGCGATCTGACCGAGATTCGCGCCGCGATGGCAGCGCGCTAACCCTCAACCCCTGGTATCTCCGCCGCAACGCCCTTCTCCGTGGATAACCACAGACAACTCTGTGGAAAACCGTGGGGATATGGGGATAACTGCGCGCCCACCGTCCACGCGGGCCAGACCATCGGACGGCCCAAACGGACAGCTATCCACCGCGATCCAGGCCACATCAGCGCTTATCCCCAACGGGATGTGGGCGATACCGCGTCAACTCCCATCTGGGAGACCAGCGGTTACCCACGGTCTCATCGCTTTCCACAGCCCTACGACAACGAGTACGACAAAAAGAATCTGAGAACAGCTCAATGACTCTGCTCTTAATCGAGCGGTGGAGATCCGGGATACTGCCCTTCATATACTGATGCCATGATCGATCAGGTACCGATAGCCATCGCAGGCGGCGACGGCGGCAACGGAGCCGTCTCCTTCCACCGCGAGAAGTTCGTCCAGGACGGTGGGCCGGACGGCGGGCGCGGCGGGCGCGGCGGACACATCATTCTGCTCGCCAACGCCCGCATCAACACACTCCGTCGCTACCGACGGGCCGCCTTGTTCCGCGCCGATGCGGGGCGCCCCGGCGGCACGAACAAGCGCCGCGGCCGTGACGGCGCCGACCTGCTCCTGGAGGTCCCCGCCGGCACCGTCATCTACGCCATCGACGGCCAGGGCGAGCCCACCGAGCAACTCGCCGACCTGGCGCAGGATGGTCAGGGCATCATGCTCGCCCGCGGTGGGCGCGGCGGCCACGGCAACACGTTTTTCCGCAGCTCCACGAACCGCGCCCCGCGCGTCGCGCAGCGCGGCCAGCCGGCCCAGCAGCGACACGTGCGACTCGAACTGCGCCTCATCGCTGACGTCGGCTTGGTCGGCCTGCCGAACGCCGGCAAATCCACCTTGCTCAGGCAGCTCAGCGCCGCCCGCCCGCGCGTCGCCAACTACCCCTTCACCACCCTGGAACCCCACCTCGGCGTCGTCCAGGTCGGCTGGGAAGAGTTCGCCGTCGCCGATCTGCCGGGCCTGATCGAGGGCGCCGCCGAGGGCGCTGGCTTGGGTCACGACTTTCTGCGCCACGTCTCCCGCACCCGCCTGCTAATCCATCTGCTCGATGCCGCCACCCCGGACCCACTCGCCGACTTCGACACCATCAACGCCGAACTCGCCGCTTACGACAGCTCCCTTGGCGCCCGACCCCAGATCGTCGCGCTCAACAAGCTGGACCTGCCAGACGCGCAGGCCGCCCTGCCGGACCTCCTGGCGCAACTGCAGAGTCGCGGGATTGAGGCCCTGTCAATCTCGGCCGCCGCCGGCCAAGGCACAGACACCCTCGTCGAGCGCGCCTGGCAGCGCTTGGCGGAGCTGCGTCGCGAAGAAGTCGAGCGCTCCGAATCGCGGCCACGGGAGCCCGTCCTCATCAAGCCCCGGCCCAACCGGCGTCGCTTCGACGTCGAGCGCCAGGGGACCGCCTACCGGGTGGTCGGTGGCCAGGTCGAGACCTTCATCGAAATGATGGACACCGACGACGAGGCGGCCATGGAGGAGGTCTATCGCTGGCTCGACCGGCGCGGCGTCACCGGCGCGCTCAAACGCGCTGGCATGCAGGAAGGCGACCGCGTGCGCATCGGCGCGGCCGAGTGGGCGTGGGAGGCCTAAACCCCGCCCGCTCCGGGGCCTCCCACCACAGCACCGCTCGCCGTCTCGGTGTACTCGGCGGCACCTTCGACCCACCCCATCGCATGCACCTGGCCCTCGCCACCGCCGCCGCCGACCAGCTCCATCTCCCCCGGGTGCTCTTCCTGCCCGCCGGCGATCCCTGGCGCAAGGCGCACCGCATCGTCAGCCCGGCCCCCCACCGGCTGGCAATGACGCGCCTGGCCATCGCCGCCGAGCCGCGCTTCGCCTGCTCGGACATGGAGCTCCGTCGCTCCGGGCCCACCTACACCCTGCAAACGCTGCAGCGCCTCGCGGCCCAGGGCTGGCAGGCGCTCTGGTTCATCGTCGGCAGCGACGCAATCGTCGATCTTCCCCACTGGCACGAGCCCGAGCAGTTGATCCGCACCGCTCGCCTGGCCGTCGCCGTCCGCCCCGGCCCCACCCTCGACGCGGCCGCACTCGACAACCTCGTGCCCGGCCTCTCCGCGCGCCTGGATTGGCTCACGTTGCCCCCGGACGCGCTCAGCGCCACCGCCCTCCGCCACCGCATTGCTGCCGGCGCTGAGCCGGGCGCACAGGCCCACGCCGACGCCCCCCCCGCGGTCTTGGCCTACGCGCGCACGCGCGGGCTCTACGCCTCGTCTGGGGACGCCTGAGAGGCAGCCGCGCTCAATGCCGGCGTCTCGCCGGCCGACACATGACCCGCCGGCGTCTCCCCCGGCGCTCCCGCAGGCCCCCACCCCCCCGGCGTCTCGCCTGGCTGGAGATGAACAGTCTCCGGCGTGTAGTGCTCCTTGCGCATCAGCACCGTCAGCCGTGGCCCCGGCGGCCACAGGAACGGGCGCAGCGCCAGCGTCTGGATCCAAGCGAATCCGGCCTCCCGGCCCATCCCCCCCACCTCGTTGAACCCACGCAGTCGCGGTGCCGCCTCCGGCAACACCCGACGCCAAATCGCGTTCACCCGCGCCGACCGCGACGGCGCCACCTCCCACACCACGACGATCCCATTGTGGGTCAACACCCGCCAGCACTCCTGCAGGAAGGCAAGCGCCGTCGCATCGTCCCAGCCCCGCAACCGGTGTCCCGCCACCACGACAGTGAACCTCGCGTCACCCACGGGCAGCGCCCCTGGGCTCACGACCGGGGCGAAGTTCTCCACGGGTGCCGGGCCCTCCCCGCGCCTTGTGTTGAGCACCAGCGGCGGCGTCTGCAGACCCCCGGCCGACTCCAGCGTGTCGGCCAGCGCGGCGTTGTCCAGGACGAGCACCCGGTCCTCCGGCCGCAAGGGCAGCAGCGACGGCAACAGGTACCCCACCGTGTCTTCCAGGAGCAGCCGTGGCGACCCGCACCACCAGCGACGCAACGGCGTCGGCAGACCCTGAAGCAAACCCTCGCGCAACGACGGGCGCGGCCCCCCCCGGCGTCTCGCCGGGCGCGAGCCACTAGCCCCAGGCGTCACCAGCGCCCGCCTGCCCACCACGGCCTACCCAGCGGGGTTCTCAGCGTCCGCGGCGGCAGGCTCGCCCCCCTCGCCCGGGCGATCCCCCCACGTGAGACTGAAAGAGATCTGAATCCGCCCTGTCCCGGCCCCCGCCGCCATCGCCTCCAGCTCCTCGAGAAGCTGTGGCAGCGTCGGCTCCACGCTGGCGAACCCTGCCGTCTCGTTGTCCTCGCGCAGCGCCCGCCGCATCGCCCCAACACACTCCCCCAGAGCGGCCGCGGACTGCCACGCCGCCGCCAGCTTCGCCACGTCCTCCGCATCCTCCGTGTCTCGGTCGTAGAATGTGAGCAGCGGCCCCACATCGATCCCGTGCCCCGTTTTGAACCGGCGGATCAGCTCCGTCAACGGGTGCTGCGTGCCGTACGGCTCCGCGATCCCAAAGGACAGCAGGGCCAACAGCGGCTGCGGATCGATCGAGAAGCGAAGCGGCGTCGGGCTCGGCGGCTCCGTCTCCACGAACAGCGCCGGCATGCCGCCCCCATTCACGACACGGAGCGTCCAACGCTAGACATCCAGGTTCACGACCTGGTCGGCGTGACTCTCAATGAACCGCCGGCGCGCTGGCACGTCGTCGCCCATCAGCTGCGCGAATACGTGGTCCGCGTCGATCTCGTCCTTCACCTCAACCTGCAGCATGATCCGGTCGGCCGGATTCATCGTCGTCTCCCACAACTGATCCGCATTCATCTCGCCCAGCCCCTTGTAGCGCTGGATCGAGTGCTTCGTGCCCTCCTTCAGGCCCGCCAGGTGTGTGTCCAGGTCGCCCTCCGAGTAAATCCAGGTCGCGCTCTTGCCGTTCTGCACCTTGTACAGCGGCGGCTGCGCGATGTAGAGGTAGCCCCGGGAAATCAGTTCCGGCATGAAGCGATAGAAGAACGTCAGCAGCAGCGCTCGGATATGAGCCCCGTCCACGTCCGCGTCCGTCATGATGATGACCTTGTGGTACCGCAGCTTCTCCGCGTCGAACTCATCCTTGATTCCCGTGCCCAGGGCCGTAATCAACGTCCGGAAGGAGTCGTGCGCCAGCAGCTTGTCCAGGCGCGCCTTCTCCACGTTCAGCACCTTGCCGCGCAGCGGCAAGATCGCCTGCGTCCGACGGTCGCGCCCCTGCTTCGCGGTCCCCCCCGCCGACGGCCCCTCCACGATGTAAATCTCTGTCTGCGCCGGGTCCCGCTCACTACAGTCGGCCAGCTTGCCGGGCAGCGTCGCGCCCTCCAGCGCCCCCTTGCGCACCACCAGATCCCGCGCCTTGCGCGCCGCCTCCCGCGCCCGCGCCGACGTCAGACACTTCTCAATAATCCGCCGCGCCTCCCGGGAGTTGCCCTCCAGGTATTCCGTCAGCGCTTCGCCCATCACGGACTCGGTCTGCCCTTTCACCTCCGGGTTGCCCAGGCGGGTCTTCGTCTGGCCCTCGAACTGCGGCTCGCCGATCTTCACGCTGACCACCGCCGTCAGCCCCTCCCGCACATCCTCCGCCGTCAGGTTCGCGTCCGCGTCGGGCAGCAGCTTGTTCCGACGCGCGTGCCCGTTCAGCACCCGCGTCAGCGCAGACCGGAAGCCCGTCATGTGGCTGCCGCCATCGATCGTGTTGATCGTGTTGGCGAACGCGAAGACCTGCTCGTTGAAGCCGTCGTTGTACTGCAGCGCGATGTCGATCGTCGCACCGTCTACGTCGCGTGAGATGTCGAACGGCAGCGGCTGCAACACACCACGATCGCGATTCAGATACCGCACGAAGGAGCGGATGCCCCCTTCAAAGTAGAAGTTCGTCTCCCGCCCGCCCACGCCGGCGCCCGTTCCCCCAACCGACTCGCGTTCGTCGCGCAGCTGAATCCACAGCTTCCGGTTCAGGTACGCGATCTCCCGGAAGCGCTGGGCCAGCAGCTCGAAGTCGTAATTCAGATGCTCGAAGACCTCGCCGTCGGCCAGCCAGCGCACCGTCGTCCCCGTGCCCACCGCCGCCATCTGCTTCTTGGTGACCGCCGTGCTCTTCGGACGCGACTTCGCCACCCCGCGGTGGTACGTCTGACGCGTGATCTTACCGTCGCGCCGCACCTCAATCTCCAGGCACTCCGACAGCGCGTTCACCACCGACGCGCCAACCCCGTGCAGCCCGCCCGAAACCTTGTAGCCGCCCCCGCCGAACTTCCCCCCCGCGTGCAGCACCGTCATCACCGTCTCCAGCGCCGACAGCCCCGTCTTCTTATGCTTGTCCACCGGGATGCCCCGGCCGTTGTCCGTCACCGTCACCCAATGGTCGGCGCCGATCACGATCTCAACGCGATCGCAATAGCCCGCCATCGCCTCATCCACGGCGTTGTCCACGATCTCGTAGACCAGGTGGTGCAGGCCCCGTTCATCGGTCGAACCGATATACATCCCGGGCCGACGCCGGACAGCCTCCAGGCCCTCCAGGACCTGGATGTCGGAGGCCGTGTAGTCGCTCTTCACTTTGGCCATGCAGTGGTTTCCGAGTGCCGCTTCGCCCCCGCCGGAGCCAGCGGCTGATGTGCATCTATCGTACCAGCCACCAGAGGCGAAAACAGCCTTCTGCGACATCTCCGCGGGGCCCCAAATCCCTCCGCATGCTGGGCCCTGGGCGCTGCCTCGTCGGCGTGCAAGACTGGCCTCCCCCGGCGACGCGACTCCAGTCCCCGCCGCACCCACAGAAGGTTCCGCCATGGTCGGCTGGCGCGAAAAGTTGCACCTCCGCAGCGCCCAAGACGCGCGCGACGAAGCCCTGCACGCCCTCCCCGCCTCGCTGCCAGACCTCGAGCCCATCGCCGTCGTCCGCAACACCATCCACGACGTCAGTGGTCGCACCTGGGCCGCCGTCCGCTCCGAGCTCGTCTTCCGCGACGAGTTCGCCCCCGCCCTCGACGGCCTCGACGGCTTCAGCCACCTCTTCGTCGTCACCTGGCTCGATCAGGTCACCGACGACGGCCGCGCCCTCCTCCGCATCCACCCCACCGGCGACGCCTCCTCCCCGGAGGTCGGCGTCTTCGCCACCCGCACCGCCCACCGCCCCAACCCCATCGCCGTCAGCATCGTGCCCCTGGAGGGCGTCTCCAAGAACGTCGTCAGAGTCGTCGGGCTCGACGTCGTCAACGGCACCCCTGTCCTCGATATCAAACCGTACGTCTCCTTCTACGACTCCTTCACCGCTGAGGTGCCGAAGTGGGCCGAGTAGGCCCATCTCCCAGCCCCACGTGGGTCATCTCACCTCGGCCATCCGCCTGGAGCGCCTTCGCCGCCGCCCGCCCGCGCTTCCGCTGGATCACCCAGCGCGACGACATCGACGCCGTCATCGCGGCCACGCGCCACTGGCCAGAAACGGGGCCGGGGCTGGAGCGAATCGATCTCCCCGCCCTGCAAACCCGCTGGCAGGCGCGCCGCCTCCGTGACGATCCTCCCCCCGGGCTCGACTAAACGCCCGTAATGCGCTTTGCTCCGCTCATCCCAAGCGGCGGCGCAGGACACGAACGGAGACACACGACCCGTGCCAGACCTCGGCATCATTGGCTTCGAGCGCAGCGGCAAGACATCGCTCTTCAACGCCGTCACCGGCGGCCAGCACCCCGTCGGTTTCCAGACCCACCAAGATCCCCACCTCGGCGTCGTCAAGGTCCCCGACGACCGCCTTGACCGCCTCGCCGCCCTGTTCCAGCCGAAAACAACCACCCCCGCCGACCTGCGTTACGTCGACTTCCCCGGCGTCGGCTTCGGCGGCGGCGAGGAAGCCAGCGGCCCCCAGACCCGCTTCCTGGACGAACTCAGCCAGCAAGACGCCTTGATCCACGTCGTCCGCGCCTTCCAGAACGATTCCGTCCCCCACCCATTCGAGACCGTCGACCCGGCCCGCGACATCGAACAGATGACGCTTGAGCTCGTCTTCGCCGACATGGCCTTGATCGAAAAGCGGCTCGATCGCATCGCCCACGAGACCAAGGCTATGAAGGCCGCCGAACGTGAACTGGCCGAGCGCGACGCCCAGCTCCTCCGCCGCCTCAATGACCAACTCGCCGACGGCTCGCCCGTCCGCGCCATCGCGCTCAGCGAGGACGAACGCAAGTCGTTGCGCCACTACCGCTTCCTCACCGACCGCCCCCTGCTCACCATCCTCAACATCGACGAATCCGACGCCGGCCGCGCTGAAGAGATCGCCGCCCAGTTCCGCCCCGCGGATGAACCCACCGCCACCGCCACCGCCGCCGCCTGCGCCGCCCTGGAGATGGAGCTGGGTGGCCTCAGTCCAGAAGAGGCCGACGAATACCGCCGCGAGGTCGGCGCCGCCGAAGGCGCCCTCGCCACAGGCCTGCGCCTCTCCTACCAGATCCTCGGCCTGCGCTCCTTCTTCACCGTCGGCGAGGACGAATGTCGCGCCTGGACCATCCGCACCGGACAGAACGCCCAGCAAGCCGCCGGCGCCATCCACTCCGACCTCGAGCGCGGCTTCATCCGCGCCGAGGTCGTTAGCTGGGATGACCTCCTGGAGGCAGGCTCTGAGGCCGAGGCCAAGAAGCGCGCCCTGCAGCACACCGAGGGCAAGGAGTACGTCGTGCAGGACGGCGACATCCTGCACGTCCTGTTCAATCTCTAGGCACCCCGTCCCGAAGAACCGCAAGCCCGACGCTATCCTGACCGCAGCATGACGCCCCCCGATACTCCACCCTCCGATATGCCACGAGTCGATGAGTCTTTGCCGGCGCGGATCGCCCAGGCCATCCTGACCGCCAGCCGCGATGGTCCGCCCCTGGTCAGCTGCAGCGTGATCGCCGCCCCCGAGGCCTTAGGGGTCGCCGCCGCAATCGGCGACAAGCTCCTCGTCTTCCACGACGGAGCCACGCTGGGCGAGATCGCCTCAGGCGCCCTGGCCGCCGCGATTCGCCACGAGGCCCTGGCCGCAATCCCACGCCATGCGGTCGAGACCGCCGCCTTCACCCCCGCCGGCGACCGCATCGATGGCCGCCGCGCGATCGAGGCCGCCGGCGACGTGATTGAAGTGCTCATGGAGGTCGTCGAGCCCGCCGCGACGCTGCTCGTCGTCGGCGGCGGACACGTGGGGCGTTCCGTCGGGGAGATCGGCGCCCTGCTGGGCATGAGCGTCGTCGTCCTCGACGACCGCGAAGACTACGCCAACACCGACCGGTTCCCCTTCGCCGATCAAGTGATCTGCGGCGACTTCGCCTCCGAACTCGACGCCTTCCCCATCAACGCCAACACCTACATCGTGCTGGTCTCCCGTGGCCACAAAGTCGACGAGCTCAGCCTCGCCCGCGTCGTCACCCGGGGCCCCGCCTACGTCGGCATGATTGGCAGCAAGCGCCGCACCCGAACCGTCCTGGAGCACCTCGCGACCGATGGCATCCGCGCCGACGCCCTGGCCCGCGTCTTCACCCCGATCGGCCTCGACATCAGAGCCGAAACGCCCGAGGAGATCGCGCTCGCCGTCCTGGCCGAGATCGTCCTCGTCCGCCGCGGCGGTAGTGGCCGCCCGCTCTCGCCGCCCGGGCAAGCGCTCTCCGGTGACATCTAGGCGGCAGCCCCCAGCCGACAACCCCCAGCCGACAGCCTATAATCGCGATCCCACCGGGCCGAACCCCGAATCCTCGGGCCGCTGGCGCGCGTCGCCGCCGGACCCGCGCGCAGCAATCAGGAGCCTTCATGCCCAGCGATGAGGTCTACGCTGAAATCCAAAGCGCCGTCACGGCGGGCGAACCGGCCGTCCTCGCCACGGTCGCGCAGACCTTCGGCAGTACCCCGCGCAAGACCGGCGCGAAGATGGTCGTCCGTCGCGACGGATCCTTCGTCGGCACCATCGGCGGCGGTTGTGGCGAGGCCGAGGTCTGGCAGGAAGCCATGGACGTCCTCGACGGCGGCGCCGCCCGCGTCGTCACCGTCGATCTCACCGAGCCCACCGACGGCGAAGACAAAATCTGCGGCGGCGTCATGCGAGTCTTCCTGGAGCCGCTTGGCCGGACGACCGCGGCACTTTAAGCGCTAGCCTGCCCCCAACCGAATCCCCCAGTGGCGGGCGCGGGCGCTCGGTCGGAACACGCGCCGCGCTCACGCGCCGGCCCCGCGGAGACCCCCCATGAGCGAGCCCCCAGCACTTCCCCCCAGCGACCCCGGCTTCCTCCGCCGCCACGCGCTGATGCTGCTCAGCGCCGCCGCCCTCACCGTCCTCCTGGTCATCTTCATCGTCCTCAACGACGAAGTCGTCACCGTCGACCTCATCGGCGCCACCGCCGAGCTCCGGCTCGCCTGGGCCCTCCTCATCGCCGCCGCGGGCGGATTCCTCATTGGCGTCATCCTGCCCCGGCTCCGACGCGGCTAAGGTCTTAATAGGGCGAAAGCCTTCCCGCGCAATAGCGGTTTATCGTCACGCCCGCCCGGCGGCTGGTACACTCACGCGGCAACTCACCGGGCCCCTGCGGTCGTGCGCTCGTGCGCAGACGGGGAAAGTCCGAGGGGCGGTCTTCCGCGCTCGACCGCGCAGTATGACCGGCGGCCCTATTCCAACGGTTGCGCTGGGAGTATCGCCATGGGATTCGGGCCGGTTGAGGCGATCGTCATAGTCGTGATCGTTCTCGTCATCTTCGGCGCGGGGCGCCTGACGGGCGTCGGCAAAGCGCTGGGCCAAGGCCTGCGCGAGTTCCGCCAGGAAGCCGCCATCAAGCCAGAGGACGAAACAGACGACAAGAGCGGCGGTGGCGAGGCCACCCCCACCTCCACGTCGTCGGACGACAAGAGCTAACCAGACCGCAACATTGCTGCGGCCTCCCTGCAACCAGGCCCGATCACCGGGGCCTGGTGCGGGGTACCTCCGCTTGAGCGCGACAGGAATCGGGCATGGGTGTTGGACCGGTTGAAGCAATCGTGATTCTCGCCAGCCTCTTGATAATCTTCGCCGCTGACCCGGTCGGTGGCGTCCACCCCACTAGCACCAGCTAAGCACGCCTGCCATGCCGCCTCCCCCACGGCTGCGGGCGGTCGCCTTCGACCTCTGGGAGACGTTGATCGCGGATCCCCCCGGCCGCGGCCAGGAGCGCGCAGTCGAGCGCGTCGGTCGCGTGGAGGTCGCCCTCCGTGCCGGCGGCTGGCCTGCCCCTCCGCAAGCCATCGCCGACGCCTTCCAGGCCACCGTCGATGCACTGGTTGTCGTCCACCAGGACAACGTCGACCTCGACGCCGCCGGCCGGCTGCAGCTCTTCTACCGCCACCTCGACCCCACCCTCGATCCCGATCGGGACCTGCCCCCGGCCGCCCGCGACGGCATCGCCGAGGCCATCCACGGGGGTTCCCGCTACGCGCCACCCCAGCTGCTCCCCGGCGCAATCGAGACGCTCAGCGCCCTGCGCCAAGCCGGCCTGCGCCTGGCCCTCGTCTCCAACGCCGGCTTCAGCCCCGGCGTCGTCATCCGCGAACTGCTCGCCGATCTCGGCCTTGCCCGCTTCTTCACCGCGCAGGTCTACTCGGACGAGACGCAGGTCTGGAAGCCCCACGCCCGCATGTTTGACGAAGCCGTCTTCGCGCTTGGCGTTCCCGCCGCTCAGGTTGCCTTCGTTGGCGACCGGCCCATCGCCGACATCCTCGGCGCGCAGCAATTCGGCATCGGCCTCTCCGTCCTCGTCGGTCCCCGCCGCCGCGAGGGTGTTCGCGCCGCCATCGAACTGGACAGCATCGCCGGCCTCGTCGATGCACTCCGCGAGCGCCGGCTGCTCCCGGCCTAGCGCCCACTCCCCCCACCCGCCGCTGCGGTGCGCGCGCGCGGTCCGTATGATGAATTCGAGAGGGGGTTCGCGCATGCGAAGTGGTGGCAACGTCCGCTTGGGCAAGATCTTCGGCATCCCCATCCTGCTCGACTACTCCTTCTTCCTCTCCCTCGTCTTGGTCACCTTCCTGCTGGGCGCCGAGGTCCTGCCGGATCGGGTCCGCCCCGAACCGGATCCCGTCCTCTCCTGGGCGCTGGGCGCAGTGGGCGCCGTCGTCTTCTTCACCTCCCTGCTCATGCATGAGCTGGCCCACTCCGTCGCCGCCCGCCTCTACGGCCTGCACGTCGCCAACATCACCCTCTTCATCCTGGGCGGCGTCTCCCAAATCAAAGAAGAGTCCCACTCTCCGATGCAGGAGTTCGTCATCGCCTTCGTGGGTCCCCTCACCAGCGCCATTCTCGGCGGCCTCTTCATCGCCGCCGCGCTTCTCGTCGGCGGCGCAAATGAGCTCGTCCCGGAGCTGCTGCTCTGGCTGGGCGCCGGCAACATCATCATCGCCATCTTCAACATGCTGCCCGGCTTCCCCCTCGACGGCGGCCGCGTCTTCCGCTCCCTTCTCTGGGGCATCACTGGCAATCGCAATCGCTCCACCCGCTGGGCCGCCCGGGTCGGTCAAGGCTTCGCCGCGCTCATGGTCGGCTGGGGCGTCATCAGCCTGGTCGACATCGGCGGCATCCCGGGCACCGGCTTCGGCGGCATCATGTTCATCTTCGTCGGCGTCTTCCTCTACAACGCCGCCACGCAGACCGTGCGCTCCGTCGAGGCCCAGCAGATCCTCGCCGGCGTCGTCGTGCGCGATTTCATGTCCACCGACCTCCGCACCGTCGAAGCCTCCGCCGCCGTGCGCTGGACGGCCCCCTTCCGTGACAACATCGACCCACGGACCGCATACCTCGTCACCGATAGCGGCACCGTCGTTGGCCTCGCCACCGGCGCAAGCCTCCTCCTCGTCGACGCGGAGCGCTACCAAACCGCCACCATGCGTGACGTCATGATCCCCGCCGCCAACATCACCCCCATCCCCCCCTCCGCCACCGGACAAGAGGCCCTGGAGCGCCTCCAAGTGGGCGACACCCCCCTGCTTCCCGTCGTCGAAAACGGAAAGCTGCTCGGCCTGATCGGGCTCGACCAGGTGGTCGCCGCGTTGCAGCCGGATGGCGCCGCCGCCGTCTAAGGCGGCCGCCGCCGCCCCGCCCCCCCGCGCCCGCGCCGCCGTCCTCGCCGGCAAACTGCCGCAGCGTGCCAGCCGTCGGCTCGGTCGTGGCGGCACCGCCCTGCCCGGACTCGTCGCCGCCCGGATCGACGGCGCCCTCGTCGACCGCCTCGCCTCCCAGCTCAATGCCGCCATTCTCGTCACCGGCACCAACGGCAAAACCACCACCGCCCGCATGCTGGCCACCATCCTCGAGTCCAGCGGGCGCGTCGTCGTGCACAACCGCGCCGGCTCCAACCTCATGCGGGGCATCGCCGCCGCCCTGATCGACGCCGCCGGGCCCAGCGGCACGCTGCCCGCCAACGCCGTCGGCGTCTTCGAAACCGACGAAGCCACGCTCCCCCAGGCCGCCGCCGCCGTGCGCCCCACCGCCCTCGTCATCGGCAACCTCTCGCGCGACCAGCTCGACCGCTACGGCGAAATCGAGGCCGTGCGGGGCCAGTGGCTGGAGACCATCGCGCGGCTGCCCGCCACCACCACCGTCGTCCTCAACGCGGACGACCCCTCCGTCTCCACGCTGGCCCGCGCCGCCGCCGGCCCCGTCGTTCAATTCGGCATCCAGGACCCGGACATCGCGGAGGCGTCGCCCGCGCACGGCCCC
>QGNQ01000008.1 GCA_003228175.2 Chloroflexota bacterium
AGCGCCTCCGCGACGAAGCGCTCGGGCACGACATCGCAGCGCAGCCCGCGCGAGGCCAGCGCCTCCACCGTGGCGGGGCCGATCGCCGCCAGCCGCGTGCCGCCGAACGCCCGCGCGTCGACACCGGCCAGCTCCAGCCCCCGCCAGAAGTGCGCAACACCGTTGGGACTGGTGAAGACCACCCAGTCGTAGGCGCCGCCCGCCAGCCGGGCCGCCGCCGCCCGCACCGGCGCAGCGTTCGTCGGCAAGATCTCGATGGCCGCAAACTCGATGGCTTCCGCGCCCGCCTCGCTCAGCGAGCGGACGAGCGCGCTGGCTTGGTCGCGGGTCCGTGTGACCAGCACCCGCTTGCCGGACAGCGGACGGATGTCATGCCAGCGCAGCCGCTCCCGCAACGCCACCACGTCTCCAACCACGATCACCGTAGGTGGCTTCAAGCCCGCCCCGTCCGCCGCCGCCGCGATCTCGCACAGCGGCGCCGTGACGGTGCGTTGCTGGGGCGTCGTGCCCCACTCAATCGCCGCGGCCGGCGTCGCGGGGTTGCGGCCCTCCGCGATCAGCTGCGCCGCGATCTCCGGCAGCGCCCGACGCCCCATCAGGAAGACGAGCGTGTCGGCCCCCGCCGCCAGCGCCGCCCAGTCGATTCGCGAGGCCGCCTTGCCTGGCGCCTCGTGGCCCGTGATCACCGCGAAGGAAGAGGCCGCGTCGCGATGGGTGAGCGGGATGCCCGCGTACGCCGGCGCCGCGACCGCCGAGGTGATCCCGGGCACCACATCGAACGCGACGCCGGCCGCCACCAAATCTTCGGCCTCTTCGCCACCGCGACCGAAGACGAAGGGGTCGCCGCCTTTCAGCCGCACGACGCGCTTGCCCGCCTGCGCCCGCTCGACGAGCAGCCGCCCGATCTCCTCCTGCGCCACCGCATGGTCCGCAGACGCCTTGCCCACATAGACACGCTCCGCTCCGACGGGCGCTTCGTCGAGCAGCGACGGATGGGCGAGACGGTCGTAGACAACCACATCGGCGCGACGCAGCCGCTCCAGGCCCGACACGGTGATCAGTCCGGGATCGCCCGGCCCCGCGCCCACCAGGCTGACGAAGCCCGCCGCTGGCTCCAGAGCGCCGCTCACGAGACAAACTCCTGCAGTAGTTCGCGCGCGCCCCGGGCCAACAACCCCTCCCCGGCCCGCCGCCCCACGGCCTCCGGGTCGGCGGCGGGTCCCGACTCCTGCACGCTGATCCACTGCTCGCCTCGCGAGTCCAGCACGCGGGTCAGCAGCAAGACTTCGTTCGCCCGCAGATGCGCGAGCGCAGCGACCGGCAACGAGCAGCCTGCGCCGAGCGTCTGTAGCAGCGCCCGCTCGGCCCGCAGCGCCGTGCTCGTCGGCGCATGATCGACGGCGGCGAGTACCGCGACCGTGGCCGCATCATCGTCACGCACTTGCAGCGCGATCACCCCCTGTCCCGGTGAGGGCAGCATGAGATCGATGGGCAGGGATTCAGCCACGAGCTCGGCGCGGCCGAGCCGCTCTAGGCCGGCTGCCGCAAGGATGACCGCGTCGTAATCCCCATCGCTGAGCTTGCGCAGGCGCGTATCCACGTTGCCGCGAATCTCGGCCGGGACCACGTCGGGCCGGGCCGCGAGCAGCTGCGCCACCCGACGGCGGCTGCCCGTCCCCACCCGCGCGCCCGGCGCAAGCCCGGCCAGGCTCGATCCGACCAGCACGTCCCGCACGTCCGCGCGCGGCAGCGTGGCGCCGACCGTCGTGCCGGGCAGCAGCTCGCCGGGCATATCCTTCGCGCTGTGTACGGCCACGTCGACGCGACCTTCGACCAACGCCTGCTCGATCTCGCGCACGAAGACGCCCTGGCCACCGATCTCAAGTAGCGACGCCGAGAGGTTACGATCCCCGGTGGTGTGAATCACGAGCGGTTCGGAATCGACCCCCGCGGCCGACAGCGCCTCGGCGACGAGCTCCGTCTGGCGGCGGGCGAGCGCGCTGCCACGCGTACCCAAGCGCAGCGGCGGCACCTCAGTCGTCCTCGACGCCGAAGACACGCCGCATCAGTTCGCTGGCGGACTCTGCATCGTCGGCGTCGCGTAGGTAGAGGAGGGGCTCGTGCAGCAGCTTCTTGACGATCGCGGCGCTCATCTTGTCGAGCTTCTCACGGCCCGCCGCATCCAGCCGCAGATCGCGGGCGGTTCGCTCGACCTCCAGCTGCCGGACATCGGCGGCGCGCTCCACGATGGCCTTGATCGTCGGCGCGGCGCGACGGCCGTCCAACCAGGCGTCGTATGCCAGCGCGGCGCCCGACACGATCGCGCCTACATCCCCGGTGGCCTGCTGCCGCCGCTCCAGATTCGCGGCCGAGAGGCCCTGCAGATCGTCGAGATCGAAGACCCGAACGTCGTCACATTCGCTCACCCGCGGGTCGACGTCGCGCGGCACCGCGACGTCGATGAAGGTGCGGGGCGCGATCCGGATCGCGCGGGCCTGTTCCAAAAGCTCCGGCCCGATCAGGAAGCCCGGCGCGCTGCTCGACGTGACGATCAAGTCCGCTGCCGCCACCGCCGACGCCAGTTGCTCGAAGGGGACGGGGCAAGCGCCCAGGTACTCGGCCAGACCCTCGGCGCGCTCGCGCGTGCGGCTGGTGACCGTGATCTGCTGGACACCACGGTCGCGCAGCGCCCGAGCGGCGAGCACCCCGGCCGCGCCCGCACCAACCACCAGCGCACGGCAGTCCGGCAGCGACGGAACATGCTCGCGCGCCAGATCCACCGCGGCGCTGCTGACCGACACGGCGTACCGGCCGATCGGCGTCTCGCTACGCGCGCGCTTGCCCGTGCGCAGCGCCTCATGGAGCAGCCGCGAGAGCGCCGCGTCGAGCGACTTCGCTTCCGCGGCAATACTGAGGGCCTCGCGGACCTGACCCAGGATTTGCCCCTCGCCCAGGATCATCGAGTCGACTCCCGACGCCACGCTGAACAGGTGCTGTGGAACCTGCGAACCTTCCAGGCAGTAGAAGTCCGGCACGTCCTCCGGAAAGGTCAGACCCTTGAACGCCGCCAACTCTCGCACCAACTCTTGGGCCGGAACTTCTGCGGCCCTATGGCCGGTGTGGACGTAGACCTCGGTCCGATTGCAGGTCGCCAGGACCACCCCATTGCCGTACAACGCCCGGTACCGCGCCAGCAGGGCCGGCACCTCGTCGCGCCGCAGGGCGACACGCTCCCGATCATCGAGACGCGCCGTGCGATGGCTCACACCAGCGGCGATCAGCATCCCCCAGAACCCCCTCCGGCGGCGGCGCCCTCACGCGCCTGGCTCGCCGCGAAGTCCGCCGGCGGCTGCGCCGCCAGCGGCGCCCCCAGCCGCGCCAGCAGCAGCGCCTTGGCTTGACCGATGCGTCGCTGCGCCAGCAGGGCGCGCAGATTGCCGTCAATCGCGCGCTGCCACGTCTCCTGGCTGATCTGCGGCAGCACGCCCTTGGCCCGAAGCTCCGCCCGCACCTCCGCGAGCAACTCGGCCAGCGGAATAAAATCTTCGCTGAAGTAGTCCGTCAACTCCTCGCGCACCCGCCGCGCCATGGCCGGGCTGCCGCCGCCGGTGGAGATCGCGATCGTGATCGGCCCCTGCCGCACGACGCTGGGCAGGATGTAGTCGCAATTCGCGGGGTCGTCCGCCGCGTTCACCCAGATGCCCCGCCGCTTGCCCTCTGCGCGGATACTCGCGTTGGCGCTGCGGTCATCCGTCGCGATAAAGACCATCTCGAAGCCCACCATGTCGCCCTCGGCGTAGGCGCGACGAATGTGCGCGATCCGACCGGCGTCGGCAGCCGCCTGCAGGTCGGCGACCAGCTCTGGGCTAATCACGGTCAGCTGCGACGCCTCCGCCGCCAGCAGGACGGTCGTCTTCTCCAGCCCCACGTTGCCACCACCGATGACCAGGATCGGCCGCTGCTGCACGTCGACGAAGATCGGGAAATACGGCCCCATTACTCGCGAGCCCCCGTCACGGCGTCGGTTGGTTCGTAGGCATCCAGTGCAGCAGCCTCCAGTGCAGAAGCGCCCAGTTCAGAAGCGCCCGGTTCATACGCAGACGTGAGACCCACCAGCAACTGATCCTCCAGCACCGCGACGCGCTCCCACAGCCCAGAGGTCGCCGCGGCGCTGAGCCCGTGGCTGCCGCTGTACGCGCGCACGGCCTCATCCATGCCGCGCCGGAAATAGGCGAACGCCGAGACCGCGTCCGAGAGGCGGATACCCTCTCGCCGAAGCACGGCCGCGTATCGAGCGCCCAGCGCTCCGGCCGCCTCTTCAAGCGCCTCACCATCCGCACCCTGGCCCAGGTATCGCTCCACCAGCCCCACCGTCTGGCGTCCCAGCTGCGCGAGCTGCGCCCGGCCGCCATCGGAGATCTTGTCGAGCCAGCGGCGCTGCGCCCCGTCCGCCTCTCGCAGCCGCGCGCGGATACGCTCCAACGCCTGCCCGTCAAACGCGGGGCCGTCGACCAAGTCCTCACCGGCTGCGTCGATAATCCGGCGCAGGTCCGCGGCCGCGAACCGCCGATGCCCGCCCGGCGTGCGGAACGTCTGCACCAGACCCGCGTCCGCCCAGCGACGCAGGGTGGACTCGTTCACGCCCAGCACACGGCTGGCCTCGCCCAGGCCAAGCCATTCGGAGTCGGTGCGTCGCTGGGTGTGAAAAGTCGCCACGGGCTCGAACCTCGCCGACCGGTCCGCGCGGACTCAAATCTGTGCAAATCTGTCTAAAGCTGCGCGAACATGGCGATTCTATGCAAGTCGCCCGATTCGGACAATGCCCTAGTTGGACAATCACCGGCTCGACGCTCACACTCCGCACGGTGAAAGAGCGCACGGCGAAAAGTGCGCGGCGACCTCTCAGCCGCCGCGAATCTCGACCAGCGTGCGTGCGACCTGGATGGCGGCTTCGGCCGCTTCTTCCCCTTTGTTGCCCGCGGAGCCGCCGGCGCGGGCCTGAGCCAGCTCCAAGGTCGGCGTCGCAAGCACCTCGAAAATGCAGGGCACGCCCGTCTGCAGCGACACATCGGCGATACCGCGCGCCGCCTCCTCGGCAACGAGCTGGTAGTGGTCGGTCTCGCCGCGAATCACGGCGCCCAGGCAGATCACGGCGTCGAAGCGGTCGGTTTCGGCGCAAGTCTGCGCGATCAGGGGAATCTCGAACGCGCCGGGCGCCCAGTACACGTCCACATCGGCGGCGGCCGCCCCGTGTGCAATCAGCGTGCGCTCTGCACCCGCAAGCAGGACCTCGGTGATGTCCTGATTGAAGCGCGCGACGACGATCGCGAAGCGCAGCCCGGCCGCGTCGCTTTCGGACCCGGGCTCGGTCGGGCGGGGAGCAGGGCCGGCCATCTCAGGCGCCCTTGCGCCCGCGCGGGGCCGCCCGCTCTGCGGAACGCTTCGCCTTCGCGGCGCCCGCCTGCGTCCGCGGCGAGTCGCCGTTATCGTCCGTGAGCAGGTGCCCCATCTTTTCCTGTTTCGTGGCCAGATATTCCACGTTGTACGGGTTCACCGGCGCGATCACCGGGACCCGCTCCACCACCTCCAGACCATAGGCGGAGAGCCCATGGCGCTTGGACGGATTGTTGGTCAGCAGTCGAATCTGGCTGATTCCAAGGTCGCGCAGAATCTGCATCCCCACCCCGTAGTCGCGCCGGTCGGCGGCGAAGCCCAGGGCAAGATTCGCCTCCACCGTGTCCAGCCCCTTGTCCTGCAACGCATACGCGCGCAGCTTGTTGTGCAAGCCGATGCCGCGCCCCTCCTGCTGCATGTAGACGAACGCGCCTCGACCCTCACGGCCGATCTGCTCCAGGGCAATGTCCATCTGCGCGCCGCAGTCGCAGCGCAGCGAGGAGAAGACATCGCCCGTGACGCATTGCGAGTGCACCCGGACCAGCGCCGGCTCCGCCGACGCGACATCGCCCATGACCAACGCAACGTGCTCTTCGTCCTGCCCCGGCACTTTGTAGCCAATAATCCGAAACGTCCCGAAGCGCGTCGGCAGGTTCGCTTCCGTGATCCGCTCGACCAACTGCTCCGTGCGCAGTCGGTAGCGAATGATCTGCTCGACGCTGATCATCGGAATGTCGTGCCGCTTGCCGAACCGAGTCAGCTCCCGCAGCCGCGCCATGGTGCCGTCGGCCTTCATGATCTCGCAAATCACCGCGCCGGGCAGCAACCCCGACAGCCGGCACAGGTCCACGCTCGCCTCCGTCTGCCCGGCCCGCACCAGCACGCCACCGTCGCGCGCGCGCAGCGGGAACATATGGCCCGGCGAGACGAGATCCGCCGATGTGCTCTCCGGATCGATCAGCACGTGCACCGTGCGCGCCCGGTCCCCCGCCGAGATCCCCGTGCTCACACCGGAGCGCGCCTCCACCGACACGGTGAACGCCGTCCCCAGCGGAGCCGTGTTGCGATTGACCATCATGGGCAAGCTCAACCGATCGACGCGCTGGCTGGAAAGCGCCGTGCAGATCAGCCCGCGTCCGTACTTGGCCATGAAGTTAATGTCGTCCGGCGTCGTGAACTGCGCCGGCAGGCAGAGATCGCCCTCGTTCTCGCGATCCTCATCGTCGGTGATGATCACGCAGCGACCGGCCTGAAACTTAGCGATCGCTCGCTCCACCGTGGCGAAGGGGCTCTTCTGCGCCGGACCCGACGCGCGCGACTTGGACGCCTTCTTCCTCGTAGCCCCCGCCCTTTTGGCGGCGCCTGGCTTCTTGGCGGCGCCTGGCTTCTTGGCGGCGCCTGGCTTCTTGGCGGCGCCTGGCTTCTTGGCGGCGACAGCCTTTTTGGCGGCGGCGGCTCGCTTCTTGGCGGCGGGAGCCGGCTTCTTCGCAGCGGCGACCCGGCTCGGCTTCTTCGTCGTGCTGGCCACAGGTCCTGCTTTCCGTTGGACGCTCATGTTGCCGCACTCTCCGACCGAGCGGCGAGCAACTCATCGACATAGCGAGCCAGGATGTCCGTCTCCAGGTTGATCTCGTCACCGGGCGCGCGCTCGGTGAGATTCGTGTGCTCCTGCGTGTATTGCACCAGCGACACCGCGAAGCTCGTCGCGTCCTTGTCGACGATCGTCAGGCTGGCGCCATCGATCGCAATCGGCCCCTTCACCACCATGAAGCGCAGCAACTCCGGCGGCGTCGTATAGCGGGCGATGATCGCATCCGCCTCCGCGGTCAGCGAATGCAACCGGCCCGTGCCCTCCACGACGCCCCGCACAATATGGCCGCTGAGGCGATCGCTGGGCCGCACCGAGCGCTCCAAGTTGACGCGATCCCCCGCCACCAGATTGCGCAGGTTGCTGCGCCGGTAGGTCTCCGGCATGACGTTGGCGAAGAACGATCCAGCGTCCATCTGCGCGACCGTCAGATCGACGCCGTTGATGGCGATGCTGTCCCCCAACTGCGCGTCTTCCAGCACGATCTGCGCCTGAATGCGCAGAATGCCCTCGCCCGCCTCTTGGACCGCGCCGACTTCTTCAATGATGCCCGTAAACACCCGGACCTCTTCTCTGCACTTCCTGACCGTACGGGCGCTAGTCGCGCCGTGTCAGATCGTCCCGGCTCGTCACCTCTTTGATCAGCACCACGGTCTCGATCAGCGGCCCCGTCGACACACCGCTGTGTCCACCGCCGCCCCCGGCGAGGCTGGGGAGCAAGCTCCCACGTCGATAGTACCGATACCCGCGCGACGCCCAATCGGCGCGTGTCCACCCTTGTGTTTCCGTCTCCGAGCGCAGGGGCGCGATCGCCCAGCGCCGCCCGCTCCCGGCCACGGAGGCCTCGGCGGTATCCAGCAGGCGTTCCGCCAGGCCGTGGTCGCGCCAGGGCGGCGCGACCAGCAGGTGATCGAGCTGCGCACGCGAGTCTTCCGCACCCGCGCCAAACGTGGCCCAAGCCCCACCTTCGGTATCCAGGCTGGCGCTCACCCCACCGACAATCGCCCCCGCCGCGACCGCGACCCAGGCCGCGCCCCCAGTGCTAGACCCGGCGGTCGCCGCGAACGACGCCGCGATCATCTCCCGCGCTGCTGCGTTCTCAGCCAGCGCCGCCAGCGCGGACGCGTCCGCAGGGGTCGCCCGGCGCACGCTTGCCGGGTCGATCGGAGCGGGCGGCGCCGGCCGACCGCTGACCAGCAGGTCCCGGCCCAGCCACGCAACCCGCACGTCGCGCAGGCGCGTCGCGTCGGCCATGCGGGTCGCGCCCGCGCCTGCGACCGCGTTCGCCGCCGCACCGCCGATCACGCTCGGCGCGACCACCGCGTACACCTGCTGCACGAGCTGCGCATCGAAGAACGCCCCGTGCACACGACCGCCCCCCTCGACGATCAGCGAAACGACGCCCTCCTGCCCCAACCAGTCCAGCATCGCCCCCAGGTCGACGCGGCCTGCCGTATCGGCTGCTACCTCCGCGACGCGCGCACCGCGCGCCTCAATCGCAGCGCGCCAAGAGTCCGCCGAGTCCGCCGTGCAGCAGATCACCGTTCGCGCGACGTCTTGATCGTCCAGCACCCGCGCCGACGGAGGGGTACGGCCATGGCTGTCCAGGACGACGCGCAGCGGCTGGCGAAGATCGGCGCCCGCCCCTTCCAGCCGCGCTGTCAGTTGGGGATCGTCCAGCAGCACGGTCTCCACCCCCACCAGGATGGCGTCGTGCTGAACGCGCAACCGGTGCGACCAGGCGCGCGCCTCGGGACCGCTCACCCAGCGCGCATCGCCGCTGGTCGCAGCGATCTTGCCGTCCAGCGAGGCCGCCCACTTCGCGATGACCAACGGGCGACCGCTGCGCCGATGCTGAGCGTACGCCCGGTAGTGTTCTGCGGCCGCCGCCGATCCGTCGCCGCCGCGCACTTCCACGCCGGCCGCGCGAAGCTGCGCCAGGCCACTGCCATCGACCCGCGGGTCTGGGTCACCGAACGCGACCACCACCTCGCTCACCCCGGCCGCCAGGATCGCATCGGTGCAGGGCGGCGTGCGGCCATAGATGGAGCACGGCTCCAGCGTCACGAACAGCGTCGCACCGCGCGCCGCGTCCCCGGCCGCGCGCAACGCCGCCACCTCCGCGTGGGCGCCGCCCGGCGGCGCAGTCGCCCCCTCACCAACCACGCGCCCGTCCTTCACGAGCACCGCCCCTACGGCCGGATTGGGGCTGGTCCTGCCCAGCGCGCCGCGCGCCAACGCGAGCGCGCGCGCCATGTGTCGCGACAACCCCTCCTCGCCGGGGCGGCTCGCAGGCAGCGTGGAGTCGCTCACCAATCGTCCGCCTCCTCCCAGATCCGACTCGTCAGCGCCGCGTCCTGGCCGGCGTACTTGTCGGTTGGGCCGGTCCCATAAGGGCGCTCGACAGGCGAGCTCAGCGTCTGAAAGGTGAAGGCGCAAACGCGCATGCCGGGATACAGCGCGACGGGCATCACGCCCAGGTTGCCCAGCTCCATCGTCGCGTGGCCGTCCCAGCCCGCGTGAAACAGGCTGGCCGTGCTGTGCACGATGATGCCCAGCCGCCCCAGGCTGCTACGACCCTCCAGCCGCGCGACCAGATCCGTGCCCAGCCGCAACCGTTCCAGGGTCGTCGCAAGCACCAGCTCCTGCGGGTGCACGATGAAGCGATCGCCGGGCTCCAAATCGACGCGCCGCGTGGCCTCCTCTGCTGTCACGGGATCGCGCGGATCGATGTACGGCTGCTTGTTGCGCTCGAAGATCAGGAAGCTCGACCCCAGACGCAGATCGATCGAGTCAGGCCCAATCCGTGCGTCCAGGCCGTCGTCCGGATCGATGCCGATGCGGCCCTCGGCCAGCGCCGCGCGGATGTCGCGATCGGAGAGCAGCACGCAAGGCCTCCTGTGGCACGACCGGGCCAGGCGCGGTGCGCCTCTGACCGGACGACCATGCACTGATCATGGCACGCGCAGGGCCCGCCGCGAGCTACCCGGGTGGGCGACCTTCGCAAACCGGAGCACGACGACACAGGCAACAGGACTAAATGGCGCTCCGTCGCCGGAACCAGATCGCGGCGCCCAGGCCAAGCGCGACCAGCAAACCCAGCGCGATCTCCACTGCCAGCAATGAACTGGAGCCCCCGTCCTCACCCAGCGCGGCATCCAGCTCCAGCCGTTCGCCGTCCCTCTCGGCCGCCAGCCCCGCCGCGACACCGCCGGGCTCCCGTCCCTCATCCTTGCCCGCCGCGGCCTCCCGATCAGCGGGCGATTCGCCTTCGGCTCGATCGCCGGCTGTTTCGCCCTCAACCCGCTCGACAGGCCGGGAACCCTCCGAATCGTCCGAGCCGCGGTCGCTCGTGGCGTCGTCACCGCGGGACCCGGGCGAGCGGTCGCCACGCGCCGGTCCATCATCCTCCGCCCGCGCCGGCGGATCCTCCGCGACCGTGTCCTCGGCATCGGCGCTGGGCTCGTTGCCCCGGCTCGGTCGCGACTCCGCCTCCGCGGTCTCTTCAACTGCCTCGTCGGCACTCGCATCCGTAGCATCATCGGCAGCCTCGTCCGACACCTCCGGCGCGCCCTCCGGCGGCGCGACGGACTGGGCTTGCTCCGTCTCTGCCTCCGGCGGGCTATCCGCGGAGTCCTCGCCGGCGGCGCTGTCCTCGGCCGCCTCATCGACGGACTGCGCGCTCTCGGTGTCGGCGGGCGGATCGCTCTGCTCAGCGGCGGACTCGTCGGTCGTCGTGGCGTCGGGGTCGGCGTCAGGGTCGTCGGTAGTCGCTTCGGCCTCAGCGGCGGCCGGCGCCGACGCTTGGTCCGTCGCCGCGGGCGCCTCTGCCGATTCGTCCTCTGGCGTATCCGCGACGGCCTCCGCCTCTGCCGCGGTCTCCGCGCTCTGCTCCGCCGCAACAGGAGCGCTCTGCTCCGCAGCCTCGGCCTCGTCGGGCTCCGGCGATTCAGTCACCGTCTCATCCGACTGCTCGGCGGCGACCGCGGGCGGCGCCTCCGCTGCGGCCGGCGCGCTCTCCGACTCGGGCTCCTCTTCGGCGGCCTGCGCCGCCGCCGTCTGCGGCGCCTCCGACTCTTGGCTGGTCTCCGCCGCCTCGTCGGGATCGTCCGCGGCGGCCACTGCCGGCGGCACTGCCGGCGACACCTCCGGCGCCTCATTCGCGGGCGCGGCCGACGCATCGGCCGACTGCTCGGTCGCCGACTCCGCCTGCGCGCTGCTCTGCGCATCGACCGTGTCGGCCTGCTCCAGCGCCGCGACGGTGACGCCCTCGTCGTCAGCGCTCTGCACGGCCCCGTCCTCGACTACCGCGGCCGTGCTGCGTGCGTCGCGCAGCGGCGAAACGCCGTCGTCCTGTGTGAGATCCACCACAACAACAGCGACCAGGGCGGCGGCGGCCAAAGCCGTCGCGGCGCTGGCCAAGCGCATCGCCCGCAGCCCCCGTCCGGCCCCGGTCACGGCGCCGCCCATCACGCCACGGGCTGCGCCGGACATCGCGTGGGCGTCGCGCGCGGAGATCGTGTAATCACGACGCGGCTGCGGCGCGGGCATCGCCGCCAGCATGGACTTCATCTCCCGCAGGTCGTCCACGTAGTCGCGCATCGCGGCGTCGGTCTTGAGCAGGGGCGCGAAGGCATCCGCCTCGCGCGCGGACAGTTGCCCATCCACGAAGGCGGAGGCCTGCTCTTGGGGGTCGCGCTGACGCCGGAAACGGCCGCCGATCACGAGGGACTCCTTGCTGACGAGGACGCACCGGCCTCGTGATCTGCATGACGCGTGCGCCCGCCGGGCAGTTCCCCGCGTTCGCTCAGGAAGTCCCTTAATCGGGCGCGCCCACGACTGATCCGCGACTTGACGGTGCCTACCGACGTCCCCATCGACTCCGCAATCTCCTCGTATGCCAGGCCGTGTACATCCGAAAGGAGTACCGCTTGTCGTTGCTCTTCTGGGAGCAACTGCAGGCCCTCCTGGATCACGCCCACCGTTTCCACCCCCTGGGCATGCCCCTCCGGCGATCGTTCGCGCGAAGGCGGTGCGACGCTGTCGCCGCCGTCCTCCAGCAGCGAATCCAGCGAATCCGCGGGACGGCGCTTGCGCTTGCGCAGTTCGTCGCGGCACTGATTGCCGGCGATGCGCAGGATCCAAGCTTGGAATGAGCCGCCTCGGTAGCCGCCAATGCCCCGCCAAGCCGAGATGAACGTGTCCTGCGAGGCGTCTTCAGCGGCAGCGGGCGACGAGAGCATGCGCACGCAAAGCCCAAACACCGGCCGCTGATACCGACCCACGAGCGCATTGAACGCGTCCAACTCGCCCTGCTTCGCGCGTTCGGCGAGATCATCATCGGTGGGGGCGTCTGGGGGGATCGGGGTCGGCATGGGTCGGCCCGTCAACTCCTTGTGCGCCGCCCGTCCGGCGCCCGCCTGCGCGGGTCGCCGAGCGGCTTCGGCCGGTCCACTGGCGCGGGCATGCCGGAAGTTCGTGGATTGTACCAGCGGTCTGCGTCCGCCCCACCGTCAGTGTTCACGCCATGATCGGCGATCCCATACCCCGATAGCCCGCGTCCGACCCCGGCCCTAGGCTAGATCAGGCGCGGCGGTTCGGACAGCCAGCGCCACCGCTCGCCGGTCGCGCGCTGGGCAAGGCAGCTATGCAACGACTTCGCTACGGCGCCACCCGCGACGTCCTCGAGACTGTGCTGCTGGCCCTGATCGTCTTCCTGCTGGCGCGGGAAGTCGTGCAGAACTTCCAGGTGGAGGGCTCCAGCATGAGCCCCACCCTGCACGACTCCGACTTCGTACTCGTCAACAAGTTCGCCTACAAGCAGGTCGATATGGGCCCCTTCGACTTCCTGCTCCCCGGGCGCAGCAACGGCGAATTCCTCTTCGGCGGCCCCTCCCGCGGCGACGTCGTGGTCTTCCACTCCCCGGCCGATCCCACGCGCGACTTCGTCAAGCGCGTCATCGGCGAGCCCGGCGACCGCATTCAGATCAGCAACGGCGAAGTGCGCATCAACGGCCAGCAACTCGACGAATCGCAGTACATCCTCTCCGATCCCGCCTATCGCTATCCCCAGCCGGGGATGCCGGCCGTCGTGCCCCCGGAGCACTACTTCGTCCTGGGCGACAACCGCAACGCGAGCCAGGATTCGCACGTCTTCGGCCCCATCCATCAGCGCCTCTTCGTAGGCGAGGTCATCTTCCGCTGGCTCCCCCTGGACGCGATCGGCGGCGGCGGCAGCCGAGATCTGATCGCGATCGACGGCAGCGTGATCCACGACCCTGACGAGACCGATGTGATCGAAGTGCGCCGACCAAGCCCGGACCGGGAAGAGGTGGATGTGCCAACGCTGATGCTGGGAGCCGTCCTCGCAGGAACGACAACATGAGCGACGCCGGCGACGCCCTGGACTTGCTCCGACAAGCCGGCGCGGTTCTGGACGGACACTTCCGCTACGCCTCCGGGCGGCACGGCCCCATGTACGTCGAGAAGTTCCGCCTGCTGGAGGACCCCGTCGCCACCAGCGAGCTCTGCAAGACGCTCGCGGCCGAGCTGCGCTCCCACGACGTCGAGCTGGTCGTGGGACCAACGACCGGCGGCGTCATCGTGGGCTATGAGATGGCGCGACAGTTGGGCCTGCACTCCTACATCGCCGAGCGCGACGGCGACGGCGACGAGCGCGCGTTGCTGCGTGGCTTCGTCGTCAAGCCCGGCCAGCGCACCTTGATCGTCGACGACGTCCTCACCACCGGCGGCTCCGTGCGACAGACCATTGCCGCCGTCGAACGGGCCGGCGGCCTGCCCGTCGCCGTGGGCGTGCTGATCGACCGCAGCGGCGGCCGCACTCACTTCGGTCTCCCCTTCGGCGCGGGCATGACCCTGGACGTCGCTTCGTTCGCGAGCGAGGACTGCGCGCAGTGCGCCGCCGCTGAGCCGCTCATCGAGACCTAACCCGGCCTCTCACCCGATCGGCGCTAGACGTAGACCGACAGGTCCGCCGCGCGAACGAAGAACCCCGGCGCGATGCCGGCTGCGTCGGCCAGCACCGACATCACGACGACGAACAGACTGAAGCCCACCAGATTCGCCACCAGCACCTCCCGGCGGGAGGCCTCCGGCACCGACGCGTCGATCGCCGCGTTGCTCGACGCGAACCAGGCCAGCACCGTCAGCAGCCCCACCGCGAAGCCCAGCGCCGGCACCACCATGAACACCGCCCTCGCCACCGGGAAGGCGCCGTAGCCCATCGTCCGTAGCAGGCGCGTCCCGGGCGCGTGCCGCCCAAAGACCGACTGCAACATCACATGCACGCCGACCACCCAAACGCCCCAGACGGCCAGAGCGAAGATCAAGCCCAGCGCCACTTCCCGCACCAGGATGCGACCGGTGGACAGCCCCTCGCTCTCCACGATCAGCCACAGCCATCCCCCCAGGGCAGCCAGCAGCAACGCGACGCCAGCACAACGAGACCCGCGCCGAGCGTCTGGCTGGCGTCGTCTCGGACTTCGCGGAAGACGGCCGGATCGAGCCGCGCCAGTCGCCGCACGCGACCCAGGATCAGCCACAGGTCGATGACCTGATCGGTGCGCGAATCGTCGGAGCCGCCGGGCAACCGCGCATGTCGCGGCCCATCGGCACGCTCGGCGTCCGCTTGCTCCGGCATCGAGGGACGAGAGATTGGGCGGGGACCGCCCACAGAGAAGGCCATGCGATCGCTCAGTCCGATCGCCCCGCGGTCGCCAAAACCGATCTCTAGTATACCGCCCGACCGTCACACAAACGACGGCTACGTATACTCGGCCCACCCGTCCCGGCCGATCGCCGATCGCCGATCGCCGCGATACGGCCCAGCGACCAGGAGGAGCGCATGAACGACGCACCAATCTCCGCGCAGGACCCCTACACCCGCAAGCGCATCGCCGTCCTGGACAGCGAAATCGCCTACATCGATGCGGCCCAAGTGGGCGCACGCAGTGGCGACAGCATCGTCTTCCTGCACGGCAACCCGACCTCCTCGTACTTGTGGCGCAACGTGATCCCACACTGCACCTCGCTGGGCCGCTGCCTGGCCCCGGACCTGATCGGGATGGGCGAGTCGGGCAAGAACCCGGCCGGCTCCTACCGCTTCGTCGATCACGCCCGCTACCTCGACGCTTGGCTCGACGCCGTCGACGTGGGCGATGCCGTGACGCTCGTGATCCACGACTGGGGATCAGCGCTGGGCTTCCACTGGGCGAACCGGCATCGCGACCGCGTTAAAGGCATCGTCTTCATGGAGGCGATCGTGCGACCGATGACCTGGGACGAGTGGCCCCAGGCCGCGCGCCGGGTTTTCGAGGGCTTCCGCTCTGAGGCGGGCGAGGACATGGTGCTGGAGAAGAACATCTTCATCGAGCGTGTCCTGCCCGGCAGCGTCATCCACGCGCTCACCGATGAGGAGATGGCGGTCTATCGCCGGCCCTTCGCGCAGGCAGGCGAGTCCCGCCGCCCAACCCTCACGTGGCCGCGCGAGATCCCGATCGATGGAGAGCCCGCGGACGTCACCGAGATCGTGCAGGCCTACGCCAATTGGCTCAGCGCCAGCGACCTGCCCAAGCTCCTGATCAACGCCGAGCCCGGCGCGATCCTCAACGGCCCCCAACTGGACTTCGCACGGGCCTGGCCCAACACCACGGAGGTCACCGTGCCGGGCGCCCACTTCATCCAGGAAGACTCCCCGGACGCGATCGGCCGCGCCATCGCCAACTGGCACGCGGCGCAGTAGCCCAACCAGCGCTACTCACCCCGGAAGTTCGGCGCCCGCTTCTCCAGGAACGCCTGGATGCCCTCGCGACCGTCGGCCGTGGCGGACATCTTCGCGATCGCCTGGGTCTCCAGCTCCATCTGCGTCTCCAACGTCTCCACCAGGCCGCTGTGCAGCAGGCGTCGGGCTTCGCCCATCGCGAGAGTCGGCCCGGCGGCGATCTGCTCTGCCAGCTGCGTCGCTTCGGCAAGCAGCTGATCGTCGGGCACGACCCGCCCCACAATGCCGTATTCCTGCGCCTGCGCCGCGCTCAGCACCGTGTTCGTCAGCGTCAGATCCAACGCCCGACGCAGCCCCACCTTGCGCGGCAGGAAATACGTCGACGACCCGTCAGGGGTAAGGCCGGCCTTCGTGTAGGCCATCGTGAACACCGCCGACTCCGCCGCCACCGCCAGGTCGCAGCTACAGACCAGACTCATGCCGGCCCCTGCCGCCGTACCGTTGACCGCCGCGACCAGCGGCGCGTCGCCGCGCGTGAATCGCGAGACGGCGGCGTGCAAGTACGTCGTGACCTCCTTCATGTGCGACGGCAGATCGTCGCCCTGGGCCGCGAACGATTTCAGATCGCCGCCGGCGCAGAAGAAGCGCCCCGCGCCCGTGATCAAAATCGCGCGCACGGCCGGGTCCGCGTCCGTCTGCAACGACGCATCCATCAAGTCGCGCCCCAGTTGGAGATTGAGTGCGTTCGCCGCATCGGGCCGGTTGAGCGTGATATGCGCCACGTGGTTGCGCACGTCGTAGGTCAAAGTGTCGTAGGCCACAGCATCGCCTTTCGGGGCGAAACGCCCCCAGTCGGTGGGACGCCGGTGGGTGGCGCCGCGGCAATACTCGCGGCGCGCCCCCGATCAGACAACCGCGACAACTGCGCCCGGCGCCCGGCGCGGGACTATGCTCGAAAGAACAATCGGCGCCGCGCGGGTAAGCCCGTCGCGAGCCGCAGCGATCGGGGATCATCAATGTCGATTGTGCAGCGTTCACGCGGCCTCAAAGTGCCCCTGCTGGGGGATTCGGCCAAGGAGCTGATCAAGCCCGTCGTAATCAAGGGCCTGCTGCTCAAGGAGCGCGTGCAGTCCGGCTCGGTCTACGCACCGCTCGACGACGGCTTCCAACAAGATCCCTACCCGGCCTATCGAGCGCTCCGCGCCAAGGATCCCGTGCACTGGAGCGAGCTGTCGCGCGGCTGGGTCTTCTCCCGCTTCGAGCACGTCGACGCCATCCTGCGCGACCACGAACGCTTCGGCTCGGACGAACGTCGCGCCGGCGGCGCCGCCCCTGAGTACAAGCCGCCCTTCCCTGAGGGCCGCAGCATCCTGGTCATGGATCCGCCGGACCACACACGTCTGCGCGGCCTCGTCGCGCGCGCGTTCACACCGCGCGCGATCGCGGAGATGGAGCCGCGCATCAAGCAGATCGTCGATGACGTGCTCGCCGACGTGCCCGACAACGAGTCGTTCGACATCATGGAGAAGCTCGCCTACCCGCTGCCGGTCCGTGTGATCGCGGAGATGCTGGGCGTGCCCGCCGAGGATCAGGACCGCTTCAAGGACTGGTCGGACCGGGTGGCGCGCATCCTGGAGCCCACCATCACCTCGGGCGAAATGTCCGGCGCCGTCGCCGCCGCCGAGGAGCTCAGCGACTACTTCCGCGGCATCATCGACCTGCGCCGTGCCGCCCCGCAGGACGACCTGATCAGCCGCCTCATCGCCGCCGAAGAGGATGGCGAAAAGCTCTCGATGGACGAGATGCTGGCAATGCTGCGGCTGCTCCTCGCCGCCGGCAACGAGACGACCACCAACCTCATCGGCAACGGCTTGCTGGCCCTCCTGCGACACCCGGATCAACTGCGCCGCCTGCAGAGCGACCCGTCGCTCATGGACGGCGCAATCGAGGAGTTGCTGCGCTACGACGGTCCCGTCCAGACCGACGGACGCACCGTCCTGGAAGACATGGAGCTCGAAGGCAAGCAACTCAAGCGAGGCCAGCGCGCCGTGCTGCTGATCGGTTCCGCCAACCGCGACGCCCGGGTCTTCGAGCGGCCCAACGCGCTCGACATCACCCGAGAGGGCCCGGCCCACGTCGCCTTCGGACGCGGCATTCACCACTGCATTGGCGCGCCGCTGGCGCGGATGGAAGGGCGCATCGCCTTCACGGCGCTGGTCGAGCACTTCCGCGAGATCCGGCTCGTCAGCGCCAAGCCGCGCTTCAAGAACAGCGTCGTGCTGCGCGGACTGCGGTCCTTGCCGGTCACCGTCGAACGCTAAGCGCCCAACCTCACGCCCCCCGCTAGCGCGCCCCGGAGGCCGGCTGCAGCCAGACGACCGCCGCGCTGAGCTGGATCCACACGCCCTCGCCATGGTTCAGCACGCTGGCGGTATTCAGTGCTGCCGGTGCGCCTGGGCGGAAAATCTCGAAACGCTGGCTGAGTGGGTCGTACCGGTAGATCGCCACCACCGCCGGGCCGAGTGCCTGCGCGATCTCGCCGATCGAGACGGAGTCTGGCCCCGTCCAGCCGGCCAGGTTGAAGCCAGCCACCAGCGACACCGCCCGCGCCGTATCGACCCCCGGCATGCGCCAGATCTCGGGCTGGCCGGCGAACACCCAGATGCCCTGTCCCGGCGCGAACGTGAGCAGCGTATTCAGCGACGGCGGAGCGCCGCGGACGAAGGCTCGGAACTGCTGCGCCGCCCCATCCCAAACGAACACCCGGCTGATCGCCGGCGTCCCGGCGATCGCCAGCGCCACCGGCGTCTCCTCGCCCGTCCAGGCAATCAAGCTCCAGCCCGCCACCAGTGCCACGCCCCGGTCCGGCGGCGGCGGCGGCGTAAAGCGCTCCGCCGACCCTGCCGCGAGCGGTCCCGTGCCGCCCCCGATCACGACGCGCCCGTCCGGCAGCCGTGTGGCGCTGTGGAAGCTCCGCGCCACCACCACGCGATCGAGCAAGGTGCTGGACCCGGCCACGGCCGGGTCGTACAGCTCGGCCCCGTCCGCGGCCAATGCGGGCGCGTCGAGCCCGCCCAGGATCAGCACCCGCCCATCGATCAATAACGTCGCGGAGTGACCCTGCCGGGCGCGCAGCAAAGACGCCACCACATGGAAGCCGCCCGTCGTCGGGTCGAACACTTCCACCACGGAGAGCGTCCGGAACGACGCGTCACGACCGCCACTGATCAGCACACGCCCGTCCCGTAGCGCGACGCTGGTGTGATCGACGCGCGGCACGACCATCGCTGGGGCATCGCTGAAGCTGCCGCTGACCGGGTCGTAGAACTCGGACGGGACGGGCGCACCTGTGGGCCCCGCGCCACCCACGATCAGCACCCGCCCGTCGGGCAGCAGCGTGGCCGTGTGCTGGGCGCGCGCGGCCGAAAGCGCACCGGTCGCGGAGAATCGGTCCGCGATCGGGTCGTAAATCTCAGCGGCGGCCAGCTCCGACCCGGCCCCGCCGCTGATCCCGCCGACGATCAACACCCGCCCGTCGTCGAGCAGCGTCGCCGTGTGCAGGGCGCGCGGTCCCGCCAATGTCGCGGCGGTCACGAAACCCCCGCTCGCCGCGTCGAAGCGCTCGGCGCTCGCCACGGGCTCGAAGGGCAGGCTGTTGCCGCCCGCCAGCAGCACGTCGCCGTTCTGCAGCAACGTGGCCGAGTGGCCGTTGCGGGGCAGGCTCATCAAACCCGCGTCGACGAAACGGCCCTCGTCGGGAAGGAAAACCTCCGCAGAGGGAGTGTTGAGCGGCGATCCGCCCAGGAAGCCGCCTGTCAGCAGCACCCGGCCATCGGCCAGGGCCGTCGCCCCATGGAACGCGCGCGGCGTGACGAGGTCCGGCAACCCCTCGAACGACGCGGGCGACTGGCCACCCGCCGGTCGCGCCGTAAGCAGCGCGCCAACGATCAGAATCGCGCAGGCAACCAGCGCAACAATGGAGCTAAACCGGCGTCGTAATCGCACCGCGCCTCCGCCGCCGCCAACCGCAACGACCGTACACCGCGGCGACCGCAGTCCGATAGAGGCCCGCCTGATCGATCTGCCCTGACACCACGTCCGCCAGCGCAAACGCCGGACACAACAAACCCCACGACGATGTCGTGGGGCTGTTGCCGCTCGCGGGGTCATGCAAGCGAAACGAGGGACCTCATGAATCATGCCGCGAGGCGGAATGCCGAGCTATGCGGCGATGTCGCAAAGGGACCGAAATCTGCTCCACGTCCTCACGGCCAGACCGCCCCCAGGAACGAGCGCCCTGGTCGGTCAGGCGTCCGATCGTTCGGTCTGCTCGCCGCTCGCGAGTGACTCCGCGACGACGCGTCGGAACGCCTCCGGCTGCTCCAGATGCGCGGCATGCCCGGCCTGCGCGATACGGGCCGCTCGCCCACCCGGCGCCCGCGCCGCCATCGCCGACGCATGATCGCAATATCGTGCGTCCAACGCCCCCGCGATGAACAGCGCCGGGCAGGCCAGATCGACCAGCGCCTCCAGCACCGGCGCATCGACGCCCGCCCCCGCCTCGCGCAAGCTCCGGGCCAGCCCGGCCGGGTCGTTGGCCAAGCGTTGCACCCGCAGCGACGCCTGCACCTGGGCCGGAAGGGCCTGCTGACTCCGCCAAAGCGAGAGCGACTGCCAATGATCGACGAAGGCCGCGATCCCGTCGCGCTCCAGCCGATCGGCCAGCGCCCTGTCCGCGGCGACCCGATCCCGGCGGGCCGCAGCGTCGGCGATACCCGGCGAAGCGCTCTCCACGATCAGCGCGCTGATCCGCTCCGGCGCCTGCAGCGCCAGTCGCAGCGCGATGCGCCCGCCCATCGAGTAGCCCAGCAGCGCCACCCGAGCCAGCCCACGCGCGTCGAGCAACGCCAGCAACGCCTCGACCGTCGCCGGGATCGTCGCGGGCACATCCAGCGACCGCCCGTGCCCGGGCAGGTCCGGCGCGAGCAGGCGCATCCCCGGCCAGGCGTCCCGAAACGGTCGCCAGCTCTCGCAACTGCCGGTGAAGCCGTGCAGCGCCAGCAACGGCTCGCCGTCGCCCCACTCCGCAACGTGCAGCCCGCCATTGCTCGCCGCGCCGCCCGCCGCGAGAGACCCAGCGCTCACGCCAGCGCCTCACCCACCCGACGCGAGATCTCGACATGCAGCGCCGCATTCTCCACGCGATCCGTCGTGACCTCGATCAGCTGCGTCCCCGGCCTCCGCAACGACTGGGCCAGCGCTTCGCGGTATTCCTCCGCCGTCGCCGCGTGCACGTAGTCCAGGCCGTACTGCGCCGCCGCGTGCTCGAACGTCATCCCGTGCGGCGTCCCAAACAGCGACTCGAACTCCGGCACCTGCGTCGCCTGCGGCAGCAGCGAGAAGATGCCGCCGCCGTCGTTGTTCAGCACCACAATCGTCGCGTCCAGACCGAAGCGGCCCGCGGCCAGCAGCCCGTTCATGTCGTGGTAGAGCGACAGATCGCCCAGCACCAGCGCCAGCGTCGATTCGGGCCGGGCCGCCCCGGCGCCGAACGCCGTCGAAACGACGCCATCGATCCCGCTCACCCCACGATTGGCGTACACGTGCAGCGCATCCGGGCCGGCGCGGAGCATCGTGTCGACATCGCGAATCGGCATGCTGTTCCCGGCGACCAGCGTCGCTCCGGGCGGCAACGCATCGATCAGGGCAGCGATCGTGGCGGGCTCGCTCAGCCCCTCAACGATCCCCTCATCAACCGCGACAGCCGCCGCCGCGTCGCGCTCGCGCCAGGCCCGCAGCCATCCCCCATCCACAGCCCCATCACCAGCCTCACCACCACCGAGTGCCTCACGCAGGCGGCGGCAGACCGCCGTGGGGTCCGCATCCAGCGATCGACGGGCCACGAGGTCCGGGTCGTTCCAGCCGCCCGGCTCCGCGATGACCACCTGCTCCGCCCGCTTCAGCCCAGCCAGATACTGCCCCAGCGTCTTCGACGTCGGCGTTCCGCCCACACGCAGGACGACCTCCGGCTCCATGTCCGGGTGGGGGACCCGCAGCATCGCGTCGTAGCTCGCGATCACATGGCTGCGATCGTGCGGTCCGCGTCGTAGCTGCGACAGCGGATCAGCCAAGATCGGATAGCCCAGCCTGGCGGCCAGACCGGTGATCGCCTGCACGATGTCCGGCGACTGCTGCGGCCCCGCGACGATCAGGCCGCGCGGCAGCGCGCGCAGCTGCCCCGCCAGCGATGCGATCTCGCCCGGCGCGGGCTCCACGCGTGGCGGCGGCCCCGGCCGCTGAGCGCTCATCACCTCAGGCGCGGGTAGCGCCGGAATCAGCGGCTCGCGAAACGGCAGGTTCAGCTGCACGGGACCCATCGGAGCCGCCATCGCGATGCCGGGCGCGCGCTGCCCCCAGTGCCGCGCAGCGCCCGTACCGGGAGCGTCCGCACTCGGCACGGGCAGCTCCGCGAAGGCCTTCGCGTGGCTGCCGAACAGTCGGGTCTGGTCCAGGGTCTGATTCGCGCCCACGCCGCGAAGCTCGGGCGGTCGGTCGGCGCTCAGCACGACCAGCGGCACACCACTCTGCGCCGCCTCCGCCACCGCCGGCGCGAAGTTCACCACCGCCGTGCCGGACGTGCAGAGCAGCGCCACCGGACGCTGCTGCGCCCGTGCCAGACCCAGCGCGAAGTAGCCACAGGAGCGCTCATCGAGATGCATCCAGGTGCGCAGCGACGGATGCCGTTCGACCGCGATCGCGACCGGCGTCGAGCGGGAGCCCGGGCAAAGACAGACCTCGCGCACACCGCCCGCGACGAGGCCGTCGGCCAGCGCGCCAACGAACGAGCCCAGCGCGCTCGCCACCGGGCTCGGGTCAGCCCCGCGCGCCGGCATCGCGATCGGCCGGCACGCCCAGCGCGCCCAGCACCGCCTCCATCTTGAGCCGCGCCTCGCGCCACTCGATCTCCGGGTCGCTCCCCGGCACGATGCCGCAGCCCGCGTACAGCGCCGCGTGATTCTCCCAGACCAGCGCCGAGCGCAGCGCGACGACGGCGTCGCCCTCGCCGCCGCTGTCCCCCCGCGCCCAGCCCACGGGACCCGCGTACCAGCCGCGGTCGAAGGGCTCCAACTCCCGGCTGCGGTCGGCCGCACGCGGGACCGCACCCACGGCCGGCGTCGGGTGCAGCGACTCCACCAGCGACAGCAAGCCGCGCGGCTGCAAGAGCTCCCCGCTGACCGGCGTGTACAGGTGCGACAGATCGGGCAGCGTCATCAGCTGCGGCACGCCCGGCGCATCCAAGCGCCCGCAGATCGGGGCCAGCCGCTCCCGCAGCGCCTCAACGACAAAGGCGTGCTCGCTGCGCTCCTTCGGATCGTCCAGCAACCAGCGCCCGTCACCCGTCCCGCGCGAGGTGCCGGCCAAGGCCGCCGCCTCGATCGCGGTACCCCGCAAGCCAACGAGCTCCTCCGGCGACGCGCCCAGGAACGTCGCCCCGCCGCGTCGCACGGCGAAAATCGTCGCGCTGGGGAAGCGGCTGCGCAGCGCCCGCAGCACCTGCGCCGGATCGATCGATGCTTCCGCCTGCGCGCAGACCCGACGCGCCAGCACCTGCTTGCGCAAGTCGCCCGCCGCGATCGCCTCCAGCACGCTGCGCAAGCTGTCGTCCCACCACGTGTGCCCCGGATCGTCGCGCAGGCTGATCCCAGGCGGCGCAGTGGCAGCGCGGGACGGTTGCGCACGCAGCGCGGCGTCGGCGAGCGCCTGCACGCTGTCCATCGCTTCCGCCTCGCAGACCTGTAGCTGCACAGCCGACATCGCCCCGCGCCGCTCCAGCACAACAGCCGGCGCAACCCAGGCGCCGCGCGGCCAGGCGGACCAGACGCCGTCCGCGACCTCGGGAGATTCGGCGAACGCGAAGCCACCCGCCGCAAACGGCGTCGCGGACGGGGTCGCCAAAGAGGCGCGCTCAACGATCTCGCGCCACCACGATGCCGCCTCCGCGAAGCGCCCCGGGCCGGCCACCTCGATCGACGCCGTGGCGCCCAGCGCCAGCAGCCCGAACTCCTGCGCGGGCTGCTCCCAATAGAACGCGTCATCCGTCGTCGCGGCGAACGCGTCGATCAGATCCGGCAGCGGCACTGCCTGCGCGGCAGTCGCCAGGGCGCCAGTGCCCAGGGCGCCGTGGGAGCGGGCGGCAGCGACGGCCGTCGCGAGTGGTTCGCGCAACGCGTCCGTGGGAGATCCTGCGGTCGTCGGGCTGGCTGGCATCGTCGCTCCGCCCCGCCAAAACCGACTGGCGGGTCGGTTTTCATGCTACGTCCTGGACGCGACGGGTGGAAGTCTTTCGGGTGTCGCTCAATCGGCGTCCGGCAGCCCCAGGATCGCGCCTCGGTGCCGCCGCGCCAGCAGAATGCCCCCGATCGCGACGGCCATTCCCACCACGAAGGACGCGATCAACCCAGCATCCTCATGCAGCGCGTCGAGCAGCACCACGGTCGAGACCACCTCCGCCAGCGCCAGCAGACCGACGAAGCCGATCAGCCGGCGCTCGTGCAAGATATGCACCACCCAAGTGCCAAGCGGCGCCCCCCAGACGACGACCGGCACCGCCGCCAGCCAAAGCCCGGTCAGGTCGTAACGACTGCCATCGAGCGGCCCCACGCTCGTGCCGCCCACCGCCACCACATCAGCCGCCGCATTGAGATCGATATCGAGCTGGCCATCGGCGATCCCCAGGGTGAGCAGCCCAATGATCGAGATCAGCGCCATCGTGATCACACTCGTGGGCACGCCGACGCGCGGATGCAGCCCCACCATCACCACCATGAACAGGAACAGCATCACGTTCGCGCCCGTGCCCACCCAGGCCGTGATCCCACCCCCCACGAACGCCGCCAGCGCCAGCCCCAGCACGAGGCGCGGGTTCCATCGGCGTACCCCTGCCATCTCCGACGCGGGCGCGCGCAGCATCACGAACATCATGAACGACATCGCCGCCAGCACGATCGTAAACGTGACCTTCACAACCCCCGACGAGAGGTCGCTGGGCCAGAACGGCGCGCCCTCGTCCCCAAGCAGGAACAGCGAGGCGATGAAGCCCAGCCCGCCCACCGGCGCGCAGACCACGATCGCCCGCAACTCGATGGGACGACGGGCGAGCAGGATGATCAGCGACGCCATCGTCATGCCGACGGCCTGAATCGAAAGGGAGAACGTTCGCGCCACCGGCGCCGGCACGTCCAGCACTTTGGTGAAGATCGGGAAGGCGACGGCCCCACCCCCCCCTGGCGAGGAGCCACCCAGGAACGACCCGAACACCATCGTGATCGACGATTCCCAATGCGCGCTGATCCGATCGAGTTCCCCTGCGGCGAGCACGTAGATCAGCCAGACCAGCGTCGCGGTGGCAGGCAGCGCGTAGAGCGCGATGCGTCGCGGGTTGAGGTGAGAAAACCGGCCGGCGTGGTCGTGCCCCCCGCGGCCCAATGCGCTGTCAGCCACGCAGGGGGACTTCCAGGCGCTCGGCCCAGACGAGCAGCCGCTCGTCCTCGCCAAAGCGCGCAGCCGCCTGGACCCCCACCGGCATCCCGTCGACCGATCCGGCCGGCAGCGCGATCGCGGGCAGGCCGGCGTGCGTCCAGGGCAGGTTCATCGCGGTCACCCCCGTCGTGTCGAGGCCCAGCGGGGCCGGACCCGGCGCCGCTGGCGCGACCCACGCATCAATCCCACCCACGTCCATCAGTCGCGTCAGTTCCTCCCGCAGCCGCCCGCGGCCCTCGCGCCCCACCCGAACCAACTCCGCACTGACCACCCGTCCTCGATCGAACAGCGCCGCGCTGCCGCCCCGGTACAGCGCCCCCCACTGCGCGAACCAGTCGCGATGCACCATCGCGAACTCCGCCGCGTTGAGCGCGTTGTGGCGCGCGTTGATCGCCTCGACATCCGGCAACGCATCCACGCGAACGATCTCGAACCCTGCCTGCGCCAGCCGCGCCAGCGCGCCCTCGAAAGCGGCCCGACCGTCCGGCTGCGTCTGCTCGAGGTAGCGGCCATCGGGCACACCAAGCACGGGCCGCGGCCCGGGTTGCGGTGGGGCCCAATCGTCGATCAGCACAGCCGCCACCAGCGCCGCCCCGGCGACATCCTGCGTGAACGTGCCCACCGTGTCGACCGAGGGCGAGTACGGGATCACCCCGTCGATCGGGATGCGCCCGTACGTTGGCTTGAAGCCCACCACCCCGCAGAACGCCGCCGGTCGCAGCACCGACCCCACGGTCTGCGAACCCAGCGCCAGCGGCACGATTCCCGCCGCCACCGCCGCCGCCGAGCCGGAGCTGGAGCCTCCTGGCGTGCGCGTCTGGTCGTGTGGGTTGGCCGTCGCACCGGCCTCCATGAACGCGAACTCTGTCGTCACGGTCTTGCCGAGCACGAGAGCGCCCGCCTCGAGCAAGCGCCGCACCGCCGCCGACTCCGGCATCGCGAAGGCCTCGGCCGGCAGCGCGCTGCCCGCCCGCATCGGCAGGCCATCGATGGCGAAGATGTCCTTCACGCCCACCAGCGCGCCGAACAGCGGCGGGCGCGACGCCGAATCAGCCAGCGCCCGCGCCGCCGCGCGAACCCGCTCGGCCCGCCCCGCCTCCGGGACGAACGCGCGCAACCTGGGCTCCAGCGATTCGAGTCGCTCCAGCGCCGCATCGACGTGGCCGGCGAGGTCCAGCCCACCGTCGCGTAGGTCGGCCAGGGTCGGGGCGAGCGGCAGCGAATGCGCGAGCGAAACCATGCGCGAAGACTAAGGGCCCCGCGCCTCCGAGAGCAGCGTCGCGACGCCCGCCAGGTCGTCCGCCGTGTGCGTCCCGCCGCCCTCCAACATCTCCTCCGCCGACCGCAGTCCCGTGATGCCGATCACCGCCCGGGTCTTGGCCGCCCGGCCGCCGCCCATGTCGGCGGACGAGTCCCCCACGAAGGCCGTCTCGTCCGGCCCCGCCCCCACGACCCCCAGGGCATGCAGGATCCCGTCCGGCGCGGGCTTCCCCGCCCCGGCCGTGTCCATCCCCACCACCACCCGGAACAGCGAGGTCCAGCCCATCGCCTCCACCAACACCTTGCCGCCAAACTCGTTCTTGTTGGTCACCACCGCCATCGCAACGTCGCGGGCGCGCAGCGACGCCAGTAGTTCCACCGCGCCCGGCAAGGGCTGCGTCTGAGGCACGAAGCGACTGTTATAGCGACGCTGATACTCCTCGTAGATCGTCTGCGCCTCATCCGGGCCAATCGGCAACATCTGCTGCAGCATGATCGGCATCGGCGGGCCGATGCGCGGAATCACATCCCCGCTAGAGAGCTCGTAGCCGAACGCCGCGGCGCTCTCCGACACCGCCTGTGCGATCAGCGGCTCGGAGTCGGCCAAGGTGCCGTCCAAGTCGAATAGCACGGCGCGCAGACCGGCGATCGGAGTCAGCGGGGATTCGTCGGTCACGGGCTCAGGCGGGAAGCAGCAGATGCCAGTCGTCGGTGCGCTCCGACTCCCGCACCGCCTGGAACGTCTGGCCGCCCAGCTCGATCTCCACATCGATCGCCGGCAGCGGCAGCACGCAACGATCGGCGCTGGGCTTCTCCGCCTTGCGAGCCGCAGCGGCGATGAGTTCCTCAATCTGCGCGAGGTCGTGCTGCAACGACACGGCGGCATCGGCCAGAGGGACAGCGGTGAGGGCGTGATTCGTTGTCATGTCCGCAGTGTACCGGGCCCCTGCACCCGGATCACCAGGGCCCCAATCGGCCCTCGGGATCAGCCCGCGGGATCAGCCCGCGAGATCAGGCCTCGGGGCCCGCCGCTGACTCCTCGGACACGCGCCGCTCCGCCTCTCGATGGATCGCGCGCCAAACCAGGTAATAGGAGATCGCGAAGAGCCCGATGTTCAAGGGCCACGTCGCCACTCGGCTCCAGAGGATGTAGCTGTCCGTGCTCAGCGAGTCCAGCAGGATCAGTCGGATCACGGCCGTGACCACATTCTGCACCGCCCAGGCCAGGCTCAGCGTGATGAAGACCTGGTGTCGCTCCGAGATCCAGTCCTTCACGCCCGGAAACATTTCCCGCACGAAGACGCCCATCAGCGGTCGACCGATCACCACGCTGCCCAGGAACGCGCCCGTCCACAGGAAGTCGCCGATCGCGTCGCTCGCGAAGAACGCCTTGTCGCTGTCGAGGATGATCCCCACCAGCGCCGATCCGCCCACGATCACAATCCCGCCCACCGCCAAGTAGCCAATCACGCCGCTGTGCCGCGTGCGCAAGAAGACGATCACCGCCGCCGCAAACCCCGCCCCAATCGCGACGCGCGTGTCCGCCACTCGATCGACAAGCAAGAAGGCCGCGATCGGCAGAATGCTGAGCCAAATCTCGCCGTTGATCTGACTCGACGCCATCACATCACGAGGCGGCGTCAGCCGCCGCCGCCGCCGCCGTCGCTCGGCAGTGGATTCGCCGTCCGCTTCCGGCCCATCCTTGCTGGGGGCGTCCAGGGGGTCGTGTTCACCGGGCATGACGACAGAATACCGGTCCAGCCGGCCCACGACGCCCCCTCCAGACGCGTGCCCGATGCGAGCTTGCCGCTCCTGCCTCTACCATCGCGTCATGGCGATCACACTCGGCCCGGCGGCCCTCACCGCGGCGCTGTTAGGGCTCTTCGCGACCAACGCGATCGACTACACCGGCGACGACGGCGACCCTCGGCTGATCGCCTGGCTGCCGTTCGTCCTGGTGCTCATCCTGGTCCTGCGCGACGCCGTCTTCGAGGGCAGCTTCCGCGACGGGCCCCGCAACCGGCTCCCCGGTGTCGATCTGCGCGACGGACAAGTCCACCTGCGCATCTTCGACTTCGAACCCGTCGCCACCACGCTGGCCATCATCACCGGCCTGCTCGCCTCCGGCGCGATCGACTTCCACGACGGCAACGGTGGCGGGAGCGCCTGGGCCTGGACCGTCTTCGCCCTGGCGCTCTTCCTCAGCATCGGCGGACGCCTGAGCCGGCGCCCCCGCTCGCGGCGCCAGAAGCAGGAGCGCGACGAGCGCACCGCGCGGTTCTGGGAAGACACGATGCGCGGATTCTTCGAGCGCGGCCGCCGCTAGGCCGCCCCGCCCACCCCCAAGCCCCGAGAACGACGCCGCCGGAGGGCCGCGACCCCGGCTGCGAGCGGCCCAGCCCGCTCAGGGTGCGAACGGGTCCCCGTCGTCGAACGGATCCGTGAAATCGCGTCCGGCGGCGCTGAGGTCGCTCCGGGTCAGATCCTCGCCTTCGGGCCGTTCCCCCTCTGTCACCCAGCGCACCAGGTCGAAGAACGCACGCAGCCCCTCCTCCACCTCGCTGAAACGGCAGTGGCCCGCGCGTCGCACCGCGCGCTGCACCAGGTTCGCGCCGTTCCCCGCCCCGATCACCCGACGCGCATACGACCGATCGAGCGACAGCGGCGTCCACAGGTCGCCCGTCGTCTTCACGGTCAGCAGCGGCACATCCAGACGACCACTGGCAACGCCGAGCGCGGGGTCGGTTCGTAGCGCCGCCGGCGCGCGGAAGCGCATCAGCTCCGCATTCAGCCGCTCCAGATCGATACCCGCATCCGGCCGGGCCCCATACACGACAGCGCGCGTGTCGAACGCCATCAGGGCCCCATCGTGCGCGATAATCGCGCCGGGCCCGGGCGGCCCAGCCGACAGGATCGTCGGCCAGTAAGCCGCGCCCAACGCGAAGTTCACCTGCCACTGCTGCGCCAATCCCTCGCGAAATCCCCAGCGCGGACCGCCGCTGAGGTCCTCGATCAGCGCAGCGAACTGCTCGCCCCGCGCCGTCAGCGTCAGCACGTCCTCATCCACACGGCCCAGCGCGCCCGCCCAGGCCAGCAACCCGGCCGCGTCGGCAGAGGCGGGCGCATCCCCGATCAGCCAATGCGCCAGCGCGTGCCAGCCCACCAAGTAGTCCACCACCTCCGCGTTCGACAACGCGCCGCAGAGCGCCAGCGCCCCGTCGATCTCGTCGGGGAACTCCTGCGCCATGATCTGCGCCGTCGCGCCGCCCATCGACGCGCCCATACAGTACGTCCGCTCGGGCGGCCCAACCTCCGCCGTGACGATCTCCTTGGCCCTCAGCAGGTCATCCACGCCGCGCGCCGGGACGTAGCCCGTCGCGGCATAGGTGCTCGCCGCCCAGCCGACCCCCAACGGCACCAGCACCCCGCGGCCCGGTGGGAAGCCGCCAAAGCCCAAGTGCGACTCGAAGTCCGTGCTCGCGTCGTTGAGGCCGCCGAAGCCGCGGCCCCAGAGAATCAGCGTGCCGTTCCAGTTATCCGGGATCTCGATCCGGTATGCCGCCCCGTCCGCCACGCCGGAGAACGCGCGCGCGCCGCCCAGCGCTTCGAAGGCCGGATCCTCCAGCGTGCAGTCGTCGCAAACCCGATCGGGCATCAGCAAGCGTCGGCTGGTAGCGGTCGGCTCCGCTTGGACCTGCGCCGCTTGCGACTGCTCTGCCAACTGCGACTGCGCCGTGGCGCTCTCCACCGCCGACGACGACCCCGCCGCCCTATCGTCGTCATCCCCGCAGCCGACCAGCGCCAGCCCCGCCGCACCCACCGCGACCGCGCCGCCACGCCGCAGCAGCGTCCGCCGATCGATCCGCCGGTCGATCCGACGATCAATCCGACGGGCGCCTTCCCGGCCGGCGCGGCCACGGTCAACACGTGATGGAATCATGGCGTTCCGTTTCGCGCCCGGGATCGGGCTGGCGTCGCACCCCAACGGAGTATCCCACGCCCAGTCATCCCGCCCTCCCGATCAGTTGTTGCTAGATCAGCCCACCGGTATTGTCCGAAGGGCTCAACGAGCCCCCATCCGATCCGGAAATCACCGGCTGAGGAGTCGCTTCAGTCATGAAAATCCACGAGTATCAGGCCAAAGACCTCCTCGCGACGCACGGCGTGCCCGTGCCGCGCGGCGTCGCCGTCACCACCGCCCGGGAGGCCAAGCGCGCCGCCAATGACCTGGGCGGCAAGGTCGTCGTCAAAGCGCAGATTCACGCCGGGGGGCGCGGCAAAGGCCGCCTCGTCGCCAAGCAGGCGCAGACCGCCGCCATGTACGCCAAGCTGGAAGCCAGCCCCGCCACCATGGAGGGGGCCGTCAAAGGCAGCCGCGTCGGTGGCGTCCGGCTGGTCGGCAGCGCCGACCGCGCCCAGGCCGAAGCGAAAAAGATCCTCGGCAACTTCCTCGTCACCCATCAGACCGGCCCCGCCGGCAAGAAGGTGCAACGACTCCTGATCGAGGAGCAGTTCGCCATCGCCGACGAGTACTACGCCGCCGTCCTCATCGACGGCGCGCTGGGCACGCCCGTCATGATCGTCTCGCGTGAGGGCGGCCAAGCCATCGAAGAGGTCGCCGCCCGCGACCCCAAGGCCATCCTGCGCGTCCCCATCGACCCCAGCGAAGGCTTCCCGGCCTACCGCGGCCGACAGCTCGCCAAGCAGCTCAAGATGCCGCACGCCACGATCTTCCAGGCCGGCGCCCTCTTTGCCGGGCTCTACCGCGCCTTCCTCGCCAGCGACGCCTCCATGGCCGAAATCAACCCCTTCGTCGTCACCGCCGACAACCGCGTCCTGGCCGTCGACGCCAAGGTCACCATCGACGACAACGCCGCCTTCCGGCAGCCCGTCGCCACCCTGCGCGACAAGTCGGAAGAAGAGCCCATGGAGATCATGGCCGAAGAGGCCGGGATCGGCTCCTACATCAAGCTGGACGGCAACATTGGCTGCATGGTCAACGGCGCCGGCCTGGCCATGGCCACAATGGACACCATCAAGCTGGCCGGCGGCGAACCGGCCAACTTCCTCGACATCGGCACCGTCAACCGGGTCGAACTCGTCGTCGAAGCCACCCACATCATCAACCTGGACCCCAACGTCAAAGCGATCCTCGTCAACATCTTCGGCGGCATGGCCCGCGTCGACGTCGTCGCCGAGGGGCTCGTCGCCGCCATCAAGAAGTACCGCATCAAGCATCCCATCATCGCCCGCCTCAACGGCTCCAACGTTGAGGAAGGGCGCCGCATCATCGAGGCCTCGGGCTTGGACTTCATCCTCGCCGATGACCTCGGCGAGGCCGCCCGCAAGGCCGTCAAGGCCGCCCGCGCGTGATCGCCCCATTCAGAAACCCCGCCAGAATCATGCCCCAGGCAGAACTGCAGCGCTGAAACTGCCGCAGGTGAGTGAGGAACCGCAATGAGCGTGCTCGTAGGCCGGTCCACGCGCGTCTTGATCCAGGGACTGGGCGGCGAAGGCCAGAACCAGATCCGCCGCTCCCTTGACTACGGCACCAACGTCGTCGCCGGCGTGCACCCGTCCTTCCGTGGCGGCACGAAGTTCGAGAGCTTCCCCGTCTTCAACACCGCCGAAGAGGCCGTCGCCAAGACCAAGCCCAACGTCTCCATCATCTTCGTGCCCGCGCCCGGCGCCGCCGACGCCATTTTCGAGAACATCGCCGCAGAGATCCCACTGATCATCTGCATCACCGAGGGCGTGCCCGTCCAGGACATGGTCGCCGTGCGCGCCGCCCTGGCCCAAAGCAAGAGCCGCCTGATCGGCCCCAACTGCCCCGGCCTCATCACCCCCTCCGCCAAATGCCGCGTGGGCATCATGCCGCCCGCCGTCTTCAAGCCCGGCCGCGTCGGCGTCGTCTCGCGCTCCGGCACCCTCGTCTACGAAGCCGTCGACCAACTCACCCGGCTGGGCATCGGCCAGTCCAGCTGCGTTGGCGTCGGCGGCGACCCCATCATCGGCACCTCCCAGGCCGAAGCGCTGGAGATGTTCAACAACGACAAAGCGACCGACGCCGTCGTCCTCATCGGTGAGATCGGCGGCACCGCCGAGCAGGCCTCCGCCGCCTACATCAAACGCCACATGCAGAAGCCCGTCGTCGCCTTCGTCGCCGGCGCCACCGCCCCTCCCGGCCGACGCATGGGCCACGCCGGCGCCATCATCGAAGGCGCAAGCGGCATCGCCGCCGCCAAGATCAAGGCCCTCTCCGCGGCCGGCGCCGTGATCAGCAAGAGCCCCGCCCGCATCGGCGTCACCATGCAGAAAGTCCTCCGCGAAAAGAAGCTCCTCAAGGACTAACGATCGCCCGTCGGCGCGAGGGGCTTTGGGCGCCTCTCCCCCAGGCGAGCAAGCCCGGGAATATGGCGGACAACTCGCCTCCACGCCGACTCATCCGGTGTCGCAATCTCGAGCAGGCTGCTTGCCATTGAATCCAGCAGCCGGTTCATTTCCTGCATGTCGGCGACCAAGTTGTCGTAGCTCTCGAACCGCCGCTGGAGTCCCACTGGGTCCTCGCCCGCGTTCGATGGTTGCGCAATCTCATGCTCGTACCAGTGCCTGAACCGGGCCTGCCAACGCGTCAGGTGTCCGCGAATCACGTCGTTCTGCACCCGAAGTACCAAGTTTGCCAAATCCGGATCGGGCTCTCGGGGAGGGATTGAGTCAAGCAGTGACCGAATCCGCGGAAATAACTCGTAGAGCGAATCGTAGACTTCGACGATGAGGTCATGTTCAGGATCGAACGGGAGCGCCGCTTTGCGGGTCCGAAGCTCCACATACAAGGCCCATGCGACGTTCCGCTCCGGCCGGCTCGCCTCGAACGTGAAGTTCGCGAGGCCCGGAATCGAGAGTGTCGCTGACGAAAGCGCCAACCTGTTCACGGCCAGCAGAAACAAGAAGAAGGCCGTCGTGACCACGACAGCTAGTAAAGCAAACGCCCACCCGGGCATCCCGCAGCCCTAGCGGGCGCGGGTTGCGGCGGGTCGATTCTGAGCAGCCCACTCGATCCAACCCGCGAAGTTATCGGGCTCCCATCCGCCAACCGCGTTCGACGGAATGCCCTCCGGAACACGACCAGCCGTCCCCTTGAGCCTGATCCCCAGGATGCCCTTGCCTTGGCGTCGACTCTCAGCGATCTCCCATTTCACCCACTTGCTGTCGGCGGTCTTATCGCCGATCAGCACGATCGTGACGGAGGCAGACGTCAGGTACTCATCCCTGATCACTCTCTGCACGTACGGATCGTCCGTGGATTGGATTCGTCGATCGAGTTTGTGGTTGTAGAACTCGAAGCCGTCCAGGATGTTCCGCAACCCGAGAAACCCGTTCACCTGCTGCGTGTCGTCGTGGCTGAAACTAATGAAGATTCGGCGCTTCATTGATCGGCTCGCTTTCGCGCCCACACTAGCACAGGCGTTCTTGCCCAGTCCGTCACGGACCCCCACTACTGCCCCAACGCGAAGTCGACGAACTCCTCGATCACCGCCACGATCTCCTGCTACCTCAAGCTGGCGGGCCTACCATCGGTTCCTCTCCCGCTACTCCCCCTCCCCCTCCACCCCGACCTTCAACCGCTCCAGCACGACCGCCACCTGCCGGCTACCCCCGCGACGCAACGCGAACGCCAACGGCCAAAACAGCCGCAAGATCGGACCGATGCGAATGTGGAACGCCAGCTCCACCCGCGTGGCCCCTGCCTCGGCATCGCTGAACCGGTACTCCACCCGCACTGCCGGTCCCTGCTCGCCCGACGGCTGCGAGAAGTAGACGAAGCGCTCCCCCAGCTCGACCTCCGCCACCTCCAGCCTGTAGTCCACCAGACCGCCGCCCTCCCGGATCGACTGCGCGTACGTCGATCCGGGCTGCCCGCGCGCGCCGCTCAGGCGTCGCACCTCCGCCACGCTCAACAGCCAGCTCGACTGCCGCTCAAGGTCGGCCGTGAAGCGGAAGACATCCTCCCGCGGTCGCCCAATCGTCGTCTTGGCGCGGAAGGCGGGCATCAGGGCGGCGGGAAGAGGATCTGTTCATCGCTGAGCAGATCCGACGCCGCCAGATCGTTGCCGTGCAACGCCGTCTCCAGGATCTGAACCGCCTGCTTCCCGCCCAGCGCGCCGGCCAGCGCCTGCGCGTCCGCGGCGGCGCTGCCGTCCGCGTCGCCCGCGAAAAAGAGCGCGTCCTGCATGACGCCGGGGGCCGCTGACAAGGCGTCGATCCCGGCGAATACGGCCGGGGCCGAAATGATCACCAACTGCGTGATCCGCGTCTCATCCACCGCCGCCACCAGCAAGCTCGTCCCGCCCATACTGGCCCCGATCGCGACGATCGACGTCGCCCCCTCCGCGATCGCGAAATCGATCGCGGCTTCCCAGTCCAGCACGATGTCGCCCGCCGATCCGCCGTCGGAAGCGCCGAAGCCGCGGAAGTCCCAGGCCAGCACAGAGAAACCGTTCGCCTCAGCCGCCCGCCCGGGCAGGCCTGCCCAGGCGCCGCGATCGCGTCCGTTCTGATGCGCGAACAGATACCACGTATTCGATCCCCGCCAGAGGTCGGCGGCCAGCGTCACCCCGTCCGCGGCCGTAAAGCGGATCTGCTCCAGCACCGGCGGCGCAGCCTCGGGAAGGGGCAGCGGCGCGATCGTCGCGACGCCGGCAGCGTCGCGCAAGACCCAGATGCCATCGCCCCCGGCGACCTCGTCCAGCTGCGCGATGAACGACGGCGCGGCCGCATCCCAACGACCGAAGGCCTGCGCGTCGGCGTCCCAACGAATGATCGTCCGCGCGCCCAGAATCGTGCCGGCCTCCGCCGCCGGCGCCGACGCCGCCGTCCAGCCGATCAGGTTCCAGCCGCCCACCAGAGAGACCTGCTGATCCCCCAAGAACACGACCTGTACGAAGGAGTCGTCGGCGCTCGTAAAGACCCAGACGGCTTGGCCGTCGGCGATCGTCTGCAGCGAGTTCAGACCCGGCGGCAAGCCGCGCCGCCAGCTCGTGAAGGCCTGATCTTGGGCCGCCCAGCCAAAGACCGACTGCGTGAACTCGCCCCCAAAGACCTCCTCCACCGGCCCGCCCTGGTTGACCGCGACCAAGCTCCACCCCGCGGGCAGCGGCTGCGCGAACGCCTGCGCCGACACCGCGCCCGGGCTGGCGACGCCCACCCCCATCACGATTAGCAGACCGGTCAGAAACGCCGTCATGGCCGCGCGCCGGTAGATTCGCATACACGCCCCTCCGCTCGTTCGCCGTCGCAGGCTAGCGCAGACGCAGCAGCGCGCCCCAGCCGATCAGCCCCAGCCGATCACCCCCAGCCGATCACGAAGCGCTGATAAACGGCGACCACTCCGCGCAGCAGCCCGGGCCGATCGTGAACACCTCGCCCGTCGCCGCATCGATCACCAGCACCCCCACCGAGCGATCGACACGGCTGAGCGAACTGAACGAGATGAACCGCGAATCCGGCGACCACTGCAGATCGAAAAAGATCAGGTCGGAGTCCTGCACCAGCAGTCGCGTCGCCTCGCTCTGGATATCGCTGATGAAGATCCCGTTTGCGCCCTCCGGCGGGCCCGACGTGACCCAGGCGATCTGGTCGCCACCCGGCGAGACGGATGCATCGAAGGGCACACCCGGCAGCGTCAGCCACTCCACCAGCGCCTCCTGCTCCGGCGAGCCAATGTAGAGCTTGTTCGTGTAGCGCACCCAGAACGCGTTGTTGCTCGAGTTCGCGAACCAGTCGTACTCGTCGGGGAAGATCGTCGAGTACTCCAGCGGCACGCATTCCCCGCCCACGCAGACCGTGGGCGGCTCATCGATCTCCGGCGCCGCGAAGACGAACCCGGGTGCCAACGTCGTGGGCAGCAGCAGCAGAACCTCGCCAACCTCCCGACTCAGCAGCAGCGTGTCGTCAGGCGATTGCAGCCCCGTCGTGGTCGGGCTGTCGCTGAGCACGCCCGCGTACGGGGCCAGCAGCGTCGGTCCCAGCAGGTTGACCACCGCGGGCGTCGCCGGCGCCTGCGCGACGCCCTCCGGTACGACCGAGAACGACAGCACGATGCCATCGTTGGAGAACTGCATGTCGAAGAACTGGGGCGCGATGCCGTCCGGCAGGAAGTCGAACGGGATACGCACCTCCCCGGGGGGTTCCGTCGTCAGGTCCAGCAGGATCAAGGCGCCGCCCGTGCCGCCGCCGCCCGTGCCGACGCCAACCGTGGGGCTGCTGGGCAGCCAGATCACCTCCTCCACATCGCCCTCGAACTGCCGCGTGATCACGAACTCGTCGCTCTGGAACGGATCGACAATCACGACCTGGTCGCCCCCATCACCGGGCGCGATCAGCGCCAGCGCGTAGCCAGACAGCGGCGCGCCAGCGGGCCGATTGCCGTCCTCGGACGCAACCGGTTGCTCGTCCTCGGCCTGCTCCGCTTCCACCGCGTCCGACTCCTCATCGGCGGCCTCCGCCTGCGCCGCCGACTCCAGGTTGTTGACCTCCCCCGCCGCGATGTATCCGTCCGGATCCTCGGCGAACGCGTACAGCATCGGCTGCACGATTGGCCCCCACACGGGGTCCTGCGCCAGCGTGTTGCCGTGCAAAGCCGTCTCCAGGATGTCGAGCCGGGCGGGCCCCGTGGCCATGTCGAAGTACCGCTGCGAGAAGTCGGGCGCGGCCATGTCGTCCGCCCCCACGATGAACAGCTTGGGCACCGTCACGCGGTCGTAATTCTCCAGCGCATCCAGCCCCTGAAAGCGGTTCGGGCTGGAGATCGCGAAGATCGTCGTGATGTCGTCCCGGTCCGCCGCGACCTGGATCAGACTCGTACCACCCATGCTGGCGCCGCCGGCGTGAATCACCGTCGCGCCGTTCGCCTTCGCGTAGTCCAGCGCCGCCAGCCACTCCCGCCAGATCTCCTTGGTCGCGTCACGCTTCGAATTGTTCACCGTGTTGCAGCCCGACTCGCCGTGGCAGCGGAAGTCCCAGGTCAGCACCGTGTAGCCGCGTGCCGAAAATCCCTCCACCATCTGGTCCCAGTCCCGGCGATTGCCCGTGAACTGGTGCCCCATCAGCACCCACTGATCGCCGCCGCGCCGTACCTCCGCCTCGATCTCAACGCCGTCGCTCGACTGCCACGTAAACACCGTCGCGTCCGGACGACGCTCGCCACTCCGGTCGCCCGTCCCATCACCAGACGCGGCATCCCCCCCGTCGTCCCCACCGCAGGCCGCGACCAGCAGCATGAGCGACAGCAGCAGAGTCATGCCCCCCCGGCGCGCCGGGGACCGTCCAAATCGTCGCCGCATCTCGCTCCTCCTCCTGCACCGCACGTCGCGCCCCATGGTAGGGCGAGCGCCCACTGTCGCGCCCCGGCGACCCCCAAGCCCCACCCACATCGCGCCGCCAAGGCGTATACGCCGCCCGTCCCCTGCGGGCTCTCCCCATCGCCGCGGCCTGGAGCGGCTGGTAACATCCGCGACGGAGGGTTCGCATAGTGGCCTAGTGCGCCCGCCTGCTAAGCGGGTTTCGGGGAGACTCGATCGAGGGTTCGAATCCCTCACCCTCCGCCACTCGGCACTCCAACGCGCCCAACGGCCAGTTCCCAACGGGGCCCAACCCGATGAAGACCTACCACATCTGGACCGTCGGCTGTCAGGTGAACGTCGCCGACAGCGCCAAACTCGGCGCCGGCCTGCGACGCCTCGGCTGGCAGCCCACCGACCGCCCCCAGGACGCCGACTTCATCGTCGTCAACACCTGCGCCGTGCGACAGAACGCCGAGGACCGCGCGGCCGGCAAGCTCGCCAACTTGCGGCCGCTCAAACAACACAACCCAGACCTCAAGATCGCCGTCATGGGCTGCATGGTCGGCCCCAAGCACGACGCCCTGCGCGAGCGCTTCCCCTACGTCGACGCCTTCGCCCAGCCGCAGCACTTCGACGATGTCATCAGCGTCCTCGATCTGCCGCATGGGGCCGATCTCGGCGGCGAGTTCTGGCCCGCGATCGACCCGGAGAGCCCCGCCTCGGTCACCGCCTACGTGCCGGTCATTGAGGGCTGCGACAAGTTCTGCACCTACTGCATCGTCCCCCTCCGACGCGGGCGCGAACGCAGCCGCCCCATCGCCGAGGTCGTGCGCGAGGTGGAGGCGCACGTCGCGCGCGGAATCCGCGAAGTCACCTTGCTCGGCCAGACCGTCGAGGCCTACGGCAAAGATCAGCCCGCCGTCGACTCGGCCACCGCGCACGCCGACCTCTCCGACCTCATGCGCGCGATCCACGGCATCCCCGATCTGCATCGGATTCGCGCCCTGACCTCCTACCCGCCCGACATGACGGACCGCATCCTGCAAGGCATGGCGGAGCTCCCCAAAGTCTGCGAGTTCTTCTCCCTGCCCGTGCAGTCCGGCGACGACGGCGTCCTCGACGCCATGCGCCGCGGCTACCCCACCGCCCTGTTCGAGGAGCGCGTCGCCAAGGTGCGCGCGCTCATGCCCCAGGTGGGCATCAGCACGGACGTCATCGTCGGCTTCCCCGGCGAGTCCAACGCCGCCTTCCACAAAACGCTCGACCTGCTCAAGCGTCTGCGCTTCGACAAGGTCCACGTCGCGGCCTACAGCCCCCGCGCCGGCACCTACGCCGACCGCAAGCAGCCGGACGGCGTGCCGGACGACCTCAAGAAAGAACGCTTGCACGCCGTCGAGGAGATCCAGCGCGGCATCAGCCTGGAGATCAACGGCGCCCACTGGGCCCGCACCGTGGAAGTGCTCGTCGAGTCGCGCAAGCCCGGCGACGACCCAGCCCCAGGCGGCACGACAACCGAGCGCCTCACCGGCCGCACCCGCAGCAACAAGCTCGTCCACTTCGACGCCCCCGCCGCACGCGTTCCCACCGGCGCCCTCGTCGATGTCCACATCACCCGCACCGGCGCCTGGTCTTTACAAGGCGAGTCCCTCCAAGGCGACCTGCTCGACGAAACGCAGCGCGCCCGTCAGATCCCCGTCGTCGCGATGGACCGCTGAGTCGTGCCGCCGGACGGCCCCCCGCCCGACGTCGCCGTGCTGGTCGTGATCCTCACCGTCGTCGAGGGGGAGCTGCGCGTGCTCCTGATCCAGCGCTCCGCCCCGCCCGACGAAGGCGCCTGGGCCATCCCCGGCGGTGCCCTCATCACCAACGAATCCCTCGACGCCGCCGCCACACGCAAACTGGCCGAGGAGACCGGCGTCCGCGACGTCTTCTTGGAGCAGCTCTACACCTTCTCCGACCTGGACGACTTCGCCCCCGCGGGGGCGGTCGCCGTGACCTACTTCGCGCTCGTCCGGCACGACGGCGTGCGCCTCGCCGAGCGCTCGGCCTGGGCGCCCGGCTGGTTCGCCGTCAACGCCCTGCCCGTCCTGGCATTCCACAACGAACGCGTGCTGGACCTCGCCCGGGTCCGGCTCACCAGCAAGCTTGAGTACACCAACGCCGCCTACAGCCTGCTGCCCGAGTTCTTCACCATGAGCCAGTTGCAGGAGACCTACGAATCCATCATGGGGCGCAAACTGGACAAGCGGAACTTCCGCCGACGAGTACTCGCCTCCGACCTGTTGGTCGTCACACAGCAAACGGCCAAGGCAGGCCGGCACCGCCCGGCGCGGCTCTATCGCTTCGCCAGCCGCACCCCCGTCGAGCTCTAGGGGCCGAAATACGGGACGGCCCGAGTGGGGTTGTCGTCGGCGCCCGGGGTCGGCCGGGTGGTGTTCACAACAATATCGCCGTCGGCCTCGACCTTCAGCGCGAAACTGTCTAGCGAGCGTGGGGCTGGCCCGAACACTCGTACTCCCGCCTTCGTGTAGGTCTCGCCGTGGCAGGGATTGCGAAACCAGCCACGCTCCCCTTCGAAGAAGAAGTCGGCACGCCAGACAACGGTGCAGCCGCGATGCGGGTCGCGCCATGACAGCGCCAGCAATCCCCCCTCACCCCCGATCCCGTGGAACTCGTGCGTCCCCTCCTCGGGCCACAAATGCACAAGGAAAAAGCGCCCCTCCGCCACGCGTACCGGATCATCACCGGCAGCCGGCACATCCTCTGCCGCAATCGTGATCAAGACGGGTTTGGGCGCAGCCTCCACGCTCGGCCAGGCGAACACCAGCAGCGCCCCGACCACTGACATGAGCCCCAGTCCCACCATCCCGAAGAACATCGCGCGGCATCGCCCGCCGCCAGGATCGGCGTCTCCGTCGGCGCTGCGGAATCGCGCGAATGACCATGCGCTGATCATACGACAATGAAGCAAGCCGCACCTCCGCCGGCATCGCCCGACGCCCGCATGACCCGATACCCTGGCGCAATCCAGCTATCAGCCCCTGAGGGAGAACCAATGCCCGACCCGTCGACGACCAAAGCCGTCATCTTCGACGTCGGCGGCGTGCTCATCCACATGGACTGGAAGGCGTACGACCGCTTCGGCGTCGAGCACGGCCTGCCCCAGCGCGAATGGCTGCGCATCCTGCACCAGACCGACGCCTTCGACGCCTGGCAGACCGGCGCCGGGACCGAAGCGGATTGGCACGCCTCCATCCTCAGCGGTCTGCGCGCCCACCTCGGCGATGGGGCGGAGGCCTTCCTGGACGCCTGGTGGCAACGACCGCCCGGCCGCCACGACCCCAATATCGATATGGCGCAGGCCCTCATCGACGCGGGCCACACCGTCGCCGTGCTCAGCAACGCCGGCCCCGACCTGCGCGCCCACATCGACAAAAACTTGGGCCGCAAGGTCGCCTGGCACGACATCATCGTCTCGGCCGAGGTCGGCCTGGCCAAGCCCGACCCGGCCATCTACCACCTCGTCATGGAGCGGCTCTCGCTCAGCCCTGAGCAGTGCTTCTTCATCGACGACATCCGGGTCAACGTCGCCGCCGCGCAAGAGGTCGGCTGGACCGCGCATCGCTTCAAGGGCGACTACGCCGCCCTCCAGGCCGACCTCCGTGCCCACGGCTACGACTGGTAGCGCCAGACCATCCACATTTGAACCCATCCACGAATCAGCCCGTCCACAAACGGGCGCATCCACAGGTGAGCCCATCCACAGATCAGTAAGTGTCACCTTGACACTTACTCAGGCCATCCCTGATAATGGCCATGCTGACTTCGTGTCATGATGACACGAAGTCCGATCGGCCCTCCGTGACTGCGTACCCGTTGGCTGATCTCCGATAGCCACTCTCTTCCCGATCGGGGCCCTCATGTCCTCTCTGCACCTCCCTCGCACGCCAGAATCCGCCGCCGCTCCACCGGTCGCGACGGAATACGTCGCGCCACGCCTGCCTGAAGACCTCCCCGACGCCTACTGCGAAGGCGACATCGCCACCATCCCCCTCGTGCAGGAGCCGCATCGCGCCTCCTGGCAGACCGAAATCCCCGAACGCTACCTCGCCATGGACGCCGACGAACTCGCCGACCGCATCCGCGGCGTCAAGGCCGCCCTCGGCGAGCGACTCCTCATCCTGGGCCATCACTACCAGCGCGACGACGTGATCCGCTTCGCGGACTTCCGCGGCGACTCCTTCAAGCTCGCCCGCCAGGCCGCCGATCACTCCCAGGCCGACTTCATCCTCTTCTGTGGTGTGCACTTCATGGCCGAGAGCGCGGACATCCTCACCCGCCCCGATCAGGCCGTGATGCTGCCCAACCTCGCCGCCGGTTGCTCCATGGCTGACATGGCCCAGCCGCAGGATGTCTACGCCTCCTGGGACGAGCTCACCTCCGTCGTGCCCGCCGAGCGCACGATCCCGGTCACCTACATGAACTCCGACGCCAAACTGAAGGCCTTCGTCGGTCGCAACGGCGGCGCCGTCTGCACCTCCTCCAACGCGACGGCCGTGCTGCAGTGGGCCTTCCAGCGCGGTGACCGCGTGCTCTTCTTCCCCGACCAGCACCTGGGCCGCAACACCGGCAAAAAGCTGGGCATCGACCCGCGTGACGCGATGGCTCTCTGGAACCCCGCCCAGCGCATGGGCGGCCTCACCGCCGAGCAAATCGAGCGCAGCAAGATCCTGCTCTGGCAGGGCCACTGCTCCGTGCACGTGCGCTTCAAGGTCGATCAGATCGACAAGGCGCGGGCCCAACACCCCGGCTGCAAGGTCGTCGTCCACCCGGAGTGCACGGAGGCCGTCGTCGACGCCGCCGACGCCGACGGCTCCACGGAGTTCATCATCAACTACGTCAAGAACGGACCGCCCGGCGTCTACGCCGTCGGCACCGAGATCAACCTCGTCCACCGCCTGCACGAAGAGGTCAAGGACCAGGGCAAGACCGTCTTCTGCCTGGACCCCATCATCTGCCCCTGCGCCACGATGTACCGCATCCACCCCGCCTACCAAGCCTGGGTGCTGGAGGAGTTGGTCGCCGGCCGAATCGTCAACCAGATCCGCGTCGACGACGACACCCGCGAATGGGCCAACCTGGCCCTGCAGCGCATGCTGGAAATCGTCTAGCCCCCATCGAGACCCCCGCCGCATGAACTACGACTACCTCATCCTGGGCTCCGGCATCGCCGGGCTCTACGCCGCCCTGCTGGCCGCTCAACACGGTCGCACCGCCGTCGTCACCAAGGGCCCCATCGAAGAGTCCAACACCAAGTACGCCCAGGGCGGCATCGCCGCCGCCGTCGGACCGGGCGACAGCGTCACTGCCCACCGCAACGACACCCTCGCCGCCGGCGCCGGCCTCTGCGACCCCGCAGCCGTCGACGTACTCGTCCGCGAAGCCCCGGACCGCATTCGCCGCCTGACCGAGCTCGGCGTCCCCTTCGACAGCGAAGAGGGTCAGGTCGCGCTCGGCCGCGAGGGCGCCCACTCGCGTGCCCGCATCCTGCACGCCGGCGGCGACCGCACCGGCGACGCCATCGAGACCGTCATGGTCCGTCGCGTCCGTGAGGCCGGCGTCGAGGTCTTCGACCGTCACGCCGTGACCGAGCTCCGCACCCGCGACGGTCGCGTCACCGGCGTCGAGGCGCTGGACCCCACCGGCCGGCCGGTCCTCTTCCAGGCCACTCGCACCATCCTCGCGACAGGCGGCGCCGGCCAGCTCTACACCCTGACCACCAACCCCAGCGTCGCCACCGGCGATGGCGTCGCGCTGGCCTGGCGGGCGGGCGCCGTCGTGCGCGACATGGAGTTCGTCCAGTTCCACCCCACCGCGCTGGCCCTGCCGGGTGTGCCCACCTTCCTGCTCACCGAGGCCCTCCGGGGCGAAGGTGCGATCCTGCGCACGCCTGCCGGCGCTGGTGGAGGCGGGCGCGCCTTCATGCCCAACTACCACCCCCTGGGCGACCTCGCCCCGCGCGATGTCGTCGCCCGCGCGATCGCGACAGAGATGCGGCGCAGCGGCAGCGATCACGTGCTCCTAGATATCACCCACGCCGATCCGGACTTCATCGCGGCCCGCTTCCCGGGCGTTCATCAGCACTGCCTGCGCTACGAGCTCGACATCACGCGCGCCCCCGCCCCAGTCGCTCCCGCCGCCCACTACTTCATGGGCGGCGTCTACACCGACCACTGGGGCCGCACCACCCTGCCCGGCCTCTACGCCTGCGGTGAGGTCGCCAGCACCGGCGTCCACGGCGCAAACCGGCTCGCGAGTAACTCGCTGCTGGAAACGGTCGTCTTCGCGCAGCGCGCCGTGGAAGCGTCGCAACGCGGCGACGCGCCCGCTGCGCCCCCCCCCGACACCACCCCCCTGGCCCTGCCGCGACTCACCGCCGCGCCGGACCGTGCCACGCTGCAATCCCTGCTCTGGTCGCAGGCCGGCATCGTCCGCGACCCCCAAGGCCTCGCCGACGCCGCCGCCACGATCGACGCCTGGGGGGCGCCCAGCGCCGGTGTCGAGGGCGCAACCCTCGCCAACATGGCCCTCGTCGGCCGGCTCATCGTCCAGGCCGCCTCGCGACGCACCGAGAGCCGCGGCGCGCACTACCGCAGCGACGCCCCCGAGTCCGACCCGAACTGGCGGCGACACCTCAGCTTCGTCCGCCCCGATCCGCAGTGACGCCACCGGCCATGGACCCCATCGCCCCGGCCCCGCTCGACCGCCTCACCATCCGCGGCCTCGTCCAGGCCGCCCTGGCGGAGGACGGCGCCGAGCAGGACCTGACCAGCAACGCGCTCGTCCCCGTGGACCAACAGGGACGGGGCGTCGTCGTTGCCAAATCGGACGGCGTCGTCTGCGGACTGCAATTCGCGCTGGAGACCTTCTACGCCGTGGAGCCACGTGTGCGCTGGATGCCCGCCGTCAGTGAGGGATTGCGAGTCGCCTCCGGCGCCACCCTCGCGCATATCGACGGGCCCCTCCACGCCATCCTGCGCGGCGAGCGGGTCGCGCTCAACTACCTGCAGCGACTCTCCGGCATCGCCACCCAGACCGCCGACTGCGTTCGCGCCACCGCCGGGACACACTGCCGCATCCTCGATACACGCAAGACCACCCCTGGGCTGCGCCCCGCGGAGCGCTACGCCGTCCGCGTTGGCGGCGGATACAACCATCGCAATGACCTGCGATCCGCGATCCTCGTCAAGGACAACCACATCGCTGCCGTGCGCGCCCGCGGCGGCAGCCTGGCCGAGGCCGTGCGGCTCGCGCACGACGCCGCCGGACCCGCCACGGCCGTGGAGGTGGAAGTGACATCGCTGCAGGAACTGCGCGAGGCGATCGCCGCCGGGGCCCGCGCCCTCTTGCTCGACAACTTCACGCCCCCCGCGCTCCACCCCGCAGTCGCCGAGGCGCAGCAGCACAGCGTCATCACCGAAGCCAGCGGCGGCATCACGCCGGACACCATCGCCGACTACGCCGCCAGCGGCGTGGATTTCATCTCGATCGGCGCACTCACCCACACCGTCACGCCCATGGACATCTCACTGCAAGTCGTGCCGGAGCCACTCAGCTCCATCTAGCCCAGCACACGCCGCACGAGTCGCACAGACTCCGGCGTCGGCGGCCCCGTCCGGGCCCCGGCTAACGCCCGCCCCGACGCCCGCGCTCCAGATCGGCCGAATCGATCACCAGCGTGACGGGCCCATCGTTGACCAGCTCCACCTCCATATGCGCGCCAAAGCGGCCACCCTCCACCGGCAGACCGGCCGCCCCCAACCGATCGGCGAATCGCTGCACCAGCGGCTCCGCCACCTCGGGCCGCGCCGCCCCCACGAACGACGGTCGCCGTCCCTTGCGCACGTCGGCGATCAGCGTGAACTGGCTCACGACCAGCACCGCGCCACCCACATCGGCCAGGGCCAGATTGAACTTGCCGTCCGCGTCCGAGAAGACCCGCAGCCCCGCAACCTTCGCCGCCATCGCATCGATCGTGGCTTCGTCATCGCCGTCGGCGATGCCTGTCAGCGCCAGGAAGCCGCCCCCAATCGCGCCGACGATCTCCTCGTCAACACGCACCGAGGCGCGCTGGACGCGTTGCAGAACCACCCGCATGCGCTGCTCACTGCCTCAACTCACCGCCGCAAGAGGCGATCAGTCCTCCGACTTTGACTTCGACTTCGCTTTCGACTTGGCGGCCTGCTTGCCGCTGCCGGAGTCGCCGGAATCAGAATCGGACCCCGAATCGGATCCGGAATCCGAATCGGACCCGGACTCGCCCGCGTCCTCGCCCTGCTGGAGCGAGTCCGCGCCCTCGCGCAGACTGCGACGATTGTCCGTCGAATACCACCCGGATCCCTTGAAGACGATCGCCGGCGACGCCGGCATCCGCTGCGAAACCGCCCGGCACTTGGGACACCGCTGCCTGGGCTTCGCGTCCCAACCCTCAAGCTTCTCGTAACTGTGCGCGCACTTCGTGCACTCGTAGACGTAACGGGGCAACGCTCGCACTCCGATCGAATCTCACTCGCCCAACGCCCCAGCAGCCAGGGGCCGTCGAAGAACCGCGAATGACGGAACCACGGATAGAGCCTCAGAATAGCAGTCCAGCGCCGCAACGGACCCCTGCGCGACCGCTGCCGCCCACCTGTGTGTCGCCGCCGCTGTCGTCCCTCCCGGCCAGGCGCGTATACTGCCTCCCGTCCTACAACCCGTGGCGCTAGCTCGCGGCATCGGCGTCGATGCCCCGAATGACTGACAGGGTTCGCCCCTGTCAGTCGCCAGCACCAGAGAGCATTCGATGTCCCCGCGACGCCGCCCAGGACATCAACCGGAGCAGCATGGCCACCGAAGTCACAATGAAAGAGCTGCTGGAGGCCGGAGTCCACTTCGGCCACCAGACACGACGCTGGAACCCGAAGATGGCGCCGTTCATCTTCGCCCCCCGCAACGGGATTCACATCCTTGATCTCGGGCAGACGGTGGACCGTCTGGAAGTCGCCGCCGCCTTCGTGCGCGAAACCACCGCCAACGGCGGCGAGATCCTCTTCGTCGGCACCAAAAAGCAGGCCCAAGACGTCGTCCAGTCCGAGGCCCAGCGCGCCGAGATGCCATTCGTCATCAATCGCTGGCTCGGCGGCACGCTCACCAACTGGCAGACCATCAGCGCGCGCATTGAGTACATGCTGCGCCTGGAACATCAAGAAGAGGTCGGCGACTGGGACGCCCTGCCCAAGAAGGAGGGGCTGCGCCACCGCGATCAGCTGACCAAGCTCCATCGCTATGTCGGCGGCCTGCGCGACATGAACGGCCTGCCCGCCGCCATGTTCATCGTCGATGTGCCCAAAGAGGCCATCGCCGTCAAGGAAGCGCAGCGCCTCAACATCCCCATCGTCGCCATGTGCGACACCAACTGCGACCCCAGCGGCATCCCCTACCCGATCCCCTCCAACGACGATGCGATTCGCGCCATTCGCCTGATCGCCGGCCGCATCGCGACCGCCGCCGCTGAGGGCATGGCCGTACGCGAGAGCCTGCGCGTCGAGGCGCGGGCACAAGCCGGCGAGCCCCCGCAAGCACCCCCGCCGGCGCCCATCGTTGAGGCAAGCGCCACTCCCCCGGCCCCGGTTCAGGCCTAGCCGATCCGGCGAGCCCCCTCCCCGGCCCCACGCTGGCACGCGCGGCCGGCCCGAAAGGATCCCCCGTGACCGCCACCGTCGACGACATCAAGGCCCTGCGCGAAGCCACCGGCGCCGGCGTCATGGACTGCCGCACCGCCCTCGACGAAGCGGGCGGCGATATCGACAAAGCCCGCGAACTCCTGCGTGAAAAGGGCCTCCAGACCGCCGCCAAACGCGCCGACCGCGACGCCGCCGAGGGCGTCGTCGCGTCCTACCTGCACGGCGGCCGCATCGGCGCCATGCTGGAACTCAACTGCGAAACGGACTTCGTCGCCCGCACCGATATCTTCAAAACCCTCGCGCACGACATTGCCATGCAGATCGCCTCCATGGCCCCGCAGGTCATCCAGGCCGCAGACCTGCCCGCGGACGACCAAGGTAGCCCCGCCGAGCTCGCACTGCTCGCCCAGCCCTTCATCAAAGACCCCAGCAAAACCATCCAAGATCTCATCAACGAAGCGGTCTCCAGTACCGGCGAGAAGATCGCCGTACGCCGCTTCTCCCGCTTCGAGCTAGGCGCATAGGCGGCCTCAGCACCGCGCGAAGGAGGAAACGTCACGGGTGAGCGCGTCCTGATCAAGATCAGCGGCGAAGCCCTCCTCGGTGGGCGTTCCTTCGGCATGGATCCCGACACCCTGCGTGATATCGCCAAGCAAGTCGGCCGCCTGCGCGCCCAAGGCGTGGAAGTCGCCCTCGTCATCGGCGGCGGCAACCTCTTCCGCGGACGCACCGCCGCCGAAGCGGGCATGGACCGCGCCACCGCCGACTACGCCGGCATGCTCGCCACCGTCATCAACGGCCTCGCCCTGCAAGACGCCCTGGAGCGCGAAGGCCTGGAAGTGCGGACCATGTCCGCCGTCGCCCTCGCGGAAGTGGCTGAGCCCTACATCCGGCGTCGCGCCATCCGCCACCTGGAGAAGGGCCGCGTCGTCCTCTTCGTCGCCGGCACCGGCAACCCCTACGTCACCACAGACACCGCCGCCGCCCTGCGAGGCGTGGAGATCGACGCCGCCCGCCTGCTCATGGCCAAAAACGGCGTCAACGGCGTCTACACCGCGGACCCCGCCCTCGATCCGCAGGCCAAGCGCTACGCCACCATCTCCTACCGCGACGCCATCGCCCAAAACCTCGGCGTCGTCATGGACACCGCCGCCCTCTCGCTCTGTGAAGAGAACGACCTGCCCATCTTGGTCTTTGATATCGCCCCCGCGGACGCTATCGTGCAGGCCGTCATGGGCGGCTCCGTTGGTACGCTCGTTGGGCCGGAGGCCACGCGCCTCGCCGGCGCCGCCGAGTAACCGCCAGCCGGCGGGCAAAGGACCGCAGCATCATGCCCGACGACGACCTCACACAACTCGCGCTCGACGAAGCCCGCACGCGCATGCAAAAGACGATCACCTCCCACCGGCGCGACCTGGACTCCGTGCGCACCGGCCGCGCCCAGCCCTCACTCGTGGATGCCCTACCCATCAACTACTACGGCGCCCCCACCCCGCTCAACCAACTCGCCTCCATCAGCGCGCCGGAGGCGCGCCTGCTCGTCATCCAGCCCTGGGACAAAAACGCCTTCGACCCGATCGCCAAATCCATCCAGCTGTCCGACCTGGGCCTCAACCCGCAGAGCGACGGCATCGTGATCCGCCTCGTGATCCCAGAGTTGACCGAAGATCGACGCAAGCAACTCGTCAAGCAGGTCGCCCAAAAGAACGAAGCCGCCCGCGTCGCGCTGCGCAACATCCGGCGCGACACCCAAGACGAGCTGCGCACCATGGTCAAAGACAAGGACATCTCGCAGGACGAAGAGCGCCGCGCACACGACCAACTGGACAAAATCGCGCACGGCTTCAGCAGCAAGATCGACGAGGAAGGCGCTGCCAAGGAGCGCGAGCTCTTGGAGGTCTGAGCGTGGTCGTCGCCCCGGACCGCCGGACTGAAAACGTACCCCGGCACGTCGCCGTGATCATGGACGCCAACGGCCGCTGGGCGGAGGATCGCGGCCTCCCGCGCCTTGAAGGCCACACCGCCGGCACCGAAAACATCCGCGAGATCATCCGCCTCTTCGGCGAACGCGGCGTACACGTGCTCACGCTCTACGCCTTCTCCACAGAGAACTGGCGCCGCCCCCCGGACGAGGTCAGCGGCCTCATGCACATCCTCTCCCAGGTCATTGAGCGGGAACTGCAACCCCTGCACGAAGCAGGCGTCCAACTGCGCTACATCGGCCAACTGGAAGTACTGGAGCCGGAACTGCGCACGCAGATCGAAGGCGCCGTCGCCCGCACCGCCGCCAATACGGAAATGACCGTCTGCGTCGCCTTCAACTACGGCGGCCGCTCTGAGGTCGTCGATGCGATCCGCGCCATCGTCGACTCCGGCGTCCCCGCCGACGCCATCGACGAGGATCTCGTCGCACGCCACCTCTACACCCATGGCCTGCCCGACCCAGACCTGATCATCCGCACCGGCGGACAGCAGCGGCTCTCCAATTTCCTCATCTGGCAGGCCGCCTACGCGGAGTACTACTTCACCGACACTTACTGGCCCGACTTCCGCGAGGCCGACGTTGACGAAGCGCTGGAGGCCTACGCCCAGCGCATACGCAAGTTCGGCGGCCTGGAATCGCGCGCCCGCACCGGTGAAACCGCCGGCGGACAGATCGGCTAGCGTGAGCCCGCCCCCCGCCCCCCCATCGGAACCCACCCCGTCCAACAGCCCCACCCTCGCGGCCCAACTCTCGCCTCGAGCGCTACGGCACAACCCCCTCGCCCAGCGCATCCTCAGCGGCGTCGTCGTCCTGCCCATCATCATCGTCCTCATCATCGAAGGCGGCCCCGGGCTGGCGGCGCTCGTCTCCCTCGTGCTCGCCGTCGCCGTGCTGGAGTTTGGCCTCGGCATGCGACTCACCCGAGACGACCCCGTGCTCTGGCTCGCCCTGGCCGGCGCCGTCGCGATGACCGCCGCCACCCTCACCAACGACATCCCCACGCATTGGCCCCTCACCGCCGCCATCGCCGCCATCGTCGCGACCCCCGTGCTGCAGCAATTCGTCCGCGAGTGGGGCCAGCCCCCCAACGACGGCTCCGACCCCATTCCCTTCGCCGCGCTCTATGAGCGCACCGCCGCGGGCCTCGTCGCGCTCACCTACGTCGGCTGGCTGGGCAGCTTCTTCCTGCTCCTTCGCCAACTCCCCCAGGGCGAAGAGTGGCTCCTGCTCGCCGTCTTCGCCGGCATGGCCACCGACACCGGCGCATTCGTCGTCGGCAAGCTCATCGGCCGCCGCCCCATGGCGCCCCGGATCAGCCCGCGAAAAACCGTCGAGGGGGGGATCGGCGGGCTCGTCGCCGGCTTCGCCGCCGTGCTCCTCATCAACCTTCTGCCGGACCTGGAAGTCGCCGTTTGGAAGATGGTCCTGCTCGGCATCGCCGTGCCGCTCATGGCCACCGCCGGCGATCTCAGCGAGTCCGTAATCAAGCGCGCCTTGGACGTCAAGGACTTCTCGAAGCTCGTGCCCGGACACGGCGGCGTGCTCGACCGACTCGACAGCCTGCTCTTCGTCGTCCCGACCGTATACTTCTTCGTGCGATGGATCGTCCTCTGACCCCTCCCGCCGCGAACGCCGACCCGCCGATCCGGCTCGTCCTCCTGGGCAGCACCGGCAGCGTCGGCACGCAGACCATCGACGTCATCCAGGCCATGCCGGATCGCTTCCAAGTCCTGGGCCTGGCCGCCGGGCGCAACCTTGACCTCCTGGCCCAGCAATCGGCCGCGCTGCGACCCCAAATGATCTGGGCCCACGAGGGGCCGTCAGAGCGGCTCCGCCAGATCGCCGACGCCTGCGGCGCCGAAATCGTCCCCATGGACCAGATGGCCGCACACCCCACCCTCGACGTCCTCGTCGTCGGCACCGCCGGACGCGCCGGCCTGGAGCCCACCCTGACCGCCTTGCAGCGCGGCCGCGCCGTCGCCCTCGCCAACAAGGAGGTCGTCGTCATGGCCGGCCACCTGGTGCGCGCCGCCGCCGATCAGGGCGGCGGCCAATTGCGCCCCGTCGACTCGGAGCACAGCGCCATCTGGCAGTGCCTCTGGGGTGAGGAAGGCAACGAGATCCGTCGAATCTTATTAACAGCGTCGGGTGGCGCACTTCGCGACCTCCCAACCGACGCGCTCGCCGCCGTCACGCCGGCCCAGGCGCTTCGCCATCCCACCTGGAACATGGGGGCCAAGATCACGATCGACAGTGCCTCGCTCGTCAACAAGGGCATGGAGACCATCGAAGCCCGATGGCTCTTCGACGTCCCCTACGAGCGCGTCGAAGTCGTGCAGCACCCCGAGTCCATTGTCCACTCACTCGTCGAAATGGGCGACGGCTCCGTCAAAGCGCAGCTCGGCAACCCAGACATGCGACTGCCCATCCAGTGCGCCCTGACCTATCCCAAGCGCTTGCAGCCAACCGTCGCGCCGCTCGATCTCGCCGCGCTCGGCGCGCTCCATTTCTCCACACCCGACCTCGATCGATACCCCGGCCTGCGCCTCTGCCAAGAGGCGGGCCGTCGCGGCGGCACGTATCCCTGCGTCATGGCCGCCGCCGATGAACTCGCCGTGGCCGCCTTCATGCAGGACCACATCCCCTTCACCGCCATCCCAGAGGTGATTGAGGCCGCCCTCACCGCCCACCGCGGCGCCGACAACCCCGACCTCGAAACGATCGACGCGGCCGACGCCTGGGCGCGCAGCTTCACCCAGCGGCACATCACAGAGCGGATGCTCGTCTAATGCTCCTCCTTGACACGGTCCTCCCCTTCGTCGGCGTGCTCGTGGGCCTGATCCTGATCCATGAGGCGGGGCACTACGTCACCGCCAAGCTGGCCGGCGTTCGCGTCGAGGAGTTCGGCGTCGGCTTCCCACCCCGCGCCAAGGGCAAGCGCATCGGCGAGACCATCTACTCGATCAACTGGCTCCCCCTGGGCGGCTTCGTCAAGCTCACCGGCGAGGAGAGCTCCCGCGTCTTCATCGCTGACATCAACCGCCACGGCGCCGCCGACGCCGCCGGCCTGCGCGCGCGCGATGTCATCACCGCCGTCGCCGGCGAGCCCGTCCACAACGAGACCGAACTCGCCGCCGTGCTCGCCGCTGAGGCCCACAGCGGCGTCATCACACTCACCATCGAGCGCGAAGTCACCACCGGAAACGGGATCGCGCTGGAAGCCTTCGAGTACGACCTAGAGGTCGTGCCCGGCCGCAGCGAAGCGGAGGCCGCTGACGCCGACGCCGACGACCGCGCCGACGCCGACGCCCCGGAATCAGCGCAGGCCACCATTGGCCGCATCGCCGGTGTGCAGGTGGGCGCAGACCCGCGTTCATTCGGCTCCCGCGCGCCCCTCACCCGCATCGGCATCCTCGCCGCCGGAGCCCTCGTCAACCTGGCGCTGCCAATCCTGCTCTTCGCGATCGCCGCCATCATCCCGCAGGACCGGGCCGCGGGACCCGCCGTCGTCACCTCCGTCGTGCGCGGCGGTCCCGCCGACATGGCCGGATTCGAGGCCGGCGACCGCGTCCTCAGCGTGGATGGCGTCGAAACGGAGAACCGTGGCGACGTGGGTCTCCAGATCCGCCTCAACCTCAACGAGAACATCGAAGTCGTGCTGGAGCGCGACACGGTGGCGGAGAGCACTACCCAACAGCCCGCCGTCGCCAGCACTGAGACCATCGTCACGCACCTCAAACCGCGCCTCGCTCCGCCCACGCTCCTGCACACCGTGCAGGAAGGCGAGACCGTCCATGACGTCGGGGAGATCCTGGGCGTCAACGCCAGCCAAGTACTGGATGGCGCCGGCTTCGGCGGCGGAGTCGAGCTCGACGAGGGCCTCGTCCTGGCCCTGCCCGGCGAGACCTATGTCGTCCAGGAGGGGGACACGGCCTTCTCCGTCGCGCGCGACTTCGGCCTGCGCCAGCAGACCGTGCTCGACGCCGCCAGCATCGACCTGATCAATCTGGAGCCCGGCCTGCGAGTCGCCGTCCCGCAGGGCCCCACCGGCATCACCATCGCCAATGGCAGCTTCACCGTCGTCAAAGACGGCGAGGGCGTCTTCGGCGCCTTCAGCACCGGCTTCGAGCGCACGCGTGACACCTTCATCCTCTCCTACAACGCGATTCGCAGCTGGCTCGCCGGCGGCGAGGAATTGCAAGTCAACGGCCCCATTGGACTGGCACAGGGCACGGGCGAAGTCGTTCGCGACGCCGGCTGGATCCGCCTGATTGAGCTCGCCGCCCTGATCAGCATCAGCCTGGGCATCATGAACCTGCTGCCCATCCCCGGCCTCGACGGCGGCCGCATCGTCTTCGTCCTGATCGAAATCCTGCGACGCGGCAAGCGCATCTCGCCCGAGAAAGAAGGCCTGGTGCACCTCACCGGCTTCGCCCTCCTGATCACCGCCGCCATCGTCATCGGCTACTTCGACGTCGTCCGCGTGATCGACGGCGAATCCGTCCTCCGCTAGTCGGCCTGCTTCATTCGGCCGATTTCATTAATCCGATCGCGCCCGCAAGCAACGCGCGAGATGCCGGTAGACTCTGTACCAGTAGGGTTGACAATCCGCCGTCCGTGGTACATACCATGTACCACAGGGTCCAGAGCAAAAGGGCACGATGTTCTACGTGAAGTTCCTGGTCCCGGTCACCGACAAGGCCGGTCAGGCCGTGCGCTCCGAGGCCTGGGATCGCCTGGCCGGGCGCATCCTGGACGTGGTGGGGGGCTTCCAGCAGACCCGCGTCGTGGCCGGGGCCTGGCGCTCCGACTCGGGGCAGGTCTTCCACGAGGAATCCCGCGAGTACGTGATGGCGCTGGACTCCATGCGGCAGGTGGCGGACTTCCTGGCCCTGGTCGATTGGGCGGCGGCCGCGTTCGCGCAGGCGGCGATGTTCGTGGAGGTCGCCGGAATCCCCGAAGTGCTCGCCCCGCCCGGCTAGGGCGCGGCCGCTACTCTGAACGTGTTGGTACTGATTAAGTTGACTGATCGGACAAGACGATGACGACGACCGCGACCCAGACTGCGCGCACCTACACGCTTTGCGACGGCGCGGTGCTCGACCTGCAGGGGCTCGACGACGAACAGCGCGCGTACCTCGAGGCCGCGTACCGGCGGGCTTGGCCGGCCATCAACGAAGAGGACGCCGGGAAGAGCCGGCGGCGGTGCGAGTGGGGCGACTTCTTCAACGATGTCGTCGGCTCCAAGGGGAGCAATCCCCTGCTGCGCGCGACGCAGGGATTCGTGACGCGGGAGATCTACGACCACCCCTTCTTCCAAGCGCTCTCCGACCTCGCGACTCGGCTGGGGATGCGGCAGGGGCTGCTGAAGCGGCCGCGCGGGAAGCGCTGGCTGGTGGACCCGTTCGCCGACGAGTTCGCGCCGGTCTCCGAGATCGCGAGCCGGAAGTCGGTGACGGTGAAGGCCGTCCACAAGGCGATCGACCGGGGGGACCTGGTGACGGTGACGGGCGTCCTTGATGGGGCCGGGCCGAAGTCGGGTCTCCTGGTCAGCGCGCGAAGCGCGAAGGCCTGGGCGCCGAAGCGGGTGAAGGCCGCGAGCTGATGGGCGTTGGGGATTGCCCGGTGCGTCGGTGCAAGTGGTGCAATGGGAGGCTCGGGAACGGCGAGCGGGTGGCGGTCGAGGGTGAGACGGTCTGGTACCGAGCCGCCTGCCAGGACTGTAGCCGCCGGACGTCGGTGCAAGCCAGCGAGCTTGAGGATGCGAGCCAGGTACCGACAGGGCAGCCGTCGCGCTCCGCAAGCTGGAGGCGGAAGCCGCGCCGAAGCTGCTCTAGGCGCGTGTCGCGCTGGTGGTGGGGGCGGTCGTGGGCCGCTTCATTAGGCCGATTTCATTAAGCCGATCGTGCCCGCAAGCGACGCGCGAGATGCAGGTCGTATTCCGTCTGCCGCCCGAGCCAGATCCGTGCGTCGACCCCCAGCGCCTGCGCAAGCTGGAGCGCCGTCTCCGCGGTGATCCGCTTCTTCCCGCGGAACAGCCGCCGAGAGGATCGTTGCCGCGATCGAAAAGGAACCCGTCCTAGTCTGATCGAGCCAATCCCGCCACCGTCACGAGATCGGAGAAGCCCGCCCGGTTCGGGGCGGGCTTCTCTTGTACCCGGTCGGTCTCAAGTCCGGCGACGCGGGAGCGCCGCCCAGCCTCAGTTCGCGGCCGCCGGCTGGAACAGAATGTGACCGGCCAGGAAGTTGCCCTGGTCCTCGGACATGCCCGTGTTGTCGGTGTCGTGGAACATGAAGTTCCCACCGTCCGTGCACTCCGTCTGGTCCACCGTCCCGTCGGCGTCCGCGTCGTTGCTGAGGTCGCACTGGAACGTGTCGGGCACCCAGTCGAAGAAGTCACCGCTGGACTCCGTCGTGTGGTTCAGCCCCAACAGGTGTCCGGCCTCGTGCCAGACCGTCGTCGCGTTGCCGGCCAGCGTCACGCCGCCGGCGTTCGCCGTCACCACCACGCAGGACGTGCGCGAGTTGGCGATCAACGTCGCGCCCGGAATCCCAGCCGCGTTGCCAAGCGTCACGCCTTCGCTTTCAGGATCGTTGACGCTGTCGACCAGCACGAAGTTCAACGTGTGGTCCTGACCGAACTGCTGCGACATCGCGTCACACAGCGCGCGCTGCGTCGTGTCGTTGCCGGTGCTCGGCAGCGGCAGGTCCGCGAACTGGTCGATGATGTTCTGCGGCGCATCGACGAACTCGATCGTGCCGATCTGCAGGTTGGCGCTACCGAAGATCGCGTCGCCACGCTCCCGGAAGACTTGCTCAGTGGTCGCCCGGCTGGCGGCGTCTGCCACCTCGTCACTGGATGTCGCCACCCAGAACCTGGCGTTCAACACCTGCGCGGCGCCGTTCGTGTCCTGCTTGAGGATCACCCCAACCGTCGTCGCCACATCGGAGACCACCGACACCGAGTAGGTGCCCGCCGTCAGCGGCGTCGCGTCCGTCAGCGGCACCAGAATCGCAGCGTCGCCACTGCCCTGGCGGCCGTCCGGAATCAGATCCGCCGTGATCGACGCGCCATCGGGGCCCGTCACATCCGTAATCGTGATCAGATCGTCGATACCGGGGCCCTGCGCGTAGAACAGGAACGAGCCTTCGCCCGCCTCGACGTCCACGGTCACCACGCCGCCGCCGGCCGGCACCGCGCCCAGATCGACGATCCTCAGGTCGTCCAGCGAGTCGACCGGTGTCGGTCCGGGGTCGGGGTCACCACCATCGTCGGGGTCGCCCCCATCGTCGGGGTCACCACCGCTAGCGTCGGGATCGGAAGTCCAATCGAACGACTCCGTAGCGTTGGTGAACATGCCCGCGCCGGGCGCAAGTTCCACACTGTTGCGCAGCGGCGCCGGCAGCAGCTTGGAGTCCGAATCGAAGCTGTTCGACTCCGGATCGAAGGCCCACAACGTCTGGAGCGCCGGGAAGGTCTCGAAGACGCCATCGGAGTCGGCGCCCTCGGGATCGCACACGGCCAGAATGTTCAGCCCATCGTTCAAGCTGAGCTAGAACTCGACCAGATCAAACTCCAGATCGAACGCCTCCGTCGAGCGGACGAAGAAGCCCAATCCTGTAGGAATATCGAGATCGTTGCGCAACGGGGTGGGCAGCGCCTCGGCGTCCGAGTCGTAGCCATTCGTCTCGTTGTTGAACAGCCAGATCGTGTCGATCGGCGACTCGTCAATCAAGAGGCCGGTCGACGACTCCTCGCCGCACCAACCCAGCAGGCTGATGCCCTCCGGGACCTCCACCAACGACGTCTGCGCCTGCACCGGGTTCACCGCCCCGGACGCCAGTCCAAAGCCGATCACCGCCGCCAGCCGGTACGGCCGCCAGCCGGTACGGCCGCCAGCCGGTACGGCCAACGCATGGATTCACGAATCATCATCAATCCCCATTCCCTTTCCTGTCTGAACCACTTTCGAATTCCACCCAGCACGCGAACCACCCGCCGGCTTCGTATGTGTGAAGCCGGGATGTGAAAGCGCCTGTCAATCACAACCGCAATGAACCCCTCAATGGACCCCCGTCGCGTGAGGCGCTCGCCCCGCGATCAGCGCGTCCACCTCAACCTTCAGCCGGCCCAGGATCTCGTCGTAGCTGTACTGCCCCAGGGGCTCCGGCCCCTTCTTGAGATTGACGGCCGTAGGCCCGCACCACAGGCCCAGATCGGCGTCGTCCGTCTCGCCGGGGCCGTTCACCCGGCAGCCCATCACCGCGATCGTGATGTCGTGCTCCTTGGCGTAGGCCGTCATCGTCTTCACATCCTGCGCCAGCTCAATGAAGCGCTCGTTCTCCACCCGCGAGCACGACGGGCAACTGATGATGTTCAGGCCCTCGTCCATCCCCGGCGGCACCGATCGAAAACGACCCACGGCGATGTCGCGCAGAATCTCCCGCGCCACGGTCACCTCCTGGCCCTTGTCGTCGAAGGGCACCGTCAGCGAGACCCGCACCGTGTCGCCAATCCCCTCCGCGATCAATTGCTCAAACGCGACCCGCGTCTTGATGATCCCGTCCGGCGGCATCCCCGCCTCGGTCACACCCAAGTGCAGCGGCACATCGGGCCGCTCCTGGGCGAAGGCCCGGTTCACCGCCACTACCTTCTTCCAGTCCGAGTCCTTCAACGAGACCACATAGCGACTGAAGCCCATCGCATCCAGCAGCGCGCAGTGCTCCAGCGCGCTGGCCACAATCGCCGTGGCGTGGTCCCCGTCGTATCGCTCCATCATGCGCGGGTCCACGGAGCCGCAATTCACCCCGATCCGTAGCGCGCAATCGTGCCGCTCCGCCGTCTCCGCGATAAACGCCACCTTCTGCGCGATCGTTTTCTCTTTCTCATGGTGATGCAGATGGCCGGGGTTGTAGCGCATCTTGTCGACATGCGGCGCAACCTCGCTGGCCAGCCGGTAGTTCTCCTGCAGATCGACGGACAGAGTCGCGCCGGTCCGCTCGCGCACCGTCGCCAGCGCCTCAACATCCTTCGACGAGTCCACCGCGATCCGCACCAGATCGGCCCCGGCGGCCATAATCAGCTCCACCTGGCGAACCGTCGCCTCGATGTCCTGCGTGCGCGTGGCCGCCATCGACTGCACCGCGATCGGTGCGCCCGCGCCCATCTGGATCCCGCCCACGCGCACGGCCCGGGTCGGATTACGTTGCGACGCAGTCTGAGACATCGAAACTCCTCGTCGGGCGCCGCGCTTGGGCGGGCCCAGGCGGGTGCATCGCTGGTCGGAGAATCATCGCAGACCAGCGCGGCAACCGCCACGTACCCTGGCCCCGTGCTCTTCGACGCCATCTTCCTCACGCTCTTCTTCCTCACCTGGCTGCTGCTCGGCGCGACCGCCTGGATCGCGCTCAGCATCCGCCGCCAAGCCCACGGCGCCCTCTGGGCCCTGCCCTTCGCCCTGCTGGGCGGCGCCGGCGGTGGCGTCTTCGTCCCCCTCCTCGGCCTCGACGACGGCTGGGGACTGGCCATCAGCATGCCCGCCGCCGGCCTCGGCGGCGGCCTGCTCGCCTGGGCCGCCTTTCGCGTCTGGGACGACCGCGACCTGGGCGCCCGCTTCGCCCGCTGGGCCACCCCCGGCACAGCCCCCCTCCCCAAGTCCAGCAAGGCGTCGCCCCTTGATAGCGAGCAGCCGGGCGCGACGCTAGATTCGGATCAGCGCACCCCGGCCGACCAGCCCCACCCCGAAAGCGACTAGCGTCCCATGGCGACACGGATGAGCGGCCTCTTTGGCCGCACCCTGCGAGAGGCCCCCGCGGAGGCCGAAACCGCGAACCACCAACTCCTGCTGCGCGCCGGCCTCGTCGTCCAGCTCGCCGCCGGGGTCTACTCGTACATGCCGCTGGCCTGGCGCTCGCTACGCAAGATCGAAACCATCATCCGCGACGAGATGGACCGCGCCGGCGCCCAGGAACTCCTCATGCCCGCCATCCAGCCCGTCGAGCTCTGGCAGGAATCCGGCCGCCTGGACGCCTTCGGCGAGACCATGTTCCGCTTCCGCGACCGCCGCGACCGCGAGCAACTGCTCGCCCCCACCCATGAGGAGGCCGTCACGGACCTCTTCCGCAACACGGTCCAGTCCTATCGCGACCTGCCCCAGCGCGTCTACCAAATTCAGAACAAGTTCCGCGACGAAGCCCGCCCCCGCGGCGGCCTCATCCGCGTCCGCCAGTTCCTCATGAAAGACGCCTACTCCTTCGACGCCGACGAGCCCGCCTTCCAGGACTCCTACGACGCCATGGCCCAGGCCTACGTCAACGTCTTCCAGCGTGCCGGCGTGCCCATCACCCGCGTCCAGGCGGACTCCGGCGCGATCGGCGGAAAATCCTCCCACGAGTTCATGTTCCTCACCGCCATCGGCGAGGACACCATCGCCCTCTGCCGAAACTGCGACTACGCGGCCAACCAGGAGCGCGCCGAGTTCGGACGCGGCCTCGCGCCGGTCGAGGAACCGGCAGCCCTCGAGCCCGTCGAAACCCCCGGCCTCACCACCATCGACGCCCTCGCCCACTTCCTGGAGATCCCCGCCTCGCGCACCGCCAAAGCCGGCATGTTCCTGGCCGACGGCCGTCCCGTCTTCGCCGTCATCCGTGGCGACCTGGACTTCAACGAGCTCAAGATCGCCAACACCGTCGACGCCCACGAAATCCGCGCCATGACCAACGACGAGATCAGCGCCCAGGGCTGGGTCGCCGGCTACGCCTCACCCATCGGCCTCGACGCAAAGCTGACCGACGCCACCGTCGTCGCCGACATCTCCATCCCCAACGCCCCCAACCTCGTCGCTGGCGGCAACCGCACCGATCTGCACCTCCGCCACACCAACTACGGTCGCGACTGGCAAGCCGCCCACGTCGCCGACATCGGCCTCGCGCGGGACGGCGACCCCTGTCCCACTCAGCCAGACGGAACCCCCTGCCCCGGCGCCATCGCCCTCGACCGCGGCATTGAGCTGGGCCACATCTTCCGCCTCGGCACCGTCTTCTCCGAGCCCCTCTCCGCCCACTTCACGGACGCCGACGGCGAACAGCAGCTACCCATCATGGGCAGCTACGGAATCGGCGTCGAGCGCCTCCTGGCCGCCGTGATCGAGCAGAACCACGACGACCAGGGCATCATATGGCCCGCCGCCGTCGCGCCCTACGACGTGCACATCGTCGTCATCGGCTTCGACAAGCCGGAGATCGCCGCCGCCGTCGCCCAAACCGAAGCCGCCCTGGAGGCGGCCGGCCTCAGCGTCCTCACCGACGACCGCGACGAGCGCCCCGGCGTCAAGTTCAACGACGCCGACTTGCTCGGCATGCCCGTGCGGCTCACGCTCAGCCCGCGCAACCTCAAAGCAGACGTCGTGGAACTCAAGGCCCGCACCGCCGCCGAGGCCGACACCGTCGCCACCGCCGGCCTCCTCGCACGCCTCGCAGACATCCTCCACACGCCCCAGCCCAGCGATGCGCCCGCCTCATAACACCCGTGGCGCACTCGCCACCCCCGCGATGGCCGCCGCTTGCTATACTCGGGACAACACAGATGCTGAACGCTGAAGGTGGGCTTACGCCCACCTTCTTTCGTAAACAGGCCACATGAAGACCGACTTCCTCCTCGCAATTACGCAACTCACGGCTGAAAAGAATCTCGCTGAAGACGTCGTCTTTGACGCCGTCGAGTCCGCCCTCGCCGCCGCCTACAAGCGGGAGCACGACATCATCGGCCAAGTGCACGTCAAGATCAATCGCATCGACGGCGACATGAAGGTCTGGTCCGAGCGCGAGATCGTTGAGGTCGAAGAAGATATCGCCGACGAGGACGAGCAGATCGATCTCGAAGCGGCGCAGAAGTTCAGCGCGGAGGCTGCGATCGGCAGCACCCTGGTCCTCAACCACGAAGTCACCGAGGCCGCCGGCCGCATCGCCGCCCAGACCGCCAAGCAGGTCGTCCTGCAACGACTCCGCGAGGCCGAGCGCGAAGCCGTCTTCGACGAGTTCTCCGGCCAAGAGGGCGAAGTCGTCTCCGGCGTCATCCAGCGCGTCGAGCCCCGCCAGGTCATTCTGGACCTGGGCCGTGCCGAAGCCATCTTGCCCGCCTCTGAGCAGGTCCGCATGGAGCACTACCGCTCCGGCCAGCGCCTGCGCGTCTACGTGATCGAAGTCATGAAGGCCAACAAAGGCCCCCAGGTCGTCGTCTCACGCACCCACAAAGAACTGGTCCGCCGCCTCTTCGAACTGGAGGTCCCCGAGATCTTCAAAGGCAGCGTCGAAATCAAAGCCATCGCGCGTGAGCCCGGCCACCGCACCAAGATCGCCGTCCACAGCCGCCAGGAAGGCCTCGACCCCGTCGGCGCCTGCGTTGGCATGCGCGGCGTACGCATTCAGAACATCGTCAACGAACTCCAGGGCGAACGCCTCGACGTCATTCAATGGGACGCCGACCCGCGCAAATTCGTCGGCAACGCCCTCAGCCCCGCGCAGGTCACCGCCACCCGCATCGACCCGGAGACCAACACCGCGGAAATCGCCGTTCCCGACCAGCAACTCTCGCTCGCCATCGGCAAAGAGGGCCAGAACGCCCGCCTCGCCGCTCGACTCACCCGCTTCCGCATCGACATCAAAGCCCAGAGCCTGGCCGAGAAACTCTTCGAGGACGACGCCACCGGCCCCTACGCCCCGCAACCGGAGCTCGCGCCCATCGCTGAGCCGGAGCCAGTACCCGCGCCCGCAGTCGTCGCCGCCGCCAAGGCCGCAGCCGAAGATCCCGACGCCGCCGCCGCGGCCCTCCTGGAAACCACCCCGGACGGTCGCAAAACGCGGCCCGACGACGCCCAGCCAGAAACCACCGACGAGCCCGAACGCGAGCCCGTCTTCGCTGCCGTCGAAGTCGCCCCAGGACCCGCCGAGCCCGGCAAGATCCGCTTCGCGGAGGAAGTCTTGCGCCGCAGGCCCGACCAGGACGACAAAGGCCGCGGCAAGAAAAAGCGCCGCCAGCGCTACGTCGAGACCGAAGAAGGCCTTGAGGAAGACCCCTACGCGGACTACCAGGACGAGTTCTAGCTCCCCGCGATTCGCCACCACGCCGCCGCCCCCCCGGGGACGGTCGCTCTGGGCCGGCGAGCGAGGCGCAGGGAGCGGCAGACCATGCCACAGCCACCCCCACACCAGCCTGAGCGCAGCTGTGTTGCCTGCCGCCACAAGCGACCCAAGCGCGACCTTCTGCGCATCGCCCTCGGCACTGACGGGCGACTCACCATCGATCTCCGCCGTCGCGCACCGGGCCGGGGCGCATACCTTTGCCCATCGGCCGCCTGCTGGGAACGCGCCGCCGCAGGACAACAACTCAGCGCCGCCCTGCGCACGGACCTCAACGACGCCGACCGCAGCCTGCTCCAAGCCGGGCCGCCCCTGCCCGCAACTACACCCACGACATCGGAGGCCGGCGCCCGCGCGCGCTAACCTATCGCTGGAAAGATGACCCTATGACAACCGACACCGCCCCCCAGGTCGAAATCCCGCGCACGCTCACCGTCAAAGAGCTGGCGGACATGCTCGATCAGACACCCATCGGCGTGATCAAAGTCCTCATGACCAACGGCGTCATGGCCGAAGTCACCAAGACCATCGATTACGACACCGCCGCCATCGTTGCGGTCGACCTGGGATTCGAGCCCATCGAAGGCGCCGCAGATGTCGTCGAGGAACCGCAGACCACCGCACAGGCGGACCTCTACGCCGAAGCGCCCGACCCCGACGACAGCCTCGCCCCCCGCCCGCCGATCGTCGCCGTCCTCGGGCACGTCGACCACGGCAAGACCACCCTGCTCGACGCCATCCGACAGACCAACATCACCGAGGGCGAGGCCGGTGGCATCACCCAGCACATCGGCGCCTACCAGGCCACGCTCAACGACAAGCCGATCACCTTCCTCGACACCCCCGGCCACGAAGCCTTTACCGCCATGCGCGCCCGCGGCGCCCAGGCCACCGACATCGCCATCCTCGTCGTCGCCGCCAACGATGGCGTCATGCCCCAGACCAAAGAGGCCATTGACCACATCCGCGCCGCTGGCGTGCCCCTCATCGTCGCGCTCAACAAAATCGACGTGGACAACATCAACATCGACCGCGTCAAGTCGCAGCTCTCCGACGCACAGGTCATGATCGAAGAGTACGGCGGCGACGTTCCCCTCGTCCCCGTCTCCGGCACCACCAAGCAGGGCCTGGACGACCTCCTCGAGACAATCTTGTTGGTCGCCGAAGTCCAGGCCAACAAGGCCAACGCCCAGCGCACCGCCGCCGGCATCGTGCTGGAGGCGGAGCTGGATCGCCGCCAAGGCTCTCGCACCACGCTGCTCGTCCAGCGCGGCACGCTCAACCAGGGCGACTCGCTGCTGGTCGGCGGCACCTGGGGCCGCGTCAAAGCCATGTTCGACTTCAACGGCGAGCGCATCAAGACCGCCGGACCCTCCACCCCCGTCTCCATCCTTGGCGTCCAAGACCTCGCCACCGCCGGCGATCACTTCCGCGCCGTCACAGACGATAAGTCGGCCAAGCGCCTCTACGAACAGGCTAAGCGCGCGCGCGAAGCCGTTGAGGCGCAGCGCCAGCACGCCGCCAGCCTCGACGCCTTGTTCGGCGAGATCAGCAAGGGCGAAGTCAAGGAACTCAACCTCGTACTCAAGACCGACGTCGACGGCAGCGTCGAACCGCTACGCCTGAGCCTGGAGCGGCTCACCAACGACGAAGTCCACGTCAAGGTGATCCACGCCGCCCCCGGCGCAATCACCGAATCCGACGTCAACCTCGCCGCCGCCGCCAAAGGCATCGTCCTCGGCTTCCAAGTCGGTACCGAACCCGGCGCCCACAAGCTCGCCGTCGCCGAGGCCATCGAGATCCGCCGCTACGACATCATCTACGGCCTCATCGAAGAGGTCGAAGCCGCCGTCAGCGGCATGCTGGAGCCCGTCGACGTCGACATCGTCGACGCCCACGCCGAGGTCCTCCAGGTCTTCCCGATCCGCCGCATCGGCAACATCGCCGGCTCCCGCTGCGACGACGGCAGCATCCGCCCCGACCTCATGGTGCGCGTCCTGCGCGCCGCCGACCAAGTCGCCAGCGGCAAGATCCGCAGCCTGCGGCGCTTCCAGGAAGAGGCCCGGGAGGTCACCGTCGGGCAAGAGTTCGGCGTCGCCATCGAAGGCTACGAAGACTTCCAGACGGGCGACAAGCTGGAGTTCTACCACACCGAACGAAAGAGCCGCATCGTCCGAGGCGGTCGCGTAGAAACCGCCTGACCGGCATCGTTGAGGAAGCCCCCCCCACGGTCGCACCTGACCGCAGGCGTCCCGGGCGAGGCGTAGCGAAGCGAGACCCATGGCCCGACGCCTCGACCGCGTGAACGACCTGATGCGGGAGGTCGTCGCCGAAATCATCGCGCGAGAACTCAAAGATCCGCGCCTGCAGGCGGACCTGATCTCCGTCACGGAAGTGCATACCTCCGCCGACTTGCAGCACGCGCGAGTCTGGGTCTCCGTCATGGGCACGGAAGACCAGCGCCTGGCCGTCGTCACCGCGCTCAATCACTCCAGCCGCTTCATCCAGCGACAGCTGCGTCCGCATCTGAACCTCAAATCCATCCCCCAGCTCCGATTCGAACGCGACGACCGCATCGAGCAAGACCGCCGCATCCTTGACCTGCTCAACCGCATCCGCCGCGACGGCATGCCCGAAATCGCCGACCTGCCCGCCACCGACGCGGATCTCGCCCCGGCCGACCCCGCCCCCAACGACCCCTCCCACTCAGACCCCGCCAGCCCAGACGCCGACAACCAGGCGCCGCCGTGAGCGAGCCCGACTCGCATTCGCCCCCCGGCCCCACCCCCCTCCCTGCCGGCACGCCCGCCACCGGCCTCTTCCTCATCGACAAGCCCACCGGGCCCACCTCCCACGACATCGTCCAGCAAGTCCGCCGCTGGACCGGCGTGCGGCGTGTGGGGCACAGCGGCACTCTGGACCCCATGGCCACCGGCCTGCTGCCCGTCTTCGTTGGTCGTGGGACACGCCTGATCGAATACCTCAGCGACCACCAGAAGCGCTACAGCGCCACAATCCGCCTCGGCGTCCGCACCGACACCGACGACGCCGAGGGCGCGACCATCGCAGAGGCGCCCGTGCCCACCCTCACCCTGGCCCAGATCGACGCGGCCCTAGCACCGTTTCGCGGTGCCATCTCGCAAACACCGCCCGCCTTCAGCGCCGTCAAGGTGGGCGGCGTCACCGCCCATCGCGCCGCCCGCCGCGGCCAGCCGGTGGAGATCACCCCCCGGAACGTCACAATTCACGAGCTCGCCGTCATCGACTGGCAATCGCCCCTGCTGGCCCTGACCATGACCGTCAGCACCGGCACCTACGTTCGCGCCATCGCACGCGACCTGGGCGAGCACTTGGGCTGTGGCGGCCACGTCGTAGAGATGCGACGCACCGGCATCGGCCCCGTCGACGTCGACGAGGCGCATGCCCCGGAGGCCCTCGACGCCGCCTTCGCCGCGCAGCGCGGCTGGGATCTGGCGACACCCATCGTGCGCTTCTTTGAGCACTGGCCGCGCGTCATCCCCAGCGCCTCGCAGCGCGGCCAACTGCTCAACGGCCAAGCGCTGGCCACCTCCCTGGGCGGCCAGACCAGCACCCACGCCCTCGCCGTCGACCGACTCGGGGTCCCCATCGCCGTGCTCGTCCCGGAGCCCGGCTGGCCGGAGCGCTGGCGGCCCGCCAAGGTCCTCATCGGCGGCTAGGCGTCAGGGCTCTCCGGCAACGCAAACAACACCGCCACCACATCCTCCGGCGCCTGTAACGAGTAGACCGTCTCCGCTGGCAACAGCACGCCCTCGCCCGGCGCAAGCGCTGCGTCGTCGTCCGTCACACCAACCAGCAACAAGCCCCGAATCACAATCAGCGCCGCCGCCCCCACCGTCCGACGATTGAGCATCGTGCGGCCCTCGTCCAGCCGGATGCCCTCCGCCTCCAGCCGGCTCTCCAGCGCCTCGGCCCCCTCCAGGCTGGCGGCGCGGATGCGGTGCAGTGGCATAGCAGGGCGTCTGGCCGCCTAAGCGGCGCCGTGCTCTTCCAGGAACGTGATCAGATCCTGCACCGTGCGCATCTCCGCCGCCGCCTCCTCCGAAATCTCGATCGCCTGCTCGGCGCTGCTGAACTCCTCCTCAAGCGCGATCGTCAGATCAACCACGTCCAGCGAATCCGCGTTCAAGTCGTCCAGCAGGTGGGACTCCGCCGTAACCTTGTCCGACGGCACCCGCAACTGCTCCGCCACGATCGTCACGACCCGTTGCTCCAAAATGCTCACAACACCCACCCCTAAATGCGGCGCGATTCCGCTGCGCCCGTCGGGCGAGACTATGAATCGACGCGCCCCAGCGCAACCACCCCGTTCTGGCCGCCGAAACCGAAGCCGTTGACCAGTGCCGCCCGGACCGGCATCGCCCGGCTCTCATTGGGCACATAGTCCAGGTCGCACTCCGGATCCGGCGTCTGCAGATTGATCGTCGGCGGCACCAGTCCCCGGTGAATCGCGAGCGCCGCCGCCGCGACCGACAGCGCCCCGGCGGAGCCCATCAGGTGCCCCGTCATACTTTTCGTGGAACTCACCGCCAGGCGCCCCGCATGCGCCCCGAACGCCGCATGAATCGCGCGCGTCTCCGCCGCATCATTCAGCGGCGTCCCCGTGCCATGCGCGCAAATGTAATCCACATCCTCCGGCGCCAGGCCCCCGTCGTGCAGCGCCCCTCGCAAGGCCCGGGCCGCGCCGCTGCCGTCCGGTCGCGGCGCCGTCAGATGATGGGCGTCCGCCGTCCGACCGCCGCCCAGCACCTCCGCGTAGATGCGCGCCCCCCGCGCCCGCGCAGCGTCCAGCGACTCCACCACACAAACGATCGCCCCCTCCCCGAAAACGAATCCGTCGCGCTCGCCATCGAACGGCCGCGACGCCCCCTCCGGGTCGTCGTTCCGCCGCGACAGGGCGTGCATATTCGCCAGCCCCGCGATCCCCAGCTCTGAGATGTTGGACTCCGTCCCGCCCACAAAGGCCAGATCCGCCTCGCCGTACTGAATGATCTGCTTCGCCTCAATGAACGAGTAGATCGAGCTGGCGCAGGCCGCCGTCCCCGTGATCGCCGGACCCTGCAGGCCCAGCTCCATCGAGACCTGGCACGACGCCATGTTGGCCGCCATCATCGGCACGAACAGCGCCCCCACCCGGCCCGCGCCGCGCCGCGCCAGCGCCCGCGTCTCCTCGGCGATCGTCGTGACGCCGCCCCCGCCCGTATTGACCACACTCGCCACACGCTCCAGATCGACCGTCGCCAGATCCAGGCCCGCGTCTGCCCGCGCCAACTGCGCCGCCGCAACCGCCATCTGCGCGAAGCGCGCCATGCGCCGGGCGGACTTCGCGTCCATGAACCGCTCCGGCTCGAAGTCCGGCACGTCGGCCGCGATCTGCACCTTCATCTCCGACGCATCGAAGGCCGTGATCGGGCGCACCCCAGATCGGCCCGCACACAGGTTCTCCCAGAACGCATCGACACCAATGCCGATCGGCGTAACGGGCCCAATCCCGGTGATCACAAGACGCAAGCGATCCGCGTTCAGGGCCCTAGCCCTCCCAACGACGCAGCAGCACCGCCGCGTTGTGTCCGCCCAGCCCCACCGAAATCGACATCGCCGCCCGCAGATCCACCTCACGTGGCGCGTTCGGCACGCAGTCCAGGTCGCAGTCCGGGTCCGGCGTCTCGTAGTTCAGCGTCGGCGGGATAATCCCCAACGCCAGCGCCTTCGCCGCCACAATGACCTCCAGCGCCCCACTGGCCGCCATCATGTGCCCCGTCGCCGCCTTGATCGAGCTGACCAGCATGCCCGCTGCGTGTTCGCCGAAGATCTTCTTGACGGCCCCAACGTCCACCTTGTCGCCCACCTGGGTCCCCGTACCATGCGTGTTCACGTAGCCCACGTCGCTGTACGGAATGTCCGCCTCGTGCAGCGCTTGCCCCATCGCGTTGATCAGCCCCCGCGCCGACGGGTCGGGCGCGGCCATATCGTAGCCGTCGTTCCCGGACCCACCACCGACGACCTCCGCGTAGATCGTCGCCCCGCGCGCCTGCGCCTGCTCCAGATCCTCGATCACCATCGCCGCGCCGCCCTCACCCGGCACAAAGCCCGCGCGGTTCAGATCGAACGGCTTCACCGTGGCCTGCGGAGGATCGGCCGGCGGCGCCAGCACCCGCATCGACTCGAAGCAGGCGTGGAACAACGGCTGCTCCACCGCCTCCGAGCCCCCCACGATCATCGCGTCCGCCTTGCCCGCCTGGATATACATCGCCCCATCCACCACCGCGTTCGCGCCCGTCGCGCAAGCGCTGGTCGGCGAGTAGTTCGGGCCCGTCACCCCGCTCTGAATCGCAATGTGCCCGCTGGCCGCGTCGGCAATGAAGTTCGTCATGAAGAACGGCGAGATCCGGCGCGGCCCTTTCTCCTTGAGCACGTCGTACCAACGCAGCAGCGTCGACATGCCGCCCCCGCCGCTGCCGAAAATCACTCCGATCCGGCCCCGATTCTCGTCCGTCACGTCCAGGCCCGAATCGCGCAGCGCCTCATCCGCCGCAACGCAGCCAAACTGCACGTTGCGATCCATATGCTTGAGCCGCTTCGCCTCCAGCGTCCCCTCCGGATGGAAGTCCTTGACCTCCGCGTGCACGTTCACCTTGAACGGCGTCGAGTCGAAGTGCGTGATGTAATCAACGCCGGACGCGCCCGCGATCAGGCGGTCCCACACGGTCGGCAGGTCGTTTCCCACCGGGCACACCGCCCCCATCCCCGTGATCACCACTCGGCGGCTCACCAGCGCCCTCCCGGGAGAGGCGTAGCTCGGACGAAGCAGGCCAGGCGCATCACTTGGGGATGCCGTCCGAAAGATCGGGGTAGTCGCGCCGGGCCAGACCCGTTTCGTCGTCCGCCAACGGGAACGTCCAGGAGCGCTTCGAGATCCGCCGCACCAGCTTCGAGAGCACATCGCCCGGCCCCGCCTCCACGAAGAGGTTCGTGCCGTGTCCCGCCATCGCCTTGACAGAGCCGCGCCAGTCAACCGGCTTCAGCAACGCGCTGTTGAGCTCATCCCGCAGGGCGTCTCGAGTCAGCAGGAATCCCGCCGTGGCGTTGCTGATCACCGGCACCTCCGGGTCGCGCCACGTCATCGTGTTGACAGTCTGCCGGAACTGCTCCTGCGCGCCTTCCATCAGCGGTGAGTGCGACGCAATCGAGATCTTCAATCGCACCACCCGACGCGCGCCCTGCGCCTCCGCCAGGCGCATCACCCGCTGCAGTGCGCTCTCATCGCCCGAGACCACCACATGCCCGGGGCCGTTGTCGTTCGCTACGACGAGCGTGTCGTCGTCCTGGGCCTCACCCACGATGCCCTGCAGCACTCGGTCCCGCAGCCCAATGATCGAGGCCATGCCGCCGGGCCGCGCACGGTCCGCCGCCTGCATCGCCCGCCCGCGCTCCTGCACCAGGCGCAGGCCAGCCTCGTAATCCAACGCGCCCGCCGCCACGCAGGCCGTGATCTGGCCCATGCTGTGCCCCGCCATCGCGATCGGCTCAAACGGGCGGCCGTTCTCCTCCCAGCGCGCCCGCAGCGCATCCAACCAGGCCATGCTCGCCACGTAGATCGCGGGCTGGGAGTGCAGCGTCTCGTCCAGGTCCTCCACAGGCCCTTCCTCAACCAGCCGCAGCAAGTCGTAGCCCAGAACCTCGTTCGCCTGCTCGAAACGCGCGCGCGCTTCCGGATGCACCTCCAGAATCGCGCCCGCCATGCCCAGCGACTGCGTGCCCTGCCCTGGAAATACGACCGCCACCCCTTCGATCTCGTCCGGGGCGCCGTCAGTCTCAGCAGCGGGGCCCAGACGCGAAGCATCCAGGGAACGCGGCGGCGGACCAGAAGAGGGGGTAGTGTCGAGTGTCACGCGACTGCCCGTCACGAGTCGATGTCCACGGCACAGGAGCCGGGGGCCCGGGGGGCCCTCACATGCCTGCACAATACCACGCGGGGAGAGGCCTCCGGTGCTGGCCAAGACCGCTTCCGGGGGAGATTTGTATAGGTGACTCGGGTCGGATCAATGACTCGCTCCGACCCTCCCCGGCGACCCAGAGCGCTCCTCCCGCCCCTCAGGACGGGACCATCCCCCCATCCACGTGGATCACCTGGCCCGTGATATAGGCCCCGCCCGCACCCGCCAGGAAGGCAACCAGCGGCGCGACGTCCTCCGTCCCGCCCAGCCGGCCCAACGGGATCTGCTGCCGGACCGCGGCGATCACATCCTCTCCCAGCGCGGCCGTGATATCGGTCTCGATAAAGCCCGGCGCGATCAGATTCACCGTGATGCTGCGACTGCCAACTTCCTTCGCCAGCGCCCGCGTGAATCCCGCCAGCCCCGCCTTCGCCGCCGCGTAATTCGCCTGCCCCGGATTGCCCATACTGCCCACCACCGAACCAATGTTGATCACCCGCCCCCACCGACCCCGAATCATCCCGCGCAGACAAGCCCGCGTGATCTGAAACGCGCCCGAGAGGTCCGTCCGCACGACCGCGTCCCAATCCTCGTCACTCATCCGCATGACCAGGTTGTCGCGAGTAATCCCGGCGTTGTTCACCAGAATCGCGGGCGCGCCCAACTGCTGCGTCACCTCGTCCACCATCGCCTTCGCCGGCCCTGAGCCCGCGCCCACGTCGCACCGCACGATCATGCTGCGCACCCCCTCCGCCTCCACCGCCGCCGCCGTCGCCCGCGCGCCCTCCTCGCTGTTGGCGTAGTTCACCGCCACATCGGCGCCCTGCGCTGCCAGCGCGATCGCGATCGCCTGTCCAATCCCCCGCGACGCCCCCGTGACCAGCGCCACGCGACCGCTCAACGGCGCACCCCCGCTCTCCAGCGACGCGGCCTCCGACGATGCATCAGACATGGGACCTCCTCTGCGACCGGCAATCGCACCCGGCCCAACCTGCCGCGTCCCCGATTCTATCCGGCCATCGGATCGATTCCACAGTGGCTCAAAGCGGGAAATCGGCGCCCACAACAGTCAGGACACGGGCTCGCAGAAGAGGTGGGCGCTGAGCCGGTCGCTCACCGCCACCGGGCCCCCGTCCACCTCCAAGATGTAGACTCGGTCCGGGCCGATCTCACGCACCGTCGCGACCACGTTCGGGCGCAGGTTCTTGTCGGCGCAGTAACGCAGCAACTCCGCATCGTCCTCCACCATCTCGGTGACGCGACGAATCACAATCTCGTCACCCACGGTCATCGCCGACACCGGCCGCCACCCGGCATCGCCGCCGGCCGGGAAGTTGCCCGGGATCGGGGCCCCGTGCGGGCAGGTCTGCGGGTGGTCCATGAACTCCGACAGCCGCGCCTGGACCAGATCGCTCATCGCGTGCTCCAGACGGTGCGCCTCCGTGTGCGCCTGCGCCCAGTCCAAATGCAGCAAATCCGTCAGAAATCGCTCCGTCAGACGGTGGCGACGGCAGATCGAATCCGCCGCCGCGCTCCCCTCCTCCGTCAGCGAGATGCGGTGCTGCGCCGACACCGCAATCAACCCCTGATTCGACATCCGCTCCAGCGTCTGCGACACCGAAGCCGCCGTCACCTGCAGTCGTTCCGCCAGCCGCGCCGCGATCACATCCTGGCGCTCGTCGGCCAAAGAGTTGATCGCCAGCAGATAGTCCTCAAGCGCGGGGCTCAGAGCCGGGAGCGTTGTCATCGCGCCGGATCGTATCAGGCTCCCACCCGCCCGGACGCCGTCAGCGGCCGCGCACCCCCGCGGCCCATCCCCGCCGCCGGACCCCGGACCCCCCGCAACATCCCCCCGTTAACCTGGCCGTAACCTGAACGCCACGTCGGCGTAACCTCCCCTCTGCCCAAATCCCTTGTACTGCGTGGCAAGGCGCGGCCTGCCAAAGCCGCGCACCGAACGATTGGCGTGCGCGCGGACTGACTCGTCCCAACCGACGAGCCCCCCCGCTGACAGCGGAGCCGCACGACGCGCCCAGCGAAAGGGATTTCTCGATGATCGATTCCGGCGATACAGCCTGGATCATGATGTCTACGGCGCTCGTCTTGCTGATGACGCCCGGACTCGCCTTCTTCTACGGCGGTCTGGTGCGCGGCAAGAACGCCGCCGCCACCATCATGCAGGGCTTCGTGATGCTCGGCGTGGCCGGCGTGGCCTGGGTCCTCTGGGGCTACAGCCTCGCCTTCGGGCCCGACCAGCTCGGCCTCATTGGCAACCTGGAGTGGTTCGGCCTGCGCAACGTCGGCATGGAGCCCGGCCCCTACTCCGACACCATCCCCCACCTGACCTTCATGTCGTTCCAGATGATGTTCGCGGTGATCACACCCGCGCTGATTCTGGGCGCCTTCGCGGAGCGGGCCAAGTTCAGCACCTACCTGGTCTTCACCGTCGTCTGGATGACGGTCGTCTACGCACCCATGGCCCACTGGGTCTGGGGGGCCGGCTGGATCGGCACCGAACTCGGAGCCCTGGACTTCGCCGGTGGCACCGTCGTGCACATCAACGCTGGCGCCGCCGCCGTCGCCGCCGCGATCTTCTACGGCAAGCGCAAAGGCGTGGGCCGCGAGACCGTGCCGCATGACGTCACGATGGTCGTCCTGGGTACCGCCCTCCTCTGGTTCGGCTGGTTCGGCTTCAACGCCGGCTCCGCCTTGGCCGCCGACGGCAGCGCCGCCAACGCCTTCGTGACCACCAACACCGCCGCCGCCATGGGCGCCCTGACCTGGATGTTCCTCTCCTGGAAGTACACCGGCAAACCGTCGATCGTGGGCACGGCCACCGGCGCCGTGATCGGCCTCGTCGCCATCACACCGGCCGCCGGCTACATCGGAGAGTGGCCCGCTCTGGATGGCTACGCGAACGCCTTCCCCGCCCTGATCATCGGCGCCGTGGCAAGCATCGCCGGCTTCTACGCCGTCCGCTGGCGCCACAAGTTCGGCCTCGACGACACGCTGGATGTCGCCGCCGTGCATGGCGTCGGGGGCATCGTCGGCGCCTTGCTCACCGGCGTCTTCGCGGTCTCCGCGATCGCCGGCGTCCAGGGCCTGATCGAAGGCAGCTTCGACCTGCTCTGGCGCCAGCTCCTCGCCGTGCTCGTCGCCATCGCCTGGTCGCTCACCATGACCAGCGGCATCCTTTGGGTACTCAATAAGTACATGGGCTTGCGTGTCGACGAGGACGCGGAGCTCGCCGGTCTCGACCGATCCGAGCATGAGGAACCGGCCTACCAATTCGATGAGCCCGGCATGGGCTCCTACTCTGGCGGCGTATCGACCGTGGTCACCGGACCCGCGCCCATCGTTGGTGGCGCGACCAGCATCCGCCCGGACGATTAGGGCCTGCACGGCAAGGGGATCAGCTCATGAAGAAGATCGAAGCGATTATTCGTCCGGAACGCTTGGAGCAGGTCAAGGTCGCGCTCACGGAGGCCGGCTACTCCGGCCTGCACGTCCAAAGCGTCACCGGCCGCGGCCAGCAACGCGGCGTGATCCACTCCGGCCGCGGCGGCGAGCAATACACCATCGACATGCTGCCCAAGGTCAAACTCGTCGTCGTCGTGCGCGATGACCAACTCGAATCCGTCACGAAACTCATCGTCGACGCCGCCCGAACCGGCAACATCGGCGACGGCATGATCTTCGTCAGCCCGGTGGAGGACGCCATTCGCGTCCGCACCGACGAACGCGGAGACGGCATCCTCTAGGCGTCCCAGCGGCGCAAAGGGCCTGCGACGCGAAGGGCCTGTGGTACCAAGTTAAAGATTCGCCAGGGGGGCGGGCCGGTCAGGCTCGCCCCCCTCTTCGTCAGGCCGATCGTCAGCCCAACGGCGGCGCGCTCACCAACAGCCCAAGCAACGCCTCAGCCCCGCTCAATCGTCGCCGTCAACCCCTGCCCCCGCAGCCGGTCGCGGTACAGCTCCGCTCGCTCCAGCGGGCAGACGATCACCAGCGCGACGCCCTCCGCATGCGCCTCCAGCATCACCGCCACCGCCTCCTCCGGCGCAAGCTCCGGCACGCTCTGCAGCAACACCTGCACCACATGGTCCATGCTGTTGACCTCGTCGTTGTGCAGCAGCAGCCGGTACGGCGGCAGCGTCACGACAACCGTCCCCGTGCCCGCCTGCTCAATCGTGCTCGGTTCCGTGGGCGCCGCCCGCATTGCCATTCGCGCAGCCGTCACGGAGCACCGTCGCTCGACGGCTCCTCCAACGACAACCCCTCCAGCACCAGGTGCACCTCGCCCGGGTGGGCCCCAACCCGCTCGTAGCCCCGCTCGCCCAGCGCCCCCACCAGCGCCTGCGAATGCTCCACCCCACGGACCTCCAGCAGCAGCGCGATGTTCACCGCGCCCACCGGCAGCGACGGATCCCGCCGGTGGTGCTCCACCTGCAGCACGTTCGCCCCCTGCTCGCTCACGCTCCGCAGCACAGCGGCCAACTGCCCCGGCCGATCCGGCACCGTCGCCACCAACCGCACGTAGCGCCCGGCCCGCGCCAGCCCGTACTCCACCGTCTTCGCGATCGTGTTGATGTCGATGTTGCCACCCGACAAAACGACCGCCGTGCGCCGCCCGCCCGGGTCAACGGCGCCCGAAAGCAGCGCCGCCACGCCCAGCGCCCCCGCCCCCTCCACCACCAGATTGCTGCGCTCCAGCAGCCAGACGATGGCGCTCCCGATCGACTCCTCAGACACCGTCACGATCTCGTCCACGTACGCGTTCAGCAGCGGCAGGGTCACCGCCCCCACCCGCGGCACCGCGCAGCCATCGGCCAGGGTCCAGCGAGCCGGCACCGCCTGCGGCTGGTCCTGCCCGTGCGACCGGGCCGCGCTCGGCACCGCCGCCGCCTGCACCCCCACCACACGGATCCCGGGGCGCTGGTGCTTCAGCGCCAGCCCCACCCCCGCCGCCAGACTGCCCCCACCCACCGGCACCACCGCCACCCCCAAGTCCGGGATCTGCTCCAGCAACTCCAGGCCCAGCGTCCCCTGCCCGGCCACAATCCGTGGATCGTCGAAGGGCGGCACATAGGCCCACTCGTGTTCCATAGCCAGCGCCTGCGCCACCTCCGCCGCCTCACCCAGATCCGCCCCCGCCAGCCGCACCTGCGCCCCGTACTCGCGCGTCGCCTGCTCCTTCGGCAGCGCCGTTCCGTGCGGCATCACCACCTGGCAGGGCACCCCCGCCGCCACCGCCGCCAGCGCCAACCCCTGCGCGTGATTGCCCGCGCTCGCCGCGATCACGCCGCGCGCCCGCGCCACCCCGTCCAACGAGGCAACGAAGTTCGCCGCCCCGCGCACCTTGAACGACCCCGCCCGCTGCAGCACCTCCACCTTCAGCGCGATTGGCGCACCCAGCTCCTCCGACAGGCGCCGGCTCTCCACCACCGGCGTTTCACGCGCCAGCGCCGCCACAATCGGACGCGCCGCGAGCAGATCCGCGAAGCTCACCGGCAGAACGGAATCGTTGCGGGAGTTCATCGTTCGCCATCGTTTCATTCGCCGTCACAGACGGCCCGGCCCCGCGACCGGACAGGGCCCAACGCACCGGATCGCGCCATCAGTATCGCCCCCCGTCGCCGCCCGCGTGTCACCGCAAGCGTCCGCCCTCAGTGTCGCGATTTGTTGACCGCCCGGAAGCCCCACTCATAGCCTGCCCGTATCCGACCGGTCGGCTTCGCGCGTATCGCCCCCGCGCTATCTGGGGGCCATGCGGAGTCCTCGCGGGCGACGGCGATGAGGGGCGGCGACGCGTGCGGCTAACCGTATTGGGCTCCGGCGCCGCCTGTCCTGCGGCAGGCCAGAACAGCTCCGGCTACCTCGTCGAGACCGGCCCCGACAACAACGGCCATCGCCTCCTGCTCGATTGTGGCCACGGCATCGCCTCGGCCCTGCTCTCGGAGCGCCCCGCCGCCGATATCGACGACATCTGGGTCACCCATATGCACGCCGACCACTTCATCGACTTGCTCGCCCTGCGCTTCCGCATCACCCGCGACATGGCCGGCCTGCCAGAGCCCGAACGGCGCATCAGCCTGCACCTGCCGCCCGGCGGCATGACCCGCCTCGCCGCCATCCTCGAAGCCGTCACCTTCCCGCTCGACTTCTGCGCCAGCACCTTCCGCGTCTCCGAGTACGCCCCAGACGAGGACAGCGAATGCGACGGTGTCGGCGTCCGCGTTTCCCCCGGGACGCATTACATTCCCAGCTTCGCCCTACGCGTCGAGGCCGATGGCGCCGCCCTCGCCTACTCCGGCGATACCGCCCCCTCCGCCGCCGTCACCGACCTCGCGCGTGACGTCGACCTCTTCATTTGCGAAGCCGCCCTCGACCAGCCCGAGACCGGCCACATGCCCGGGCACTGCACGCCGGAGCAGGCGGCGGAGATGGCCCGCGCGGCAGGCGCAAAGCGGCTGCTCTTGAGCCACTTCTGGTACGGCACAGACACCGAACGCTTCGGCCAGCGCGCGCGCGCAGCAGGTCCAACGCCCGTTGACATCGCCCACGACGGCTACCGCCGGACGATCTGAGACCCGCTTATCACCCGTCCGCTCAGACTTTTCCTCACTTATTGACAAGAACTCAT
>QGNQ01000009.1 GCA_003228175.2 Chloroflexota bacterium
AAGAGATGCCGGTGGAGCTCTCACCTGGGCGCACGGCCATCGTCAAGTTCCTCACCGTGGGCGACGCCAATCGTGACGGCACCCGTCCCGTCTTCTTCGAGCTCAACGGCGAGCCTCGTCAGGTGACTGTGCGCGACCAGGCGCTCAAGGCGGAGGTCCGCAACCAACCCAAGGTGACCCCCGGCGAAGCGGGGCACGTGGGCGCGCCCACGCCGGGGCTGATCACCGGCGTCTACGTGAAGCGCGGCGCCGTGGTGACGCGCAACGACAAGCTCCTGGACCTGGAGGCGATGAAAATCCAATCGACCATCTACGCCCCCTTCGACGGTCGTGTTGAGGACGTGCTGGTCGAACCCGGGCAGCAGGTCGAGCCGAAAGATTTGCTTGTCGTCGTGACCAGCACCTGAGACGCGGCGCCTGCTTGGCGATGGGCGCCTGTCGATCCTGCGTCGCGCCAGGCGTCGTAGTTGCGAGCGCCGGACGACGATCCGGCACACGAAGAGAGGACCTGCGATGCGTTACCTGTTGCTGATCTATGACAACGAAGCCACCGTTGAGCACACACCGGAGATGATGGGGGCCTACGAAGCCTTCACCAAGGAGGTCCAGGACGCGGGCGTCTACATCGTCGGCGAGCCGCTGCAGCCCACCGCCACCACCGTCCGCGTGCGCGGGGGCGCCGCCGCCAACACGGACGGCCCCTTCGCCGAGACGAAGGAACAGCTGGGCGGCTACTACATGCTGGACTGCGCGAACCTGGACCAAGCGCTGGGCTACGCGGCGAAGATCCCGACGGCGAAAACCGGCTCGATCGAGGTGCGCCCGATCATGGAAATGGGCTAACGCCCAGCGACGACCGCAGGGGGGCGTCGATGACGACGGACGAGCCTCGCGCCCCCATCCCGAACCCTGCCTCGCGCCTGCTCGACACCGTCGTCCGCGAGGAGTGGGGCCAGATCCTGGCCGCACTGATCGCGACCTTCCGCGACTTCGAGCTGGCCGAGGACGCACTGCAGGACGCCATCGTCACGGCTCTCGACCACTGGCCGCGCGACGGCGCCCCGGACAACCCCGCGGCGTGGCTAACGACCGTCGCGCGGCGCAAAGCGATCGACCGCCTGCGCCGCTCGCAGATGGACCGCGAGAAGCGCGCCCTCCTGCCGCGCGATCGCACCATCGATGTCGATGCAGCGGCGATCCTGGACGAGCACGGCGCCATCCCCGATGAGCGCCTGCGGCTGATCTTCACCTGCTGCCACCCGGCGCTGGCGTCGGAGGCACAGGTCGCCTTGACCCTGAAGTCGCTCGCCGGGCTGACGACGCGGGAGATCGCGCGCGCCTTCCTCGTCAGCAACGCCACCATGGCCCAGCGTCTGGTCCGCGCCAAGCGCAAGATCCGCGACGCCGGCATCCCCTTCGAGGTGCCGGCGCCGGACCGGCTGGGCGAGCGCATCGATGACGTGCTCTCGGTCCTGTACCTGATTTTCAACGAGGGCTACCTGGCCGCCGAGGGCAAGGACGTTGTCCGCGCCGAGCTCTGCGGCGAGGCCACCCGGCTGGCGCGCATGCTCGTGGAACTCACGCCGGAGCGGGCCGAGCCACGCGGCCTGCTCGCTCTGATGCTCCTGCACGACGCCCGCCGCGAAGTCCGCACGGGCGCCGATGGGGCCATCGTCACGCTGGAGGACCAAGACCGCTCGCGCTGGGATCAGGCCAAGATTCGCACCGGTGTCGCCGTCCTTGATCGCGCCCTGGAACTGCGACAGCCGGGGCCGTATCAGATCCAGGCCGCGATCGCGGCGCTGCACGGCGAAGCGAACACGGCCGCCGCGACGGACTGGGCGCAGATCGCTGCCCTCTACGGTCGCCTGCTACAGCTGCAGCCGACACCCGTCGTCGCGCTGAACCGGGCCGCGGCCGTCGCCATGGCGGACGGGCCCCGCGCCGGCCTCGCCCTGCTCGCCGACCCGGACCTGGCCGAGCGGCTGTCGGACTACCACCTCTACCACTCCGCCCGGGCCGACCTGCTGCGCCGGGCCGGCGATGGCTGGGCCGCCGCGGGCGCCTACAAGCGCGCCCTGGAACTCACCCATAATCGTGGCGAGCGCCTCTACCTGGAGCGTCGTTTGGCGGAGGTGGGGGGTGGTTAGTCGGGCTCGAAGAATGACTGGTCGCGGCTAGCGCCCCTGCCACTAGCGTCCTTCCCATTGGGGCGCGCGCTTCTCCCGATACGCCGCGGGGCCGGCCTTGGCATCCTGCGTGGCGCCGGCGACCTTGCGCATGGTCTCGCCGAAGCGGACCGCGTTGACGAAGTCGGACTCCTGGCCGCGGTAGGCGACTTCCTTCGTCGCGCGCACCGCCAGCGGGGCGGAGAGCAAGAGCCGATCGGCGAGCGTGCGCGCCGCGTCCATCAGCTCGTCGTGCGGGGTGATCTTCCAGACCAGGCCCATCTCCTTGGCCCGCACCGCATCGACGCGCTCGCCGATCAGCAGGAGCTCCATCGCGTTCTGCCAGCCGATCCGCTTGGGCATGCGAATCGCGCCCTGGATCGTTGGCACGCCGATCCGCACCTCCGGGAAGCCGAACTGTGCCCGTTCACTCGCGATCACGAAATCACAGGCCGCCACGAGCGTGCAGGCGAAGCCCAGGCAGTACCCATTGACCGCCGCGATCGTCGGCTTCCAGACCTCCAGCCCGCTCTCCAGCGATGTCATGGACGGCACCTCCCAGAACGACCCCTGGGCCTGCGCGCCACCGAAACCACTCACGTCGGCGCCGGCGCTGAATGCCCGTCCCGTGCCCGTCACGATGCCGACCCAGGCCTCGTCGTCCTCGCGGAACGTGCGCCATGCGTCGTTGAGATCTTGGCGCAGCTCCGCGTTGATCGCGTTCAGCGCCTCGGGCCGGTTGTAGGTGATCGTCGCGACACGGCCGTCGCGTTCATACAGGACCGTCTCGCCCATCATTGACTCCTTATCCGCAGGCGTTCGCTGCTCGCGGCGCAGGCTGCGGCCGGCCCAGCACGAACGAAGATCGGGAGTGGATGCTACCGCAGCCGCGCCGCGTGCCCGCTGCTAGCCTCCGGCCATGTCCACGTCCCGACGCCGCCAGCGCCTGCGACACGTCCTCGAGCGCCGCCAGGACGATGTCACTGTCGTGTTGGACAACGTTCACGACGCGCACAACGCCTCCGCCGTGCTGCGCAGCGCCGATGGCTTCGGCGTGGGCCGCATCGCCTTGCTGTACACCGACAACCCCATGCCGGTCCTCTCCGACGGCGTCTCCGGATTCACGCGCAAATGGATGCAAATCGACAGTTACGACGACCCACAGGCCTGCATCAGTGAGATACGCGCTCGTGGTGAGTGCATCATCGCAACACACCTTCAGGAAGACACCACCAGCCAGCTCGAAGTCGATTGGACGGGGCCCGTGGCGCTCATCCTGGGCAATGAGCACCAAGGCTGCACACCCGAAATGCGCGCCGCCGCCGACGCCACCGTCGCCATTCCGATGCTGGGCATGGCGCAAAGCTTCAATGTTTCGGTGGCGGGCGCTATCATCCTGGCCGAGCTGTACCGCCAACGCGCGGCACAGGGGATGTATCAGCCGAAATGGAACCGCGTCAAAGAGGCGCTCTACCGTTCCTGGCTGGCGAGAGAATCCCCCCAGTGACGGCTGTCACATCTCGGGCTCGCAGAGTCGGACGCCTGCAGCGGTAGCGGATACGCTGCGCAAACCAGCCATGCCGCGACGCGGCGCACACACATTGTGTGACTAGAGGAGTACAGAGAATGGAACTGCAAAGCGTAGTACTGGTAGATGGTGTGCGATCGCCGTTCGCCAAGGGGGGCCGCGGCGGCTTCGCCGCCACCCGGCTGGACGATATCGCCGTCACGGTGCTGAAGGCGCTGCTGGCGCGCAACCCGAAGCTCGACCCGAACGAGATCGAAGAGATCGGCGTCGGCAACGTTGGCGGCGTGGCGGAGTTCGCCGGACTCGCGGGGAACCACATCGGCCGGCTGGCCGGGCTGCCCGAGTCCGTCTGCTCCTTCGATGTCTCTCGCCAGTGCGGCAGCAGCATGGAATCCCTGCACCGCATCGCGCAGAGCATCATGGTCGGCGCGACAGAGGTCGGTATCTCCATGGGCGCCGAGCGCATGGGCCGCCAGCTGGGCGGCGCCGCCGCCGAAGGCAACCGCATCACGGAGTTCAACACCGATCGCCACGACATGACCCCGCTGCAGCGCAACATGGCGTCGGATCACGCGGCCAGCTTCTCCCAGCCGATTCCGGATTTCATCCTGGACTCGGACCCGGTGCTCTCGATGACGCAGACGGCGCAGAACGTCGCCGACACCTACAACCTCACGCGTGAGCAACTGGACGGATTCGCGGTCGAGAGCCACCGCAAGTACGGCGAGGCCCTGGCCGCCGGCTTCTACGACGACGAGCTCGTCCCGTATGAGACCGAGAAGCCCGTCATGAACGACGACGGCTCCGTGGACCTCAGCCAGCACGGCGAGAAAATCCTGGTCTCGCAGGACGAGGGCTACCGCGCCGGCACGAACATGGAGACCCTGGCCACGCTGGGCCCCGTCAAGGGCATCAAGAGCTATGGCGACCGGGATCTCATGATCACGGCCGGCAACTCCTGCCCCACCAACGATGGAGTCACCGCCGCGCTGATCATGAGCGAGGCCAAGGCCAAGGGCCTTGGCCTTGAGCCGCTGGCCCGCATCATTGGCTTCGGTGTCGCCGGCGTGAAGCCGCAGCTGATGGGCCTGGGCCCCGTGCCGGCGACCCGCAAGGCGCTCGCGAACGCGGGCATCACCGCCGACCAGCTCGACCGCGTGGAGTTCAACGAAGCCTTCGCGGCGCAGGTCATCCCGAGCATGGCGGAGCTGGGCATCCCCCTGGAGAAGGTCAACGTCAACGGCGGCTCGGTCGCGATCGGCCACCCGCTGGGCGCGACGGGCACCCGCCTGGTCCACACCCTGGGCCGGGAGATGAAGCGCTCCGGCGCAAAGTACGGCCTGGCCACCCAGTGCATCGGCGCTGGCATGGGCATCTCCACGATCCTCGAATCCGTCTAGTCAGTTCCGACCGGCCGCCCACAGACCCGGGGCGGCCGGTCCGCTGACCGGCACGAAACGGGTCATGCGTATCGAAGTCGCGGCGGACACGGATGTCGGACGGCTGCGCGCCGTCAACCAAGACGCCGTGCACGCCGCGACTTTTCGATCCCGCCCCGATGGCCCGGTGGATCGCGCTTGTCTGATCGTCGCCGACGGACTGGGCGGACACGCTGCGGGCGAAATCGCCAGCGCCCTCGCGATCGAGACGATCGCGGACGCCAGCGCGTCGCTGCTCTCCCGCCCTGACGTGTCCCTGGACTCGCCAGACAGCGCCAGCGCGATCGCGGACGCCGTGCAGGAGGCGCACACGCGCATCCTCGCCCGCGCCACCCAAGAGCCTCGGCTGGCAGGCATGGGCACCGTGATCGTCGTCGCCTGGCTCGTCGTCCGCGAAGGGGAGGCCGGCATGCTGCTCGCCCACGCCGGCGACTCGCGGGCCTACCACCTGGCCGATGGCGCGCTCCGCCAAGCCACGCCGGACCATTCCTGGGTGGGGGAGGCCGTGCGCGAGGGCCGCCTGACCGCCGACGAGGCCCGCACCGACCCGCGACGCAACGTCGTCACGCGCTCGCTGGGCGCGCAGGAGACCGTCGAGGTCGAGCTGAACGGCCCCACGCGCCTCAGTCCAGGCGACCGCATCCTGCTCTGCAGCGACGGCCTGCACGGCGTTGTCGACAACGACGCACTACGCGACCTTCTGGGCCAGGGAGACCCCTCGGCGACCGCGCGCGCCCTGATCGACGCCGCCAACGCGGGCGGTGGGCCCGACAATATTGGTGTCGCGATCGCCGCCATCGGATGAGCCCGGCCGCGCCCAGCGGGGGCTAGTCTCGCGACAAGGCCAGCCCCGGCACGACCTCGAGGTTTGGGATCTTGCGCAGCTCCGACGGATGCAGCCGCAGCTTGCAGGAACGACTGCCCCCGCCGATCACGATCTCCGGCAGATCCAGCAGGCGCGGATCGATGTACTTGGACAGATCTTCCGGCAGTCCGAACAGCGTCACGCCGCCGATCAACATGCCCGTCAGCGCCACCGTGTCCTCACCGCTCGCGAACGACAGTTTGCGCACGCCCATCAGCTTGCGCATCGTCTTATTGACGTCGAGGCGCTGGTTCGCCGTCACGCAGGCCGCCGAAAACACCCGTGGCTCCTTGCGCGACGCCACGATGATCGTGTTGCCAGACGACCCCGGATCGATCCCGTAGTGCGCGCAGAACTGCTCCGTGTCGGCCAGGGCCGGGTCGCAGGCCATGCGCTCGTAGCGCACACTCAGGGCGTCCAACTGCGCGAACACGGTCGATTCGGCGGCTTGCATCGAGAGATCGTCGGGCATGATGCGGCCCAGAATACCGCGACCGCATCCCCGCTCCAGTCGCGACTGTATTGCTGCGCCCGATCGGCCCTCCTAGGCTGAGCAGCGCGCCACGAAGGAGGCCCCATGCGATATCGCCGCATCGCCGGAACAGACATCGACGTGTCCGAGATCGGCTTCGGCGTCTGGACGGTCGCCGCCGGCTGGTGGGGCGACTTCAGCGACGACGAAGCCGCCGCCCTGCTGCGCGAAGCGCGGGAGCTTGGCATCACCTTCTTCGACACCGCGGAGACCTACGGCAACGGTCGCGGCGAGACGGTGCTGGCCCACGCCTTTCCCGGGGCCGAGCGCGACAAGATCGTCATCGGCACCAAGTTCGGCTACGACTGGCAGCATCGGGCGGCGGACAAGCAAGCCGGCCACCAGGAGGCGGAGCACAACTGGGATCCTGCCTTCCTCGAAACCGCCCTGCGCGGCTCCCTGGAGCGGCTGGGCACTGACCGTATCGACCACTGGCAGCTGCACAACCCGCGCATGGACGCCCTGCAACGCGACGACCTCTGGACCTTCCTCGAGAAAATTCAGCGCGAGGGGCATGTTCGCTCCATCGGTGTCGCCCTGGGCCCCGCGATTGGTTGGCAGGAGGAGGGCGAGTATGCGATGGCGCATCGGCCTGCCCACACCGTGCAGATGATCTATAACGCGCTGGAGCTGGACCCCGGTCGCGCCCTGCTGCGTGCCGCCAAGGAGTCCGGCACGTCGCTGCTCGTGCGCGTGCCGCACTCCTCCGGCATGCTCGAAGGGCAGTACACGGCGGACACCGTCTTCGCCGAGAACGACCATCGACGCCACCGCCCTCGCGCCTGGCTGCTCAACGGCCTCAAGAAGATCGATCAGCTCGGCTTCCTGACCGACGACGGCGCGACCCTGGGCCAGAAGGCGCTGCGCTACGTGCTGCGTGACCCGGCGATCGTCAGTGCCCTGCCCAACATCTACAACCGTGAGCAACTCCTGGAGTTCGCGGCGGCCTCCGACGTGGCCGATATCGACGACGCCCAGGAGGCCACCATCACCTCCCTGTTCGAGGCCAACTACGGCCTGCCCGTCGAGCAGGAGGCAGGGCTGAATCCCGAGACGCAGCGTCGGCACGAGGCCGCGAAGGCGCCCGCCCAAACGGCAGAAGGATCGGCCTCCCGATGACCACCACCGAATCCGCACAGGCCTCCCACCCGCATCAGGGCGAGCATCCGCCGGCGGCGGCCGGCGCCCAGGCGCATCAGCACGGCGCTGGTCCGGCCCACGGCAAGCAGTTCGTCAAGTTCAGCTTCTTCCGCGTCCGCGACGCCGTCCGCTCCGCCTGCGCCGATGACCGGGCCGCGTTGGCCGCCCAGCTCGCGACGCTGCTGGACGCCTCCGCCGAACGCATGTTGACCCGGACGTACAGCACCGTCGGTACGCGCGCCGACACGGACTTCCTCGTTTGGCAGGTCTCCGACGAGCTCTCCGAGATCCAGGATTGGCACGGGGCGCTGCTGGGCTCGCCGCTCGGCGCTGCCCTCACCCGGCCGCACTCCTTCCTCTCGATGACGATGCGCTCCATGTACAGCAACCCGCTGCACCCCGAGACGAAGGGCCGCGAGACCCTGCGCGAGGACGGCGGCACCGCTGACTACCTCTTCCTCTACCCCATGGTCAAAACCAAGGACTGGTACAAGCTCCCCCTGGACGAGCGCCAGGCGATGATGAACGAGCACATCGCCGTGGGGCACAAGTACCACAACATCAAGATCAACACGACGTACTCCTACGGCCTCGATGACCAGGAGTTCGTCGTCGCGTTCGAGGGCGACAGCCCGGGCGAGTTCCTGGCCCTGGTGCGGGAGCTGCGTACCTCGCGATCGACCAGCTACACGGAGCGCGACACGCCCATGTTCACCTGCCGACGCGTTGCGCCGGCCGCGCTGGCCCAGTCGATCGGACTTCGCGGCGAAATCGATCAGGCCCAGTAGCGAACTGCGCCCGCGCGACAGCCCCACAAGCCGGGCGGGCGGCTATCCTGGCGCACGTCCGTCCCCCCGCGCATTCGACAGGAGCCCCCATGGTCAGCTTCGGCGTCACGATTTTCGCCACCGACTACTCCATTCAGCCCGTGCCGCTGGCCAAGGCGCTGGAGGAGCGCGGCTTCGATTCCGTGTTCGTCACGGAGCACACGCACATCCCCGCCAGCCGCACCTCGCCCTGGCCCGGTGGCGCCGACCTGCCGCCGGAATACTGGCATACGCACGACCCGTTCGTCGCGCTGGGCGCGATGGCCGCCGTGACGGAGAACCTGAAGCTGGGCACCGGCATCACCCTGATCCCGGAACGCGACCCGATCCTGATGGCCAAGGTCGTCGCCTCGCTGGACTTCATCTCCAACGGGCGCGTGCTGCTGGGCATCGGCGCCGGCTGGAACGCGGAGGAGATGGGGAACCACGGCACCGCCTTCGCGGACCGCTGGAAGGTCACCAAGGAACGCATCCTCGCCATGCGTGAGATCTGGAACAACGAGGAGGCCGAGTTCCACGGCGACTTCGTCAACTTCGACAAGATCTGGGCGCACCCCAAGCCCGTCCAGGAGGGCGGCCCGCCGATCCTGATCGGCGCCGACACCAAGTGGGCCTACCCGCGCGTCGTCGACTACGCCGACGGCTGGTTTCCGATCTACGGCCGCAACGACCTGGCGCAGAGCATGGCCCAGATGCGCGCCGTCGCCGACGAGGCCGGTCGCGACATGGCGACGATTCAGACCGGCGTCTTCGGCGTGCCGGCCCGCGAAGAGATCGTCTCCGAGCTCACCGAGATCGGCTTCGAGCGCATCGCGTTCCGGCTGCCGTCCGAGACCGAGGCCGAGATCATGCCCCGCCTCGACAAGTACGCCGCGCTGATCGCGTCGATGAGTTAGCACATGGTGGACGCGCCTTCCGGCCCCCTCGACGGTATCCGCGTGCTCGATGCGAGCGTCGGCGTGGCCGGACCCATGGCGGCCATGTACCTGGCCGACTTCGGCGCCGACGTCGTCAAGGTGGAGTCGCCCGGCGGCGACCCGGCGCGGCGCGAGCCCGGCTTCGCGATGTGGAATCGCAACAAGCGCGGCATCGTCATTGACCGTGAGGACCCCGCCGGCCGCGAACGGCTCGCGGGCTTGATCGCCGGCGCCGACATCTGCCTGTTCAGCGAGACGCTGGAGGTCCTGCGCGCGCAAGGCCTCGATCCGGAGATGCTGACCGCGAGCAACGGCCGCCTCATCTTCCTGCACATGCCCCCCTTCCTCGCCAACCACACCCCCTGGGCCGGCGGCGCCGAATCCTCCGCCCTCATCGGAGCCGCGACCGGCGTCGCCATGGGCCAGAGCAGCTTCGAGGTCGGCCCCGTCGACAGCATCTATCCGCACGTCCTCTACTCGCAGGCGATCTGGGGCGCGACCACCGCGGTCGCCGCACTGATTGAACGCGAACGCTCGGGCGCCGGGCAGACGGTCACCGTCGGCGGGCTGCACGGCATGCTGCAGGCCATGACCGGCTCCACCCATATCCCCGGCGCCGTGCTCGAACACCGGCCCGGCGGCCCCGGCGGGACCGTCCCCTTCTACCGCACCTACCAGGGCAGCGACGGCGACTGGCTCTTCCTCGCCAGCCTCACGCCCGCCTTCTTCTTCCGCGTCTTCGAGGCGCTCGAATTGACCCACGTGCTGGCCGACGAGCGGCTCAACGGCGAACCGCTCTCCATGGCCCTGCCAGAGAACGCCCCCTGGGTGATCGAGATCCTGCGCGAGACCTTCAAGCAACGTGCCCGCGACGCCTGGCGCACGACACTCACGGAGATTGGCTGCCCCTCCGGCCCCGTCGACGATCGCGACGACTGGCTGGACCATCCCCAAGTCCGCGCCATCGGCATGCGCGCCGAACTCGAAGACCCGGAGCGCGGCCACATCGTCATGCCTGGCCTGCCCCTGCAGATGGGCGCAACCCCCGCCTCGATCCGCATGCCCGCGCCCAGGCTCGGACAACACAACGCCGACCCGTCCGCCTGGCCTGCACAAGCGGGCGCTCCCGCCAGCCCGCCGCGCAGCGCCGGCCCCCTGACGGGCGTCGGAACTGTGACCGGCGCCGGGACGGTGAGGAGCATCCGCGTCCTGGACTTGGGCGCGATTATCGCCGGAACCTACTCCGGCTCCCTGCTGGCGGAGCTCGGCGCCGACGTGATCAAGGTGGAACCGCTCAGCGGCGACAACCTGCGGCAGTTCGCGCCCACGTTCCCCGGCTTCAACAAGGGCAAGCGCGGCATCGCTATCGACCTGCGCACTGAGGCCGGACACGCGGTCTTCCTGGACCTTGTGCGCGACGCCGACATCGTCATCGACAACTATCGCCAGGGGGTTCTGGAGCGCCTCAAGATCGACTACGCGTCGCTGCGCGCCGTCAATCCGGACATCGTCAGCATCTCCCTGACCGGCTTCGGCGAGGGCGGCACGATGGACGGCGACCCCGGCTTCGATCCCGTGCTCCAGGCCCATAGCGGCATGATGCGCGCGCAGGGCGGCGACAGCGAGCCCGTCTTCTTCACCCTGCCCGTCAACGACGTTTCCAGCGCCGTCACTCTGGCCCTGGGCGCGGTGCTGGCGATCTTCCACCGCCAGCGCGGGGGCGCCGGCCAGCGCATCTGGACCTCGCTCGCCGGGCAGTCCTGCATGATGCAGAGCGGCGAGTTGGTCCGCTTCCAGGGGCGCGTCCCGGCCCACCGCGGCGGCCGCGATTTCCGCGGACCCACCGCCCTGGACCGCTACTACGAGACCGCCGACGGCTGGCTGCGCCTACAGGCCCTGCGACCCGGCATCGATCGCGCCGCCGCGATCGCCGCCCTGCGGGCCGCCGCGCTGCTTCCGCCCAACTCCGCCGACGACGACGCGGCGCTGGAGTCCGCGCTCACCGCCGCCCTGGCCGCAATGAACGCCGACGACGCCGTCGCGACGCTCGCCGCGCACGATCTCGCCGCGATACGCGCGCGCACGATCTACGAACTGCCCAACGACCCCCTCTTCGAGGGCGCCGAGGCCATGCATCTGATCGTGCCGGATTTCCATCCACCGGGCGGGGCGGAGCCGTTCTACACGATGGGCCGCTACGCGCGCTTCTCCCGCACGGAGCGCGCCGACGTGCTGACCGCGCCCGGGCTCGGCGAGCACACCCTGGAGGTGCTGGCGGAGATCGGTCGCGACGACGCGGCCAGCGCCGACCTGCTGGCCTCAGGCGTGGTGGCCGCCGGCGACCCCTTCGTCATGCCGCCGGTCGTGTAGGGCCAGGCAGGCATGGCGCTGAACGCCGGACACCTCAAAGACCTGCGCGCGCTGCAAACGCCCAAGGGCCGTCGTGAGCACGGCTGCTTCCTGATCGAGGGGGAGAAGCTGATCCGTGAGGCGGTCGCGGCCGGCGCGCCGATCGTGGAGCTGCTCGCCACCGAGGCTCGCGCGACCGAGCTGGCGCTCGCTGCGCCCCAAGCGCCCACCCTGATGAGCCCCAAGGACGCGGAACGCCTCTCCGACACGCGCACGCCGCAGGGCTGCTTCGCCGTCCTGCGGGACACCGTGCCGGACGCCGAATCAGCGATCGCCACGCTCCCCTCCGCGGGCCCCGCCACCGTCGTCGCGCTGGATGGCGTCCAGGACCCGGGCAACGCCGGCGCCTTGATCCGCGTCGCCGCCGCGTTTGGCGCCGCCCTGGTGCTCGCAGGCCCGGGCAGCGCCGACCCCGCGCAGCCCAAAGTGACCCGCGCCGCCACAGGCGCATGGTTCCACGTCACGGTCGCGCGATCGACCGACCTCGCCGCGAACCTCGCGACGCTCGCCGCGCAGGGCTTCGACGTGCTCGGGGCATCCCCGCAAGGCGCGTCCATCTGGGAGCCATCCGCGTCGGAGCCGGTCGCCACCCCCGCTCCAACCCGGCGCGTCCTCGTGCTGGGCAGTGAGGGGGGCGGATTCTCCGCCCCCGTCGAGGCGCTGCTGACGCAGCGCGTCGGCGTGCCCATCGCCCCCAGCGTCGAGTCGTTGAACGTCGCCGTGGCCGCGGGAATCATCCTTGGGGCCTGGTCACGAATCCCCTCAGCGCAGAACGCCTAAGGCGTCTTTGACGGCGAGCGCCGCACCCGATACCCAGGAACAGTCATGCGCATCGTCAGCTGGAACGTCAACTCTATCCGCGCTCGAGAGAATCGCGTCCTCAACTGGCTGGACCAGGAGCGGCCCGACGTGCTCTGCCTGCAAGAGCTCAAGTGCACCGAGGAGCAGTTCCCCTTCGATGGGTTCGACGCGCTGGGCTACGAAGTCGCCATGCAGGGGCAGAAGACGTACAACGGCGTCGCCATCCTCTCCCTGGAGCCCATCGAGGAGGTGGAGACCGGCCTGCCCTGGCCCGACGACGCGGCCGCGCGGGGCATCGCCGGGACCATCGCCGGGGTCCGCGTCGTCAACCTCTACGTGCCCAACGGCAGTGCCGTGGACAGCGACAAGTACGACTACAAACTGGCCTGGCTGGATCAGCTCGCGCGCTGGCTGGGTGCGCAAGATCGCGCGGGAGAGCTGGTCGCCTGCGGCGACTACAACATCGCCCCCGCCGACATCGACTGTTCGGAGCCGGAGCGCTGGGCCGGCGGTGTGCTTGTCTCCGACCCAGAACGCGAACGCTTCCGCGGCCTGCTCTCGCTCGGCCTGCACGACGCGCTGCGCGCGTTGCGCCCCGACACTCGCGAATGGACCTGGTGGGACTTCAAGACCTCAATGTTTGAGCGCGGCGAGGGACTGCGCATTGATCACCACTTGGTGACCGAGCGCCTGCTGGCTCGCTGCGAGGATGTCGTCATCGATGTCGCGGAGCGGGCCGGCGATAAGCCGTCGGATCATGCTCCCGTGACGCTCGTGCTCGGCTAGAAGCCTACGACTGGCTCGACCCACCGGACTGGCTCGACCCACCCGACTGGCTCGACCCACCCGACTGACCGCTTTGCTCCGGTACCTCTCCGGCCACGGGACACGCGGTCAAGCTGATTTGATTGGTTTCCAGGCGCATCGTGGCGGAGGCGTCGTAGTCCAAGGAGGTCAGATCATCCATGAACGGTGTCAGCCAATTGTGGCGGAAGGTGCCCGAAACCGTGAAGTCGTCGCCACTCTTCACGCCCGCCCGCGACGATATCTCCAGGTCCGTGATGTCCGCGAAGGCAGCGCCCTCTCCGACCCGCTCAGTCACAGCGGCGTCGTCGCCACCAACAATGCCGCAGCGCGCGCCCTCGGCGACTGCGTGGCTGGCACTCGTATGTCCATAGGCGAACAGGCCGAGGTCCGCGAGCATCATCACAAACACCACGACGATCGGCATAATCAGCGCGGTCTCCAGCAGAGCGAGTCCGCTTCGATCGCGATGCAGCCGGCGGACCGTAGCGGCGTGAACCACATTGAGAAATCGCACGACGACGTCCTCCGCCCGCGCTCTGGCCGGCCCGTGGCCAGCCTCGCTACTGCGGGCATTCCCTTGATGATCGACCGCCACCGGAGTTTCCGTAGGGGAACGGGCGAACGCTCCTAGGTCCCTATCTCATCCGCCGCGACGCCCACTAGGCGCTGCGCTCGAACGGCGACCGGATCGCCGCCGACTCCGCCTCGCTCGCCTCCGGCACGACATCCGTCCCGCCTGCCCCGAGGGAGAGCGTGATCCGGCCATCCCGGCCCAGGTAATCGATCAGCGCGTGGATCAGCACCACAATGCCCAGCATCTCCGCCGCCTCCTCCGGCACGACGGCCAGGTTGTAGCCCAGGCTGTTGATCAGCCCGGCATCGGCGATCGGATTTTGCACGTACTCGATCACCACCGCCCCCGTCACGAAGATCATCCCCGCGATCAGCAAGCGGCTGCGGAAGGGATCCGGCAACTGCTGCAAGAAGCGCGCATAGATCGCGAATACCCCCACCACCAGCGGCCCACCCACCAGCGTCCAGGAGAAGTCCGTCTCGCTATTCAGCGTCTCGTGCAGTCCCACCACCTCGTCCATCGACAACAGCACGAAGCCCAACGCCAGCCCCAGCCAATGCCAGCGCCAGCGGTCCCCCTCGCCGCGCTTGCGCGCCGCCACCACGAACAACAGCACCGACGCGGCGAGCAGCGCCACCGCCGAGTACCAGGTTGGGAAGCTGTCCTCCTCGTCCAGGTGGAAGAGCTCCCGATATAGCCAGGGCGTTGGCGTGATCAGATAGTTCACAATCTGAAACGCCACATGCACCAGCACCAGCGCCACGATCACGGAGATCAGCGTGCGGCGCACGCCATTGGCGCTGAGCGTCAACCGTGATGGGGCGGTTGGGGCGCCCGCGGTCGCGGGGAGGGCGCTGGACGCATGTGATCGCATACCTGACTATCGGATCAGGGCCGCGGTCCGTTGATAGCCAATGTCGTCCACCGCGCCTGACCCCACGAATTCGACCTCCATGTACGTGATCCCCTCCACGCCGTCGATGAAGCGCACGGCCATGGACCCGTCCGTCACAGCCGTCACGAACTCCGTATGAACCAGGACCGCGCCCTGGTACAGGCGCACGGTCACGTCCTCCTCCGCGTCGATGATTGCCATGGACTCCACCGTCACGGCGCCCGTCCCGAAGAAGCTGAAGTCGAACGTGATCGTCCCGCCGGCGCCCAGGTCATCCGGATCGCCGGCGTCGCCGTCCTCGCTGATAATCAACAGGTTGCCCTGCTCGGGTTGATAGAGATCAGCATCCCCGCCGCTGCAGTTCGACGCGGGCCCGCCGCCGCACTCCCCGTCGAAGATCATCGCGCCGTAGTTGTCGTCTTCGACGATCGTTGCGACCGTCACGAAGCCAGGAATCTGCAAGCCGGAGATTCCCTGGCCCACGCTGAGCTGCGTGATGGTCTCACCGGGGGAGAGCCCGTCCTCAAAGTCGATATGCATATCCGTGACGTACGCCGTCGCACTCGCAATGATCTCCTCGGGCAGCATCGAGTCCGTGAAGCCCGGCATGATCTTGTCCCAGGTCTTGCGCACCGTGACCGTGATCTGCTGTTGGTCGCCGGACACGACGACTTCCGTGGTCACGCCCTCCACGTTCGTCTCCGCATACAACTCCGCATCCGCGATCGCCTCCGCAGTGCCATCGCGCAGCGCCCACGCGCCGGCCAGCGCCGCCGAATCCGCCGCGCCCTGTAAATCCCGCCGCAGCGCGAACACCGTTCCCACGTCCATCACCATGATCGCGAGCGCGAAGATGAAGGGCAGAAAGACGATCGCGAATAGCACGGTCGCGACACCGCGGTCATCGTCCCGGAAACGAAGCAAGCGCTTGAACACAAATGGCCCCTATCCCCTGCATCGCACAAACGAACCCGGACGACCCTCGTAGGGGGAGTCCTCAAGGGATCGTCGGTAGATCCGGAGATTTTCCGTAGGGTGCGTCCGGGGCCTGATCGGTCGGGAGGGATGGCCCGCCTGTCCGATCCGGACGCAAGACAATGGCCGCATGGGCAGGCCCGAACACGGTCAGGCCCACATGATCACACCCCGCGTGGTCACAGAGGCGCTGCCGGCGTGATCTCAACCGGCGGCACGTCCCCGGCCGGCTCGAAGCCGAACACCTGGCCGTAGAACGACAGCTCCGCCTCCAGCGCCCGCACCCGATTCTCGGCCTGGCGAAAGCCGTGCCGCTCGCCCGCGAATTCCAAGGACGCCACCGGCACACCGCGCTCCCGCAGCGCCGCGACGATCTGGCGGGTCTGCTCGGGCGGCACCACCCGGTCCTCGCTGCCCTGGAAGAAAATTATCGGCGTGTTGATCGCCGGCACGTTGTACAGCGGCGACCGCGCGCGATACAGCTCCGGCCGCTCGTGGTACGGCGCCAGCAGCTGATCCAGATAGCGCGACTCGAACTTGTGCGTATCCAGCGCCAGCGACTCCATATCGCTGATCCCGTAGTAGCTCGCGCCTGCCGCGAAGACGTTGTGGAAGGTCAGCGCGGCCAGCGTGGTATATCCGCCCGCGCTGCGTCCCGCGATCGCCAGCCGCCGCCGATCGACATCACCGCGATCGAGCAGATAGCGCGCCGCCGAAATGCAGTCCTCCACATCCACCAGCCCCCAGCGACCGCGCAGCGCGTTGCGGAACTCGCGGCCGTAGCCGCTGCTACCGCGATAGTTCACATCCACCAGTGCGAAGCCCCGGCTGGTCCAGAACTGGATCTCCAAGCGCAGCGTGTCGCTCGTTGCGGAGGTCGGCCCGCCGTGACTCCGCACGATCAGCGGCGGCAGCTCGCCTGGGGGGCCGCGAAAGTGCGGATTCTGCGGTGCGTAGTAGAACCCGTGCGCCGTCGCGTCGTCCGTCGTCGGAAATGTGATCGACTCGGGCGCGGAGATGAACGCCGGCGAGACGCGCGCGTCCGCGGCGGGCGGCGGCCGCAGGTCCATAAACCGGCCGCTCCCGTCGAACCCCACCACCGCCGTCGGCCGGTCCGGCGCGCCTCCCAGGAAGGCCACGCCGCCGCGCGTCGCGTGCACCTGATGGATTTCGCCAAACGGCGCCTCCAGCGTCCGCAGCAGGCCGCTCTCCACACTGAGCACCGCCAGCCGCCACGAGCCCGCGTTGGCGAAGCTGCAGATCAAGCGTCGGTCCGAGAGGAATGCGTATGACGAGTCGCCGAAGACCCAGTGTGGGCGCCCGAAGTCGTGCGGCGACCGATGCACCACCCGCGGCCCCTGACCGGAATCCCGGTACAAGTTCCACCAGCCGGCACGATCGGAGACGAAGAACAGTGTCCCCCCGGGCGACCAGGCCGGGTGCGCCACCGCCTCCTCCGGCCCGCCCGCCACGCGGGCGCGCTCCTGGATCCCGCCGTTCTCTCGCAGCGAGGCTCGCCACAGATCGCTCCGGTCCCAGGGCATGTTCGGATGGTCCCAGCTCAGCCAGGCCAGCTGATCGCCATCCGGACTCAACCGCGGCGCCGCGTAGAAGTCGTTGCCAGCATACAGCGTCTGGGGCTCCGTCTGCCCGCTGGTCGGCACCGCCACCAGTGATGCCCCCGCCTCGGACCGGTTCCCTGACGCCGCCCCCCGGTGGTCCTCGCAAACCGCGATCAACCGGCTGCGCTTCGCGTCTACCACCAGATCCGCGTAGCGCCGATCGTCGGGCGGCGTCAACGGTCGCAGCGGATCGCCCGGCGCCTGCGCATAGATCCGTTGATCCGTCTCATTGACGAAGTAGATCACCCCCGCGTAGACCGTGAAGGCGCCGCCGCCGTACTCGTGCACACGGCTGCGCGCGCTGTACCCGTCCGGCGTCCGATCGACCACGCGGCCTTCCGCGCCGTACCGTACGATCACCCCGCGGCCACCCTCGTCCGGCCGCGACTCCAGCCAGTAGACCCCGGCCATCGGGTCACCGCTCGCGTCGAAAGCGGCGGCATCCGTGGCGATCTCCTGCACTTCCGCCGCCTGCCGCACCACCCGCGCCGCCGTGATCGGCGAGACCCAGGACCCGTACGGCGCGACCCGCGGCGCGGGCGCCTCGTCCGCCAACGGAGTCACTTCTCGCCCAGCAGCTCACGACGCAGGCGTGCCACGTGGCCCTTCGCCCGTACGTTCGCGTAGAGCCGCTCCACCTTGCCCGCCGCGTCCACCACCACGGTCGAGCGAATCAGCCCCTCATATTCGCGACCGTAGTTCTTCTTCGTTCCCCAGGCGCCGTACTTCTCCGACACCGTGTGGTCCGGGTCTGAGAGCAGGTCGAAAGGCAGGTGGTATTCGGCCTTGAACTGCGCCAGCTTCTCCACCGGATCCGGACTGATCCCCACGATCGTGAATCCGGCCGCCCGCAGTGGCGCATCCGAATCGCGAAAATCGCAGCTCTCCCCGGTACAGCCCGGCGTGAACGCTTTCGGATAGAAGTAGAGGATCAACCCACTCCCGGCGTACCCCTTCAGTGCGCGTTTCTCCCCGTCCTGATTGCGCAAGCTGAAGGCGGGCGCCCTCTTCCCAATCTCGATCGCCATCGCCACTCCCCTCGAATCTGCGCCGGACTGGTGACGCCGTTCCCGAGCCAGCCCGGCCACGACCTCATGATCCCGGTTGCATAAAGCGCCCCAAAAACCCGCGTCCCGCGAACCGCCGGTGGACGCAAGGTAAACCCCCAGGGGCCGCTCACACGTACATGACCATAGGGCGAGTCAGGAGGCAGGACGAGTCGTGCGAGTGTATGCGTCACAGGAGAAATGCCCGGTCGCGCGGACCTTAGCCATGATCGGCGATCGTTGGACGATCCTGATCTTGCGTGATTTGTTTCGCGGCTACCGGCGCTACAAAGACCTATTGCGATCATTGGAAGGGATCTCCCCGAACTTACTGGCGGAGCGGCTCAAACGCCTGGAAGAGCACGGGCTCGTAGAGCGGCAGCTGTACTGTCAGCGCCCCCCACGGGGCGACTACCGGCTCACTGTGCGCGGCAAGCGCCTGGCCCCGGTCCTGGAAGCCATGCGCCAATGGGGCGACGCCTACACCGCCTGCGAGGCGGCGGCCACCGAGGCTGATCTGGCCGCACCCGCGACCGGTGAAGCCCTCCCCCTGCACGTGTAGAGACAGGGCCCGGCCGCCCTCCAAGCCGACGAAGCGTCCGTCTGCCCATCGCTGGGCGGGCGGAACGCCTCCGGCTGCGTCGCTGGCCCGGGCCCCAGGCCGGGCCGGGCCCAATGACACGGCCTCCTAGGCCGGGTGGAACAGGGGGATCGCGACCTCGTCGTGGTCTTCCCACTCCAGCGCCACCCGCTGGCCCACACGGAGCTGCGCCACCGGGTCGTCCACGCCCACGACGTTGGAGAGGATGCGGAAGCCCTCGTCCAAGTCGATCAGCGCGACCGCGTAGGGCACCTTCTGTCCAAAGAACGGGTGTCGGCTGAGCTGCACCACGCTGAAGCTATAGATCTCGCCGGCGCCGGCGGAGACCTTCCAGCTGAGCGCGCTGCCCAGACAGGAGGTGCAGTGCCGCCGCGGGTAGAAGACCACCGCGTCGCAGTCGTCGCAGACCTGGAAGCGCAGTTCGTGCGATTTCGTGGCCTGCCAGAACGGCGCGGTGTCCGGGTCGGCAAGGCTGGGGAGCGGTCGGGTTGCGTCTGCCATCGTCGTCTCTCCCTAGTCCCGTGCCAGCAGGATGGTGCCGCCGGAGTGCCGGCCGGCCAACTGGCCGCCGTTCCCGTGCGCGACGGCCAATTTCGCGCCCTCCACCTGCGACGTGGACTCGCCGCGCAACTGTCGCGCCGCCTCCAGCAGCAGGAAGATGCCACGCATACCGGGGTGGTTCGAGGATAGGCCGCCACCGTCCGTGTTCAGCGCCGGACCGTTGGGGTTGTCCCAGCGCAGCCGGCCCCCCTCCACCCAGGCGCCGCCTTCGCCCTTGGCGCAGAAGCCCAGGTCCTCCAGCAGAATCATGACCGTGATCGAGAACGAGTCGTAGACCATCGCGATGTCAAGCTCGTCCGGGCGGATGCCCGCCTGACCGAAGGCGATCGGCGCCGATTGCGCGCCCGCGCTGGTCGTGATGTCGCCGCCACTCTGTTGGTATTGCGTGGCCTCACCGGCGCCAATAATCCAGACCGGCGGCTTGGCGCAGGTGCGCGCCACCTCCGGTGACGCGATCACGACCGCACCGCCACCGTCCGAGACCATGCAGCATTCCAGCAGGCGCAGCGGATCGGCGATCATCCGCGAGGACAGCACGTCATCAATCGTTGTCTCGCGGATGTTTTGGAAGAGCAGGTCCTCCATCGCCTTGACCGCCTGCGGGTTGCGCATCGCGTGCGCGCGCGTCGCGGTGGAGATCTCCGCCAGCTGCGCGCTCGTTGTGCCGTACTGGTGCATGTGCCGCCGGGCCGCCATCGCGTACATCGATATCAGCGTCTGCCCCCAGGGGCCCTCCATGTTCGAGCCCGGGTCCGGCGAACCGCCGCCGACCGCCGTGCCCGTGTGTCGCGACGCCGACGCCTGCGTGGAGCCGTAGGTCAGCAATCCGACCTTCGCCCGCCCGGCCGCGATGTCCGTGCGGGCGTGCGCCGCGTGGAACTCGTATGAGGAGCCACCCACGCCCGTCGTGTCGATCACGGTGGGGTGGATGCCGAAATACTCCGCCACGTTCAGGCCGCTAAAGCCGCCGCCCTCGCCCGCGTCGTAGAGCGCGTCCACGTCGGACCAGCCCAGTCCGGCGTCGGCCAGCGCCTTGGCGGCGCACTCGGCCTTGATTTGCAGCGGGCTGAGCCCGTCCACCTTGCGTTCGGGCAATTCGTAGATGCCGACGATGGCCGCGTCGCGCGACTGGGAAGCCATAGAGATCCTGTCTGCTAAGTCGTGTGCTGAGAAGTGGGACCGTGGGGGCCCGAGCCGTCGGCGAGTCTAACGGCTGCCGCCTGAGTGAGAAACCACCCCGCTGGACTTTCCTGCCAGACGGGGCGTCCCAGAGAGGACGCCCCGCGCCGCTACGACGCCGGCGCCGCCATCTCCCGCTCCAACTGTTCCAGCCCCATCGGCCCCAGCGCCAGCGCCCGGTCGTGGAAGGCCTTCAGCACGAAGCCATCGCCCGCCGCCGCGCGCGCGTTGTCGCGCGCCCGCAGCCAGGCCCGCTCGCCCACCTTGTAGCTGATCGCTTGCCCCGGCCAGCCCAAGTACCGATCGACCTCGCTCGCCAGCATGTCGTCGGGGAAGAAGCAGTGCTTGCGCAGAAACGGCAGTGCGAACGACGACTGCCACACCTCGCCCGGTTGATCCAACTCGTCCGCCGGGATCGTCAGCCCCAGGTGCAGTCCGATATCCACCACCACGCGCGCCGCGCGCAGGCCCTGACTGCTCAGGTAGCCCAGGTAGTAGTCCGGGTTCTCCAGATAGCCCAGCTCCGACATCAGCCGCTCGGCATACAACGCCCAACCCTCGATGTACCCGGAGGTGCCCGCCATCAAGCGCTGGTAGCGGGTCAGCGCCTCGCCCTGATAGCGCGTGATCGCGATCTGCAAGTGGTGACCGGGCACCCCCTCGTGGTAGGCCACCGAGAGCTCCGCCCAGAGCGGGAACCGCGTCCGACCGCCGGTGGGGTACCACGTGCGCCCCGGTCGAGAAAAATCCTCGCTGGGGCCCGTGTAGTACATCGCCAGCGCTCCGCCCGGTGGCGCGATCATCGCTTCCACGCTGCGCACCGGCTGCGGGATCGCGAAGTGCGTTTCGCCCAACTCCCCGATCGTGCGGTCCTGCACGTCCTGCATCCATTGCCGAAACGGCTCCTCGCCCTCAATCGCGCGCGCCGGGTCCGTGTCGAGCCGTTGCACCGCCTCCGCCAGGCTGCCGCCCGGCACGATCCGCGCCGCCGTCTTGGCCATCTCAGCCCGGATCCGACGCAGCTCCTCCCAGCCCCAGGCGTACGTCTCCTGCAAATCCAAGGCCAGGCCCGTGAACACCCGCGACCGCAACGCGTAGCGCTCTGCCCCCACCCCGTCCTCGGCGCTCGCGTGTGGCAGGTACGACGACTCCAGATACGCGGCCCAACCGTCGTAGGCGGCCGCCGCGGCCAGCGCTGCGTCCCGCAACCGCGTCGACAGCGCGCCCTCCCTCGGCGCTGCCGGCTTCGCGATCAGCGTCGCGAAGAAGCTGGGGCGCCCTCCCGCCGTGCCCGCCCAGGTGCGTGCCTGCTGGACCGTCGCCCGCACCTGCCGCGTGGCCACGACACGCCCGTCCCCGCGTCCCGCCTCCAGCGAGGCCTGCATCCCCCGTAGCGCCTCCGGCACGCCCTCCAGCCGCGCCGCGATGTTCTCCCAGTCGCCCGCGCTTGCGACCGGCATCAGGTCGAACGCGCCGCGCAGCCGCTGCATCGGGGAGGCGATGATGTTGAGGTCCATCGAATGCTCCCCCGCCGCGTACAGCTCCGCACTCAGCAGTAGACGCTCCGCCATCACGTCACGCGCCAGCCGATCGCGTCCGGATTCCGCCGGGGCCGCGTTGAGTTCGCGCAGCGTCGACGCGTCCAGCGCCGCGCGCGCCTGCGCCCCGTCCGGGGAGTAGTCCGTCACCTCATGGTCGTGGCCGGGCACGCCCATGCTGGTCGCCGCCAGCGGATCCAGGGCGGCCACGCGGTCCACATAGTCGTGCGCGATCTCGTGCAGGGTCGGCATAGCAGGACTCCTTCCGGAAACGACCCTACTTGGCCCCGGCCGGCGGCTCAGTCGTCCGTCGAACCAAGCGCAGCCGCCCGCCGATCAGCCGCTTGCTGCACGACAGCCGCGCCCACCCAACCGCGCCCGCCTCAGCGACCCTCGATCCTCCTAGACTTCCCACGACGCAGGAGGCCCCGATGCGACCCGCTTCGCCCGAAGAACGACGCCTCCTGCGCGACACCCTGCATCGCTTCGTTCGCCGCGAACTCTGGCAGCAGGAGAAACGGCTCGAGAGCAACGCCTTCGCCCTGCCCGCCGATGTCTCCGCGACGCTGTCCGCGAAGGTCGAATCGATGGGGCTCGCACTGCTGCGCGAGCCGGAGGCGCTGGGCGGCCCCCCGCTCGACGGCGCCACGCGCGCCCTACTCATCGAGGAGCTGTCGCAGCACCGCGCCGGCGTGCTCGCCCCCGGCTACGGACTCTTCGGCCCGGAAGTCCCGCCCGCGCTCTACGGCGCGACGCCCGAGCAGCAGCAGCGCTTCCTGCTGCCGCTCTTGCGCGGTCAGCGGCGTTGTTTCACCGCCCTGCACGAGCCGTGGGCGGACGCGGCGCAGGACGGCATCCGCATCCGCGCCCGTCGCACCGCGGAGGGCTGGATGCTGGACGGCACCAAGCTCTTCGTCGCCGGGGCCGGGCCCAACGCCGGCGGCGCGGACTTCGGCGTCGTGCATGCGCGGGCCGAAAGCGAGACCGGCGAGCCGCTCGGCGCCGTGCGCTTGCTTGTCGAAACGACGCGCGTCGGGTTCCAGCGCTGGCGCCCATATCCCACGCTGGCTGTCGGGCGCGACACCCAGGAGCTGAATCTGAGCAACCTCCGCCTCCCGGCGGAGAACCAGCTCGCATCGAACGACGCGGCGACCGCGGCACACACACGGCACGACATCTTCGTCGCCGCCCAACTGGCCGGGGTGGGGCGAGCGGCCCTCGCGATCATGCGCGCCCGCCTGCGAAGCGCCCCGATCGGTGGGAGCGCGGAGGCGGATCGCTGGGCGCTTGCGGACTGCGACGTCGCCCTGTCTGCCGCCAGCGCGTTCACACAGGCCGTCGCCATCAGCGCCCCCTGGGCGGCCCAGGAGGCCTCTGACGAGGACACAGACGCGACGCGCGCACCCGCCGCCCCCTGGGGGGCCGAACAAGTCGCCGGGGCGCGCCTCGCGGTACAAGACGCGGCCGGCCGAGCCGTGGATGCCGCGATCACGGCCATGGGGCCCGCCGGCGTCAGCACGGACCTGCCGCTGGAACGCTGGTGGCGAGAGCTCCGCGTGATGCGTGAATCGGACGGCGGCCCGGCCCGATTGCGCGCCGCCACGGCCGATCGATTGCTGACGGACTTCGGCCCCTAACCCTCCGCGTGACCCCGTCCGCGCCCCTGTCCGTCGCGCCACGCGGCCCGATGATCCTGTGAGCGCCGGCGACCGTCTCAGCCCCCGCCCGGCATCGCTCGGCAGGAGAGCTTCGTGGCGTTTCTTCCGGACCATGCGTCGATCAGTCCGTTGGGCGATCGCATCCAACGCGACGACCAGCGCCCGTCCTGCGCCCTGGACTGGGACACCCGCTGGAACCTGCGCATCGTTGATGCCAACGCCGTCCACGGCGAGGGGCTGCCGCGCGGCGCCCTGCAGGCGATCGACGCGCCCCAGATGATCGATCTCAGCGCCGTCGGCGCGGACCTCCTGCCCAACTCGCCCATCGCCCGCGTGCGGCACGGCGGCAAAGTCGCGGCCTTTCCCCTGCAAGTGCTCGCCTGGCATCGCGCCTGCAACGCGGAGCTGGGCGGCCAGCCGGTCCTGGTCCTGTTCTGCCCGCTCTCCGACCGTGTGGAGGCCTACAGCCGCACACTGAACGGCCAGGCCCTGCACTTCTCCGCCTCCGGTCTCGTGCATCGCGGCGCGTCATTGTTCTACGACACGGAAACGCAGAGCCTCTGGCGGCTATTCGATGGCAAGTGCATCGTTGGCGAGTACGTCGGCGCGCAGTTGGAACGCCTGCCCCTACTGCGCGGCTCTTGGAGCGAGTTCCAGCGCCAATACCCGCAAGCGCAAGCCCTCTCCCGCCAGACCGGCTTCCTGCGCGACTACGACCGCTCGCCCCTGCCCGATTACGACCGCGGCTCCGCCGCCGCCACGCTGCTCGATGCACCCGATCGCCGCTTGCCCGCGCTGGAACGCGTGATCGCCGTGCAGTCGCCCAACGAACTCACGGTCTACCCCATTGCCGCATTGGAGAATCGTCGCGTCTACGAAGACCAGCGGGGCGCCGATGCCTTCGTCGTCCTCTGGACGCCCGGCACCGTCTCGGTCCTGAATCACGAGGTTCTAGCCAACGCCCGCGATGTCGGCACCGCCGCCGCCTTCAAGCGCCCTGCCGTCAACGGGCGCTTGCTCTCGTTGCGCCCACACCCCACCGAGCCCCAGCAGTTCGTCGACGCCGAAACGCAGAGCAGCTGGAACGTCTTCGGCGCCGCCGTTGATGGGCCCTTGGCCGGCAAAGCCCTGCCCGCCGCCTCGTTCGAGACATCGTTCTGGTTCGCCCTGGCGGCCGCGCGGCCCCAGGCATCGCCCCAACCGCGCCTGCGCGCCGCCTAGCAGCCCGCCTCCGGTCCCCACAACCCGCATCACGACGCCCGAGCGCTTAGGCCGCGCGGAGCTCGTCCAGCAGCCGCCCGGTATGACTCACCACCCGCGGCCACACCACGAACGTGAAGCTGGCCGCCGGGTCATCGTTGACCGCATCAAGCAGACGCTCGCCCGGCGAGAGATGCCGCATCGCGATGATCCGCGCCTGATCCTCGTGCAGCGGCGCGCCGCGCACCGTCAGGCTCAGCCGCGCGCCGCGGCGCCGCAGATCGACGCGGCGCCCGCCGACATCGATCGTCGTGTCGAAATCATCGGCGTCGTTGGGCTCCGGCCGTCGCGGCCCGGTCATCACCATTGCGGCTCCCTCGGCGTTCAGCGTAGGCCGCGGCCACGCGACGCAACGTTGGGGCCCGCCCCGCTCCCGCGCGGGCGGCGTCCCATCCTCCGCTGGGACACGCCCGTAGACTGGCGACCATGGAGCCCCGAACCGACGCCCAACGACGCCTCCTCGCCACGCTCGAGCCGCTGCTGCCCGCCTTCGCGCAGCGGTCGGCAGAGCTGGATCGCAGCGGCGGCTTCTTTTTCCAGAACTTCGCCGCGCTGCAGGCGACCGGCTACATGGCCGCTCCCCTGCCCGCCGAGTCGGGCGGCGGCGGTCACGGCCTCACCGACCTCGTTTATGCCCAGCGCGCGATCGCCCGGGCCGACGGCTCGACCGCCTACGCCGTGGGCATGCACCTGATGACCGCCGGCCAGGAAGTCGCCGCCGCATCCTGGCCGCCGCACCTGCGCGAGCGCGTCTTCGCCGCCATCGTGCGTGACGGCGCCACCATCAACTCCGTCGTTACCGAGCCGGAACTCGGCTCGATCCAGGGAGGCGGCCTGCCCAGCTCCAGCTTCCGGCCCGATGGCGAGGGCCGCTGGCGACTCAACGGGCACAAGACGTTCTCCACGCTCTCGCCCGTGCTCAGCTTCTTCCTCACCGCCGCCAGCTTCCAGGACGGCAGCGGCGAAATGGGCCGCGCGATCATCCCGCGCGAGCGCGGTGGCATCCGCGTCGCGGAGACCTGGGACGCGCTGGGGCTGCGCGGCACCGGGTCGCACGATGTCTACTTCGAAGACACCCCCGTCACCAGCGACGACTTTCTCGTCCGGCACCCGCCTGGCGCAGGCGGGCAGCCGCAGCACGATTTCGCCTGGTTCGCCCTGCTCGTCTCCGCCGCCAGCCTGGGCGTGGCGGAAGCCGCGCGCGACTACGCGGTGTACTTCGCACGCACCCGCCGGCCCACCGGACTCGGCGGCCCGATCGCCCAGGTGCCCTACGTCCGCCACGAGATCGGCCGCATCGATGCGGACGTGATCACGGCCCAAGCGCTGCTCTTCGCGACGGCCGAAGCCTGGGACCGGGCCAACCAACAGGACAGCGACGCACGGGCCCGACTCGCGCCCCGCGTGGCCACCGCAAAGCTGCGTGTCACCGATCTGGCCGTCGCCATCGTGGACCGCTGTATGCGCGTCGTGGGAGGCGTCAGTTTGCAACGCAGCGAGCCCCTGGAGCGCTACTACCGCGATGTCCGTGGCCCCCTCGCCAATCCGCCCATCACCCCGCGCGGCCTGGAGATAATCGCCCAAGCAGCCTTGGACGATGACTAGCCTCTCGAACATTCCAAACGATCGTTATGCTGAGAATTGGCGGGGCCCAGGGCACCGGTCTATGACACGGAGTCCGAGGCGGTCGGGCTCGTCGTAGTGTTCGCGAGAGAACCGTGGTTCGTGGGGAGGAGGGCGGCGCCGTGACAGGCCAGGACAGCGTCCAGCAAACGAAGATCCGATTGACCGATCTCGCGACCTGCGGGGGTTGAGCGTCCAAGTATGGGCCGGAGGCCCTCGCGCAGGTCGTGCGCGCCCTGGGAAAGCAGTTTCCGGAGCATGAGCACCCAGAGCTCCTCGTTGGGCTGAACAAGGCCGACGATGCCGCCGTCTATCGCCTCAACGCGGAGCAGGCGATCGTGCAGACGCTCGACTTCTTCGCCCCCACCGTCGACGACCCGTTCCAATACGGCGCGATCGCCGCAGCCAACGCCCTCAACGACATCTACGCGATGGGCGCCGACGTCCTCTTCGCCCTCAACATCGCCGCGTTTCCCGACGACCTGCCGGTCGAAATGCTGGCGGCGGTGCTGGAGGGCGGCGCAAGCAAAGTGCGCGAGGCGGGTGGCGCCATCGCCGGCGGCCACACGATCATCGATCGGGAGCCGAAGTACGGCCTCTGCGTCACCGGCCTCGTGCACCCCGACGCGATCCGCAGCAACGCCAGCGCACAACCGGGGGACGCGATCCTTCTCACGAAACCCCTCGGCACGGGTGTCCTGCTCAATGCCATTCGCGACGGCCACGCCTCAGACGCGGACGAAGCCTTCGCCGTCGCGCAGATGTCCGGCCTCAATAAGACGGCGGCCGAGGTTGCGCGCGACTACGACGTCCACGCCATGACGGACGTCACCGGCTTCGGCATCGCCGGGCACGGTGTCGAGGTCGCCACCAACAGCGAGGTCGCCGTGGAGCTGTCGCTGGCGGCGCTGCCCGCGATGCCCGGCCTGGAGCAATACGTCGAGCTCGATATCGACACCGGCGGCCAGACCCGCAACCGCGAGTACTTCTCCACCCGCGTCTCCGCGACGCGAGAGTTCTCGCGGCTCGAAGACACCCTGCTCTACGACCCCCAGACGGCGGGCGGGATGCTGATCACCCTGCCCGAGGCCGACGCCGCCCAGATCGCGACCCGGCTCAGCGACGCCGGCGTCCAAAACTGGCGCGTCGGCACGGTCAGGGAGGGGTCGGGGCTGCGCGTCATCGACTAACGCCCGATCGATTGGCTACGGCGCGTCGCCCCGGCGCGAACGCAAGCGCCCACACGACTAGCATTCCTGCATGACGCAAGCGCCCCCTGCACCAACCGCGCCCCCGCAGCCCCGCCCCGATCGCGCGACCCCAGACGACACCACTCGCTACGACGTCGCCGTGGTCGGCGGCGGCATCATTGGGCTGGCCACCGCCCTGGCACTGGTGCAGCGCTTCTCTGGCATTGCCGTCGTCGTGCTGGAGAAGGAATCGGATGTCGGCCAGCATCAGACCGGCCACAACAGCGGCGTCATCCACAGCGGGCTCTACTACCGCCCTGGCTCCGCCAAGGCCCGGCTGGCCGTCCGCGGGGCCGAGCAGATGCTGGAGTTCTGCCAGGAGCACGACATCGCCCACGAGCGCTGCGGCAAGGTGGTCGTCGCGACGCGGGAGTCGCAACTCGATCGCCTCGCCAACCTGGCTGAGCGCGGCGCCGCCAACGGCGTGCCCGACATTCGCGAGCTCGGCCCCGACGAACTGCACGAGCTGGAACCCGCCGCCGCCGGCCTGCGCGCCCTCCACGTCCCCTCCACCGGCATCGCCGACTATCCCGCCGTCACCCAGACCTACCGCGCCCTGGTCGAGGCGGCCGGGGGCGTAGTGCGCACCGGCGTCGAGGTCACCGGGCTGGGCTCGACGGCCGGCGGCATCCAGATCACGACGTCCGCCGGACCCGTCCGCGCCGGCCGACTCGTCAATTGCGGCGGCCTCATGGCCGACCGCGTGGCCCGGCTGGCCGGGTTCAAGCCCAGCCTGCGCATCGTCCCCTTCCGCGGCGAGTACTACGCCCTGCGCCCGCAAGCCGCCGGCCTCGTCCGCAACCTGATCTACCCAGTGCCGGACCCGGACTTTCCCTTCCTGGGCGTGCACTTCACCCGCCGCGTCGACGGCCAGGTGGAGGCCGGACCCAACGCCGTCCTCGCCCTGCGGCGCGAGGGCTACCGCTGGCGGGACGTCAGTGCGCGCGACCTCTGGGACTCGCTCAGCTTCTCTGGCTTCCAGCGCCTGGCCCTGCGCTACTGGCGCACCGGCGCCGGCGAGATCTACCGCTCGGCCAGCCGCGGCGCCTTCACCAAGGCGCTACAAGAGCTCGTCCCGGAAGTGCGTTCGCAAGACCTCGTGCGCGCCGGCGCCGGCGTCCGCGCCCAAGCCCTCGACGCCGACGGCAGCCTCGTCGACGACTTCCGTCTCATCGCCGAGGAGGGCATGATCCACGTCCTCAACGCCCCCTCGCCGGGGGCCACCGCCTCGCTGGGCATCGGCCAGGAGATCGCCAGCATGGCCGGCGACTGGTTCAGCGCCGGCCAGTTTCAGCGTCCCGCGCCACCCCAATCCGCGCCACCCCAGACTGCACCGCAGACCTAGCCGGCCGACGTGTATCTGCGCACGCTGGAGCTGGACGCCTTCCGCTCCTACGACCACCTGCGCCTCACGCTCCCGCCCGGCCTCACGCTCTTCATCGGTGACAACGCCGCCGGCAAGTCGAACCTCCTGGAGGCCATCGCCGTGCTGGCCATGACGCGCTCCCCGCGCGCCACTACCGAGGGCGAGATGATCGGCTGGCCCGCGATCACGGCCGCGACCCGCGAGGAGCCCGCCGTCGCGCGCATCGCCGGGCAAGCGGAACGCAGCCAGGGTCCCGTGCAGGTGGAGATCGCGCTCGTGGCCCGCGCCGACGCCCAGGGCCGCCCCCTCAAATCGCGATCGGGCGCGCCCCTCAGCAGCAAGCGCCTGCGACTGAACGGCATCGCCCGCCGCGCCACGGAGATCGTGGGCCAGATCGGCGCGGTGCTCTTCACCACCCTCGACATCGAAATCCTGACCGGCCCTCCCTCCCGTCGGCGCCGCTTCCTGGACCTCCTCATCGCCCAATCGGACCGTGGCTACGCCCGCGCCTACAGCACCTACGACAAGGCCGTCACGCAGCGCAACGCCGTCCTCAAGCACATGGGCGCCGGCGACGCGACGGCGGCCGAGCTGGCCCCCTGGGACGACGTCCTCGCCCACGAGGGAGGCATCATCCTGGCCGCGCGGGCTTCGGCCGTTGCGGCGCTGGCGGAGCTGGCCCCGGAGCGACACCGATTCCTGACCTCCGGCGACGAGGCGGGCGCGCTCCGCCTCGCCTATCTTCCCGCCTTGGGTCCTCCGGCCCTGGGTCTTCCCGCCTTGGGCCCGCCCACCTTGGCGAGGGGGGTCGCTCCCGCAGGCGATCCGCCCGACGCCGCCGCCGCGTCCGGCCTGCTCCGCGACGCGATGGCCGCCGTGCGGCGACGCGAGGTCGGCGCCGGCACAACGCTGGTCGGACCCCACCGCGACGACCTCTCGCTCACGATCGACGCCCGTCCCGCCGGGGCCTACGCATCCCGCGCCCAGCAGCGATCCGTCGCGCTGGCGCTGCGCCTAGCCGAGGCGGACCTGCTGCGCCAGCGCACTGGCGAAGCGCCGATCCTGCTACTCGACGACCTCTTCTCAGAGCTCGACGTCGCGCGACGTGAGGCCACCGCCGCCGCGCTCGCGGACACATTGGGCGCGTCGCCCGGAACGGCCCAATTGCTCGTCACCACCGCGGATGCGCGCGCCCTGCCCGATGCCCTCCCGGGAGCGACGGCCGGTTTCCGCATCGCGGACGGCCGCGTCGAGACCGACGACGCCCTCTAGGGCGCCACGGACGGCGGTCTGAACAGGCCCTGATCCGGCTTCGGCACCAGCATCCGCACCGCGGACGGCTCCACCGACAGCTCGATCGGCCCCGGCGACGGCGGCAAGCCGATCTCCCCGTCGAGCTGGAGATGCGGCAACAGCCCGCCCTCGCGCGGCACGATCAATCCATGACCCGCCCGACGGAAGATCACCTGCCGCGAGCCCAGATGGCGACGCAGCAGCAATTGCGGCGCAAGCCGCGCGGTCGTCCAGAAGCCATGGCCCAGCAGGCCCACGTAGTCGAGCTGTCCATCGATCGCGGAGGCCGCCACCGTCACTGCGCCGCTGCCGCCGTAGTTCCGCGTGTTGCCCACGACCAGCATGGAGGTATGCACGCGCTCCGGCGTCGCCCCGTCCAGCACCAGATCCGCGTCGAAGCCGGGGTAGCGCCAGAACGTTCGCAGCCCCGCCCACATATAGGCCAGCGGTCCGACCCGACGCTTCAGCCCCGGGTTGACCGACGCCACCGCGGCCGCGTCGAAGCCAAAGCTGACCATCAGCAGGAATCGCCGGCCGGCCTCGCCCTGCGGGCCCACCCGCCCCAGATCGACGGCCAGAGGCGTCGCGCGCAACTGGGCCCGGATCGCCTCCCCCGGTCGCCGACGCGCGATTCCCGCTTCGCGCGCCCAGACGTTCACGGTCCCCCCCGGCACGACCCCTATCGGCGGGAGGTCCGCCGGGGCGCGATCGGGCAGGCCGTTCAGCACCTCGTTGAGCGTGCCGTCGCCGCCACAGGCGAAGATCAGGTCGCTGCCGTCCTCCGCCGCCGCATGTGCTAACTCCCCCGCGTGGCCGGGACGCGCGGTCCAAACCAGGCGCGCATCCAGGTCGGCCTCGGCAGCGACCGCCTCGACAGCCGCCTCCAAGCGCTTCGCCCGCGCCAGCCCACGCGCCCTGGGATTAGCGATGAAGAGGACACGACGTCTGGTCACCGCGCGCCTCCCACCCCCCCAGCGACATCCGCGCAGCGTCCGGTCGCGTTGACCGGCCCGTGCGATGGAGGGATCATGCGGGACGCGAGGAGCGCCCCTTGCTCCATGATGCCGAGCGCTCCCCCAAACTGGAAGTGGCACCGCGAGCGGGCAACCGACGAGGGAGGCGAGACATGGCGAAGTCGCTGGGCTGGGTGCGGTTCGATCACTATTCGATCGCCGTACCCGACGCGGACAAAGCGATCGACTTCCACGAGAAGCTGTTCGGCCTGGAGCTCGACCACGCCTTCAACTCCCCCTCGGAAGGCTTCCGCGGCGGCCTGCTCGACATGCCCAACGGCCAGGGCCAGGTTGAGCTGATGTCCCCCTTGGGTGACGATTCGTTCCTACACGGCTTCCTGGCCAAGCACGGGCCCGGCCTGCACCACATCACGGTGGAGGTGGAAGACATCGAGGCCGCCGTCGCCTATCTGCGCGAGGAACTGGGCATTGAGCCCTATCGCGGCATCTGGTCCGACCACCAGTGGCGCCAGACCTTCATCCACCCCCGCGACAGCGGTGGCGTGCTCTACCAGCTCTTCGAATGGCTGCCGGGGCACGGCCCGGACAACTCGGTGACGGACGCCCAGCCCGCCGAGTAGCACACTAGGGATCCACGACACGGACGGCCGGCGGCGTGCCGCGCCCCTCCCCGGGAGACCGTCATGGCCGCCACCGGCGACCCCACCTCCGCTCCCCCCCAGCCCACCATCGTCGATGGGGAGTTCGTCCCCACCCATGACGTGCCCTTCAGCGAGGCGCTGGATGCGATGATCGCGGAGGTTCGCGCCGGCAACGCGCCCAACCTGGGTCGCTTCTGCGGCTACTGCTACACCCCGCTCGACCAGGGGCTCGACAGCTGCCCCACCTGCACCACCACCGTCGACGCGGTCCCCGCGCGCGACAAGATCTCGCGCGCCCTCGCGCACGTCTACACCGCCAAGCGCAAGCGCGAGGGGCGGTACGTGCACAGTGCCGCCTGGGCCGGCATCCTCTTCGGCGCCGCCGTCTCCGTGGGACTGATCATCGTCCTGCCGGACTGGACGAAAGTCTTCGCCGTCATCTTCCTGATCGTGGGCTCGTACTACATCGCCTCGTACCTGGGCAACGTCGCGATTCAGGACTACGCCTACCGGCGCGGCCTGCAGCAATTCTCCGTCGCCTGGCAGGAGTTTCTCGAGTTGCGCGCCCGCGGCGCCGCTGAAGATGACTAACGCGGCAGGCGTGGCCGGCGCCGAGCGCCGCAGGTGCGGGAATCAGTGGGCCGCCGAGGCGGCGCCATCACCGGCGATCGATGGGGGCGCCCGTGAACGACGACAGCGCCTCGATCTCCTCCGTGCGGCCGTAGACCATCAACGACATCCCCGCCGCCAGTTCCTGCCTGCCACTCGGCGCGACGTCCAGAGGGCCGCCGGCCGCGCGCAGCCCGAGCACCCGGGTCGGTCGCTCCGCGAACGCCTGCGCGATCGTCATTCCCTCCCAGGCAGCGCCGGCGCTGATATCGATCTGCGCGATCACCGGTTCATCCCCACCGCCCCGCAAGACCGTCTCTGCGAAATCCACGACGGAGGGGTGCACGATCGCCAGCGCCATCCGTCGCCCGGCGATCGTGGTGGGTGAGATCACGCGATCGGCGCCAGCCTGCGCGAACGTCGCTTCCGCCTCCGGATCAGCGCTACGCGCCACCACGTACAGACTTGGATTCACCCCCTTCGCCGTCAGCGTGATGAAGGTGTTCTGCGCATCGCTATCCGTCGCCACCACGAGTCCGCTGGCACGATCCGCCCCCGCCTGACGCAGCACATCGTGATTGCTCGCATCCCCCTCCACGACGGGCCAGCCCTCCGCCAGGCAAATCCCCACCGACTCCGGGCGCCGATCCACGATCACAAACTCACGGTGTCGCGCCGCCAGTTCCCGCACTACCTCCCGGCCCACGCGCCCCGCGCCGCAGACGATGACGTGATCGCGCAACGCATCGATTTGCCGTGTCATACGCCATGCTCCCCAGTCGCGACGCACGTCGCCCTCAAAGATTACCGTCGCCGCCGACCCCATCACGAACAACACCATCGTCACGCCCACGATCGACAGCACGATCGTGAACGCCCGACCGTCCCGCCCCATTGGATTCACCTCTTGGAAGCCGATGGTCGTGACCGTCAGCACCGTCTGATAGAGCGCATCGAAGGGGCTGAAGTCGGCGATCCAGACGTAGCCGCCAACGCCGATCCCGACGACCAGCAGCAGCCCCGCCAGCGAGTAGCGCAGCTTCGCCACCGCCGGCCCCGTTGGCAGCCGTGATCCCAGTTGGCTCGGCAGGTGCGGGCGCATAGCGCGATGATACGGGGCCTGCCACGCTGAATCCCGGATCGGAGAGCAGATCATGAGCGAAAGCCAGCCCCTCCCCAGCGTCGGTTCCGCCCAGATCCCTGCCCTGGGCCTGGGCACCGCCGGCCTCACCGATGACGTCGCCCGCACGCTGGTGCGCGAGGCGCTCGCGATGGGCTACCGCCACCTCGACACCGCCGCCTTCTATAAGAACGAGGGCCCTGTTGGCCAGGGCATCGCCGACGCGGCCCTACCCCGCGACGAGATCTTCCTGACGACGAAAGTCTGGTTCGACCAGTTCCACTCAGACGAGGTGCGCGCCTCCGCGGAGGCCAGCATCGCCCGGCTCGGGGTGGACTACGTCGACCTGCTCCTGCTGCACTGGCCCAACCCGGACATCCCCCTGGAGGAGACCTTGCGCGGGCTCAACGCCGTCGCCGAGGCGGGGCTGACCAAGCACATCGGCGTCAGTAATTTCTCGCCCGCCTGGATGGCCAACGCCGTGCGGCTCTCCGAGCGCCCCATCGTCTGCAATCAGGTGGAATATCACGCCCGCCTGAATCAGGATGCCGTCCTGGCGACGAGCCGCGAGCTCGCCATCCCCATCGTGGCCTACTCACCGCTGGCACAGGGCGCGCTCGTCGACGATCCCCTGCTGACCGAGATCGGCGTCCGGCACGACAAGACCGCCTCCCAGGTCGCCCTGCGCTGGCTCGTCCAGCAGCCCGGCGTCTGCGCCATCCCCCGCACCAGCAAGGTGGAGCGGGCGAAGGCCAACGCCGCGGTCTTCGACTTCCGCCTCAGCGACGAAGAAATGTCCGCCGTCGCCGGCCTCGCCCGCCCCGATGGGCGCCGGATCAATCCTGAGCGCATGGCCGCCCTCTGGGGCTGAGCTTGGGCCGGTCGATGGCGCGCCGGCTAGATCTTGGCCGCGCAACCCCCGTCGATGTTGATCAGCTCACCGGTCAGGAAGCGCGATTCGTCCGAGGCCAGGAACAGCACCACGTTGGCCACGTCCTCCGGCAGGCCCGGCCCCTCTAGGATCTGGAAGGCGTCGAAACCGGTCTTGAAATAGTGATTGCCGGTCTGCGGGTTGACGGCGCCCGGCGTCAGGATTTGGCCGGGGCGCACGCAGTTGACGCGAATGTTGTCGCGACCGCCCATCCCCGCCGCGTAGCGCGTGAACGCATCGACGCCCGCCTTGGCCGCGTAGTACGACGCTGATGCGGTCCCGCCCGCCGACTCCTGCATCGCCTCGCTGAAGCCGCGCTGCGCCGCCAGCGACGACATGTTAATCACGGCGCCGCCCCCAGCCGAGACCAGATGCGGCCAGACCGTCTGGGTCATCAGAAACGTGCCCGTCAGGTTGACGTTGATGATGTCGCGCCAGTTCTCCTCCGACTCGTTGGGGAAGCTCTCGCCGGAGCCGTAGCCCGCGTTGTTGAACAGGATGTCGACCCCGCCCAGCAGGTCCACCGCCCCCGCCACGGCCGTTTCTACCGAGGCGCTGTCGGAGATGTCACAGGCCACGAAGCTGGCCTCGCCGCCCTCGGCCCGGATCGCGTCCTGCACGGTCGCGCCCTGCTCCGGCCGTCGCGCCATGATCACCACCCGCGCGCCCTCCCGAGCGAAGGTGTGCGCCGTCGTCTCGCCAATGCCGCTGTTGCCGCCCGTGATGATCGCGCGTCGTCCATCGAGCCGTCCTGCCATGCCGCGGTCCCTTCTGCACACCCAGCTGAAGGCCGGACCCGCGGCAGGATACAGCCTCACCCAGCGCCCGCGGGCTAGGACGTGGAGAGGTTCTTGCGCTTGTTGCTCACAAAGTCCACCAGGATGTACTCGCCCAGCTCATCTGGCGTGGTGTAGAACACCCGCCCGCGATTGATCTTGGCGACGCGGGAGACGAACTCCTTGAGGTGGTAGTTGCGGTCCAGCATGAAGATGTTGATCACGATGTCCTTCTTCGTGCAGTTCTGGACCTCTTTGAGCGTCTCCCGAATCGTCATCTCGCTGGGCGGATAGGAGAAATGACTGACGCCGTTCTGCAGGTGCGCGGTGGGCTCCCCGTCCGAGATCATGATGATCTGGCGCGTCCCCACCTTGTGCTTGGAGAGCAGCCGCTGCGCGATCAGCAGCGCGTGGTGCATGTTCGTGCCCAGCACCGTCTCATCCCAGCGGGCGTAGGGCAGGTCCTCCGTCTTGAGCTCGCGCGCGTAGGCGCTGAAGCCCACCAGGTAGAGGTCGTCGCGGGGGTACTTCATCCGAATCAGGTTGTTCAGCGCCAGCGCGACTTTCTTCGCCGCCTGGAATGACCCTCGCAGCGCCATCGACCAGGACAGGTCCAGCATCAGCACCGTCGCTGTCTGGGTCAGCGTCTCGGAGCGATACACCTCGAAGTCGTCCGGGCGCAAGGACACCGGCACCTGCGGGCCCTCGCGCTGCATCGAGTTCATCAGCGTTTGCCGCAGGTCCAGGTGGAACGGGTCACCAAACTCGTAGCGCTTCGTATCGTCGGCGCGCTCCCCGGAGCGACCGAACTCCGTCACGTTGTGCTTGCCGAAGCTCTGCTGCTTGAGGTTGGCGTAGATCTCCGACAACGCCCGCTCCCCGATCTTGCGATTGCCGCGCGGGGTCAGCTCCCAGGAATTGCCCTTCTTGCGGATGTAGCCCGCGTCTTCCAGGATCTTCAGGAGCTCGCGCAGCTGATCCAGCGTCTCGCGTGACTCCGGGCCCAGCAACTCCTCCAGCTTGTCCGCGTCGATCTCGTCCAGGTCACCGCCGTACTGCGTGCGCTCCAGCTGGCGCTCCAGCTGATCCATGTTCTGCATGTCGCCCATGAGGTTCATGGCCGCCTGCAGGTCGAGCTCCTCGTCGCCGCGAAACGGATACTGATTGCGCAGGTCGCGCATGGGCATCAGCGCTTCCAGGTTCGATGCCAGTTGCGACAACTCCTGCTGCAGCGCGGGGTCCCCCAAGCGCTCCCCCACCATGTCCTGGAGCTGCTGGCGCATGTCCCCCGGCAGCGAGTCCATCAGGTTCTGCATCGCCGCGCCCTGCTGCTGCATGCGCTCCAGCAGCTCGTCCAGCGACTGTGGCGGGTTCTCGCCGAACAGGTCGCCGTGCTTGTCCATGAAGCCGTCGAAGTCCGGCTCCTGCCCCTCCAGCCGTTGCCGCATCATCTCGTTGAGATCGCGGATCATCTCCTGCATGCGATCCATGTCGTCCGCCGACATGTCCTGGATCGATTGCGCCATGTCCTTGAAGAACGCGTTCATCATCTGCTGCCGCAGCGAGTCCATCAGCTCCTGATACTTCTCGGCGGCTTCCGGGTTCATGAACTCGTAGTCCTGCAACGACTTCATCCGCCCCGGCGCGTCGTCCGGGAGATCGTCCAGGAATCCCTGCTTGCGCTCCACGATCGAGCGCAGCATGTCGCCAAACTCGGCCGCGGGATCGCTCCCGCCCCCATCCGGCGGCGGCTCGCCACTCGGCGGCGACTGTCCACTCGGCTGCGCCCTGCCCGGCTGTCCGCCCTCCTGCGCCGCACCCGCGTTTGCAGAGCCCTCGTTGGCCTCACCCGCGGCGGCCTCACCCGCGTTGGTAGAGCCCTCCGTCCCATCGGAGCTTGCGTCGTCGCCGCTGCCGTGGGGGGACGGGCTCTCGGGCGGCGGTCCGGCCTCTTCCAGCCGGTCGTCCAGGGTGTCGCGCTCCAGATCGACGATCTCATCGACCTGCCGCTGGATATCGTCGAACACGGAGCCCAGGTCGAAGCGGTCCAGCGCCTGACGTCGTTGTTGCCGCAGCTTCTGCAGCAGGTCACGCAGCCCCTGCGTCCGCGCACCATCCGGCGAACGCATCCCGCGCTGCATCAGGTTGCGCAGCGCGTGCTGCAGATCACCGAAGTTCATCAGGTCGTCGGTCAGGCCCGCCAGCACCTCGTCCGGGTCCAGCTCCGCGACGTCCTGGCTGCCGTCCCAGCGGGTGTAGCGATAGCGCAGCGCCATGGCGTCTCCTTGCCCTGCCTGCCGCCCGCTCAGCCGCGGTACTGGATGCGCGCGCCGACCTGGTCCTTGTTGAGCCGCTTGTTGAGGTGCAGCCCCTCCAGGAGGAACTCGACCGCGGCCGCCACATCCGCCGCGTCCTCACCGACCTGCAACGGCTCCAGCGCCTCGCGCAGGCCTTCGACTTGGGTCAGCAGCGCCGGGTAATCGACCGAGGCCACGCTCTCGCCCACCTCCACCGAGACGCCCTCTTTGAACACGTTCACGACCTCTTCCAGGTCGACCACGTTGAAGCGGCGGTTGAAGACGGTCGCCACGCCGCCTTGCAGCATCTTCTCCAGGATCTGCTCGTCCTTGCCGTCCTCGACGGTCTCCATCTCCATCTTGCCCTGGATCGCCGGCACGATGTGCGGCAGGTCGCTGACCCGTGGCACGACGTGCGTCTCGCCCAGCGTGAGCGCGCGACGGGCCGCATTCGCCAGCAGCGTCTCCAGCCCCGCGATCGACGCACGCACTGAGACGCCGGAGCGCTGGCTCACGTCCGGGCTGCGACGCGCCAGCCGCGTGACCTCCGCCACCACCTCCTCCATGTAGCCCGGCACATCCACCCGCAGCCCCTCGATCTCGAGCGGCGCGGCCTCCTGCCGCATGATCGCCATCTCCGTCTCGACCGACTCCGGGTAGTGCGTCCGAATCTGCGCCCCGTAGCGGTCCTTCAGCGGCGTGATGATCCGGCCGCGGTTCGTGTAGTCCTCCGGGTTGGCGCTAGCGACGATCAGGATGTCCAGCGGCAGCCGCACCCGGAAGCCGCGGATCTGGACGTCGCGCTCCTCCATGATGTTCAGCAGCCCCACCTGGATCCGCTCCGCCAGGTCCGGCAGCTCGTTGATGCAGAAGATGCCCCGGTTCGTGCGCGGCACCAGCCCGTAGTGAATCGTCAGCTCATCCGACAGGTAGCGCCCCTCCGCGACCTTGATCGGGTCAACTTCACCGATCAGGTCGGCGATCGTGATGTCCGGCGTGGCCAGCTTCTCGCCGTAGCGCTCGTCAGCCCCGACCCAGCGAACCGGCGCCGCATCGCCCTGCTCGGCGATCAGCTGCCGGCCCTGCTCCGAGATCGGATCGAACGGATTCTCCGGGATCTCGGGCCCATCCAGCACGGGCGTCTCCGCGTCGAGCAGGGTTGCCAGCGCACGAATGATCCGACTCTTTGCCTGCCCGCGCTCGCCCAGCAAGATCATGTCCTGCCCGGCCAGGATCGCGTTCTGCAGCGCCGGGATCACCGTGTCGTCGTATCCCTCGATGCCGGGGAACAGCGGGCCGCCCTGGCGCATCCGCGCCACCAGGTTGCTGCGCATCTCGTCGCGCAAGGGGCGCGGGGTGTAGCCACTGGCGCGCAATGCGCCCACCGTGTCCGGACGCGATTGCTCTGTGGTCGGAATGGCCACGGGCGGATCCCTTCGAGCGCGCGGGGCGCGCGCCTCGCTCACGCCTCCCCGTCGTCACGGCAATCGGACGAGTCAAAGACACGCCCACGGCAGCGACGGAAGACGCCCGGGGCCGACCGGTCAGCCCTTCGGACGGAGGACCCGCAGCGCCTCGTCACGCGTGAACCGCGGAAGCGCGCGGGGACCCTCGGACGCCCGGAGTATAGCCGCTTCCGCATCATCCTCTGGCGTCCGATTGAAGTGACCAACCTGCGCCGACGGGTAGCCGGCCGCACCCATCCGCCCCACGAACGCCTCGGCGTCCGCGCCCGCGACCCCTGCCAGCAGGCAGCCGGATGCCAGCAGCCCCCGCCAATCGATTCCCATCGCCGCCGCCACCAGCAGGGTCAAGGGATGCGCGATCAGCGCCGATTCCTCCACCTCCAAGCCCAGGCCGGCCGCCTGCGCCATCTCCCAGGCGGCCGTCGCCACGCCTCCCTCGGTCGGATCGTGCAGCGCGCGCAGTCCCGGCGCCCCCCAGGCCGCGCGGGCCATCGCCACGACGCTGATCCCGGGCTCCTCCCCCAGCGCCGCCGCCGCCGCAATCTCCCCAGCCGCCACTCCCGCCCGGCCCAGCGCCTCCACGGCCTGCGACGCCAGCAGGGCCGTCCCCTCGATCGCCGCCGCGCCGATCTGGACCAAAGCGTCCCCCGGCCGAATCGCGGTGGGCGTATAGAGACGGTCGTTCGGGGCCAGCCCCACCATCGTCCCCGCCACGACGGGGCGCGTGACGGCGTCGCTGACTTCCGTGTGCCCACCGACGAGCGTCGCGCCGACCGACGCGCAAGCGGCCCCCAGAGACGCGAACGCCGCCTCGACCTCCGCCTCTGCGACTCCCGGCGGGAACAGCATCGTGGCAAGGAACCAGCTCGGGGCCGCTCCCAAGCAGACGACATCGTTCGCGTTCACATGCACCACGGCGGCGCCGGCCCGGCCCGGCAAGGCATCGAACGTGATCGGGTCCGCCGCGAGGACCAGGTAGCTCTCGCCCAGACGGACCGCCGCCGCGTCCCGGCCAATGCCCGGCCCCAACGCGACGGCCGCTCCGTTCGTCGGCGCATGGCGGAGCAGCGCCTCCAGCAGGGCCGGGTCCAGCTTGCCGCTGCGCACGCCAATCCTCATCCCCGCCTCGCCGTCCGTCGAACAGCCCTCGAGTGGCCCCTCTGAATGGCCCCTCTGAATCGCAAGGCGCGACTATCCTACGCGGCGATGAGCCTGCCCCATTCCGCAACCACGCTCCCGGACGCCATCGATCCGGCCCGCTTCGGCGGAGACATCGCGCTGCTGGCGTTGCTCGCGTCCGAACCCACACTGTGCGTCCCTCCCGGGCTCGCTTTCGACGCCGATGCCCTCTCCGCGCACGGACCGACCTCGCAGGAGTCCACCGCACAGGGATCGTTCGCCGGGGCCTGGGCGGCGCTGGGCGCGCCTTCGCGCGTCCTCGTGCGATCCCGGCCTGCAGATGCCCCCGCCGGTCCCGATACGCAGCCCGCGCCGGGGACGCGCATCCCCACCGCCGCCGCCTTCGCCGCGACGATCGCCGACGCCGCCGTCCTGGACGCACCGTTGCTCGTGCTCGCCGATCATCCCCACGAGGTGCGCGGTGTCGCCTACAGCGAAGACCCGCGCGAGGATCGCAGCGACGAGATCCACATCGATGCCTGGGCCGCAACCACGCCCACCGGCGCACCTGTGCGCTATCGTCGCCCACGGCAGACCGGCCCGGATGCACCCGACGCAAATACCGCTCGCCACGCGAACAACGAGGGCGGCCACTGGCACACCACCATCGGCGAGGGCGCATTCCCCGTCCTGCCCAGCCCGGCGCTGGCCTCGATCGCGCGGGCGCTGCGCACGGCCGAGCGCGTCCTGGGCGACGCGATCGCGCTGGAGTGGCGCTGGTCGTCAGACCACGGCCTCACGATCGTCGGCGTCGAGCCGCAACGCACCCCCATGCCCTGGGCCGTCTACCGCGACTCGCCACAGCCCCACGACGGCTGGAGCCGGGCCAACGCCGGCGAAGTCCTGGCGGCACCCGTGACGCCGCTGACCTGGGACATGATGAACGAGCCGCTGAACAGCGGCTTCGCCGCCATGTACCCGCCGGGCTGGTCCCAAGGCCGGCGCTTCTTCGCCCTCTTCAACAGCTACGCCTACTTCAACCTGGGGCTCGTCTACCACCTGGTCGTGGAGCGCATGGGCGGGCCCGCCCGCGCCATGCTCGACGTGGTGGGTGGCCCCGGCGACCCCCAATCGCTCGGCGTTCCCGATCGCGGCCTGCGCTGGCGGACGATCCTGCGCAGCCTCCCCACCATCATCCGCTCGACAGCCAGCCAGGGCGGCCTCCCCAACCGCTGGCTCTGGGAAGAGCGGCAACTCGAAGCCTTGCGTGCCGAGATCACCAGCGTCGATCCGGCGGGCGTCGACTCCTCAACGATCATGGTCGCACTGGACCACATCTACCAGCGCCAGCTTCCGCACGTGCGCTTCTTCATGGAGGCGCAGGGGGCGGCCTTCTCCAACTACGCCATGCTGCGCCACATGCTGGACTGGTTCCTCAGCGATCCCGCCTTGGCGAACCGGCTCGTGCAGGGGCTCCCGGAAGTCTCGACAGCGGCACTCAACTTGCGCCTCTGGCGACTGGGCCAGCGCGCCGCCGCCCAAGCCACGGTCGCCGCGATCGTGCGCGACACGCCCCCCGCCTCCCTGCGCGACGCCCTGCGCGCGACGCCCGACGGCGTCTGGCTCGCCAACGCGCTGGACGACTTCCTGCGCGACCACGCGCACCGCGGCGCGGCCGAGCTGGAGCTCATGTCGCCGCGCTGGGGCGATGACCCCACGCCGGTCCTCACTAGCTTCCGCTCCTACGTCACGAACCCCCGGGCGACCAGCGTGCGCGCCCTGGCCCAACGCCAGCAGGACGACCGCGAAGCCGCCCAACACGAGCTTGACGTCCGGCTCTCGCAGCGCTGGTGGGAGCGCCTGCTCCCGCTCCGACGGGCCGTCGTGCGCCACTACGCGCGCCTGGCGCAGCGCTACGCGCCGCTGCGGGAGAACCCCAAGGCTGCCGTGCTCGCCGTCGCCTACGAAACGCGCAGCCTGGTCCTCGTCGTGGGCGAACGCCTCACCACAACCGGCGTCTTGGCCGATCCCAACGACGTCTTCTTCCTGGACCGGCGCGAACTCAGCCAGCTCGTCAATGCGGCGGAATCTGACGCGGCGGAATCTCACGACCGCGATGCGGACGCCGCCAGCATCGGCCGCTTGCGACGCCGCATCTGGCGTCGGCGGCGCTTCTACCAGCAGGCGCTGGAGACCGAGCCCCAGCCCTTCGCGGGCGAGTCGACGGCCCAAACGAACGCAGCCGAGCCCCAGTCGGCCGCCACAGCCGAGAGCGCCCCGCCCGGACCACTCCCCGGGCTGGCCGCCCCGGCCGGCGTCGCGAAAGGCCTGGGGGCATCCGCCGGCGTCGCGGAGGGCCTGGCGCGCATCCTCAACTCCCCCGCCGACGGGGCCCGGCTCGGCCCCGGCGAGATCCTCGTCGCCCGCTTCACCGACCCCGGCTGGACCCACCTCTTCCCCATCGCCGGGGCGGTCGTCACCGAGATCGGCGGCGTCCTCTCCCACGGCGCAATCGTGGCGCGCGAGTACGGGTTGCCCGCCGTCGTCAACGTGCCCGGCGCGACCTCGATCCCGGACGGCGCCCGCATCCGCGTCGATGGCTCCGCCGGCCGCGTCGAACGGCTGGCCTGACCCGGCCCTGCCGGGCCGATGCCGCTTTACAGGATTCGTACGCGCCGCTCACGCCGCCTTGACACCCCCGCTGCACACTGACATCTGTCGCCCCTGTCCCCAGCCCGCCCATTACACGGCGGTCCCGACCGCGGCGGTCCCGACAGGGGTGGTCCCGACGGGGGTGGCCCAGCCGCTCCCCATGTGGGCAGCCCATCTAGGCACGAGGCCGCGGTGGTGCTCGATAGACTGGAACACACGGCGTCTGCCGCCCAGCCGGCCTGCCCTGGCCCGCTGGGCGCGGACCCGCCACGTATTGGCATGCCATGCGGGGGCAAGGGAGTGACTCGATGAAAACCGTCCTCGTCGTCGACGACGAAGCCAACATCCGCGAGCTGGCGACGCTCTACCTCGAAAAGGAGGGCTACGGCGTCCAAACCGCCGCCGACGGCGCCGCCGCCCTCGAAGCCGTGCGCGTTCACGAGCCCGACCTGATCGTGCTCGACGTGATGATGCCGGAGATGGACGGTCTCGAAGTCTGCCGCACGATCCGGCGCGGCTCCGACGTGCCCATCCTCATGCTCACCGCCCGCGCCGACGACATCGACAAGATCGTCGGCCTAGAGCTCGGCGCCGACGACTACATGGGCAAGCCCTTCAACCCGCGCGAGCTCGCCGCCCGCGTCAAGGCCATCCTGCGCCGCGCCGAGGGCGGCAGCGGCCCCGCTCGCAGCACCGTCTCCGTAGGCCCCCTGTCCATCGACTGGCAGCGCCGTGAGGCCAGTATCGGCGAGGAACAGCTCACCCTCCGCACCAAGGAGTTCGATCTGCTCCGCGCCCTCGCCGAACACGAGGGCGTCGTGCTCACGCGTGATCAACTGCTGGAGCGCGTCTGGGGCTACGACTACTTCGGCGAGACCCGCACCGTCGATGTCCACGTCACTCAGGTGCGGCGCAAGATCGGCGAACGCGGCGTCGCCATCCAGACCGTCCGCGGAGTCGGTTACAAGCTGGTCGCGACCGGCTGATGCGTCGTCCCGCCGCCCAGCGCCAGGATTCCTAACGTGCGCATCGCAGGCACAACACGATGAGGGGTGGCAGCCTGGGGCTGCGGATCTACGGCGGCTTCGGCGTCGTCATCGTGCTCACGCTGGGCGTGGCCGGGATCGTCTTCTTCTCCTTGCTCGGCGGCTATCGCGCTGAGCTGGACCGCAACTCCCTGCAGACCATCGCCGACCAGGTCCTGTTCGGCGTCGAGCAGTTCCGCCAGCGCAACGTCACCGCCGTGCAGCTTGGCGCCTACCTGCAGACGCAATCCAGCGAGACCGGCGCACTCGTCTTCTTCCTCGACGGGGATGGCCGCGTCCAACGCGACCTCTCGCCCGCCGCCGAGTACGAAGACCTGCAACTCCCCGTCAAGCTCAGCGACGCACGCGTCCGGCCCAACATCTGGATCCCCGGCGATGTCGAAGTCAACGGCGACGAGCTCCCGTTCGTGGCCCGGCTCGTGCTCGTCGATCAGCGCGACAACGGCGTCTTCGTCGCCATCGCCCTGCCGGACGCCGAGAACTCCGATGTTGTCAGTGACCTCGTCCCACGACTCCTGATCAGCGGGCTCGCCGGCCTCGGCGTGGCGCTGCTCGTCGGTCTCGTCATCACCCGCTCGATCTATAACCCCCTGCGCCGCATCACCGGCGCCGTCCACGCCGTCGGCAGCGGTCGCTACGACACGCGCGTCCCGGAAGAGGGCCCGGAGGAGACCCGCGAGCTGGGCCGCGCCCTCAACCGCATGGCCGAGCAGGTGCAGGAGAACGAGCAAACGCTGCAGGACTTCATGGCCGACGTCAGCCATGAACTGCGCACGCCCCTGACCTCAATCCGCGGCTTCACCCAGGCCCTGCTCGATGGCACCGTCCGGGACGAGGAACAACGCCAGCACTCCGCCCAGGTGATCGATGATGAGGCCCGTCGCATGCTGCGCCTCGTCAACGACCTGCTGGACTTGGCCCGCATGCAGGCCGGCGAATTCCGCCTGCAACGCGAACCCATCGCCCCCACGGAGCTGCTGGAACACATCGTCGAGGTCTTCGCGCCGCGCGCGGAAGAGGCGGGCATCGCCCTGCGCACGGAGGTGCAGGGCACGCTGCCGCCCGTCTCCATGGACTTCGACCGCATGGTCCAGGTGCTCAACAACCTCGTCGCCAACGCCATCCAGTACACCCGCCAGGGCTCCGTCACCCTTGACGCCCGGATCGACAGCGCCAACGTCGGTAGCAACCAGCTCGGGGGCGACCAGCTCGTCATCACGATCGCCGACACCGGCGATGGCATCCCGCCCAACGAACTCGCCTTCCTGTTCGAGCGCTTCTACCGCGGCGACAGCACGGCCCGCCGTCGCGGCACCGGCCTGGGCCTCGCGATCACCCGCGAGATCGCCCGTGCCCACGGCGGCGATGTGGACGTGCACACCGTTGTCGGCGAAGGCACCAGCTTCCGCATCGCCATCCCCGTCGCGCCCGCCTCGGAGCCCGCGTAGCCCATGGGCTCACCCCCCGGCGTCTCGCCGGGCTCGAGGTGCCCCCCCGGCGTCTCGCCGGGCTCGAGCTGCCCCCCCGGCGTCTCGCCGGGCTGGAGATGAAGCCGGAGTGGCCCGCCGGCTGAGCGCTGGTTAGGCTCGCCGGGATGAGCGATCCCCTCTCGCCCTACGTCGACGTTGGCGTCGCACGCACGCGGCAATGGCTGCGCGACGATCGCGGCGTCCGCAGCGAACTCCGCGACCTGCAAGCCGTCGATGGCATCACCGTGGCCTCGCTCGCCCTCTCCGACCCCGGCGCCGGCAGCGACGCCCTCAGCCGCCGGGCGGCGCTCGCCGTCGTGCCCCTCTTCGCCCCCCCGGAAGAGACCCCCCCTCAAGAAACCCCCGACGACGAAACGAACACGCGCAGCGAGGCGCTGACGCAGGCCTTGTCGGATCAAGACGGGCTCGTCCTCTGGACGCCGCCCGGCGCAACGCTACCGCCACCCAGCAACGACGCCGCCCTCCGCCAGATCCGCGATGCGGCGGCCGCGCTGGCCCCCGGCCACAGCGGTGAGGTCGCCTTCCCCGTCACGCTCGCGATCCGCAAGGTCGGCGACGAGGGCTCGTACCTCAGCGTGCAGGGCGGCCTCTCCCCCCATTGGGCGCGATTCACCAATCAGGTCTTCGGGCAGTTCCAGCTCGATAGCAACGCCATCCATCGCCTGCCCGCGGACCCGGCCAAAGTCACCCAACTCGTCGACTTCCTGGTCCTCATCGCCAACGGCGTGCGTACGACCGGCCATACCGCCGACGCGCCCGCCGAGGACCACTGGAGTCTGCAGCGACTCGACGGGATCAGCGGCGTCCGCATCATCGCCGCCGCCCCGGCCTCAGAGCCGGAGGCCGGCACGCCCGTGCGCAAGGCGCTGCGAACTGGCACCCGCGCCGCCCTGCGCGCCCTCGCCCGGGCCGACACTTCCCTGCGGCTGCTGACCTATGTGGGGATCTTCCGCTCGATCGAGGAGGAGACGGCGTCCATCGCCCTGCGCGGCCTGGACCCCACGACCTTCGCCCAGCTCGACGCGATCTGCTTGGTCGCGGACGCGCAACTGCGCGTGCTCTTTGGGCCAGCGCCCCAATCCGGGCTGGGCGACTCGCAGCCGCGCTGAGCGGGATCGACGGAACGGAGGAGGCGGAGGAGGCTAGCGGTCCGGCTTCAGCACGGAGCGCCGCCGCCGCCGCGCCGCGCGGCGTTCCGCCTGGCGCTGCTTCTCGCGATTCGAGATGAAGTGCCGGCGTCGGCGCGCCTCCTGCAGGACCCCGTCGCGCTGGACCATTTTGTTGAAGCGACGCAGGAGGCCTTCGCCATCCTCGCCGTCCTTGCGCGTCACCTGCAGCACTCAGTCATCTCCCAGAATGGTCCCGGATTGGCCGGGCCCTCTCGGCGCGATCTCTTGCGCGCAACCGGACAACGGTAACAAAGCCGCGTCGACCCGGCAATCGGGGGACAACATCCACCGATCGGCCCGATACACCAAGCATCCAGACCGCCGCCTTAACGACAGCAGCCCAGCGGTTGCCTGTGGACTTCGGCCGAAGTCCGCGGGCGCCCGCCGGGCTGTATCCGGAGTTCCGACCGTCCCTGCGTTTCGCCAGGGATCGACACGCATCCCCATCGAAACGGAGGGCCGGTATGGCTGGGCGCCGGATAGTCGGCGCAGTTGCGGGTCTCCAGCCCGCTGCTCAAGGCCCCAGGCGACTCCCGGCAGATTCGGCCCTCACGGGCCCCGAGCGTCGGGACGGCCTGGTCGCGGTCACGGCTCAGGGGTGCTATCTCGGCTGCAGCCGACATCCCCAAGTATTGTGCCGCGCCCCGGGCGGATGTGTGCCACACCCGCGTCCTGGACCGCTTCCCCCTCGGAGCTTCAGCGTCGCGCTTGCGCGTCTCCCTGAAGCCACAATCAACGTACCAGCGGCGCCAATCCCACAGCGACGCGAATTCGCGCCCATCGATGAGATAACGCGACTCCCTACGAGTCAGCGCCAGCTCTTCGATCCTGCCGGACGACCATCCCATGCCCCTGCCTGAAGACACTGATCATGATCTTCTGTCGCGTATCGAAGAGTGATTCCCCGTGGACGAATGGGACCGCGAAAGTGCACAGCCAGGGGATAAACGGTGCAGAACTCTGCGTGCTCTGTCGTTCAGCACCTCAGGCGCTGAACCCCCCCGCCCGGAACCACGAGGCCCAGAACTCCCGTCGCCCGCCGACGCTCAGACGTCGAAGCCCAGGTAGCGCAAGAATCCGGGCCGCGTCTTGCGCCCCTTGCGACGCCGGTTCCAGCGCCCCACATCGTCCAGGAACACGTCCGACTGCTTCTCGTTCCAGCGCGATGTCTTGATCACATCGCGACGGCTGATGTTGCCGTCCCAATCGTGCGGGCACTCAACGATGTCGCTCAGTGCAATGAAGTTGAGCGCGCCCGTGTCGGAGAGCTCCACCTCGAAGGGATGCTCCCGGCAGGTCACCGGCCGATGTTCGTAGATCGTGCAGCGCTGCTCCTCGTCCAGGAACATGCAGGCCCCCCCCGGTCGGTGCCGCAGCGCCATCGCCCCCCGCCCACTGTCGAAGCGGACCCACCAAGCGCTGCGCTTCTCCAGCTTCAGATCCGCCTCCGGCACAAAGTGGACGAAGTCCGCCACCGGCAGCCCCACCCCTCGCTCAATCCGCCGCAGATCCTCGTCCGTCACCAGTACGTGCGTGCGACGACAGCAGTTGCCGCAGCCCGTGCAGCGGAAGTTGAGGTAGCGCTGCCAGTCCCCGTCCGGGGTTCCGTCGCCGCAAGGGTTCGCCATCCGCGGAGCCTATCCCCACCCGGGCGGCTGCGACAGGCACGCCGCCCGGAAATGCCGGCCGCGGGGTGAACCAGACCCGCCCCGTATACTCGCCGCGCTGCCGTTGCGAATCCGCACGCGGTGTCCAAGACAAGATCCAATCCAGGTCGCGCGGCGCGCCAGCGTCGGCGGCGGCCTGAGAAACGCTGGGAGTACGCCATGGCCTGGGAACGGGAAATCGAAGAACTCGAACAGCGCCGCGCATTCGCCGCCGAGCTCGGGGGCGAAGAGGGCATCGCCCGCCAGCGCCGACGCGGCAAGCTCACCGTCCGAGAGCGCATCGACCTCATGGCCGACAAGGACTCTTGGCAAGAGTTCCGCAGCCTCCTGGGCCAGGGCGAGTACGACGACGAAGGCAAGCTCACCTCCTTCACGCCCAAGGGCAGCGTGGAGGGCACCATGCGGCTCAACGACCGCAAGGTCGTGGTCTCCGCCGGCGACTTCACGGTCCGCGGCGGCTCCGGGGGCAGTATGGGCGGCATCGGCCAAGAGATCCGCGCCAGCGAGCGCGCCCGGCGCTGGCGCCTGCCCTACGTGCGCCTGCTCGACTCCGCCGGCGGCAGCGTGCGCCACTTCGAAGAGATCGGCCACACGTACCTCCCCGACGGCAACGAGTGGTCGCAAATTGAAGTCGGCTTGCTCAGCCAAGTCCCCGTCGTCTCCGCCGTCATGGGCTCCGTCGCCGGCCTGCCCGCCGTCGACGCCTGCATCGCGCACTTCAACCTCATGGTCTCCGGCATCAGCCAGCTCTTCCCCGGGGGCCCGCCCGTCGTCAAAGCGTCCCTTGGCTATGACATCACCAAGGAAGACTTGGGCGGCGAGGATGTCCACATCCACGGCGCAACCGGCGCCGTGGACAACCTGGCCGAGACCGAGGACCACGCCTTCGCCATGATCCGCGACTTCCTCAGCTACCTGCCGCCCAGCGTCTGGGAGATGGCCCCCCGGCAGGAGATCGGCGACGACCCCCAGCGGCGCGACGAGTGGCTGATCGACGCCATCCCGCACAACCGCCGCCGCCCCTACGACATCCGCAAGATCATCGGCTCCGTCGTCGATCAAGGATCGTTCTTCGAGATCGCCCCGCTGTACGGCAAAGCCCGCGTCACCGGCCTGGCTCGCATTGACGGCTACCCCTGCGCGGTCATGGGCAACAACCCCTACCACCAGGGCGGCGCCACCGGCCCCCAGGAGGGCGACAAGGTGATTCGCCTGCTCTCCCTGGCCGACACCTTCCACCTGCCCATCATCTCCTTCGCCGACGAGCCCGGATTCCTCGTCGGCCTGGAGGCCGAGAAGATGGGCATTGAGCGCGCCGGCGCCCGCCTCGTCGCCGCCGTCTGCGAAAGCCGCGCGCCCTGGCTGGCCATCGTCACCGGGCAACTGTTCGGCGTCGCCGGGCAGTGTCAGCACCGCCCCAGCGGCATGTTTGAGCGCTTCGTCTGGCCATCCGCGGCCTGGGGCTCCATGCACATCGAAGGCGGCACCCACGCCGCCTACCGCCGCCAGATCGATGACGCAGATGACCCAGTCGCGGAGGAGCGCCGTATTGAGGCCACGCTCAAGGCGATCGCCTCGCCCTTCCGCACCGCCGAGTCATCCGGCCAAGAGATCATCGACCCGCGCGACAGCCGCCCCCTCGCCGTGGAGTTCGTGCGCGATGCACAGGCCATTCTGCGGGACCAAGTCGGACCGCCCGTCGCGCCGTACCGCCCCTAGGAGCCCGTCGGCCCCGGGGCGCGGCTAGCTGCCCGCGACCGGCTCCGCGTCGCGCGCGCTTTCATAGGTCTCGAAGTACCGCGACGCCGCCGTCTTCTGGTTCTCGTAGATCGAGCCGCCCAGCGGGGCGGGCGGCAGCGGCAACTGCACCGGCACCGACTCCAGTCGCGGCCGCAGTGTCGGCTCCCCCGCCACCATCTGCGCATCGAACGCGGCCAAATCGAAGTCCGCGCCCGCGCCCGTCAGCGGCCAGGCGTCCGCCGCCGTGTATCCGTACAGCAGCAGCCGCCGTGGGTGGTCGGACCGGTTGAGCGAGGACCCGTGCACCATGCGCACGTGGTGCAGCGTGATCGTCCCCGCCGGACCTGTCAGCGCCACCGCCTTGTCGAAATCCACCTCCTCCGCGCGCGGATCCATCGCGCCGCAGAAGTGTCCATCCGTGTGGTGATTGTAGGCAGGCCCCGTGTGGCTGCCCGGGATCACCAGCAGCGGCCCGTTCACCACATCGCAGTCGTCCAGCAGTATTCCAACTTCCAGCACGTCGTCGTTCGTGTGCGGGTAAAAGGCCCAGTCCGTGTGCCATTCCACCGGCGCGCCGTACTCGGCGTGCTTCATGTTCATCTTGCCGTGGTGGTAGCGAATGTTGTCACCCAGGATTGGGCGCAGGATATCTGTGATCGTGTCGCTGCTCGTGAGATCTTTGAACACTGCCGACACCGACACCGGGTTCTTGATCCGACGCACGCGCGGCGCATCCGGCGAATGCGAGTCCTCGAGATCGTAGAGCCCGTCGCTCTCCGTCAGCGCCGCGCACCCCTGCACGATCCGATCCGTCTCGTCGCGGATCGCCTGCAGCGTCTCCGCCGGCAGCGCGCCAGGCAACACGAGATATCCGTTCTCGCGGTAGGACTGCACTTGTTCAGCACTCACCGTGTTCGTCATGATCTCCTCCGTCGGCCGAGTCTACTCGACGTGAACAAGGGCGTGAACCTCCACCTTCGCCGGCGAAAGACCGCCTCCGGTCCCGAACCGACGCACATCCTGCCCGATCCGCCTAGCCTCTCATAACCCTCCGGCAACCCGGCCGGACCAAGGAGCCTGCCATGCGCAGCATCCACCCATCATTCTCCGCCGGACCACGCGCGCTGATCATGACCGCCCTGATCACGACCACTCTGATCATGACGGCCCTACTCACCATGGCGGTGGCCATCCTCGCCGCGCCGCCGGTACGCGCCGCCCCCGCCCCGCGATCCTCGCCCTCACCCCAAGCACGGGCCCCATCGGCGGCGGCGCCAGCGTCATCATCTCCGGCACGAATTTCACCGGCACGACCGGCGTGACCTTCGGCGGCGTCGCCGCCGCGTTCGCCGAAGACAACGATTCCCAGGTCACCGCCACGGCGCCCGTCTTCGGCGCAGCGAGCGTCGTCGATGTCGTCGTCACCACGGCCGACGGCCCCAGCGCCAACACCCCCACGGACGACTTCACCTACTTTCAGCCCACCGTGCAGATCATCGAGACGGGTGCTGGCACCGCCGTTACCGAGGGCGGCCTCATTGACTCCTACTCCGTCCTCCCGACCAGCCTGCCCACCGCGACGGTCACTGTCACCATCTTCGACACCCCCCAGATCGACGCCACCCCCAACACCCTCACCTTCACGCCCGGCGATTGGTTCACCGCCCAAGTCGTCACCGTGACCGCCATCGACGACGCGCTGATCGAGGGCACGCACGCCTCCGTGATCACGCACACCGTGGCCGGCGGCGGCTTCACCGGCGCCGCCATCTCCCCTGTCCTCGTCACCATCACCGACAACGAACTCGGCACCCCCATCGTCACGCAAGTCGGCGGATCCACCGCCGTCACAGAGGGCGGCGTCACGGACTCCATCACGGTCAGCCTGGCCCAGCAGCCCAGCACGACCGTGACCGTCACCATCACCGGCGACGCCCAAGTCGCGGCCTCGCCCACCCTCCTCAGTTTCACCCCGTCCTCCTGGAACACCCCCCAGACGGTCATCGTCAGCGCTATCGACGACGGCGTCGTGGAGGGCGCCCACACCGGCTTTCTCTCTGTCATCCTCACCGGCGGTGTCGGCATCGTGCCGCCATCGCTCGTGACCGTCACCATCTCCGACAACGACGCGCGCCGGGTGATCGTCTCCGCCGGCGGCGCGGAGACGATCACCTTCACCCCCATCGACGACGCCCAGATCAGCCGCGGCAGTCGGGACGCAAACTTCGGGGACGAGTCACTCTTCACGGTCGACGACGATCCCCGCCGCGACGGGCTCCTGCGCTTCGCCGTCACCGGCCTGGCCCAGCGCAGCGTCTCCCGCGTGATCCTGCGCCTCTACGTCCGCGACCAATCGAACTCCGGCGGCAAGGCCTTCGCCACAACCTCCTCCACCTGGAACGAGCAGAGCGTCACCTGGAACAACGCGCCCGGCTTCGCCGGCTCCGCGATCGACGAGATCGGATCGGTCTCGGACAACACCTGGGTCGAGTTCAACCTCACGACCTTCGTGACCGGCGACGGAATCGTCAGCCTGCGGCTCCGCTCGGATTCCGCGAACCGCGTGGACTACGCCGCCAAAGAATTCGGCGGCGGCTTCGCCCCCCAGCTCCTGATCGACGTGGGCGGCAGCGCCAGCCTCGCGATCAACGAGGGCGGGCCCGCGGGCTCCTACACCGTCGTGCTCAGCAGCGTCCCCGCCGGCGTCGCCACCGTCAGCGTCGTCCCGGACCAGGAACTGTCCGTCGCGCCGCCGCAACTCCAATTCACGGTGAGCAACTGGAACCTGCCCCAGACCGTGTTCATGAGCGCCATCGATGACGACGACATCGAAGGCGCACACATCGGGACCATCCAGCACAGCGTCAGCGGCGGCGGCTACGCCGGCGTCGTCGTGGCCAGCGTCTCCGCGCAGATCACCGACAACGACGCCGCCGGCGTGCGCATCTCCGAGTCGGGCGGCGCCACCAGCACCAACGAAGACGGTCTCACCGACACCTACACCGTTGTCCTGCTGGGCCGGCCCAGCGGCACAGTCACCATCACCATCGAGCCGGACGGCGAGCTGCGCACCAACCTCAGCCAGATCACCTTCACGACGGCCAACTGGAACATTCCCCAGACCGTCCGCGTGGAGGCCATGGACGACAGCGCCGATGAGGGCACGCACACGGGGCGCATCTCACACAGCGCCTTCGGCGGTGGCTTCAACGCCGTCTCGATCGCGGACGTCATCGTCACCATCACCGACAACGACGAAATCGTCGTGGAAGTGATCACCCTCAGCCGCGGCCTCACGCTCGTCGGCTGGTTCGGCGTTCCCACCACGTCCCGGGCCATCATTGAAAGCAATGCGCGCATCATCGCCATCTGGTTCTGGGACGACGGCGACCAAGCCTGGCTGCTCGACAGCCCCAACCTGCCCGAAGTCCTGCGCGTCTTCATCCGCATCTCGCGCGGCGATGGCTTCTTCGTCGACAGCACCAGCGTCACCTTCCTTGAGGTGCCGCTCGCATAGCAAGGCCGCTGCCTTACGCTCTCCCTCACGGGAGGAACGCTTGCCCAAAGTTCTCGTCACCCGACGCCAGTTCGAAGACCAAATGGACCGGCTCCGCTCCGAAGCGGAAACCGTCGTCCTCACCCGGCCGGCGCCCGCCCCCCCCCAGGAACTGCGCCAGGCCGCGCGCGGCGCGTCCGCGATTCTCGCGCACGTCACCGACCAGATCGACGCTGCCGTCATGGATGCGGCCGGAGACTCCCTCAAACTGATCGCGGAGTTCGTCGTGGGATACGACAACGTCGACACCGCGGCCGCCAGTCAGCGCAACATCGCCGTCGCCAATACCCCCGGCGTGCTCGCCGAAACCACGGCCGAATTCGCCTTCGCGCTGGTGCAGGCGTCGGCCCGGCGACTGGCCGAGAGCGATCGATTCGTGCGCCGCGGCGAGTGGAAGTGGTTCGACCCCCTGGGCCTGCTCGGCATCGACATCCACGGCTCCACTCTGGGGATCGTGGGCATGGGCCGCATCGGCAGCGCCGTCGCGACGCGCGCCCTCGCCTGCGGCATGCGCGTGATCTACTACAACCGCACCCGGGCCGACGACGAGCACGGCGCCCAACGGGTCGGCTCTCTCAATGAACTCCTCGCCCAATCGGATTTCGTCACCCTGCACAGCCCCCTCACGCCCGAGACGAAGGGCCTGATCGGCGCCCGCCAACTCAGAACGATGCGCAGCCACGCCGCCCTGATCAACACCGCGCGCGGTCCCATCGTCGACACGGCGGCGCTCACCGACGCGCTGCGATCCGGGGAGATTGCCTACGCCGCCCTGGACGTCACCGACCCGGAGCCGCTCCCCACGGACCACCCCCTGCTCTCCATGGAGAACGTCACCCTCCTGCCCCACATGGCGTCGGCCACCGTGGGCACCCGGCGCAAAATGACCGCGATGAACGTCGACGACATCCTCGCCGCCCTGCGCGGCGAGCCGCCCCCGAACTGCGTCAACGCCGATCAGATCGACTGGTCCTGAATCGGTCCCACGCAGATACCAGAATGGCGTCAGAGCGGACGCGGCTCGACGACGTTCACCGCGCCGCCGCGCTACTCCGCGACATCGGCCGGTTGTGGGGCAAGACCAAGGTGACGCCAGAGGAACGGCGCGACTTCGTCGACGCCATGGTGGAGGAGCTGCGGATCGACGAAAACGGCATCGCCGCCCTGCGCACGCGGCCCGACTTCGGACCAATCTTGGCGGTGGCGGCGATGCAGAAAAGGGGGGCTATGGTCGGGGAGAGAGGATTTGAACCTCCGACCTCTTCGTCCCGAACGAAGCGCGCTGCCGGACTGCGCCACTCCCCGACGCCGACCCAGAGTACGTGCGCCCACCCAGCCCGACAAGCACGCGCGGTGCGGGAATGAGGCGCCGCGCTAGCCGCGCGGCGAAAGCGGCCCCGTCGCGAAGTCCGTCGACTCGGCATCCTCCGGATCCGGCGGCTGGTAGCCCGGCGGCGGAATCCGCAGCTCCTGGCCAATCCGCAGCGCATTGGGATTACTCAGCGCGTTGTAGGCGACCAACGCATCCGTCGTCACCGCGAAACGCACCGCAATCTGATGCAGCACATCCCCCGCGATGACCACGTAGACCTGGCCCAGCTGCGGCGCCGCGTCTGCCGACGCCGCGTCCCCCGCCGCAATGGCGGCGGCGGGCTCCGGGTCGGCCGCGACGGTCGCCGGCTCCGACGTCGTCAGGACCGTATCGAGCGACTGCGTCGCCTCAGACACGACCGTCGTGATCGAGCTCGCCGCGCTGTCGTTGGTATCCCGCAGCACGCCGAAGGACGTCAGCATCAGCACCGCGAAGAGGATCGGAATCGCGATCACCAACGACAGCAGGAAACCTAGCATCGGCCCGGACCAGACGGTTTCATCCGGCGGCGGCCCGTCGGGACCAATCGCGTCAAGGCCACTGAGGCGGAAGGGCAGCGCGCCCCGACCGTTACCGGCGCCGGTTGGCTTCGCCTTCCATGATGGGCTCGTCGATGTAGACATCGCCGTTCCGAATCTTCAGGTTGTAGCCACAGTGCGCATTCGTGCACACCCAGGCCTTGTACAAAATCGATGCCCCCTGGCTGCCGAAGTCGGACAGCGGCACCAAGTGCCCCGTGTCACAACGTTGGCAGGGCGGGAACCCAAGTCCCACGTCTTCCACCCATCACCCCCTTCACCCCCGCACGACGATCAAACGCCGAGAAAGGTTCCCCCAGCGATCCCGTCACGCTGGCGCGTTCCTATTCTATCCCGGAGATCGGGCAAGCGCCGCTTACATTATTCTTACACACCGATCACACGGAGATACCGTCGGCAGCGCATCCTGAGTCATGATCGCGGGCTGGTCTCATCATCGCGATCGTCCGGTGGGGCATGCATAGGGGAGACGACCGATCTGATGGAGAGAAACTCATGAACCCAATCTCATGAACACTGACTTCCTGCGCCGACCCTGGGCGAGCCTGTCCATGCTCGCGATCGCCATCACCGCCATTGGCCTATCAATCGCCGCGCTGATCATCGCCTTGGACGACGACACGCCGCCCGGCCTCAACAACGACGGCGGCAGCCTTGCCGGCCTCGTCGGCCCCGCGGACCGAACCCCCGATCTCGACACCAACCTCGACCGCCTCGAAGAGAAGGACGCCGCGGCGCCGGCCCGCCGCCAACCGCCCGCTCCGGTCGCCGCCGTCGCTCGCGCCGCGACAGAGGCCGTCACGACCGCCGCCGATCTGCTCAACGGCGCCCGGCCCCTGCTCGGCCTCCTGGCCCAGCGGGTCGATGACCTCCTCGTCGTCCGCGCCGTGCTGCCGGGCAGCCCCGCCGACCTTGCCGGCATTCAGCGAGTCGACCACCTCCTCTCGATCAACGACGCGCCCGTCCTTTCCCTGCCCGAGGTGCATGACATCCTCAGCGCGCTCGAATCGGGCGACACGGTGCGCATCGGCATCGAGCGCGATGGCGCCCCCCAGACCGTCGAAGTCGAACTCCGCGCCTTCGACCCGGGCGACGCCTTCACCCGGCCAGATGGCGCCCGGCCAGACTTCCGAGGTAGCGCGCCCACGCTGGGACTCCGCGTCGAATCCAGCGACGATGGCCTGACGGTCACCGGCGTCATGCCCGGCAGCGGCGCAGACGCCGACGGCCTCGCTGAGGGCGACCTCCTGCGTGCGATCAACGGCGCCCCCGCGCCCGACACCGAAGCGGTCCGCGCCGCCCTCCGCGAGATCGAGCCGGGCGCAACCGTCACGCTGACCGTCGAGCGCGATGGCGCGACGCTGGACCTCGCCGTGGCAGTCGGCGAGGGGCTCCGGTCGCTCCCCGGTCCCGGTTTCGCCCGCCCCAACTCTGGTGACGATGAGGGCCGCCGCGGCCCCTTCGGTCGCGTTGGCATCCCCTTCTCAGGCTTCGGCGGCTCCTTCGACAGCTCTGACCTCTTCGCCGACGGCGAGTTCCGCGTCCTGATCGGTGCGATCACCGCCCTCAGCAGCAGCGAAATCAGCGTGAGCGGCGGGACGGCCGTCACGATCACCGAAGACACCCGGCAGGCAGGCGAGCTGAACGTCGGCGACCGTGTGTTCGTCGTCGCCCGCGACGGCGTCGCCCGGCTGATCGTTCCGGCGCCGGACTTCGCGGCATTCACAGGCCCTCCCGGCGACGCCTAAGGCCGGACTCGGTCCCACCTCCGCCGACGGGACGCGCGTGCGCCCCATAGACTGGAGTCATGTCGGACCCGCTCACCGGTCGCCAGCGGCAGGTCGCCGGGCTCGTCGCCGCGGGACTCACCAATCGTGAAGTCGCAGAGCAGCTGGGCATCTCGCGCGACGGCGTCAAGTACCACGTCTCGGAAATCCTCAGCCGCCTGGGCGTCTCCTCGCGTGACTCGGTTCGCGAAGCCCTCTGGGGCCCCGCCGACGGCGAAGCCCAGCCAAACGAGACCGGCCGCACTGCCGCCCAGCCCGGCGAAGTCGACTTCGCCAAGCACCTGCTCGACGCGATGCGCGGCTCCCTCCTGCAGCGCGTGCTGCGTATCGCCACCGAGACCGGGGTGATCCCCGCTCTGCGTGCGCTCCCGCCCGCCCGCGCCAGCCGCATCGCCGCCGCCGCGGACATCGACGTGCGCTACGCCCGCTCCATCCTCTCCGCCCTCGCCGCGCACCAAGTCGTCGACTACCGCGCCGCCACCCAGCAGTTCCGGCTCTCGCCCCCCCATCGATCGCTGCTCACCCCGGAGCGCCCCGACTCGTTCCTGGAGCTGATCGACAGCACCACCCCGCGCGACCCCGATGACGACCTCCTCATCGCGCAGATCCGCCACGATCAGGGCATCCGCTTGGAGGCCGGCATGGCCAACGAGTGGGCGAATCTCATCCACATCCTGCCCCGGCCCGCGCACGGGCTCGCCGCCGCCTTCAGCGCCGCCCCGCAACTGGCCCAATCGCTAGAGCAGGGCATCAGCGTCGGCGAGGCCGGCTCCGGCCGCGGGCGCCTGCTGATTGAGCTGGCGCGCACGTACCCGCACAGCCGTTTCAGCGGCTACGACCTCAACCCCACCGCCGTCGAGCTCGCCACTGCCGACGCCGACCACGCCGGCGTCGCGAACTGCGAATTCATCGTCGCCGATATCACCCAGCACCCCGTCCAGCACAACCTCATGCTGGCCTTCGGGATGCTGCACGACACCCCCAACCCCGCGAAGATCGTCGCCGCCATCGCCCGCATCATCGCCCCCCAAGGCCTCTTCATCGCCACCGAGATCGCCGCCTCCAGCCGGCTCGAGCGCAACCTGGGCCTGCCCCTCATCGAGGTCATGTACGACCTCTCGCTCATGCACTGCGTGCCCCACTCCGTGGCCTCCGGCGGCGAGGGCCTGGGCGCCCTCTGGGGCCAAGAAGCGACGCGCGCACTGCTGGAAGCGGCGGGGCTCAGCGTCCAGATCGTGCGCTCAGAGTCGGACGCGTTCCACAACTACTTCATCGCCACACCGCAGGCCGGCATCGGTCCAGCCGACCCGTCCGGCGCGGTGCGCCGGACGGGCAGCGGCGGCCAGAAAGGTGCGTCCTGACCATGGCATCGATCAACAAAGAGAAGCTGCACGAATCAACGATGGCGTTGCTGGGCCATCTCAACGGCCTCAGCACGGCCATCGCGATCCAACACGGCGTCGAGCTTGGCCTCTTCGACGCGCTCAGCCAGGGCGGCCCGGCCAGCAGCGGCGAGCTCGCCGATCGGACCGGGCTCAGCGAGCGCTGGGTCCGCGAGTGGCTGCACCTGCAGGCCGCGGCCGGAGTCGTGGAGCACGAGAACGCCCACCGATTCTCGCTCGCACCGGAGTCGGCGCTGCTCCTGGTCGACGAATCCACCCCCGCCTCGATGGTCGGGATGTTCGCCACCCTGTCGGCGCTGATCGACGGCTTCGAGCACCTGCCGGAGGCCATGCGCACCGGCCTGGGCCAGCCCTACGACGGCCACGGCGACGCCGGCGCCAATGCCATCGAGCGGGGGACCGCACCCTGGATCCCCGTCATGATCGACGAGGCGCTGCCGGCCCTGGAGGGGGTCGTGGGCAAGCTGGAAGCGGGTGGCCACGCCGCCGACATCGGCTGCGGCTCGGGCGCCCGCACGCTCGCCATGGCCCAGGCCTTCCCCAACAGCACCTGGACCGGCTACGACACGTCCCAGCACGCCATCGCGCGATCCCAGGCCAAACTCGCCGACGCCCCCAGCACGACCAACCTCAGCTTCAAGAACCCCCTGCAGGAGCCCGTGCCCAGCGACGGCTCACTGGACTTCGTCAGCTTCTGCGACGTCCTCCACGACGCCACCCGCCCGGACCAGCTTCTCGAAATCGCGCGCAAGGCCGTCAAGCCGGACGGGACGGTGCTGGTGATAGACATCGCGCAGGCGCCCGCGCTCGTCGACAAGCTGACGCACCCGGCGGCGCCGCTGTTCTATGGCTTCTCGCTGACTTTCTGCATGTCGTCCAGCGCCGCCACCAAGGACGGCGCCGCCCTGGGCACCCTGGGCCTGGACGCGCCCAAGCTGCAGGAACTCGCCGGCGCCGCGGGCTTCACCCGCGTCCGGCAGATGGAGGTTGAGGATCCCTTCAACGCCTACTACGAGCTCAGGCCGTAGGGACAGTCGAGACTACTCGGCCGACCACTGCGGCTGCTTGTACAGGAAGTACTCGTACGCGTCCGACAGCGCGATCCACGACGCCTCGATCACGTCCGTCGACGAGCCCACCGTGTGCCAGATGTGCTCCCCGTCCGACGACTCAATCAGCACCCGCACCCCGGCCTCCGCGCCGCCCGCCGAATCGAGGATGCGCACCTTGTAGTCGCGCAGATGCACCGTCGCGATCGCCGGGTAGGGCTGCGTCAGCCCGCGGCGGATCGACGCGTCCATCGCCGACACCGGCCCGTTGCCGTCCGCCGCCGTCTGGAAGATCTCCTCACCGACCGCGATTTTCGTCATCGCCTCCGCCTGCATGTCGGAGTGCGTGGTCGGGTCGCCGTCGTCCTGATGCCGGCGCCGGTTCACGATCAGGAAGTCCTCCAGATCGAACGGCGGTTGGTAGTCGGCTCGCAGCCGCAGCGCCAGCAGCTCGAACGAGGCCTCCGCGCCCTCGTACTGGAATCCCCGGCTCTCCATCTGCTTGACGCGATCCAGCAGGGCCCGGTTCTCCTCCTTGCTGAGCGGCAAATCCAGCCCTCGCTCCGCCAGCTTCACGGAGATGTTGCGCTGCCCCGACAGCTCGCTGACCAAGATCCGACGCCCATTCCCCACGACATCCGGATCGATGTGCTGGTACGTGTCGGGATCCTTCACGATCGCCGCCACGTGATAGCCCGCCTTGTGCGCGAACGCGCTCGCGCCCACGTAGGGCGCTTGCCCGTTCAGCGGCAAGTTCGCCAACTCCGCGACGAACAGGCTGGTGTTGGTCAGCTCCGCCAGCTGCGTATCGCTGACCACGCGGCGATCCATCTTCAGCTGCAGATTGGCGACGACGGTGGACAGGTTGGCGTTGCCGCAGCGCTCGCCGTAGCCGTTCACGCAACCCTGCACCTGCGTCACGCCCGCCTCCACCGCCGCCAGGCTGTTCCCGACGGCCAGGCCGCAGTCGTCGTGGCAGTGGATACCCAATGCCACGTCGGGCAGCGCCGCCCGCACCGCCGCGATCGCCCGCCTCAGGTCCGTTGTCATTGCGCCGCCGTTCGTGTCGCACAGGACCAGGTACTGTGCGCCTGCGCGCGCCGCCGTGCGCAGCGCTTGCAGCGCGTAGTCGGCGTCCTCGCGAAAGCCATCGAAGAAATGCTCCGCGTCGAAATGCACCTCGCGGTCCTGCGCGCGGATGTGCGACACCGACTCCCGGATCATCGACAGGTTCTCCTCCTGCGAGGTCCCCAGCGCCACCCGCACCTGATACGCGCTGGCCTTGCCCACCAGCGTCACCACCGGCGTCTCCGCGCCCAGCAGCGCCTGCATGTTGAAATCACTCGCCGTATCGGAGCCGGGCTTGCGGGTGCCCCCAAATGCGACCAGTTTCGCGTGCGCCAGGGGTCGTTCCTGCATCCGCTCGAAGAACGCCTTGTCCTTCTCGTTGCTGCCGGGGAAGCCGCCCTCCACGTAGTGCACGCCCAGCGCGTCCAGCCGGTGCGCGATCGCCACCTTGTCGTCCAGAGAGAAGGCAATGCCCTCCATCTGCGAACCGTCGCGCAGCAGCGTGTCGTAGAGGACAACGGGCGGGGATTCAGCCATATCGCGCTCCAAGCGAAAGCGCCGGGGCCGGCGGCGCGGTCCGGATGAGTCGGGCGGGACGGTCGTGGGAGAGGGCCGAGAGGCACGACGCCGCTAGGCGGCAATCGAAACCGCCGCGAAGATCGCGGCGGTCGGGGCTCCTGTCGCGGCTGGCGTCGCGAGCATCCGGGCGTCGCCTCGCTTCCTCATCGGTCACAATCCACCCTACCGAGGGCCCGCCATCGCGGCAATGTGATCAGTCCCGCTCCAGGGGAAGTCTCGCACGACGAGTCGGTGGCGGCCTCAGCTGGTCGCTGGAGCCGGCCTCAGCCCGCCAGCGCCTCGACGATCAGGTCGCCCATCGCAGTCGTGTCCTTGGGCGTATCGTTCGGTCCCGCCAGGTCCGGCGGTCGATGTCCCGCCGCCAGCACGGCATCGACCGCCGCCTCCACCGCCAACGCTTCCGCCTCCAGCCCCAGCGACAGCCGCAGCAGCATCGCCCCGCTGAGCACCTGCGCGATCGGGTTGGCGATGCCCTGCCCGGCGATATCGGGAGCGGAGCCGTGAATCGGCTCGTACATACCCAGCCCCGTGCCCCCCTCGTCCCGCGCGCCCAGACTGGCGCTGGGCAGCATCCCCATCGACCCGGCCAGCATCGACGCCTCATCGCTCAGCACATCGCCGAACAGGTTCTCCGCCACGATCACGTCGAAATCGCCCGGCCGCGAGATCAGATGCATCGTGCACGCGTCGACCAGCAGGTGCTCCAGCTCCACGTCCGGGTAGTCCGGCGCGATCTCCAGCACGATCGCCCGCCACAGCCGCGAGCTCTCCATCACGTTCGCTTTGTCCACCGACGTCAGCTTCTTGCGACGCCCCTGCGCCAGCGCGAAGCCCACCCGCACGATGCGCTCGATCTCATGCTCGGAGTAGGCCAGCGTGTCCACGACGTGGCGCTCGCCGTTCTCCACCCATTGCTTCTGCGGCTTCCCGAAGTAGATGCCGCCCGTCAGCTCCCGCAGCACGATCAGGTCCACGCCGCGCACCACCTCCGGCTTCAACGACGTGCTGTCGGCCAGGAAGTCGTACATCTTCACCGGGCGGATGTTGGCGAACAGCCCCAGCCCTTTGCGCAGCCCCAGGATCGCCTGCTCAGGCCGGACCTTGGCGTTGGGATCATCCCACTTCGGTCCGCCCACCGCCCCGAAGAAGATCGCGTCCTGCGCCTTGCACATCTCCAGCGTCTCGTCGCGCAGCGCGAAGCCAAACGCGTCGATCGCCGCCCCGCCCACCGTGTCCGACGTGTACGCGAATTCGTGCCCAAAGCGCGAGCCCACGGCGTCCAGCACCTTGACGCCTTCCGCCACGACCTCCGGCCCAATCCCGTCGCCGGGCAGCAGGCCAATATTGAAGCTGCTCATCGTCGCCTCCCGCTCGCCTCAGCTACCCGGTGACCGTCGGCTTGAACGACGGGCGCCGCTCTTCGAACGTGCCGATCGCGTCGACGTGCTGCATCGTCAGGTCGATCGAGTCCAGCCCGTTCAGCAGCGTGTGCTTCACGAAGCCATCGATCTCGAAGCGGCGCGACCAGCCATCCGGCGTCGACACCGTCTGCGATTCCAGATCCACCGTCAGCTGCGCCGACGGCGTCTCCGCCGCCCGGGCCATCAGATGCTCCACATCGTTCTGCGGCAGCACCACCGTGAGCAGTCCCATCTTGGCGCTGTTGTTGCGAAAGATGTCCGCGAACTTCGGTGCGATCACCACCCCCACGCCCATCTGCTGAATCGCCCAGACAGCGTGCTCACGCGAAGAGCCGCTACCGAAGTTCGGTCCGGCCAGCAAGATCGGCGCGCCTCCGTACTCCGGCTGATTGACGACGAAGTCCGGATCCTTGCGCCAGCTCTCGAACGCGAAGGGGCCGTAGCCCGTGCGCTCGATCTTCTTGAGGTGCTTGGCCGGGATGATCTGGTCAGTGTCCACATCGGCGCGGTCCAGCGGGATCGCGTTGCCGGTGATTCTCGTAACAGGTTCCATGATTCACCTTCCCTCGAACGAACGCTCGGACCGCTTCACCTTGGTTGACATTCCTGAGTCCAGGCGTCCCGAGTCGCCTAGCTCCAGTCCCGCACATCGACGAAGTGCCCCGCGACCGCCGCCGCCGCCGCCATCGACGGGCTCACCAGGTGGGTGCGCCCGCCCGGCCCCTGCCGGCCCTCGAAGTTGCGGTTGCTCGTCGACGCGCAGCGCTCGCCCGGCGCCAACGTGTCCGGGTTCATGGCCAGGCACATCGAGCAGCCCGCCTCGCGCCACTCGAAGCCGGCCTCGCGAAAGATGTCGGCCAGGCCCTCTGCCTCGGCCTGCGCCTTCACCAGCCCCGAGCCCGGCACGATCATCGCGTTCACGCTGCTCGCGACTTTCTTGCCCTCCACGACCTTCGCCGCCTCGCGCAGGTCCTCGATCCGGCCGTTCGTGCACGAGCCAATGAATACGCGGTCGATATTGACGTCCACGATGCGCGTCGCCGGCTCTAAGTCCATGTAGCGCAGGGCCCGCTCCGCGGTCTCCTTCGCCCCCCGGTCCGCGATCGTCTCCGGGTCCGGCACCTGCCCACCGATCGCCACACTCTGCGCGGGCGTCACACCCCACGTCACGTGCGGCTCGATGGCATTGCCGTCGATCACCACCTCCGAGTCGAAGTGCGCGCCCTCGTCGGAGGGCAGCGCCTTCCAGGCCGCGACCGCCGCGTCCCAGGCCTCGCCGCTTGGCGCATGTGGACGGCCTTGGATGTAATCGAACGTCTTCTGGTCCGGCGCCACCAGCCCCGCGCGCGCGCCGGCCTCGATCGTCATGTTGCAGACCGTCATCCGCCCCTCCATGGAGAGGTTGCGAATCACGTCGCCGCGATACTCGATCACGTGCCCAACGCCACCATCGACGCCGATCCGGTTGATGATCGTCAGGATCACGTCCTTCGCCGTGCATCCCTCGGGCAGCGTCCCCGTGACCTCCACCGACATCTGCTTCAGCGCCTGCTGCGGCAGCGTCTGCGTCGCCAGGACGTGCTCCACCTCCGACGTGCCGATCCCGAACGCGATCGCCCCAAACGCCCCGTGCGTCGACGTATGGCTGTCGCCGCAGACGATCGTCATGCCCGGCTGCGTCGCGCCCTGTTCCGGCCCAATGATGTGCACGATGCCCTGTCGCGGGTCGAACGTGTCGAAGATCGGCACGCCGAACTGCTCGCAATTCTCCCGCAGCGACGTCACCTGCTGCTGCGACAGCGGATCCTTGTACGGCTCCACCCGGTTGTCCGTCGGCACGTTGTGGTCCGGCACCGCGAGCGTTAGCTCCGGCCGGCGCACCGCCCGCTTCGACAGCCGCAGCCCCTCGAAGGCCTGCGGGCTGGTCACCTCATGCACCAAGTGCAGGTCGACGTACAGCAGGTCCGGCTCGCCATCGGACCGGCGCACCAGATGCTCGTCCCAGATCTTCTCTGCCAGTGTGCGCGGTGCAGTCATGCGCGTTTCCTTTCTCCGGACGCCTCCACGTGAGGGCGTCCGTATGCAGGCCCGTTACACGCCCGGCCTGCGCGCCTGTCGGTCGGAGCGGTCCGCCCCGACCGCCCCTACGTGGCCCGACGCTGCACCACGGACGCCTTCGCCCCCACGGTGCCGCTGAGGTATCGATTGACCGCGTTCACGTATGCCCGCGCACTCGCGACGAGGATGTCCTGGTCCGACGCGCGTCCCATGTAGGTCACGCCGTCAATCTCAATCCGGATCGACACCTCGCCCTGGGCGTCGATGCCCTCCGTGATCGCCGTGACCGCATACTCCGTCAGCACATCCTGCGTACCAACGATGCCGCGAATCGTCTTGTAGACCGCGTCCACCGGCCCCGTGCCCGTGTTCGCCGCCTCATGAAACTCGCCCTCCGGGCTGCGCAGCTTAATGCTGGCCGTCGGCGTCGCGCCCGTCCCCGTCGTCACGTGGACCGACTCGATCCGCCACGCCTCCACGGCCTGACCGATGTTGTCCGACACGATCGCCTCCAGGTCGCGATCGTCCACTGTGTTCTTGCGGTCGGCCAACTCCTGGAAGCGCAGGAACGCGCGATTGAACTCCTCGTCCGCCAGCTGGTAGCCCAGATCGTCCAAGCGCGATCGGAAGCCCGCCCGGCCCGACAGTTTGCTCAGCACGAACTGCGAGCCGTCCTTCCAGCCCACTTCCTCCGGGTCCATGATCTCGTACGTCTCCCGCAGTTTGGAGACGCCGTCCTGGTGGATGCCAGACTGATGCCGGAACGCGTTCAGCCCCACGATCGCCTTGTTCGGCTGCACATGCATACCCGCGAAGTCTTGCACCATGTGCGACGCCGGCACCAGGAAGTGCGGGTCCACATTCGTCTCCGCGTGCAGGAAATCTTCCCGCGTGCGAATCGCCATCACCACCTCCTCCAAAGAGGCGTTGCCGGCGCGCTCGCCCAGGCCGTTGATCGTGCATTCCACCTGCCGCGCGCCGGCCTGCACCGCGGCCAGGCTATTGGCGCTGCTCAGGCCCAGGTCGTTGTGGCAGTGCACTGACACCGTCACCCGGTCCATCCCCGGCACGTCTTCCATGATCTCCCGGACGAAAGCTTCGAACTCTTGCGGGATCGCGTAGCCCACCGTGTCGGGGATGTTGATCGTCGTCGCGCCCGCCTCCACACACTCCTTCAGCATCAGCTTCAGGAAATCGCGATCAGAGCGCGTCGCGTCCATCGGGCTGAACTCCACGTTGTCCACGTAGCCCTTGGCCCGCGCCACCATCTCCCGCGCCTGCTCCAGCACGGTCTCCCGGTCCTTGCGCAGCTGATGCGCGATGTGGATGTCGGAACTCGACAGGAAGACGTGCAGACGCGGCTCCTCCGCGTCCTGAATCGCCGCCCAGCCCTGGTCCACATCGTTCGGGACCGCGCGGCACAGCGTGGCGATGGACGTGCCGCGCACCTCCTTCGCAATCCGCGCCACCGCATCGAAGTCCGCCGGCGAGGCGGCCGCGAAGCCCGCCTCAATCGTGTCCACCTGCATGCGCTCCAGCAGCTTCGCGATCTGCAGCTTCTCCTCCGCGGAGAAAGAGACACCGGCGGACTGCTCACCGTCGCGCAGCGTCGTATCGAAAATCTTGATTCGGTCTGGCATGGAATCGAACTCCTGGGCTCAACGCGGCTCGTGCGGGAGGGCACGCTCCGCCGGGGTGGACGGCTGGATCAGCGTCGTCCCCCGAGGATGCGGCGGGCGTGAGTGGCCCGCCGAAGTGTTCCTCCCAGGATGGTGATCTGCATAACGCCCTCAGTATGGCAGCCTCGCCCCGCCCCTGCCTACCCGCCCGCCGATCGATTTTCCCCCCGTTTGCAATCCAGGCCGCGCCCCGGACCCGCCAACCGACCGGCTAGACTGGCGCTCATCGGGAAGTTGACGATCGGGGTCAACGTGCGTACGCGATTGCTCTTGCTCTTCGTCCTGGTCGCCGTCAGCTTCACCACCCTGCGCAGCGCGCCGGACAGCGCCCACGCGCAAGCCCTGCCAAACCAACTCCCCCTCCCCGCCGGCACCTCGCTCGTCCCCTACCTCGGCCCGACCGGCAGCGTCGACCAATCCCTCACCACGCTCACCGGCAACGTCACCGCCATCTGGGAGTTCGCTGCCGCCGCCCAAGCCTGGGCCCTCTGGGCCCCCGGCCTGCCCGGCCCCGTCCAGGGCATCCGCGACCTCGTCTTCGGCCGCGCCTACTTCCTCAGCCTGACCGACGCCGCCACCTGGACCTTCGCCGACGGCCCGCGCCCCGCCCCGCCCACGGGCATCGACCTCCAGCCGGGTGGAAACGCGATCGTCTACTTCGGCGCGGAACAACCGATCGCCACCGCGCTCGACGCGCAAGTGGTCTGGGCCCTCGACGCCGGCGCCTGGACGAACTTCCGCCCCGGCCTCCCTCCGGCCCTGCAAGCCTTCACGCAGTTTCAGCCGCTCCAGGCCTACTTCGTCTTCGTTCCCAGCGCGCAGGCGCTGCCCTTCGGCCCGCCGCCCAGCGCCTCCGCGGTCATCGGTCCGGCCGGCGGCGCGATCGCCCTCGACGACGGCAGCGCCACCCTCACCATCCCCGCGGGCGCCCTGTCCGAGCCGATCGAGATCATGATCACGCGCCGCCCCGTCGCTGGCGGCCTGCAGACCGCCCAGCCCGAATCCGCCACGGGAGGCCTGCCCGCGCTCGCCACGCGCGCCGCCATCAGCATCGAGCCTGCCGGAGTCCAGTTCGACCCGCCGGCGCTGGTCGAACTCACCGAACCCCGCGATCCATCGCTCGGCGAACAGGAGACCTTCACCGTCACGCCGATCAGTTTCCGCGACAGCCCGGGCGGCTCCCCCGCGTATCCGAACACATCATTGATGGCGAACGGCGACGTGCGCACGAGCGCTGAGATCCCCGGGACGGGAATCGTCGAGCTGCACGACTCGCCCGCCACCGTGTCCCTCACCACGACCATCACGCCCCAACTCCAGAACTTCCCCTTCCACGCGCCCGCGACCATCTCCGTCGGCTCGAGCATCCCCGGCTTCGAGATCCGCGGGGGCAGCGCCGAAGGCGTCAACAGCGAATCCGGGGACATTAAGTGGGTCGCGCCCGTCGAAATCCCCCACCTGGCCGCCTCATCGGACGGCGCGCCGGCAACCGTGACGCGCAACGTCCCCTTCGTCTGCACCCAAGCCACCGATCAGCCCCAAGCGGTCGCCCTTCATACCGAGCTGGACTGGGAGATGGGCACCAACGGCGCGTCCAAGGGGGCATCGTTCAGCCTGCATGTGCCGGGCACGCTCCAGGCCTGCAACGAGACCATGGGAACCATCACCCTGATCAACCTCCTCCGGACCGATACCTTCCCCTCCTGGCCCTTCGACCCCACCGGCGTGCCGCAGTCCGTCCACGTGCGATACAACGCCCCCGGAATCGGGATGCTGGTGCGAACCAATCAGGCGGACGGGGGGGCGTCGACCGTGACCTATGACGGCACGTCCGATGCGCCAACCGTCTCCAGCTTCCTGATCGGCGACGGGCCGGAGGATGTCGGCAGCGATGACCAATTCAGCGGGGACCTCCTCATCCCGAACGGGACTCCGCCCATCTGCCTCCCATCCGGCAACGTCGATTTCCCCGACATCGTCCCGTTCTTCGTGCTGCTCACCATGGCCCCAGATGGCAGCGGACCACCCGGCGATTACAACGGGGACGGCACCTTCGACTCGCCAGACTTCCTTGGCCTCGCCGCTGAGCCGATTCTCGACACCACCGCCTTCGCCACCTGCCCCTAACGCCACCGGCCCCGAAAGCCACCGGCCCCGAACGCCGCCTGACCCGAACGAGAGCGAGCCCCGCAATGCCCCTGGTCCCCGGCGCAATCGACCGCCTCGCCCACACCCCCAGCGTCCTCCGTGCCCTGCTGGACGCCGTCCCCCCAGAAGCCCTCACCAGCCCAGATGCCGGCGGCTGGAGCACCCGCGACGTCGTCTCGCACCTGCTCATCATCACCGACCTCGGACTCGACCAGCGCCTGCGCCTGCTGCTCGCGGAGGACACGCCCACCCTCCCCGACGTCAACGAGCACGACTCCCTGGCCGCCTCCGGCTACCGCGACCGCCCCCCCGCCGACCTGCTCGACGACTTCGCCGCCCACCGCGCCAACACCGTCGAGTGGATACGCGGTCTCGGCCCGGCGGACCTGGAGCGCGCCGGGATTCACGAGATCACCGGTCGCGTCACGGCCAGCGACGTCGTGCATCACATCGCCTTCCATGACCTGGTGCACGTCGCGCAGATCACCAACCTGATCGCGGCGCCGCTGAACGCCGCGCGCGGCGGGATGGGCAATATGGGGTCAAGGGAGCGGTCGAAGCCGGAAGCCTAGTCCGCCTTCTCCCGCAGCCACGACATCATCCCCCGCAGCTCCCCGCCCACTTCTTCCGACGGATGCTGCGCCGCCCGACGACGCATCGCCTCGAACCCGGGGCGCCCCGCCTGGTTCTCCAAGATCCACTCGCGCGCGAACTGCCCGCTCTGGATCTCGCCCAGGATCTCCTTCATGCGCGCCTTGATCTCCGGCCCCACCGCTCGCGCCCCGCGCGTGTAGTCCCCGTACTCCGCCGTGTCCGACACCGAGTAGCGCATGTTCGCGAAGCCGCCCTCGTAGATCAGATCCACGATCAGCTTCACCTCATGCACCGTCTCGAAGTACGCGGACTCCGGCTGGTAGCCCGCCTCCACCAGCGTCTCGAAGCCCGCCTGCATCAGCGCCGACACCCCCCCACACAGCACCGCCTGCTCGCCGAACAGGTCCGTCTCCGTCTCCTCCAGGAAGGTCGTCTCCAGCACCCCGCCCTTCGTCCCGCCGATCCCGCGCGCGTAGGCCAGCGCCGTCTGCCGCGCCGTCTCCGACGCGTCCTGATGGATCGCCAGCAGCGCCGGCACGCCGCCCCCCTCCTCGAACACCCGACGCACCAGGTGGCCCGGGCCCTTCGGCGCGATCATCGACACGTCCACGTTCTCCGGCGCCTCAATCTGCCCGAAGTGAATGTTGAAGCCGTGCGCGAACATCAGCGTCTTGCCCTCGCGCATGCCGTGCGCGATGTGGCCCTCGTAGATCTCCTTCTGCAGGTGATCGGGCGCAAGCACCATGATCACGTCCGCCGCCTCGGCAACATCGTCCACGCTGCCCACCGGCAGGCCCGACGCCTCCACCTTCGCCCACGATTTCGATCCCGGGTACAGCCCCACGATCACCTTCTGGCCGCTGTCTTGCAGGTTCAGCGCATGCGCGTGCCCCTGACTGCCGAAGCCGATCACCCCAATCGTCTTCCCCTCCAAGTAGGACATATCGGCATCGGCGTCGTAGTACATCTTCGCGGGCATCGCAGGCTCCTCTTCAGGCCGTCCCGTCGCCCCTCGGCGACCGTCGGTTATGTGTATCCCAGGCAGGCCGATGCTATCCCGCCGCCCCCTCCGATGCGAGCGCGGACCTCACCCCCTAGTCACTCGTAAACGGCAGCGCCCCCTCTGGCCGACGCCCCAGCTGCGCGCGCGCCGCCTCCGCTTCCGCCTCATGCGGACTGATCGGCGAGGGCTTGCTCGTCGCCACCCCCCGCACCATTGCGACCCGGCCCGTCCGCACCATCTCCAGAATCCCGTACGGGCGCAGCATGGCCTCCAAAGCCTCGACCTTGCCGCCGTCGCCCAGCACCTGCACGATCACTGAGTCTGGTCCCACATCCACGATGTCGGCCCGGAACGCCTTCACCATCTCCCCCACCTCCACCAGCTGCGCCGGCTGGCAGCGCACCTTGATCAGCGACATCTCCCGATCGACCATCGGCTTGTCGCTGATGTCCACCACCGAGACCACATCGATCAGCTTGAACAACTGCCGCTCCACCTGCTGCACCGTGCCGGTGCCCCCCTCCACGACGATCGTCATCCGGCTCAGCCCCGGCTCATCCGCCTTGCCAACCGTCAGGCTCTCAATGTTGAATCCGCGCCGCCGAAACAACGACGCCACCCGGGCCAGGACGCCCGGCCGGTCCTCCACATGCGCCACAATCGTGCTGTAGTCCGTCATCAGGCAGGCTCCTCAATCGTCTCGGAGAGCGCCGCGCCGGCCGGCACCATGGGCCAGACGTTCTCCACCCGGGCGGTGCGGAAATCGATCAGCACGGGCCCCGCATGCGCCTCCGCCTCGCGGATCGCATCGCGCGCCTCTTGCCGCGTCGTGGCGCGCAAGCCCTTGATGCCATAGGCCTCCGCCAGCGTCATGAAATCCGGCTGCCCCAGATCGACCGAGTGGTAGTTGTCGCCATAGAACAACTCCTGCCACTGCCGCACCATGCCCAGGTACCCGTTGTTGAACAGCGCGTAGCGAATCGGCAGGTCGTGGTCCTTCACCGTCTGCAACTCCTGCAGCGTCATCTGGAAGCCGCCGTCGCCGCAGATCGCC
>QGNQ01000010.1 GCA_003228175.2 Chloroflexota bacterium
CCCCCGCCCCCCCCCCCCCCCGCCCCCCCCCCCCCCCCCCCCTCCCCCCCCTCCTTCCCCCGCCCCCCCCCCCCCCCCCCCCCCCCCCCCAACGCCGCGACACCGAAGCGCCTTCCGCCCTCCCCTTGACAAATCCCGCCCGCTCTGGCACAATATACGCATATCGCGTTCGTATAGACACAGAACGCGGTCTAAACCGGGGCGGCCGGCGCCTCCACGGGCATTCCGCCGCCCGCCGCCACGACCTCCGGCTCCACCGGCAGCGGCTCCAACGCCGGAATCACCGGCCGTGGCATCCGCGCCGCGACAAGGAATAGCAGCCCGCCCAGCGCCACAGACGACATCCACATCACCAGCGCCCAGTCGTACTCGCCCGTCTGATCGAAGATCGCGCCCGCGACCGTCGGACTGACGACCGTTCCAATCGTGCCCAGCACCCCCACCAGGCCCAGGATCGTCGCGAAGTGCGCCAGGCCAAAGGCGCGGGTCAGCAACAGCGGCTCCAGCATGGGACCGCCTGCCGACCCAATCAGGAAGAAGCCCAGGAAGAAAACGATCCCCAGCGTCGAGCCGCCGCTGATCAGCAGCGAGGCCAGCGCCACCACCAGCAGCGCGGACAACACCGCCGCGCCCGTCTCGATGTAGCGAACCTTGTCGGCCAGCAGGCCGAACCCCAAGCGACTGATGATCCCCACCCCCGCCGCCAGCGAGACCAGCGCCGCCGCCATCCCGGGCGAGACCCCCACAGACTCGTAGTACGGGATCATATGAATCATCCAGCCCGTGATGCCGTAGAAGAGGAATCCCAGCGCCAGCGACAGCGCCCAGAGCAGCGGCGTCCGCAGCGCCTGGCGAGGCGTGAGACCGGGCAGCCGCCGCGGCCCGGTCGGAGCTTGACCCCGCGGAACCGCGTCACCGTCGACCTCCTGGCCCACGTCGCTGGGATCATTGCGAATGAACTTGAACCCCAGCGGAAGGTAGATCGAGGCGAGCAGCACGCCCGAGAAGATCAACGTGCCGTCCCAGTCCCAGGCGTCCATCACCACGCGCAACACCGGCACCATGATCAGCCCGCCCAGCGAAAAGCCAACCCCCATCACCCCCACCGCGAAGCCCCGACGGCGGTCGAACCAGCGCGCCACCAGCGACTGGAACGGAATGTAGAACGCCATCGTCCGCACGACCGCATTCAGCGCCAGGAAGAAATACCACTCCCAGATGCTGCTCGTCGTCGCCACAAGCAGGAAGCTGGCGCTCGTCAGGACCGCCCCAAGCAACGTCACCCGACGCGGCCCATAGTGATCGATCGCCCGACCCACGATCGGCGCCGCCAGCCCGCTGATCAACAACGACAGTGAAATCCCGAACGACACCGTCGCCCGGCTCCAGCCGAACTCCTCCTCCACCGGTTTGATATAAAGCCCGAACGCCCAGAACGACGTCCCGCTCGTCACCGCCATCAGCACCACCCCCGACGCCACCAACCACCATCCGAAATACACCGGCCGACGACCGGTCAGCACCGCATAGCTCGATCGCAATGGTCGCCTGGTTTCGGGAATCGCGACTCCCTTGTCCGCAGCCCGCCGCCTAGACGCGTGACCCCGGGAACCCGAGTATAAGAGCGCAATCCGGCCATCACTGTGGTCCGCCTTGCGCCAGACGGACGGAGCGCGCGTGCCAGTCAAGATCGAGGTCGTCCAGGGCGACATCACCCAGGCCAACGTCGACGCCATCGTCAACGCCGCCAACGACAATCTCTGGATGGGCGCCGGCGTAGCGGGCGCAATCGTGCGCGCCGGCGGCGCCGGCATCGAAGACGAAGCGATCCGGCAAGCGCCCATCAAGACCGGCGAGGCCGTCATCACCGGTGGCGGTCGTCTCAAGGCCGCGCACGTGATCCACGCTGCCGTCATGGGCCAAGACCTGCGCACCGACGGCGCGACAATCAGCCAGGCCACCACGGCCGCTCTGGAACTGGCAGAGCGCTACGAGCTCACCCGCATCGCCTTCCCCGCGCTCGGCACAGGCGTCGGCGGCTTCCCAGTCGACGAGTGCGCCCGACTCATGCGCGACGCCGTCAAAGGCCGCCCGGACTCAACCCTGCGCAGCGTCCGCTTCGTCCTCTTCGACGAGCCCGCCTACCTCGCCTTCCGGCGCGTCACCGGCCTCTGAACCCGGCGCTCGGGCCGCACTAGCTCAGGAACGGGATCAGCAGCGCCGGCACAAACGCCACGGCCATCATCGCCATCGCCACCATGACCGCTCGGATCTCGCGAAGCACAGACATCGGGAGCCTCCTGCCTGGGCGCCGCCAAGAAACAGCGACCGCCCTCCATCGATCGTCGCGCAGTGCCGCAGCCCACCGCCTCGGGGATTTCCCGCATTCCCCGCGCGCGGCGGTAGCATCGGCCCATGCTCTTCAAGCCCGACTCGCTGGACGACGTGCTCAACGCTCGCAAAACGCAGACCGTGCGTCTCAAGCAACCCCGGCTGAAAATCGGCAAGACCTACGCCGTCCAAACCTCGTTCCGTTCGCCCTCCAAGGGCCGCATCCGCATCACCGGCCTGCGCCAGGGAACCCTCCGTGCCCTAAACGACGCCGACCTCGCCCGCGAAGGCTGGGCCGGCCGCCGCGCCGAGTTCGAGCAATACTTCGCCCAGGTCAACCACTTCGCGCCCAAGACCATGTCCCCGGACGACTGGGAGCAACTCCGCGACACCCCCCTCTGGGTGATCGACTTCGAACCGGCCCCCAACCCCGAGTCAGACGACACCGGGCCACCACCCGCGTGAGCGAGCCCATCTCCACCGTCGGCGCTGGCGCCGTCGTTGTGCGACAGCAGCGCCTCCTGCTCGTCCGCCAAACCTACGGCTGGGCCACCGGGCGCTGGCTGATCCCCAACGGCGCACTCCACCCCGGCGAGACGCTGGCCCAGACCGCCCTGCGCGAGCTCGCCGAGGAAACCGGCCTCCACGGCACGGCCGGCGCGCTGTGCGCCGTCCGCAGCCTCGCCGGCCCCCTGGGCTCCGACACCTTCGTCGCGCTCAATGTCGACGCCCCCCACGGCGATCCCCGCCCCGACCACGCCGAGGTCAGCGAAGCCCGCTTCTTCGACCGCGATGCCATCGCCGCCCTGGACGCGGAGGGCCTGATCGTGCGCCTGCATCGGCTCATCGCCGAACACGTCCTCCCCGGCCCCTCACCGCAGCCCCACATCGAGCTCCCCGCACTCGATCGCGACGGACATCCGGCTCGCTCGACCTTGTACCTCGCCTAATCCGCTCCCGCGTCGCGAGCGCCCCCCTAAGAACTTCCCCGCCCCACCCGATGGGCCCCACCCTGACAGCCCCCCGGCCGATCCCCTACGGCCCCTAAGGGAATCCGCCGATGATCGTGCATGCGCCGCCTCCAACTCCTCCGCTCGCGCCGCTTCTGGCTGCTGGCCGCCGTCTCCGGAGGGGGGCTGGCGCTCTTCATCACCCAGCTCGATTTCTCCTCCATGGGCGCTAGTTTCGCCCAGGCGGACCTCGGCTTGGTGGCCCTCGCCGGCGTCCTCTACCTCACCGCCCACGCCGTCCGATCCGTGCGCTGGCGCGTACTCATGTCCCACATCCACGACTGCGGCCGCTGGCGCCCCTTCCACGCCCTCAGCATCGCCATGCTGACCAACAACGTCCTGCCCGTGAAAGCCGGCATGGCCGCGCGCGGCCACCTGATCAGCAGCAAGACCCCCATCAGCCACGCCGCCGTCGGCAGCAGCCTCATCGTCGAGGGCCTCTTCGACGGCCTGGTCGCGCTCGGCCTCGTCATGCTCGCCATCGCCTTGGTCCCCATGGACCCCACCGTGCAAGCCGCCGCCACCGGCCTCGCCCTCACCATGCTCGTTCTCGGCGCCACCATCGCAGTCGTGCTCAGCGGGCGCGGACCCGCCCAACTCTGCGGCCGCCTCGCATCACGCGTCCCCGGACGCGCCGGCCGCCTACTGCGCGAAACGGGCGCAGCCCTGCGCGAGGGTCTCGGCGCCGTCCGCCGCCCCTCCCTCGCCTCCGCCGCGCTCTACACCTCCCTCATGTATTGGCTGCTCCTCGGCGCCGCCTACATGCTGCTGGGGGCTGCCTTCCACCTGCCACTCAGCGTCCCCGAATACGTCGCCATCCTCGCCGTCGTCCAACTCGCCATTGGCGCCCCCTCCGCCGGCGCCGGCGTCGGCACCTTCCAGATCGTCATGGCCCAGACAATGGCCGCCATGGGCGTTGCCTCTGGTGCCGCCGGCGCATACGTCGTCGCCCTGCACGCCATGATGGTCGTGCCCGTCTCCCTCCTCGGCATCGCCCTGCTTTGGGCCGACCGCACCGACGCCGCCCGGCCCGCCGCCGCCCGTGTCGTCGCCCGCCTCCGCGCCCCCATCACCATCGCCCGGGCCCACGCCGTCCCGGCCCGCTTCCGCCAGCCGTTGTCCACCCGCTTCAGCGTCGTCCGCCGCACCGTCGAACCCATCCCCGCCCCCGTCGTCATCGCGACAGCCCAGTCCAACGCCGACATCTCGCGCGCCGCCTAGTCAGCCCACGCGGCGGCTACACTGCCGCCAATGCCCCATTACACCGCCGCCGGTGACGACGGCACCACCACCCTCTACGGCCCCGGTCGCGTGCCCAAGCACCACCAGCAGCCGGAGACCTTCGGCGCCGTCGATGAGGCGTCGAGCGCCCTCGGACTCGCCCGTGCCCTCGCCCAGGCCCCCCGCAGCGACCAGATCGCCCGCGCCATGCAGGAGCGCCTCTACCTGATCATGGCCGAGTTGGCCGTCGTCGTCGGAGAGCCGATCCCGGACGCCTTCGTCACCACCCCGGAGCACGTCTCCGCCCTGGAGACGATCGCAGCCGAGCTCGAGGCCGAGGTCCCCGCTCCCAAACAGTTCGTCCTGCCCGGCGCGACCCCCGCCGGTGGAGCGCTGGACCTCGCCCGCACCATCATGCGCCGCGCCGAGCGTGAGGCCTCCCGACTGCGGGCCGGCGGCCACCCCCTCAACCCCGAGATCCTGCGCTACCTCAATCGCGCCTCCTCAGTCCTCTATGACCTCGCCCGCTACGAGGAGCACCACGCCGGTCGCGAGGCGCCGCGCGCCACCCGGCACGGCGTGCAGGACGCCAACGCGTGACCCCACCGCTGCTGCTCACCACCGAAGACCAAGACCTCGCCCTGATCGACATCAACACCGAGACGGACGTCGAGACAAACACCGAGACGGATGTCGACGCAGACCCCGAGACGGACGTCGACACCCACAGCGCACAGCACGCCACGACCCACCTGATCCGCCAGGGCGGCTTTGGGCGGGGCTACGGCTGGCCTGTCTGGTCCCCAGACGGGTCGAGAGCGCTGGTCAGCTACGGCTGGCGCGAAGCCGAAGGCGACCCCCACCTCGATCTGCTCTCAATCACCATCCCCCAGGGGGCATCCGGCGAGCCACGCTTCAGCAACGCTGAGGGCCATCGCCAACCCATCGCCCCCGGCGTCATGCACTACGCCCACTGGTCGCCGGACGGCCAGCGCGCCATCGCCGTCGCGCGCAGCGGCGGCGGTCTCACCCTCACCCTCCTCGCCGCACCCGCGACCGACGCCGCCGATGCCCCCGATGCCCCCGACCCCACCGACGCCACCGACGCCACCACCCTCGCCGATCCCGACCCCACCGCCGCCTGGTCCGCCAACGCCCTCATCGACGCAGCGCCCATGTTCTGCGCCTGGTCGCCAGACGGCACACAGCTCGCCGTGCACGCCGGACCCCAACTCGTCCTCTTCGACCCGGCCGCCGTCGCTGAGCCCCGCCGCGTGCTCGCCGACCAATCGCGCTTCCGCACCCCCGCCTGGAGCCCGGATGGCGAAGCGCTCTACTACGCCGCCCCCGGCACCGGCCAAAAAGACCTCCTCTGGCGTACCCAGCCCCAATCCGGCCAGCGCGAAATCGTCACCGAGGTCGACGGCCTCACCGCGATCCTCGCCTCCCCCGCCGGCGCCGACCTGGCGCTGCTCACTCTCAGCGCTGGCGGGCTCGGCGGTCGCGACCTGCGCCTGATCGACCCCACCACCCCCGAGCCTCGCTTCCTCGAACGCGGCAACGTCCTCGGCGCATTCTGGTCGCCCGACGGCGCCGCCCTCTTCATCGTCTCCCGCGCCGGTCTCGACCTCGAGTGCCGCCTCGCCCGCTACGACATCGACAGCGCCCGCAGCCACGAACTGGCGCGCTTTCATCCCAGCCCCGCCTACTCCGCCTACCTCGCCTTCTTCGACCAATACTCGCTCTCCCACCGCCTCATCTCCGCCGACGGGCGCTGGCTCTGCCTGGGCGGCATCGTCGCCGGCAACGGCGCCGGCAAGCGCCCCTTCGCGCCGCAATTCGGATGCTACCTGCTGCCCACCGATGGCAGCGCCCCGCCCCGCCGCGTCGCCGACGCCGAGATCGCCTTCTTCCCACCGCCAACGTCACCGCCAACGTCGCCCCCAGCGGCGCAAGCATCAGACTGACGGCCACGTAGTATGGGCCACGGAGCTGGAGCGCGCACCGGACCGCCGGCGTGCACACCACGCCACCAGGCCCGGCGTGCACACCACGCCACCAGGCCCGGCGTGCACACCGCGCCACCGGGCCCGGCGTGAACGGCACGCCACCAGACAAGGAGAGCCCGCCGGTGTCCTGCGAAACCTCCGTCGCAACGCTCGTCCGCGGCGTCGGCCTGCGTCACACGCAGCAGCGTGAAGCTATCATCGTCGCCCTGCGCCACGCTGAGCGACACCAAGTCGCACGCGACATCCTCAGCGCCGTCCAGACCACCCAGCCGGACGTCAACGCCAGCACCGTCTACCGCACGCTCACGCTCCTGCGCGACCGCGGCCTCGTCTCAGAGACCGACCTCGGCACCGGCGAGCTCTCCTACGCCTGGGTCGGCGACGACCAGCCCCACCACCACCTCGTCTGCCACGACTGCCGCCGCGTCATCGAGCTCGACCATCAATACCTCGCCCCCATCGCCGAACGCCTGCGCGCCGACTTCAACTTCGAGCCCAGCCTGCACCACTTCGCCATCTTCGGCCGCTGCGCGCAATGTCGCGCCGCTGACGCCCCCTAACCCACGCATCGGCACACGAAACAGGAGCAACCACCATGCCTCACATCTCTGGACCTGCGGACGGCCCCGTCGCCGTCACCGGCGCCTCCGGCTACATCGGCGCACAGCTCGTCAAGAACCTCATCAGCGACGGCTACACCGTTCGCGGCTGCGTCCGCGATGCCACCCGCCAAGACAAGGTCGGCTACCTCAACGCCCTCAACGACCAAGGCCCGGGCAGCATTGAGATCCTCTCGCGTGACCTCTTCCAGGCCGCCGACGGCGTCTACGACGATGTCTTCCAGGGCTGTAGCGTCGTCTTCCACGTCGCCGCCGACCTCGGCACCGACCCCACCTACGGCGATCGCAGCCCGCAGCGCACCTTCGACGGTTGCATGACCACCACCACCGGCGTCCTGGACTCCTGCGCCAAGGCCGGCAGCGTCCAGCGCGTCGTCTACACCTCCTCCCTCGCCGCCGTCGCCGGCCTGGGCTCGGGCGGCGCGCCCGGCGACGGCTACGAATACCAGGACGACGACTGGGCCGGCGCCGGCCCCTACGAAACCATCGAGCACCGCTGGACCGTCACCAGCCCCCGCACCGGCGAACTCCGCAAGCTCTGGACGCTGGAGCGGCAGGCCTACGCCATGGGCAAGGTCGAGGCCGAGCAGTACGCGTACAAGTGGGGCGCGGAGACCGGCATCGATGTCGTCACCTGCAACCCCTGCCACGTCCTAGGGCCGCTGATGGGCAAAGCGCACAACACCACCTGGCAACAGCGCATCGGCCAGATGCTGCAGGGCGAAAACGGCCACGAGGGTCGCGGCAACATCCTCTGGAACATCATCGATAACCGCGACATCGCCGAGTCCCAGCGCCTCATGGCCGTCAGCGACGTCGCCACCAACGGCTCCCGCTACATCCTCGCCGCCACCGAGGCCTCGGGCGAGCTAACCGTCCAGCAGCTGATCGACACGTTGCAGCAGATCTACCCAGACACGGATATCGCGGGCGACTACGCCCCGCCCCCCACCGCCGACACGCCGCACGCCAAAAGCACCAAAGCGATCAGGGAACTCGGCCTCACAACGCACAGCGTTCGCGACACCCTCACCGCAACCGTCGATTCGCTGATCAGCGTCGCCGGGATCGTGCCCAAGGCGCGCTAGGCCGCCTCCCCAACCGCCCCCCGATCGATCCCCGCCGCAGATTCCGTATCCTGACCGTCACCCCGGATGACCGCGAAGCGTCTCGGAGAGTCGCGTGGACCTGCCCCTCGTCCTGGCCCAACCGCACGACGCCGTGCAGGCCGAAATGCGCGCCGCCCTGGGGGAGCGCACCCTGCCCATCTACCAGATGGTCCGCTATGCCCTGGGCTGGGTCGAGGCCGACGGTGCGCCACGCTCCGACGCCGCCGGCAAGGGCATCCGCCCCGCCCTCACCACCCTCGCCGCGCAAGCCCTGGACCCCTCCCCCGCGGCCCAACGCCGCGCCCTGCCCGCCGCCGCCGCCGTCGAGTTCGTGCACAACTTCAGCCTCGTCCACGATGACGTCCAGGACCGCGACGACCAACGCCACCATCGCCCCACCGTCTGGCGGCAGTGGGGGGACGCCCAGGCCATCAACGTCGGCGACGCCCTGCGTGAACTCGCACAGATCGCCCTCAACCGCGCCACCCACGCCGGCGCCCACCCGGCCACCGTGCTCGCCGCCACCGACACCCTCAATCGCTGCGCCCTCGACATGATCGAAGGGCAGTACCTCGACCTCGAATACGAGCTCCGCGACGACGTCAGCGTCGACGACTACCTCACCATGGTGGAGCGCAAGACCGGCGCAATGCTCGGCTGCAGCCTCGCCCTCGGCGCGCTCCTCGCCACCGGCGACGCACACGTCGCGGCGCAACTCGAACAGGCCGGGCGCCGCCTCGGCCTGGCCTTCCAAATCCGCGACGACGCGCTCGGCATCTGGGGCGACAGCGCCGCCACCGGCAAATCCGCCGACAACGACATCCGCCGCCGCAAGAAGTCGTTCCCCATCGTGCATGCCTTCGCGGAGGCCGCCGCGGACCCAGACGCCCGCGCCGCGCTCGCCCGCGTCTACCAGCAGGATCAGGTCAGCGATCAGGACGTCCACGACGTCACCCGCGAACTCGACGCGCTCGATACCCGCGCCGCCGCCGAACGCGCCGCCGACCAACACCACCAGGCCTTCCTCCAAGCGCTCGCCGCCTGCGACCTCCACGCCCCCGGCCGCGCCGCGCTCGAACAAGCGGCCCGCTTCATCGTCCTGCGCGCGTACTAAGATCGATCGATGAGCAACGCCCCCGCCGCCACCTCCGTCAACGACGCCCGCCTCGCCGCCGCCATCGACGGCGCCACCCGCTGGCTGCTCCAGGCCCAAGACGCCGACGGCTCCTGGTGGGGCGAACTCGAAGCGAACGTCGCCGTCACCTCTGAGTACCTCCTGCTCACCCACCACCTCGGCATCGCCGATCGAGACGTCTGGGCCAAGATCGCCCGCTACCTGCGGCGCCATCAGCAGCCCGACGGGTACTGGGCGCAGTGGCACGGCGGCCCCGGCGAACTCAACACCACCATCGAGGCCTACTTCGCCCTCAAATTGGCCGGCGAAGACCCCGACGCCCCCCACATGGTCCGCGCGCGGGACTGGGTCCTGGCCAGCGGCGGCATCGCCAACGCCCGCGTCTTCACCAAGCTCTGGCTCGCCCTCTTCGACCAGTACGACTGGGATCGCCTGCCCGCCATGCCCCCCTGGGTCGTCCTCCTGCCCTCCTGGTTCCCCTTCAACATCTACGAGTTCGCCTCCTGGGCCCGCGCCACCATGGTCGGCATCACGGTCATCTTCGCCCTCCGCCCCACCGCCGACATCCCCGCCGGCGCCGGCATTCAGGAACTCTGGTGCAACCCCAAACAGCGACGCGACTTCGCCATCCCGCGCCCACGCAACCCATTCGGCTGGTCCGGCTTCTTCTACGGCGTCGACAAACTGCTGCGACTATTGGAGCGCAACCACGTCCGGCCCCTGCACCACCGGGCCCTCGGCACCGCCGAGCGCTGGCTGCTCGATCGCCAGGAAGCGGACGGCTCCTGGGGCGGCATCCAGCCGCCCTGGGTCTACGCCATCCTCGCCCTGCGGGCGCTCGGCTACCCGCTGGACCACCCCGTCATTCGCCAGTCGCTGGAAGGCTTCGACAACTTCACGCGCGAAGAACCGCTCCCGCACCGCTCGCCCGGATCGGAGGGCGCCAACCCATTGGACGGTCCCGGCGCCCCAATGCGCTGGACGGAGCCCTGCCTCTCGCCCGTCTGGGACACCTGCCTCGCCGCAATCGCGCTGCAAGACGCCGGCCTGCCCCCAGACCACCCCTCGCTCGTGCGCGCCGGCGAATGGATGCTCCACGAGCAAGTCGTCAGCGGCGGCGACTGGCAGATCAAGAACCCCGATACACCCGCCGCCGGCTGGGCCTTCGAGTTCGAAAACGACATCTACCCAGACATGGACGACTCCGCCGTCGTGCTCATGGCCCTGGAAGGGATCCAGCTTCCTGATGAAGCCGCCAAGCGCCGCGCCGTCGACGCCGGCCTGCGCTGGACCCTCTCCATGCAGTCCCAGAACGGTGGCTGGGGCGCCTTCGACGTCGACAACACCAAGGCCTACCTCACCAAGATCCCCTTCGCCGACTTCGGTGCCACCATCGACCCGCCCACCGCCGACGTCACCGCCCACGTCCTCGAGTTGCTGGGCCGGCTGGGCTATCGGGGCGAGTTCCCGCCCGCCAAGCGCGCCCTCGCCTTCCTCGACGACATGCAAGAGGCGGACGGCTCCTGGTGGGGCCGCTGGGGCGTCAACTACATCTATGGCCTAGGCGCCGTGATCCCCGCCCTCGAGGCCTTGGGCGAATCCATGTCGCAGCCTGGGGTCCGCAAGGCCGTCGACTGGCTCCAGCGCTACCAACTGCCCGACGGCGGCTGGGGCGAGGGCTGCGAGACCTACCACGACCCCACGCAGCGCGGCGCAGGCCCCTCCACCCCCTCCCAGACCGCCTGGGCCTTGATGGCCCTCATCGCCGCCGGCGAGGCCCAATCGGTCGCCGTCGCCCGCGGCATCCAGTATCTGCTCGACCGCCAGAAGTCGGACGGCACCTGGGACGAGCCTGAATTCACCGGCACCGGCTTCCCGCACGACTTCATGCTCAACTACCACCTCTATCGTCACTACTTCCCACTCATGGCCCTGGGCCGCTGCGCCAAGGCCCTCTCACACGATTAGGGGTGCCCCGCGTGACGCCCTCCACCCTGCCCCAACAGCCCTCAGCCGATCAGCTACCGTTCCTCAAGAGCACGACCGCAGGACCGGCTCCCGGACCGGAGTGGAGGGCGCAAAGGTGATCGCCAGCGCACGCACCCCGGGCGCCGCGAATCCCATCGAGGCCGCATTCGGCCCCGCCACCACGCCCCACGACGCCGCGCGCTGGTGTGAGCGCTACGCGCGCCGTCACAACGAGAACTTCACCGTCGTCTCGCGCTTCCTCCCCGCCACCCTGCGGCCCGCCATGTACACGATCTACGCCTTCTGCCGCTTCACCGACGATCTCGGCGACGAGGCCGGCCGGGCGGGCACAGACCGCATCGACCTGCTCGACGCCTGGGAGCGGGAGACCAACCGGGCCTTCGCCGCGGGCGGCTCCCCACGACACCCCATCACGGTCGCCCTGGCCCAAGTCGCGCGGGACGCCCCCCTCACCCCAGACGCCTTCCGCCGCCTCATCGAAGCCAACCGCATCGACCAGCGTCAGTCCCGCTACCAGACCTTCGCCGACCTCCTCACCTACTGCGACAACTCCGCCAACCCCGTCGGCGAAATGGTCCTCGCCCTCTTCGGCTACACCGACGCGCAGCGCCTGCGCTTCTCCAACGCCACCTGCACCGCCCTGCAACTCGCCAACCACTGGCAAGACATCGCCCGCGACTACCAGGCCGGGCGCATCTACCTCCCACTCGACGACATGGCCCACTTCGACGTCCAAGAGGCGCAAATCCCCGACAAGCGCTTCGACGTCAACTTCCGCGCCCTGATGCAGTTCCAAGTCGACCGCACTGAGGCCCTCTTCCGAGACGGCCTGCCGCTGATCGACATGGTCGATCGTCCCCTGCGTGTCGATCTCCAGCTCTTCAGCGACGGCGGCCGCGCCGTCCTGCGGGCGATCGAGCGGCAGCACTACAACATCCTGCGCCGGCGCCCCACCGTCTCCAGCCCGCACAAGGGCTACCTCGCGGCGCGGGCCCTCGCCCGGCACCGCCTGGGGATCGGCTGACCGATGTCTATCGACGCCCCCGCCTGGACCCTGCCCGACGCCTACACCGCCTGCCGCGCCTTTACCAAACAGCGCGCCACCAACTTCTACTACGCCTTCGCCTCCCTCCCCCGAGACAAACGCAACGCCATCTACGCCGCCTACGCCTTCGCCGGCACGGTTGATGACGCCGTCGACGACGCCGTCGACAACGCCGTTGACAGCGCCATCGATGAAGCCCGCGCTCGCGAGTTGCACCTGCAACGTCTGGCCGAAGCGCGTGCCGTCCTCGATCGCGCATACGGCGACGCAACCGGCACGGCCCCACCGGACTCGCAAGGCTGGCTCGCCGTCGCCCTCAGCGACGCCGTCACGCGCTTCGCCATCCCCAAGGCCTACTTCCTCAACCTCATCGCCGGCATGGAGCAGGACCTCGACCAGCGTCGCTACGCCACCTACGACGACCTCCTCGACTACTGCTACAAGGCCGCCTCCGTCATCGGCCTGATCTGCGTCGAGATCTTCGGCTACGACCCTGCCCGTGCCGCCCTCGCACATGAGGCTGCGATCGATATGGGCCGCGCCCTGCAACTCACCAACATCCTCCGCGACATCCAGGAGGACGCGGCCCGCGATCGCATCTACCTGGCCCAGGAAGACCTCCGCGCGCACGCCTATTCCGACGCCGACGTGCTGGCCAATCGCTACTCACCGGAGTTCCGCGCCCTCATGGCCGACTACACCGCGCGCGCCCTCGCCCTCTACGACAGCGGCCTGCGCCTCATCCCCCTGCTGAACGGCCCGCGCAGCCGAGCCTGCTGCAACGGCCTCCAGGGCATCTACCGCAGCCTCCTCAGCGAGATCATCAAACGCGACTACGACGTCTACAGCGGCCGCGTCAGCCCCTCCAAGCCCGGCCGTCTGCTGCTGCTCTTCCGGCTCTGGATCAGTGGCGCCACGCCGCGCTGGAGCCTCCGTTGAGGCAGGCCCCCCTGCCCGACCCGGCCGCCGCTCCTTCGCGGGCCGCCCGCCGCGTCGTCATCGTCGGTGGCGGCCTGGCCGGCCTCACCTGCGCCCTCGACCTCGCCCAGGCCGGCCTCCACACCACCTTGATCGAGAAGCGCCCCTTCATGGGCGGCAAGACCTTCTCCTTCCTCGATCCCGCCGCCGGCGTCGAACTCGACAACGGCCAGCACGTCTACCTGCGCTGCTGCACCGCCTACATCGCCCTCATCAAACGACTCGGCCTCCAGCGCGATGTCCGCCTGCAACGACGCCTGCGCGTCCCCGTGCGTGACCCCGCCACCGGTGCGACCGGCGCCATCGCCTCCACCCCGGGGCCGCTCCCCCCGCCCTGCAACCTCGCCTGGTCGATCCTGCGTTTCCCCCACCTGGGCTGGGCCGACAAGCTCCGCCTGGGCCGCGCCGTCCTGCCGCTGATGCGCATGTCGGAGTCGGCCCGCCGCAACCTCGACGACGAGAGCTTCGGCCACTGGCTGCGTCGCCACGGCCAGTCGCAGACCGTCATCGACCGCTTCTGGGACCTCATCGTCCTGCCCACCTGCAACGACCTCTCCAACGACGTCAGCGCCGCCCAGGCCGCCTACGTCTTCCGCGTCGGCCTCTTCACCGACGCCCACGGCGCCGACATCGGTGTCGCGCGCATCGGGCTCTCCCACATCGCGGCCGCCGCCCGGGCCCACTTCGAAGCGGCCGGTGGCGCCTCCATTCTCGGCAAACGCGTCCGCCGCATCGTCGCCCGCGACGACCACCCCGCCAGCGTCGAAGGAGGCGGCGTCGAACTGGGTGGCGAAACGATCGATGCCGACGCCGTCGTCCTGGCGCTGCCGCCCGACCAGGCGCGCGCCCTGCTGCCCGCCGACTGGCGCACCCGCGACGGCCTCAACGCGCTCGACGCATTCACCTTCAGCCCCATCGTCAACGTGCACCTGCGCCTCGACCGCCCCATCCTGCGTGATGACTTCGTCGCCGTCCTCGACCCAGACCTGCAGTACGTCTTCAACCGCGACCGCATCACCGGACACCGCGATCCCGACGGGGGTCAGTGGCTCACCGTCTCCCTCTCCGCCGCGCATGACGCCGCCACCCGGCCCCAAGCCTCCATCGCGGAGTCCACGATCGCCGCCCTGCGCCGCGCTTTCCCCGCCGCCGCCGACGCGTCCGTGACGCACTGGCGCGTCGTCAAAGAGCAGCAGGCCACCTTCCGACCGTCGCCCGGCGTCGCCACGCTCCGGCCCGGCCCCTGCACCGGCGTCGAGGGCCTCTTCCTGGCCGGCGCATGGACCGACACCCAGTGGCCCGCCACGATGGAGTCCGCCGTGCGCAGCGGTCACGCCGCCGCCGCCGCCGCTCAGCGCTTCCTGAACGACTGACCCCCTCACACACCCCGCTCGCTCAACGCAGCGACCGCATCCCGTGCGCCTCCCGCCAGCCGTTCACCGCCCGCACCAGGCGCGGATCGCTCAGCACGAACCGCGACAGCGCACCCGTCGTCAGGCCCGTCCGCTTCGCCGTCTCCGACACCGACCCCTCCACCGCCACGAACAAATCCAGCAGCGCCTGCACCCCCGGCCAATAGTCGCGATGCTTCTTGCCGATCCGCGTCCGCCCCCCACCCGCCCTGCCCGGCAAGATCGCCTCCAGCGCCTCTGCTGGGGCGTAGCCCTCCAAAACGACCGGGCGTCGGTACCCCAGCGCGATCGTCGCCCGCAGCCGCCGCAGCGCCGCCTCCCGATTCCGCAGCTGCGACCGCTGCTCTGACGCCTGCCCAATCAGACCCGTCGGCTCGTGCGTCAGCCGCACCGCCGTATCGCGCCGGTTCCGATTCTGCCCCCCCGGCCCCGACACACGCAGCGTCTCCAAACGGCACTGGCGCTGCAGCGCCTCATCGGACAGCGCGAGGTAGTCGTCGTCTGGCATCTGCCCATCATCGCCCATCCCGCCCGACCGCTACCCTCCACCCATGTCCACAGCGCCCATTCCAGCCGCATCGGGCCCCAGCGAAGGCCGCGTCCAGGCCAACGGCCTTGCCCTGCGCTATCGCGACTGGGGCGGCGACGCGACCCCCGCGCTGGCGTTGCACGGCTTCGCCCTCAACGCCCACTCCTGGGACGAAGTCGCCCCGCCCCTGCACGACCTCCTGCGCTTCATCGCCATCGACCAGCGCGGCCACGGCCTCTCCGACCGCGCCGCCGACCTCGCCCACTACTCCCGCGCGCACATGCTCGCCGACATCGGCGCCGTGATCGCCGGACTGTCCCTCAAGCAGCCTGTCCTCATCGGCCACAGCATGGGCGGCATGAACGCCATGGCCTTCGCCGCCGCCAACCCAGACGACGTGCGCGCCCTGATCCTCGTCGATGTTGGACCCGAAGTCAGCGTCGACGGCGCAAACGAAGTGCGACGCTTCGTCGCCGGCCCCTACGAAATGGACAGCCTCGACGCCTGGGTCGATCACACCCACCAGTACTACCCCTGGCGCTCCAAAGACCGCATCCGCGCCCGCCTGGAAGCCTCCCTCACCAAGACAGAGAGCGGCTCGCTCGCCAAGCAGTACGACGCCCGCTTCCGCGATGCCGCCTTCGGCGGCGTCCGCGCCGCCCCGGACGAACTCTGGGCCGTCGCGCGCGGCCTGCGCTGCCCCACCCTGCTGCTGCACGGCGCAAAGAGCCCCGTGCTCACCGCCGAGGGCGCCCAGGCCTTCGCCGACGCCGTCGATGTCGTGCAACTGGTCCACATCGACGAGGCCGGGCACTCCGTCGCCGGCGACCAGCCCCAAGCATTCGTCACGGCCGTCCGCGACTTCCTGCATGATCTCAACTGACGGGCCCGGCTCGCAACCGCCAGCGACCGGCCCGCGACCGCCTGATCCGTCCCACGACTCCTTCGACGACTACCGCACGCCCAGATTCAACGTCATCGCCATCATCCTCCTCGCCATGGTCTCGCTGACCGCGGCCGTCGGCATCACGCTCGCCATCAACAGCGGCGACGAGTCGCCCAGCTTCGCCGCCAACTACTTCGGCGACATCGCCCGCCTCTCCCAGCGTGCCGCCGCCGACGTCGCCCAACTCGCCCCCGGCCCCGCCGATCGTGCCGCCTGCCTCAAAGACGACGGCGGCGAGATCTGCACCGCCTACGCCCAAGCCGCCCAAGCCGTCGCCGATCGCATGCAGACCCTGATCGGCGAGTTCTCACTGCTGCAGCCACCCAGTCTCGCGGCCGCCTGGCATCGCGAGTACCGCGCCGCCCTTGAGCGGATCGAGCGGGCCTTCGGCGACCAGGCCCGCGCCATCACCGCCCAGCGCCTCGACGCCTTCCAGGCCGCCGCCCGCCGCGCCGACGCCGCCGTTGCCCAAGAGATCGCCCTCAGCGACCAGTTCAACCTGGACTTCGCCGCCCAGCTTGCGGGCGCGTAGGCACACCCCGACGTCGTGTCCCTGATGCAGGGCAACGATATGCTGGGGCATGCGCATCCCAGAATCACTCCGCCCGGGCATCGAGTACTACCGGCGCGTCATCGGGTGCGCCGCATCGAAATCACGAAGGTTCGTCGTTGCCCACGCTCGCTCGGAGGCGAGCTTCGCGATCGGCACAACCCTCATGATCTTCCTCGTCGCTGGTTCGCCTGATACCGGAACAGAGTGGCTGATCCTGCTCTCCCCGTTATTGGGCGTTGGTGCAGTCGTGACCCTCGTCGGACTTGTACAACTGACTCTTGCGCCGGTCTGGCTCGACGAGGAACGGCAGGCCGACTTCGACGAGCAACAAGAGCTGCTTGCACGGTTCACCCGGATGAAAATCGAACTGTACGCAGGCTGGCCGACCCTCCACAACGCGGACGGCACGACGTACTTGATCATTCCCATTCAGTCATTGGCGAACCGGACCCCCGACACTGACATGGACATCGATATTGATCTCTTCATCAAGAAGCGGGGCGAGCCTAGGTTCTTGCAACCGCTGGAAGGGAATCCGATTCCCAACGCAGCAGACAGCTTGATTGGTCAACCCCACGTAGGGCAGCAACTCTGTCCACCGATTGTCGTCGGCGCAAAGCGGCGAGCTATGGGGTTTATCGGATTCGATGTGGGTCATCTGGATATCTCCCAAGACTTGACTAACATCGAAACAATCGACGTCATGTTGTCCGAGGGGGTCGAGAACGTGCACCTCCGCGACGTACACATTTGGCCTCCGGAGCCTATCCCGCCACCAGGTCCCGATACTCCAACGGATCGGCCGGCAGGAGGCCAATGAGCGTGTCTCGGAAGCGTCCGGGGTTCTCGCGGTTGCTGAGGATCCGGCCTGTCTACTCGGCGCAGCGACACTTCTCCGCCTAGTCTCCTGCCGGAACCGGGGAGTCCTCCATGCAGGTCCGGCGCATCGAAACCATCATCCAGTGGGTCGCGGACCTCGGCGACAGAGTCGCACCCTAGCGGAACAAGTCCATCTCCGACGGCCGCACCAGCGTCGACGCATCATGCTCCGACACCGCCACCTTCAGCCCCCGCACCACCGCCACCGGCACCCGGTCCAGCTTGTTCATCACCGGCTCCGCCGCCCCCGCCAACTCGTCCGCCAGCGCCATCACCGTCACCTTCAGGTCGTACCCCTCCGCGTCCGTCTGCCCCACGTACGACAGCATCGGGTCCATCCCGCTCACCCCGATCGCGACGTTCGTCAGCCCGTCCCGCCACGGCCGTCCGAACGTGTCGCTGATCACCACCCCCACATCGACCTGGCCCAGCGCGACTAATCCCGCCCGCAGCCCTCGCGCCGAGGCGCTGGAATCCTCCGGCAGCAACGACACGACCCCCATGTCACCATCGGCGCCGGCAATGTTCGACTGATCGATCCCCGCGTTGGCGCAGATCCAGCCCTCCTTCGTCTCCGCGATGATCACCCCCCGCTCCATCCGCACGATCCGCGCCGACTCGCGCAGCACCAACTCCACCGCCCGCGCGTCCTTGTCCCACTCCGCCGCCCACGCCAGCGCCCTCTCGCCCGGCTCGATCTCCGCCAGCGCGACCAGCCGCCCCTCCGCCTTGCTCACAATCTTCTGCGTCACCACCAGCACATCGCCCGGCTCTAGCGCTACCCCGTGCGCGCGCAGCGCCCCGTCGATCAGCGCCGCCAGATCGTCGCCCTCGCGTACCTCCGGAATCCCGCGCAGCGGGATCACGCGATAACCGCCCAGGTCGTCCGACAGCGCCGCGTCGCTCACGACTCGATCCCCACCATCCGCACCGCCGCCTGGGTCTTGTAGCGACGATTGATGCCCAGGATCAGCGCCGTCAAGTCCTCCACGAACCGCGACATCGCCAACGGGCCCGCGTCGATCGCCCGCAGCTCCGACATCCGACCGGCCAAAGCCATGACCGCCGCCTTGGCCTCCGCGTCGTCGCCGGTGATCAACACGTCCCCCTGGATCGGGGTATCGATCGCCTGCAGCTTCTTGGCGCTCAGGTTGTGGAACGCCCCCACCACGCGCGCCTCCGGCAGCAACGCCTGCGCCTGCTCCGTCGCGCTGCCCTCCTCCACCTCCTCGATCCCGGGTACGCCATCGACGAAGGCCAGCGGCACCACCGCATCGATCAGGATCTTCCGGCCAATCGCCTCCCGCAGGTCCATCAGCGTCGCGCCGTGCCCCTCGAACGGCACCACCACGATCACGATCTCGCTTGCCTCAACGACGGCCAGGTTCACGTCGCCGCTCACCTCCGCCCCGGGCGCCGCCGCGCGCACGTCGGCGGCCGCCTCCGCAGCGCGCTCCGCTCGGCGCGACCCGATCCGCACCGGCACCCCCGCCTGGGCCAGCCGCAGCGCCAGCCCACGACCTTCCGGTCCCGTGCCGCCAATCAGCCCAACCGTCGCTTCGCCACTCGTCACCAGCGCCGCCTCTCGCCCCATGCCGCTACGGACCGACTCACGATCCGCCGGCGCAGATTGAAGAAAGTTTCTCGCCCGTGCAGAATACAACCCGCGTCCGGCCATCCCCTGTCACATTCGGCACCCCCCAAGAGTCGCCACCAGCCGGTCCGCGCGCCCGCTCGCTCGTAGTCCGCAGGATCGAAAAGGAACCCCGTGGCCCATGCGCGCCCCACGCCACCCTCCCCCGCAGCGGGCCCTCCCACAGCGGACCCCCCCATAGCGGACCCCAAAGCGGCCCCCGGCCCGACGGCGGCGCCTGCCGCCGCGCTCCACCTTTCCGGCGTCCGCCTCCGCTACGACCATCTCCTCGCCCTCGACGCGATCGACCTCACGCTGCAGCCGGGCCAATTCGTCGCCATCGTTGGGCCCAGCGGCTGCGGCAAGACATCGTTGCTGCGCATCGCCGCCGGGCTGCTCCTCCCCACCCAGGGCCACGTCCAGGTGCTGGGCGACACCGCCGCCGCCGCGCAGGCCGGCAAGCGCCTGGGCCTCGTCGCGCAGAGCCCCGCCCTCCTGCCCTGGCGCGACGTGCGCGCCAACATCGACCTGCCCCGCTCCATCAATCGTGCCGCCGGCCGCGGGCCCCAAGGAACCACTCCCGCCCTGGCCAGCACCGACGCCCTCATCCGCCTCGTCGGCCTGGAGGGCTTCGAGCAAGCCCGGCCCCACGAGCTCAGCGGCGGCATGCAGCAGCGGGTCGCACTCGCCCGCGCCCTGGCCGTCAACCCGGAGCTCCTGCTCATGGATGAGCCGTTCGCCGCCCTCGACGAAATCACGCGCGAGCAGATGCGCTACGAACTCCTGCGCATCTGGGCCGCCGCCGCCGAGCGCGCACCCAAGACCGTCCTCTTCGTCACCCACTCCGTCACCGAAGCCGTCGCCCTCGCCGACCGCGTCGTCGTCATGAGCGCACGCCCCGGCCGCATTCGCGCCGAGATCGCCATCGACCTCCCCCGCCCACGACGCCAGACCGACGAGCGCTCCCCCGCCTTCCTCGACGCCGTCGATCGCGTCCGCGCCCTGCTGCGCGACGCCCCCCCAGACGACGCCGCCCACGGCACTACCCACGACACCGCCCACGGCGCTCCGGATAGCCCAGCCCCGGATGGGCCACGACCGTGAACGCCCCCTCCACGACCCCACGCCCGCCCCTGCGGCTCGATTGGGGACGCTGGCTGCGCCTCGCCTTGCCCTACCTGCTGCCGCCGCTCATCGCCGCCGCCATCGCCGCCGCCGTCTGGGAAGCCTGGGTCGAAATCAACGACGTCAGCATGTTCGTCCTGCCGCCGCCCTCCGCCGTCGCCGACGCACTCATCTCCGACCTCGGCTTCTTCGCCACCGAGGGCCTGCGCACCTTCGGCGTCGCCATCGGCGGCCTCGCGATCGGCGCCGGCGCCGCCGTCGCCCTCGCCGTCCTCATGGCCCACTCCACGACACTCGAGCGCGCCCTGCTGCCCATCGCGATCGCCGTCAAAGTCACCCCCATCGTCGCCCTGGCGCCGCTCTTCGTGATCTGGTTCGGCTTCGGCTGGGAGCCCAAAGTCGCCATCGCGGCCCTCATCACCTACTTCCCCGTGCTCATCAACGGCATCGCCGGCTTCCGCGATGTCGACCCCGGCGCGCTCGACTTTCTGCGCTCGCTCAACGCCTCCCCGCGCGAGATCTTCCTTCGACTGCGCGGGCCCTCCGCCCTCCCCTACCTCTTCGCGGCGCTCAAGATCGCCGCCACCCTCAGTTTGATCGGCGCAGTCGTCGCGGAGTTCTTCGCGGCCGGGCAGGGCGGTCTCGGCGCCGTCATCGATGAGGAAAACCGACTCGTCCGCCTCGACCGCCTCTTCGCCGCCATCGTCACCCTCGCCGTGATCGGCGTCCTCATGAACGTCGCGCTCGCCCTCGCCGAGCGCCGGTTCCTCTCCTGGCATCGCTCCACCTGGACCCCTCCCGGCTAGCCCGGCAGCCTCCGCAATCCACTCCCGCCGCCACTCGCTCCGCACAAGCCCGGCGCTTTGTATCCTTCCCCCGTACCATCAAAACAAGCACGCCCCGGTCGCCACCGGGCACAGGGAGCGACGATGACCTCGGAACCCACCCCCCCCGAAACCCCAACCCCCCAGCCCCCAACCGCCCAGCCCCCAGCCCCGCAACCGAACCCCACCCCGGGAACGCCCGACGACCACGCCGACGCCGACCGCCCAGACGACCCCTCCAACGCCGACGGCCGAATGCCCAGCAAAGTCAGCCGCCGTGAAGTCACGCGCGTCGTCATCAAGATCACGGGCGTCAAAGACCTCTTGGAGATCGAAGGCGACGACGTCGACCTCGGCTCCGACCTCAAGGTGCGCTACAAGCACCACCTCGTCGCCGAGTTCCGCCGCGACGCCGTCGACGGCTGGTGGTTCAAGACCTTCGTGCTCAACCAGGGACCGCCCTTCGGCGGTGAAGGTGACGCCACGGACGTCGGCGACCTGGCGGCCACCCCAGACAGCTAGCCCGCCAACCAGCGAACTCCCGCCGCTAGCCCTCCACGATCCGCAGCCGCGACCGCGGCGTGTCCCGATCGCACTTCGGGCAGCGATAGACCAGCCCCACTTCGTGCCCGCACGCCTGATCCACCAGGCTCAGATCGTGCTGCGCGGCCTCGCCCCAGATCAGCAACGCCCCCACCGCCGCGCCCAGCCCGTGCCCGCGCCGCGTAAGCACGTACTCATCCCGTGGCGGCGCATCCTGGTAGCGCCGACGCACCAGCACCCCGTTGCGCTCCAACCGTCGCAGCCGCTCCGCCAGAATGTTCGGCGCGATCCCCACCACCGACTCGCGCAGCTGCCCGAACCGCGTGTTCCCGCGCAGCAGGTCCCGCACCACCAGCAACGACCAGCGGTCGCCCACGATATCGAGCGCGGCTCCCAGCGGATCGCGGGCGTGCTTTCTGGCTGACACAGTGCATTGCATTATACAACCCACTTGGGCGCGCCGTCTGGCTAGGCTCGCCCACATGCACGCTCTCCCCCAATATCCGTTCCAACACTGGTCTCGCCGGCTGCTCGCGCTGCTCACCCTCACCATCGTCGTCGCCGTCGTCGCGGCGGCCTGCGGCGGCGGCAACTCCGACAACGACCGCCTCTCGATCACCTTCATGGCCGGCTTCCGCGCCCAAGCCAACCTGCCCTTCGTCGCCGCCTACGTCGCCGACCAGGAAGGCTTCTTTGACGACCTCGACCTGGACGTCACCATCCAGCACTCCTCCGGACAGGGCGAACACGTCCGTCTCCTGCTCGGCGATGACGTCGATGTGACCACGCAGCCCGCTAGCGAACTCATCCAGCGCCGCGCCGACCCAGGCGCGCCCCTGGTCGCCGTCGCGCTCTTCGGCCAGACCGGCGACCTCGGCTACGCCGTCCTCGCAGACAGCGGCATCGAGTCCCCGGCGGACTTCGCCGGACGCACCGTCGGCTTCAAGGGCGTCGTCCAGGCCGAGTTCCTCGCCATGCTCAACGCCAAAGGCCTCACCGACGCCGACGTCGATCTCGTCGGCGTCGGCTTCAATCCCGTCGTCCTGCCGGAGGGCCAGGTCGATGTCTACCCCGTCTTCCTCGACAACGAGCCGGACATCCTGCAGCGCGTCATGGGCGCATCGATCCGCGTCTTCCAGGCCGGCGACCACGGCGTGCCCACGCTCGGCGTGACCTACGTCGTCACCGAGGACCTCCTCGCCGACGCTGACCGCCGAGAGGCCCTGCGGCGCTTCCTCATCGGCGCCATGCGCGGCTTCCAGTTCGCCCTCGCGGATCCGGCCGCCGCCATCGAGGCCACCACCGCCTTCCTCAGCGACGAGGCGGACCTCGTCCACGAACGGTTCATCCTCGACACCGACCTCGCCAACGCAACCTCGGAGCTCACCCTGGCCAACGGCCTCGGCTGGTTCACCGATCAGCAGTTCCAGGCCCTGCACGACGTGCTCCTCGCCTTCGGCGGCATCGAACAAGGCGTTGAGATTGGGCCCATGTTGGACCGCTCGCTGCTGGAGTCCACAGCGCAGGAAGACCGCGCCCACCAGCGCAGTCCCGCGCAGAACTAACCGCCCCCCACGGGCGCTGCAAATGCGATCCCACGTGAATCTGGGTTATCCGGCGGCGACGGCCGCCTTCTTCTTGCCGAACTTTTCCTGCCCCGGCGTCGGCTTGTCGTCCGGGTAGTGCGTCTTCTTCAGCATGTCCCGCAGCGGGAAGATGTGCACCGCGTCCCAGCCGCAAGAGTCCTCGCACAGCCGGCAGCCGGTGCAGTTCTTCTCGATCACCACCGCCTGGCCAAAGAAATCGGTCGCCGCCTCCGTGTGGCCCAACTCCAGCGCATCAAACGGGCAGACATTGATGCAGATTTCGCAGCCAGAACCGATGCAGCGCTCCGAATCGACGACCGCCTTGGGCCATTCCTTCTTCGGGAACTTGCGGCACAGATCGCCCACCTCGTCCAGGATCGCCTCCACCGGACAGACCGCCCCGCAGGCCCCACACTCAATGCACAGCACCGGGTCGATGTAGTGAATCACGTTGCGCTCGCCGTAGATCGCGTTCGTCGGGCAGCGACTCACACAGGCCGTGCAGCCAATGCAGTTCTCGACGATCTCGTAGGTCACACCTACTCCTCAACGCTCCGCAGCTTCACCACGCCCCACCCGACAAGACCCCGCCCAACGGGGCCCCACCCAGCGAACTCTGCGTCAGTATAGTCGGCGCTCTGCCAGAGACAACGAGGCCCACACGTTCCGGCGGCGGCATCAATCACCCTCGGACGCACCTCCCCGCATCACGGCCTACAACCCGGCACAGCCCCAGCACAGCCCATCGCATCACCGGCAAGCCCAACCACCGACCAGAAGTGTCGGGGGAACCCCAACTCCGCTTCAGCCGTCAGGTGTTACGATCAGTACGGTCGGCGGAGTCCACCGTGCGACGGTGACGGAACGTCGAGCAAACACATGCCCAAATCCCTTCTCTCCCTGACTGCTGGAATCGTCTTGACGGCCCTCATCTTCACGGGCTGCTTCGGCGGTGACGACGAGGCAGACGCGCAAGCCCAAGCCCAGGCCACCGCCCAGGCCCAGGCCGAAGCCCAAGCTGAAGCCCAGGCCGCGGCCCAAGCGGAGGCCCACGAGGAGGCCCAAGCCCAGGCCCAAGCGGAGCCCACCGAGCAGGCGCAGGAGCCCGCCGCCGAAGAGCAGGCCCAGGCCGAAGAACCCGTCGAGCAAGCCGTCGAAGAAGAGCAAGCCGTCTCTGATCTGCCGCCCGACCAACTGGAATACGGCGGCCAGATCCGCTCCAGCGTCATCACGCCTGACGAGCCCGCCCAATTCCGCTTCGAGGGCAGCGAGGGCGACCTCGTCCGCATTCGCGTCGATGGCCTCAACGGCATGGACCCCGTCACCACGCTGCAAGAGCCCAATCGCACCGACATCCTCACCAACGACGACGAAAGCATCGCCAATCGCGACTCGCTCCTCATCGCCACGCTGCCCTCCAGCGGGCTGCAGGTCATCCGCGTCACCCCCTTTGACACAGCCTCCGCCGGCGAATTCATCGTCAGCATCGAACTCCTGGAACCCGAAACGGTCGACGACTCCGCCATCATCTCGATCGGCGACACCGTCGAGGCTCGCCTCCACACGCCCGGCGACATCGACACCTTCGAGTTCGCCGGCACCGCGGGCCAAGTCGTCCGCATCCGCGCCGACGGCGAAATCGGCGCCGACACCTACATGGAGGTCTTCAGCCCCGATGGCACCTTCTTGGCGCTCAACGACGACTCCGGGCACGGCGTCGACGCCGAGGTCGAAGTGGAGCTCACCAGCACCGGCAACTACCGCATCGATGTCTACCCCGCGGTCGTCGGGCGTCCCTCCGGCGAGCGGCATCGCATCGGCGACTACAGCTTCAGCGTCGTCTCCCTGCCGGTCACCATCGAAGCCAGCGGCGAGACCGCCACCCAGCTCGCCGGGCTCGCCCTGACCTACCTCGACGCGATCCAACAGGGCGACGCGATCACCATCTTCGGCCTCTCCGGCCCCGAACAGATCAACCAGACCGGCTGGCAAAGCGCACAGGACGTCTCACGCGATCTCTCCCGCCAGCAGGATGTCGTCACCGCCGGCGAGCCGGGCGAACTGACCGCGGAGATCCAGGGCTCGCACGCCCGCATCCGCCTCGGTATCAACGTGCCCGGCGGCGGCCTAGAAACCCTCCGCTTCGACGCCATCAACGTCAACGGTCAGTGGCTCGTCGACTTCGTCGAGCGCTTCTCCCCCACCCCCACGGACGCCGCCGCCGCCGCCGACTCCTAGTCGCCACGACCCACGGTCGGAGCGCGAAACCTCCGCATCACCTTCGCGATCGCGCCGGCATCCTCGTCGCGGAACTGATCGGCGCCGTCCCCGACGCCTGATCTCAGGGATCCCCCCACCAACCTCTCTGTCGTTCCCCGATAGGCCACTCCCCACGCCCTTCCTACCGTGACCCCAATGGCGACTCCCACTCCTGGGATACCGCCGGGAGGTCTCCATGCGGCATCTCCGCCGTCCCCTTGGCATCACCACCCTTCCGCGCCCCCATCCGGACGTACACCGTCCCAGCCTCACCCTGCCCGGCCGGGCGCCACTGGCCGCCGTCGCCATCAGCCTCGCATTCGGAGCGCTGATGCTGCTCGGCGCGGCCGCCTCGGCGCAAGCGCCCCCCACCCCAATCACCCCCTCACCCGAAATCACAACCGTCCGACTGTTCAGCGGCTGGAACAACGTCGTCTACACCGGCGTCGCCCTGCCCGTCCCGGACGCCCTCACCACCGTCGCGCCCGACGTCCCCGTCGTCTGGCAGTTCGACGCCCCAAGCCAGCGCTGGAACGTCTGGGCGGCCAACGCCCCCACCGCCACCCACACCCTCACGCACCTCCAGCCGGGCGGTCTCTATTTCCTGCGTGCTACGCGCACCTCGGTCTGGATCCCCCGCGTCACCGCGCCGCTCGCGCCCTCGCCGGATCAGCAGGCGTCGCCTCAAGACGACCGCCAGGACGCGACCGCTTCCCCTGCTGCGACGCCCGGCGTCTGGCAGATCACGATGACCCGCACCACCCCGCTCTTCACCCTGCAGGACATGCTCCACATCGACGGCGACGGCAACGTCCTCGTCGACAGCCTCGCCACGCCGGCGCGGCTGATCCCCTTGCCCAACGCTGAGATCGCGGCCCTCGCCGCCACACTCGAAGCGAACGACTTCTTGCGCGGGCAGCCGGGCGATGCGCGCAGCGGCTGTGTGAGCTGCTTCCACTACGCCCTGACCATCACCCCACCCCAAGGCGACAGCCGCACCATCCTCACGGACGACGTTGCACTCTCGGGCGGATTGCTGGCCGTCGTCGAACGACTCGTCGCCACACTTCTGAGCGGCCTCAGCTAGCCGGCCGCCGGCGTCCGCTCCGCCACCACCTCGGCGATGTGCGCCAGCATGGTCGGAATCGCGATATGCGCTGATGCCAGCGCCGTCACCACCAGGTCCGCGCCATTCACATTGTCACCGCCGGCGAAAACACCGGGCTGCGATGTCCGCCCCGCCCCGTCCACCACAATCTGGCCCCAGTCGTCCACCACCACGCCGGAGCCCGGGCCCAGCATCTCCGGATCCACCCCGTAGCCCACCGCCACCACCACCGCGTCCGCATCGATCACGAAGTTCGAACCCTCGATCTGCGACGGCCGCCGACGCCCGCTCTCATCCGCTTCGCCCAACTCCATCCGCGCGCACTCAATCCCGGTGACCACCCCATCGCGCCCCAGCAGCTGAATCGGCGTCGTCAGATACTCGAAGTGCACCCGCTCTTCGCGGGCGTGGCGGCGCTCTTCTTCGCGGCCCGCCATCTCGTGCTCCGTGCGGCGATACAGCAGCGTCACCTGTTCCGCCCCCAGCCGCACCGCGGAGCGCACGCAGTCCATCGACGTATCCCCACCGCCCACGACCACCACGCTGCGACCCACAAACGGCTTCGTCTGCATCTCCTCGGGCAGATCCTCAGCCGGCAGGTTCGCCCGCACCAGGAAGTCCGTCGCGCTCGAGACGTGACCGAGATCCTCACCGTCCAATCGCAGCCGGCGGCCCGCCCCAGCGCCGTGCGCCAGAAAGACCGCGTCGTACGCGTGCAGCTCGTCCCAGGCGATGTCCACACCAACCTGCACCCCGGTACGGAACTCCACGCCGCCATCGCGCAGCGCCTGGACCTTCTCGTCGACAATGCTCTTCGCCGACTTGAAATTGGGAATCCCGTAGCGCAGCACCCCGCCCGCCCGCGGCCAGCGCTCGAAAACCGTCACCGCGTGCCCCGCCATCCGCAGCTTCTCCGCCACCGCCAGCCCCGCCGGTCCGCTCCCCACCACCGCCACACGACCGTCGTTCTCCGTTCGCGGCGTCGGCACCGGGAAGCCCCCGCGCTGCTTGCGGTCCCAATCAGAAACGAACGCCTCCAGCTTGCCGATCGCCACCGGCTTCGCGTTCTTGCCCACCACACAGTGGCCCTCGCAGAGATGCTCCTGCGGGCAGATTCGCCCGCACAGCTCCGGCATCTCGCTTGTCGCCCGAAAGATCTTCGCCGCCTCGGCGAATCGCCCCAGCTCCAGGAACGCCAGCGCCCCCGGAATGTCATTGTCGATCGGGCAGGCCTTCGTACACGGCGCCGCCGGACACTGGATGCAGCGCTGTGCCTCGAACATCGCCGGCTCCGGCGTGTAGCCGTGATAGACCTCGTCCCAATTGTGGACGCGCTCAAAGGGGGGCTGCTTCGTCACGTGATGCGGTGGAATGCGCAGTCGGGCCTTGCGGTCGATCGGCTGTCCCATGCCACCGGACGGCGTCACACGTGTCGGCCGCTTGGCCCCAGTCTTCCTTGGCGTCGTCCGCGGCGGGGCGTCACGCGTCCCGTCTGTGGGGCTGGCCGTCATGGTCGGGATCCCTCCCTGCGGCGACCTCGCATCGCCAAATCGTGCATCTCCTGCACTTCATTAACGACCGAACGCCGCGAATCGTTCGCCACCGCACGCGTTCCACATAGGGCCGCGAGTAAAACCGGCCGCGATCGGCTCCGCCCCCCCGCGATTCCCCTGCCCTCAGGACCCCCTCCGGTGAGGAACCAAAAGTTCTGCGAACGATGCCCCAAGCAACCACACGACCTTGCGAGCCAAGGATGCAACCGGATCGTACGCGGCTGCTAGCCTCCCAACGACCGTGGACACAACAGAATCCCCCGACTTTCGCGAACTTGCGGCTGATTTTGCGGCCCGTGCCAGCGGCCCCCACGCCGACATCGATCTGGGCGACTGCGCCATCCGCATCGGCCGCATCCTCCAACCTGCCCCCAACGTCACCGCCAGTCTGGCCCGGCTCGACATTCTCGCCAGCAACGCCGAAACGCACCTGCTGACCGCCCCCGAGCCCGACAAGATCGACTGGCTCGCCGCCTACCTCTTCCGAGACCTCGGCTATCGCGGCGACGCCGATGACTACTACGACCCGCAGAACTCCTGCCTGCATCGCGTCCTGGAGCGCCAGCGCGGCCTGCCGATCACCCTCTCCATCCTCCTCATCGAGGTCGGGCGGCGCCTCGACCTCCCCATCGAGGGCGTCGGAGCGCCCCAGCACTTCCTCGTCCGCGTCCCCAACGCCCACCCCAAATCCCCACACAGCGACGAAGCCTGGCGCTTCTTGGACCCCTTCCACGGCGGCCGCGAAATCGACCCCGCCCAGCTCCGTCGCAGCGTCCAGCAGAAACTCACCGGCCGCGCCGGCGCCCACAGCGCCTCCGACTCCCTCCTCACCGCCGTCACCAAACGCCAGATCCTGGCCCGCGTCCTCCAGAACCTCAAAGTCGCCGGCGCACGCCGCAAGGACTACCGCATCGCGCTCGGCGCTGCTGAGCACCTCGTCGCGATGACCCCCTGGGCCGTCGACGAAATCCGCGACCGCGGCCTCATCGCCGCGCGCGCCGGCCGGCCGGATATCGCCCTCAGCGATCTGCGCACCTATCGCTCGCAGGAGCCCCGCGCACCGGACGCCGAGCAGGTTGCGGAGATCATCACCCAGCTCCAACGCGGCGACGCAGGCGAAAGTTCGGGCTAACAGGCGCGCGCCACCGCTCGGCTGTGGTATCTTTTTGCCCGACCACACACGGGTTCTTTTCATTTCTCCCGCGCGTGGTCGTGAACTTATTTCGGGTTATTTGGAGTTGTTCGACAAGGGATCCACATGACAGCGCCCCAGATTGCGGGTGGAGTGATCGCTGCGCCGTTCGGCCGCCTGGAGACGGCGAGCCCGTTCGGTTTCGCGCAGGAACACCTCGAATACAAAACGGACGCCGGCCCCGCATTCCACGACATCACCGAGGACGTGCGTCGCATCGTCCACGCCTCCGGCCTCCATTTCGGCCAGGTCAGCGTCTTCTCGAATCACACCACCGCCGCAATCCGCCTGCAGGAGAATGAGCCACTCCTCATCGAGGACATGAAGGACATGTTGCGCCGGCTCGCCCCGCAGGACGGCTACTACCGCCACAACGACTTCGACATCCGCACCGTCAACATGCACCCCGACGAGCCCAAGAACGGCCACAGTCACTGCCAGCACGTCCTGCTCAGCACCAGCGAGACCGTGCCCCTCGTCGACGGTCGCCTGCAGCTTGGCGAGTACCAGAGCATCTTCCTGGTCGAGCTCGATGACGCGCGCGACCGGCGCGTCACCGTCAACATCATGGGCGCCCGCGCCGAATAGACCCCAACCTCAGGCCACCAAGACCGCCACGAAGCCGCCTCAGCGCGGCCTCGCTGGTCCGGTACACGCGATCAGCGCGGGCACAACGGCCGAGCCGTCCACTACCGGGGCCCCGGCCGGTCCGTTCGCAGCGACTCCGGATCCGTCGGCAGCGTCGAGCTGAACGCCTCGTCGTAAATCACCGCGACCGCCCGGCGCGCCTCATCCGCGAACCGCGTATACCGACGCACCAACTCCGCGCCCTCCGCGGTCAGCCGCGACCCGCCACCACCCGCGCCGCCCGCAACGCTCTCCACCAGCGTGAAGCCCAGATTCCGCTCCAGCTCCCGCACCTTGCCCCAGGCCCGTCGATAGCTCAGCCCCAACCGCGTCGACGCCGCCGAGAGCGACCCCGTCTCCCCGATCGTGGCGAGCAGCCGCACCCGGTAATCGCTCAGCGCCAGATCGTCCCCGTGTTCCAGCCAGAGTTTGCAGCGCGGTTCCACCGTGCCTCCCTTGGGCGCATGCTACCCGCCGGGCCGGGGCGGGCGCCCGCCCACAGAGCCCGTCCATATACTCCGGGCGTGACGATGCACCCGCCCGCCGACCCCTTCCGCCTGCCCGCCTCCCAATCGACCCCCGCGGCTCGACAGATCGCGGCGCAGATTCGCGACCAGGGTCCGATCACCTTCGCCACCTTCATGCACACCGCCCTCTACGACCCTTCCACCGGCTACTACCGCAGCGGCCGCCCCACCGTCGGCCGCGAGGGCGACTTCCTCACCAGCCCAGAGCTGCACCCCCTCTTCGCCTATGCCATCGCCGCACTCGCCGCCGCCCACTGGGACGCCCAGGGCCGTCCCCCCGCTTACACCATCTGCGACGTTGGACCAGGCAGCGGCGCGTTGATCGCCGCCGGCCTCACCTGGGCCGAAGCCCAGCGGCCTGACTTCGCCGCCGCCCTGCGCGGCTTCCTCGTCGAGCCCAGCCCCAGCATTCAGGCGCGGCAGCGCGAGCGCCTGCCAAGCGTTGCCGCTCGACTGACCTGGTACGCCGATCTTCGCGAGCTCGCCCCGCTGCGCGGGCTCATCGTTGCCAATGAGCTCCTCGACGCCCAACCCGTCCATCGTCTGCGCTGGACGGGCACCGCCTGGCAGGAGCTCTACGTCGCACTCGATAGCGACCGCTTCGTCGACCTGCCGGGCCCTCCCCAGAGCGCCACACTCCTGGAGCCCCTCGCGACGCTCGACCCCCGGCAGGGCCAGATCGTCGAGGTCTGCCCCGGCCTCGGCCCCCTCCTCCGCGCCCTCGCCACCGCCCTCCACGACGGCCTGCTGCTGCTCTTCGACTACGGCGACCGCCGAGACCGCCTCTACGCCCCCTGGCGCAGCCAGGGCACCCTCATGAGCTTCTATCGCCACACCCCCGGCGACGACCCCTATCAGCGCGTCGGCGAGCAGGACCTCACATGCCACGTCGACATCGACGCCGTCCAGCAGGCCGCCCTCGCCGCCGGCCTCACCCCCTACCCCGTCCGATCCCAGGCCGCATGGCTCGCCGAAATGGGCGCAACATCGCTCTCCCCGATCGCCGAAGCCGGCTCCGGCGCCGACCTGGACGCCCACCTGGAGCGACGCCGCACCGCCCAACTCCTCAGCGACCCGGCCGGCCTCGGTCGGATCCAACTCATGGCCTTCGCCAAGGGTCCCGCCCCCACCCTCGATGGCCTCGGCGAGCCCCAGCCCAATCCCACATGACCGCCCCCATAACCCCACTCCAAGCGGGCGCGCCGCTCCCGGACCTCACGCTCGACGGCCCCACCGGCGACCTGCGCCTGCACCACGAAGCCTCCCTCGGCCCGCTCGTCATCGCCTTCTACGCCCAGGACGCCACCCCCACCTGCGCGGCCCAGCTCTGCGCCTTCCGCGACGACTTCGATCTGATCGCCCGCGCCGGCGCCCAGCTGCTCGCGATCAGTGCCGATGATCGCACTTCCCACGACCGCTTCCAGGCCGCACAGTCCTTCCCCTTCCCCCTCTGCTGCGACCCGCAGCTCCACGCCGCCGAGGCCTTCGGCGTCGTCGATCCATCTGGCGCACGCAGCCTGCGCGCCGTCTTCGTCAGCGGTCCCTCGCTTCGCATTGAGCGCGCCATTCCCCATTACAACCCCGCCAACACCGACCAATTCCTCGCAGTCTTCGAGGCGATCGGTCTCGACTTGGGCTAGCGTGGCGCAATGCCCCTGCGCCTCGATCTCCGACGCCGCACCTCCCCCGCCGACACCCTCCGCCGGGCGGCCGCTGCCGAAGCGGACGCCGTCACCCAAATCCAGATCGAGCTCTGCGAAATCGCCGCCCCGGTCGACGCCGAGGCCCTGCGCGGCCAGGCCGTCGCGCGCTGGCTGCGCAGCAGCGGCTACGAAGTCCAGCACGACGCAATCGGCAACGTCATCGCCCGACGGCCCGGTCGCAGCGCTGGTCCCGCCGTCGCCCTGTCCGCCCACCTCGACTCGGTCTTCCCGGCGCACCAGCCCGTCCGCGTCGCCCGCCCCGGCGAGCCCGATCCGTACCGCGCCACTCAGAGTGACGGCGACACGCGCGTCCCCGCCGGCGAACTGCGCGCCCCCGGCATCGCCGACGACGCCGCAGGACTCGCCGCCATGATCGCCTTCGCCCGCGCCTTCGCCCTCGCCGATCCGGCAACGGAGCGCGACCTCCTCTTCGTCGCCACCGTCGGCGAGGAAGGTCGCGGCGACCTCAAGGGCGCGCGCCACTTCTTCGCCCAACCACCGGGGCGGGAACTGCACGCCTTCATCACACTCGACCACCCGCAGGCCAACGTCATCGTCCACCGCGGCGTCGCCAGCCGCCGCTACCTGGTCGAGTTCAACGGCCCCGGCGGTCACTCCTGGGGACACGCCGGTCGCTACAACCCCGCCCTCACCCTGGCCGACGCCGCCCGTCGCATCGGCGCAATCGCCACCCCAGAACAGCCCCGCACCACCTGCAACATCGGCGTCATGGCCGCCGGCCAGTCCGTCAACGCGATCCCGGAGCGGGCCAGCATGCAGATCGACCTGCGCAGCGAGGACCCCCGCGCCCTCGACACCTTGGACATCGCCGTCCAGCAGGCCATCCGCGACGCGCAGGACGCCTCCGCTGCAAATCTTCCGGAGGCCGGATCCAGCCTGCAACGCATCGGGGAACGGCCCGGTGGCGCAACCCCCGCCGACTCGCCGCTCGTCAGCGCGGCCCGCAAGGCGCTCGCCGCCGAGGGCTTCTCTCCCAAACTCGCCGCCGCCTCCACCGACGCCAACGCCGCCATGGCCGCCGGTGTGCCCGCCATCTGCCTGGGCTGGGGCGGACGCTCCGGTGACCAGCACAGCCTGCGCGAATGGTTCGCACCGGAAGGTCGCGAGCGCACGCTGGCAGTGGTCGCGCGCCTCGTCGGTGGCCTCGCCGGCCTCCACGACTCCCCCTGATCGCCGCCCCCCGATCGCCTCACGACCGGCACTACACTGGCATCGATGCCTCCTCAGCCCCCAAACGACGACGGCCTCTACAACGCCACCGTCCTGGACCACTTCCGCAACCCCCGCAACGCCGGTGAAATGGCCGACGCCAACGCCGTTGGCGAGGACCGCAACCCCGTTTGCGGCGACCACATGCGCCTCATGCTCCGCATCGACGATGGTGTCATCGCGCGCGCCACGTTCCTGACCCGCGGCTGCGGCGCTGCCATCGCCACCAGCTCCGTCGCCACGGAGCTGCTCATCGGCCGCCCCCTCCACGACGCTCGCGGGCTCACCCGCCAGCACTTCGTCGACGCCGTTGGCGGCCTGCCCAAGAGCAAAGTCCACTGCTCCGTCTTGGCCGCCGCCGCCCTGCAGAAAGCCCTCGCCGTCTACGACACGTCCAACCCCGACACCATCAGCCCCCACACCGCTAGTGAAGCGTGAGCGACGGCGGCTCCAGCCTCGTCCTGCCGGCCGGCTCCACGCTCGCTGCGCTCAACACCCCGGCCACCCCGCAAGCCCTTACCGACGCGCTGGCGACTGCTAATGACCCCGCCAGCCACGACTCGGCATCGCTCGCACACGCACTCGCCTCCGGAACGGCCCAGGGCCTCACCGCCGCGCTGATCGCGCTCGATGCGCAGCTCCGCCTTGGCCCCACGCTGCTCCCACTCACCGACCGGCTCGCCATCGATGGTCGCGTCCTCCCTCGCGACGGCGAGGCCTTGGACGCGATCGTCCTCCCCAGACGCAACGCCCCCTCCGCTCTCCGCGAGCACGCGGGCTTCCGCCTCGGCCTCGCCGCCCAGCTCACCACCCACCCGCCCACGCCCGCATCGCCTGGGCACGTCACAGATGCGCGACTGGTCTGGTGGGGCGTCGCGCCGGCGCCGCTCGTCGCCTACCAACTGGCCGCCGTCCTCCGCGGCCGATCCCTCACCCCCGCCCTGATCGACATCGCCGTTCAAACCGCCCGCGTCGAAGTGCAGCCCGCTGGCGCCGGCATGGAACTCAACCCAGCACGCCTACTCGCTGTTGAACAACTCTGCCGGGAAATCCTCACCACCCTGCAACCTCGCCCCGCCGCCCTCCCCGGACCGGCCCTCCCGGGAACCAGCTGACGCGTATCCTCGCGCTTGCCACAGCGCAGCCGAGAACAGGAGCCACCCATGCAGATCGGCCTCTCCGTCACCTCCGCCCATCCCCGCGAGCAACCGGCCACCGGCGCGCGTTTCATCGTCGAGCGGGCCGCCGCCGCCCGTGCCGCCGGCTTCGACTCCTTCTCCATCGGCGACCACCACGCCACCGGCCGCCCCTACATGCAAAACGTGCCCATGCTCGCCCGCTGCCTGGCCGAGCTCGGCGACATGCCTGTCATCCCCCTCTTCCTCCTGCCGCTCTGGCACCCGGTCCTCCTCGCCGAGCAACTCGGCACGCTGGCCGCCATCGCCGAGGGACCACTCGACTGCATCCTCGCCGTCGGCGACGACAACGCCCAATTCGCCCCCTTCAACGTCCCCCTCGACCAGCGGCGCGACCGCATGGAAGAGGCCCTGCCGCTCCTCCGCCGTCTGCTCACCGAAGAGCACGTCTCCCACGACGGCTGGCTCTGGCAGCTTGACGACGTCACCATCAGCCCCCGCCCCCAGCGCCCGCCACACTTCTGGATCGGCGCCACCGCCCGCGTCGGCGTGCGACGAGCGGGCCGCGTCGGCGACGCCTGGCTCGCCGCCCCCGGCACACCCGAGGCCGTCCTCCGCGACCGCATGGCCCATTTCCGCGAAGCCGCCGACGCCAAAGGCCGCCTCGCCGGCGTCCCCGTCTTCCCCATCCGTCGCGACGTCTTCATCGGCGTAAGCGACGCCGAAGCCAACGCCATCGCCGCTCCCGTCCTGGAGCGCGGCTACCGCGGCTTCGACCCCGACGTGCTGATCGTCGGCGGTCCCGAGACCGCGATCGCCCGCCTGCGTGAACTCGAGGAGATCGGCTTCGACCACACGCTGATCCGCTTCCTCCCGGTCGGTCAGGACGCAATCCTGGAATCGATCGCGCGCGTCGGCCGCGACGTCATCCCGGCGCTCCGCTAGATGCCCGGCATGATCGCTGGACTGATCCTCGCGGCCGGCGAGTCGCAACGCATGGGCCGCCCAAAAGCGCTACTCGATTGGGCAGCCAAGCCGCTGCTCCAACACCAGATCGACGAACTCCTCGCCGCGGGCTGCGACCCCATTGTCGTCGTCCTCGGACACGACGCCGCACCAATCGAGACCGCGATCACCTGCGCCGCCCCCTGCCGCCTCGTCCGGAACGACGACTACCGCTCCGGCCGCGCCTCCTCCATCCGGGCCGGCGCGGGCGCCCTTCCCGACGACGCGACCGCGATCATCGTCGCCAGCGTCGACACGCCGCTTCGCGCGGCCACGGTCCGCGCCCTCGTCGAGCACTGGCAGACCGCCCAGCCCCGCTCCGCCATCGTCGTGCCGCGCCTCGCCGGTCGCAACGGCCACCCCGCCCTCTTCGACGCGGCCCTCCTCCCTGACCTGCGCGCCGTGCAGGAGTCCAGCCAGGGCCTGCGCGCCGTGCGACGCGCCCACACCGCCCGCACAGCCTTCCTCGATCTCGACGACCCGCTCGTCGCCCTCAACCTCAACACCCCCCAGGCATACGACGCCGCCCGCGCCGCCCACGGATCACGTTCACACGACTGATATGATCCGCCCATCGCGCGCTCGCGACGGCCCACGACTAACGCGATCCGCGCGCGCCGGGGAGACAACATGGCGATCCCACTCAAACAGGCGGCCCACGTTGGCGCCTACATCGCCAAGCAGCGCCTCACACACACGCAGCGCTACCCGCTCACCCTCATGCTGGAGCCGCTCTACCGCTGCAACCTGGCCTGCGCTGGCTGCGGAAAGATCCAGCACGCCGACGAAATCCTCAAGGCGCAACTCACCCCCGAGCAGTGCTGGGCCGCCGCCGACGAGTGCGGCGCCCCCGTCGTCGCCATCCCCGGCGGCGAGCCCCTCATGCACCCCCAGATCGACCGCATCGTGCAGGGACTCATCGCCCGCGGGAAATTCGTCTACCTCTGCACCAACGCCATCCTGCTCACACACAAGCTCGACATCTTCGAGCCCAGCCCCTACCTCACGTTCTCCGTCCACATGGACGGCGTCCGTCAGGACCACGACGATTCAGTCTGCCGCGAAGGCGTCTACGACGTCGCCGTCGACGCCATCAAGCAGGCCAAGGCCCGCGGCTTCCGCGTCACCACCAACAGCACCTTCTTCCTCGGCGCCGACCCTGGTCGCGTGCGCCAAATGTTCGACGAGATGATGGCCATCGGCGTCGATGGGCTCATGGTCTCGCCCGGCTACGCCTACGAGAAGGCCCCCGACCAGGAGCACTTCCTACAGCGCGAACAGACCAAAGAGCTCTTCCGCGAAATCCTCCAGGACCCGCCCGATAGCTGGTCCTTCAACCACAGCACCCTCTTCCTTGACTTCCTCAAAGGTGAAGTGGAGTACGACTGCACCCCCTGGGGGATGCCCTGCTACTCCGTGCTCGGCTGGCAGCGCCCCTGTTACCTCCTCGACGAGGGCTACACCCACACCTTCCAGGAACTCATGGACGAGACCCAGTGGGACAACTACGGCCCCCGCTCCGGCAACCCCAAATGCCAGCAGTGCATGGTCCACTCCGGCTTCGAAGCCTCCGCCGTCATCGACGCCTCCAGCAACATCGGCGCCGGCCTGCGCACCCTGCGCAAGGCCCTCGTCTAAGCGTCCTCCATGCTCACAATCGTCACCGCCCTGCCCTGGGAGGCGGCGGCCTTCACCTCGCGACTGCGAGCGCGCCGCCGGATCGCTCTCGGGCCCGCGTCGGACTCCACCGCCTGGGCCCTGCGCGGGACGCGCGGGGGCCTCCAGCTCCGACTCATCGTCAGCGGCCCCGGCGAGGATCGCGCCCAGGCCGCCGCCCGCGCCCTCGCCGATCTCGACCCACCGGCCACCGGCATCCTCTCCACCGGCGTCGCAGGCGCACTCGACCCAGCACTCAGCCCTGGCGCGCTCGTTCTCGCCACCCGCATCCAGCATCGACGCGCCGGCAGTGGCCGCCGCGGCCTGCCCATCGCCGCCACCCCCCACTTCCGCGACTGGCTCCACACCTCGCTCACGAGCGCCGGCCTCACGCCTGCCTCCGGCGACATCCTCTCCCGCGACGCGATCCTGCGCAGCGCCGCCGACAAAGCAGAAGCGCTCAAGCAGACCCGATCCGTCGCGGTGCAGATGGAGGACTACCTCTGGGCCGAGCATGCCGCCGAGATCGGTATTCCCTTCGCCTCCCTGCGCGCCATCCTCGACCCCGCCTCCGCCACGCTCCCCCCTGAAATCGAGGCCTGGGATCCGTCCCGTCCCTCCGCCGCCGCCGTCACAAGCGCCCTCCTCCGCCGGCCCACGCTCGCCCTCGCCCTGCCCAAGCTGGCCTGGCAGCGACGGAAAGCCGTCCGCTCGATCGACCGAGCCTTGGAGGCCATCGTCGCCGCCGGCTCCCCACCCCCTGAGAGCGACTCGTGACCGTCGCGCTCGTCACCGGCGCAACCGGCTTCATCGGCGCCCACGTCGTCCGCGCCCTTCTCGCTCAAGACGACGTTGAGGTTCGCGCCCTCGTCCGCTCCGGCAGCGACACCCCCGCCCTCCACGGTCTGCCTGTCCAGCGCCTCACCGGCGACCTCACCGACGCCGCCTCCCTGCGCCACGCCCTCACCGGCGTCGACGTCCTCTTCCACCTCGCCGCCCGCTATGAGCTGGCCCAAAGCGACCACGACTTGACGATGCAGACCAACGTGGCCGGGACCATCGCACTCATGCGCGCCGCCATCGACGCCGGCCTCGAACGCGTCGTCTACACCTCCTCCACCGCCGCTGTCGGATTCGCCGACCCGCACGGCGTACCCGCCGACGAGTCCCGCTGGCTCGACCCGGCCAACGCCGCCGGCCCCTACGAACTCAGCAAGCTCCGCGCCGAGCGGGCCCTGCACGCCCTCGTCCACGAAGAGGGCCTGCCTGCCGTCATCGTCAACCCCACCGCGCCCATCGGCCCCCTGGACCTGCGTCCCACCCCCACCGGCCGCCTCATCCGCGACGCCGCACGCGGCCGCCTGCCCGGCTACATGCGCTCCGCCGGCCTCAACATCGTCGACGTGCGCGATGTCGCCCAAGGCCACGTCCTCGCCTGGCGACGCGGCCGCATCGGCGAGCGCTACATCCTCGGCCACCAGGACGGCAATCTCACCATGGCAGAGATCGTCACGCGCGCCGCCCGCGCCGCGGGACGACGCCCACCCCGCCTGCCCGTCCCCTACCCCCTCGCCCGCGCCTACGCCCAGATCGACGAACGCCTCATCAGCCCCCGCCTCGGCCGCCCCCCCCAAGCGCCCATCGCCGGCGTCCGTCTCGCCCGCCACCGCCTCTGGTTCCGCGTCGACAAAGCCGTCCGGGAACTGGCGCTGCCCCAGTCCAGCCTGAACACCGCCTTTCACGACGCCGTCGCCTCGTTCCGCCCCAACCCGCCCGCCTAGTCGTCCACCGCTTGCCGCTCGCGCCTTGACGACCTCTTTCCGCCGGTGCGAGACTCGAAAACACCCCCCGGAAGCGGGGCGGACTCGCCCGGCAAGACCGCGCGTCCGCCGCCCCCACCCACCCGCGGAGAGAAAGGGGCTCGCCTTTGGCTGACGCCACAGAACAGAAAATCGAACCGGGGCAGCGCCCCATCGTCGACTACCTGGAGCTGCCCTCCAACGACCTCAGCGACGCCTACATCAAGGCGCTCGTTAACAAAGACGGCTCCGCCGCCTTCCTCTACTCGCCCACCCGCCGCTTCGACAGCTCCACCGGCGACCTGGACCCGGACTCCCTGCAGCCCGCCCGGCTGGAGAACGAGGGCGAACTCTGGGTCTACACCATCGTGCACCAGTCCTTCCCGGGCGTTGAAACGCCCTTCATCGGCGCAATCGTCGACGTGCCGGTGCAGGGCCACCCGGACCTCAAGGTCGCCGTCCGCGCCAACCTCGTCGGCGTCGAGCCCGAGCCCGCCAAGATCGAACTGGGCATGAAGGTCCGCCTCCGCGCCCGCGCCGCCCGCAAGGACAAAGAGGGCAACGACGTCGTCATCCCGGAGTTCGTGCCGATCTAGCGACACATCTGGGGTAAACTGCTCAACAATCGTCTCCGTGCAAGAGGCCGGGGACCAAGCGCCGCCCACGCGGCGAAAGGGGAATCGAATGGAAGACGTTTTTGTCGCCGGCGTAGGCATGATCAAGTTCGGTCGCTACCCGGAAGAAACGGTCGCCTCCCTCGGCGCCCAGGCCGTCAAACTCGCCCTGGACGACGCTGGCACGCAGCTCACCGACGTCGAAATGATGGCCGCCGGCAACCTCTACCGCACCAACATGGTGGGCCAGGACATCCTCAAAGAGATCGGCCTCACCGGCATCCCCGTCTACAACGTCGCCAACGCCTGCGCCACCGGCGCAACCGCCTTGCGTGAGGCCTACTTCGCCGTCGCCTCCGGCGCCTACGACATCGCCCTGGCGGTCGGCGTCGAGCAGATGGGCAAGAAGGGCCTCCTCGGCGGCACCGGCGGCGGCGACCCCGCCTACATCACCGAAGGCGTCATGGGCACCGGCACCATGCCCGGCGTCTTCGGCATGGCCGGCATGGAGCACATGCGCAAGTACGGCACCACCCAGGCCCAATTCGCGCAGATCTCCGTCAAGAACCACGAACACGCCATGGGCAACCCCCTCAGCCAGTACCACGTCCAACTCAGCCTGGAGGACGTGCTCAACTCCCGCACCGTCGCCTACCCCAACACCCTCTACATGTGCTGCCCCACCGGCGACGGCGCCGCCGCCGCCGTCCTCATGAACAAGGACAAGATCAAGCAGTACACCCGCGAGCCAATCAAAATCGCGGCCTCCGCCCTCACCACCGACCCCTACACCCCGCGCGACCTCACCTTCCCGGACATCAACACGATGACCCGCAACGCCGCCGAGATCGCCTACGAGCAGGCCGGCCTGGGCCCCGAAGACATCGGCAGCGTCGAACTGCACGACTGCTTCGCCACGGCCGAGCTCCTGCACTACGAGAACCTCATGCTCGCCCCCGAGGGCGAGGGCGGCCGCTTCGTCGACGAGAAGCTCACCGACCTCTCCGGACCCCAGGGCGACAAGCGCTGGACCCCCGTCAACACCAGTGGCGGCCTGCTCTCCAAGGGCCACCCCCTGGGCGCGACGGGCGTTGCCAACGTCTGTGAGATCACCTGGCAACTCCGCGGCCAGGCGGGCGACCGCCAGGTGCCGAACTACAAGGCCGGCATGGCCCACGTCATCGGTCTCGGCAGCGCCTGCACGGTGCACATCCTCACCAAGTAGCGGCATCCGCATCGAAACGACAGAGGGCGCCTCTTCCGGGGCGCCCTCTTCGATCCTCAGGCCCTTCAGCGGCCTCGGTTGAGCCAGGCGAAAGGAGCGCGCGTGCCGGGACTCGTTGTCGTCGCGCTAAGCGGGCCCACCCCCGACACGCCCTTTCTGCGTGAGCGCATCGCCGGGGCCTCACTGCGCATCGCCGCCGACGCCGGCGCACAACGTCTCGCCGAACTCGGCCTCCAACCTGACCTCATCACCGGCGACTTCGACTCCCTGTCCCCACCCCAGCGCGAGGCCGCCGTCCGCGCTGGCGCAAAGGTCGTCCCACACCCCGACCCCCAGCAGATCACCGACGGCGGCGCCGCCCTGCGACTCGCCGCCCAGCGCGGCGCCGCCACCATCGTCGTCCTCGGCGCCCACGGTGGCGCCCGCCTCGACCACAGCCTCGCCAACCTCCTAATCCTCTTCGACCCCGCCCTCCGCGCGATCCCCGTCATCGCCATCGACGGCTGGAGTGAGGCCGTCCCCCTCCACGCCGACGGCCAGCGCACCGCCAGCTTCAGCGGCCGCGCCGGCGACTACGTCTCCATCGTCCCCATCAGCGACCACATCCGCGTCACCACCCACGGCCTGCGCTGGCCGCTCCACAACGCCCCCCTCCAGCGCGGCAGCTCACACGGCCTCTCCAACGAGCTCACCGGCGCAGCCGGCGGCGTCACGCTGCACGCCGGCGCCGCCATCGCGGTGCACGTCGGCACCCCCTCCCCGTCGCGATAGCCCAGCCCCCCCTTCGCACAACCCAGATCGCCCAGCCGGCGCCGCTGCGCCCGGCCAGTGCACCTCGCATGGCCCGCCATCGCCACCGATCGATACACTCGCCCGGACGCATCCCCGCACACAACGATCGGACGCCCACATGCCTACCTACGAGTTCCAGTGCAGCAAGTGCAAAACGCGCTTCGAAGTCACCCGGCCGATGTCCAAAGCGGGCGACCCGGCCAAATGCCCCAAGTGCAAAGCCAAAGCCAAGCGCATCTTCGGCGCCGCCATCGTCGGCGTCGGCAGCGACTTCGACATGGGTGGCTTCGACATGCCGGATATGGGCGATATGGGTGACATGGGTGACATGGGCGGTATGCCGGACATGGGTGGCATGGGTGGCATGCCGGATATGGGCGGCATGGGCATGCCCGGCATGGGTGGCATGCCCGGCATGAGCCACGGGCACGACCACGGCCACGACCACGGCCTGCCCATGAACGACGACTTCGGCTTCTAGCCCCCAGCCCCGTATAACCCCCAGCCCCGCAAACCCACAGCCCCGCAAACCCAAACGGGCGGCTGCAGTGCAGCCGCCCGTTTCTGAGTTGCCGCTGGCGGTCTGCCCTACTTCTTCGACTCCCAGAAGAGGTCCGCGAACTCCTTCGTCTTCGCGCGCAAGTCCGCCGCCGACGCCGCATCCACGTTCTGCTTGTTCGCCCCGGCCAGCTTGACCAGGTTCCAGACCATCTCATGCAGCTGCGGGAACTTCTCCACATGCGGCGGCTTGAAGTAGTCGCCCCAGATCACCAGCACCTCACGCTTCAGGATCTCCGCGTGCTCCTCCTTGACCGTCACATAGCGGCTGAACGAATTCCGCCACGCCACCGACCCATCGTCCGCGCCCAAGTCAGCGATCACCGCCACCATCTTCTCCACCGTCTGCGCCGCGATCTCCGCCGCGTGCGGGTCATAGATCCCGCACGGGATGTCACAGTGCGCGTACGCCACCCGGCTCGGGCGCAGCCATCGACCAACCTGATCCGTCCAGTCCGTCTGCATCGCAATCCTCCACACCACCGGCGCGCGCATCGCGCGCCCGCTAGGCCCGACTCCCCCTCGCCCGCTCAAACATCAACGCGGCGACAGGGACGGGCACATCTGCTAGTCGAGCGTCCGGCATGATACGCGACAGGAGAGCCGAAATGGAAATCCACCCAACCACAGCACACCCAACCGCACCAGGCCGGGCCGCACCGTGACCGCCCGCATCCTCGCCCTCCTGGGCGCCCTCGCCGCGATCGGCACACTGCGCCTGACCCGCTCCTACCTCGTCGAGGGCGACTCCATGCGCCCCACCCTGCTCAACGGCGACTACGTCTCAGGCCTGCGCGCCCCGTTCCGTCGTCACCCCGCCTTCCTGGGCCCCAACGCCATCCTCGTCGCCCGGCGCCCAGACCAGCCGCACCTGCCCATCATCAAACGCCTCGCCCGCCGCGAGCCCAACGGCCACCTCTGGCTCCTGGGCGACCACCCCGCCGCCAGCACCGACAGCCGGCACTTCGGCCCCCTCTCCCCCGCCACCGTCGAGGCCGTCGTCTGGCTGCGCTACTGGCCGCCGCATCGCCTCCGGCTCCTCGCCGGCCCCTTCCGCCCCCGCCCGGACGCCGGCTGGATCGACCAAATCCCTTGAGCGGCCCAACGCCCTCAGGAGAACCCCGATGGCAGGACCGCCGCGCCGTCGTAGCCTCGACTGAGAGCCATCAACGGACCGTCCGCGCCCACCCCGGCGTCCGCGAGTCCGCGCGCACCCATGCGGGGTTTGGGAGGATCGGATGAGTCAAGCCGGTGTTCAGCCGCTCAGCGAATTGCTCGACGAGGTCGAGTCGCTCGCCCCGCTGCCACACGTCGCCACCCGCGTCATCCAGGTTGGCGAGGACGAACGCTTCTCCGCCTACGACCTCGCCTCCATCATCGCCACGGACACGGCCATGACGGCCAAGATCCTCCGCCTTGCCAACTCCGCCTACTACGGCTTCCCCCGGCGCGTCTCCACCGTCCGCGACGCCGTCGTCCTCATCGGCTTCCGCGCCGTCCGCGCCACCGCCATCGCCGCCGCCGTCGTTGACCTCTTCGACAAGGATGGCGACCCGCGCTTCCACGGCGACCTCGTCTGGGCCCACTCCGTCGCCTGTGCCTCCGTCGCCGAAGCCATCGCCAAGCGCAGTGGGCAAGTCCGCCCGGACGAAGCCTTCTCCGCCGGCATCCTGCACGATCTTGGCCGCATGGTCCTCTCGCAATACGCCCGCGCGCCCTTCGCCCAGGCGCTTGACCGCGCCATGTCCACCGCCACGCCGCTCGAAGACATCGAGCGCGCCGTCTTCGGCTACGACCACGCCGAAGTCGGCGCCGGGCTGGCCCAGCGCTGGGCATTCCCCACCGAGGTCAGCGACGCCATCGCCCAGCACCACGATCTGCAAGCCCTCTCCCCACTTACCAGCGTCCTCGCCCGCGCCAATCAATTCTGCCGCGACACCGGACTCTGGTGCGGCCTGGACACAGACGATGGCCAACGCGCCTTCGGGCCCTGGGGCGAAGACGGAACCCCAGGCGTCACCCCCCAACCGGATCCCCAGATCGCGCTGATCGTCCAACAGGAGCTCGACGGCCTGCCCGGCCTGGAGGCGCGCGTGCGGCACTTCCTCAGCAACTCCGGGAACGCAGACCAGCGCTGGTACACCGGCCGCGACCAGCCCGCAGACCTGGACCCCAGCGACGCCCGTGAGGCCGTCGCCTAGATCCCAGCGCCTCCCGGTCTCCCCCCACCCATCCAGGATTCAGCCCTCGCCCCACACGTCATCCGCAAGCTTGCATCCGCGCGCCCAATGCGGCACACTCGCGTTGGCACTCCCAACAAGAGAGTGCCAAATCGACCGGAAACCGCAACGCACACGCGCCGGAGCCGTTGCTCCGCGGACGTAAGGGCAAATTATGGCTAAGGAACTTCTTTTCGACGAAGACGCGCGAACGGCGCTCCGTGAAGGCATCGGCGCCCTCGCCGACGCCGTCAAAATCACGCTCGGCCCCAAGGGCCGCAACGTGGTGCTGGCCAAATCCTTCGGCGCGCCCACCATCACCAACGATGGCGTCACCATCGCCAAAGACATCGAGCTGGCCAACCCGTTCCATAACATCGGCGCCCAACTCGCCAAGGAAGTGGCCTCCCGCACCAACGACATCGCGGGCGACGGCACCACCACCGCCACCGTCCTTGCCCAAGCCATCGTCGTCGAGGGCATGCGCAACGTCGCCGCGGGCGCCAACCCCATGGCCATCAAGCGCGGCCTTGAGGCCGGCGCAGACTCCATCTCCGCCCATATCCGCAAGAACGCCACCCGCGTCACCACGCGTGAGCAGATGTCCCAGGTGGCCTCCATCTCCGCCGCTGACCCCGCCGTCGGCGAACTCATCGGCGAAGTCATGGAGAAGGTCGGCAAGGACGGCGTCATCACCGTCGAAGAGGGCAAAGGCATCCGCAACGAGGTCGAGTACGTCGACGGTCTCCAGTTCGACCGCGGCTACATCTCCCCCTACTTCGTCAGCAACCCCGAGCGCATGCTCGCCGAGCTGGACGACCCCTACATCCTCATCACCGACAAAAAAATCTCCGCCATCGCGGACGTGCTCCCCTTGCTCGAAAAGGTCATGCGCGTCAGCAAGAACTTCGCCATCGTCGCCGCCGACGTCGACGGCGAAGCCCTCGCCACCCTCGCCGTCAACAAGCTCCGCGGCAACGTCAACGTCGTCGCCGTCAAGGCCCCCGGCTTCGGCGACCGCCAGAAGGACAACCTCGGCGACATCGCCGCCCTCACCGGCGGCCAGGTCATCAGCGAGGCCGTCGGCCGCGGCATCGACTCCGCCGAAATCAGCGACCTCGGTCGGGCCCGCCGCCTCGTCTGCAGCAAAGACGACACCACCATCATCGAGGGCAACGGCGACATCAAGCAGATCGATGCCCGCGTCGCCCAAATCAAGGCCGTCATGAACAGCGCCAAGAGCGACTGGGACCGCGAGAAGGCCCAGGAGCGCCTCGGCAAGCTCTCCAACTCCGTCGCCGTCATCAAGGTCGGCGCCGCCACAGAGGTGGAGCTCAAAGAGCGCAAGCACCGCGTTGAGGACGCCCTCTCCGCCACGCGCGCCGCCGTTGAAGAAGGCATCGTCCCGGGCGGCGGCGTCGCCCTCGTCAACGCCGTCAACTCCCTCACCAAGATCGAGCTCGAAGGCGACGAAGCCACCGGCCTGCGCATCCTCCGCCGGGCCCTCGAAGAGCCCATGCGCCGCATCGCCATCAACGCCGGCCAGGACGGCTCCGTCATCGTCCAAGAGATCAAGTCCAACCGCAAAAAGAACTTCGGCTACGACGCCGCCACCGGCGACTTCGGCGACATGATCGACAAAGGCATCATCGACCCGGCCATGGTCACCCGCGCCGCCCTGGAAAACGCCGTCTCCATCGGCGCCATGGTGCTGACCACCAACTGCCTCGTCACCGACGCCACCGAAGAAGGCAAAGCCGACGCCGCCCCCCCCATGTACTAACCGTCCAGCGGACAGAGTCCTCGCACCGGACTCGCGCATCACGCAGAACAGGCCTCCCCTCGCGGGAGGCCTGTTCTGCGTCTCCCGCCCCCCCTATCAACGTCCCCGCCAGCCCCGCCCGCTCTCCTGCCGCGGCACACTGGGCGCCGGCCCCGGGTTCAGGTGACGCAGCAACGGCTCCGACGCCCGCACCAGCCCCGCCAGCGCCGCGCCCACCTCCAGCGCCAGCGCCGCATCCAACGGCCGCAGCGGCAGCGTCGTGTGCAGCCGGCACCACGAAGCCGTCCAGTCCTCCAACTCGTACGTCGGGCCCAGCGCCGCGCGCAACTCGTCCCCATGCTCCGCCAACCGCCCCGCCACCGCCCGACTCCACTCCCGCGGCCCCTCCAGGTGCAACCCCACCTCAATCCGCCCCGTCTTCCGCACCGGCCACACCTCATAGTGCAGGCGCGGATCACCGAAGTGGACCTGTAACGACGTGAACACCACCCGACTCACCGGCGCCCCCAGCGACGCCGGTAGCGCCCCCAGCGCCGCATCGCGCACCTCCTCCAAGAAGGGACGCACCCCCAGTTTCGACGCCGCAGCCGTTGCCCCCTCCGGGCGCGCTCGCGATACCATGACCGCAGCCTAGCGAGCCGCTCACAGTCCGCGGAGATCCGGCATGCCCAACCCGCCTGGGCCCCACACCCCCCTGCGCCACTCCCCCTTCGACGACTCCCCCGCCACACGCGGCGCAAAAATCCTCGCCACCTTGGGCCCCGCCACCTCCCACCCCGACGTCATCGCCCAGATCCTCGCCGCCGGCCTTGACGCCGCCCGCCTCAACTTCTCCCACGCCGACCACGCCACCCTCGCCCCGCTCATCGCCCGCGTCCGCGCCGCCCAGCGCCAAGCCGGCAAACCCCTCGCCCTGCTCGGCGACCTGCAAGGGCCCAAAATCCGCATCGGCGAGCTCCCCGAACCCCTCATGCTGCACAGCGACTCGCCCGTCTGTATCCGCCCCCGCCCCAGCCACCACCGGCCTCCGAGCGCCCCACCCCCCATCACCCCATCCACCCACGAGTCCTCGGGGCCCCCGGGCCCCATCCAGCTCCAGACCGACTACGACCGCCTGCCGGACCACGTCCAGCCCGGCCAGCACATCTACCTCAAGGACGGCCTCATCGATCTCGAAGTCACCGCCGTCCAGCCCGCCGCCCCTGACCCCCACGTCGACGCCCTCGTCCGTACCGGCGGCCTGCTCACCAGTCGCGCCGGCATGAACGTCCCCGGCGTGCGCCTGGACTTCCCCACCCTGACCGAAAAGGACCGCGCCGACATCCGCTTCGCCGTCGAGCAGGGCCTTGACTACCTCGCCCTCTCCTTCGTCCACGACGCCAACGACCTGCGCGCCGCCCGCGCCCTCCTCGACGAACTCGGCTCCGACATCCACCTCGTCGCCAAGATCGAAAACGCCTTCGCCCTCGACCACCTGCCCGAAATCCTCCAGGCCGCCGACGGCGTCATGGTCGCCCGCGGCGACCTCGGCGTGGAGATCGGCGCCGAAAACGTCCCCATCTGGCAGCGCCGTATCATCGACGCCTCCGCCGCCGCGCTCGTCCCCTGCATCGTCGCCACCCAAATGCTGGAGAGCATGACCGCCAGCCCCCGCCCCACCCGCGCCGAAGCCAGCGATGTCGCCAACGCCGTCTGGGAGGGCACCGACGCCGTCATGCTCTCCGCCGAGACCGCCGTCGGCCGCTACCCCGTCGAATGCGTCGCCATGATGGACCGCATCATCCGCCGCGCCGAGCAGAGCGGCGACGCCCTGCACGTCCCCAGTTACCACACCGATTGGTGGCGCGACCCCTCCCGCAGCATCAGCTGGGCCGTCCGCTCCATCGTCGAGCACAACGAAGATGTCCAGGCCGTCATCGCCTTCACCATCAGTGGCTACACCGCCCGCCTCATCGCCAAAGACCGCATGCGCGTGCCCGTCCTCGTCCTCGCCCCCAACCCCGCCGTCGAGCAACGCGCCGCCCTCCTCTGGGGCGTCACCCCCGTCCACTGCCCGCCCCCCGCCGACCTCGACGCCATGCTCCAAACCGTCGACGACATCGCGCGCACCGAACTCGGCTGCGACGATGGCGAGCAGGTCGTGGTCGCTGGCGGCCTGCCGCTCAACATCGGCATGCCCACCAACTTCCTCAAGCTCCACGCCGTGGGCGAAGAGCATCACCACAGCGAACCCCAAGACCGCGAACACCCGGGGACCAGGCAAAGGAGCGGCGAATGAGCGCGGAAGCCAGCGCGGACCCCAGTGCGGCCCCAGACATCGTGGTCTACATCACCTCCTGGTGCGGCTCCTGTCGCACGGCGCGGCGCTGGCTGGACAACGCCGGCGTGCCCTACCGCCCCATCGACATCGATACCGACGACGACGCGGCACAGGTCGTCATGGATCTGAACCGCGGCAACCGCTCCGTCCCCACCATCCTCGTCAACGGCCGGCACGTCCTCACGGAGCCCTCCGCCGCAGAGCTCGCCGCCGTCTTCCAGCACGAGTCCCCACCCAAACGGCCCTAGCCCGGCGGATCGTGCTGTGGAATCGCGTGCGCGGCGCTCGCCTTGAAACTCGCCACCACCTCCCCACCCACCGCCAGCCCCAGCGACTCCAGTGACGGGCGCGTCAGCGTCGCCGCCAACGGGCCGCCATCCCCCAGCGACAGCCGCAGCCGCACCAGCGCCCCCGCCGGCTCAATCGCCACAATCCGCCCCCGCAAGTGATTGCGCGCGCTCGTCGGCGGCCCCTGCGCGTCCGGCAGATCCAGCGTGATCTGCTCCGGGCGGATGCAGACCAACGCCCACGCCGGCGCCTCCTCCACCGCCACATCCACCTCCCCGCCCGCCACCGCGTACGTCGCCACCCCTGCCACCTCCCCCTGCAGACGGCCCGGCCACACGTTCTCCACACCCACGAAGTCCGCCACCTCCGAATCCGCCGGGGCCGAAAAGACCGTTTCCGGCGGCCCCGCCTGGCGCAACGTGCCCTCGATCAGCAGCGCCACATGATCGGCCAGCCGCAGCGCCTCGTCACGGTCGTGCGTCACCAGGACCGTCGTCACCCCCGTCTCCCGCACGATCGACGCAAAATCATCGATCAGCCCCGCCCGCGTCGGCGCATCCAGCGCCGAGAACGGCTCATCCAGCAGCAGCACCGACGGCTCCAGCGCGAACGCCCGCGCCAAACTGACCCGCTGCGCCTCCCCACCGGACAGCGCATGCGCCTGTCGCTCCGCCAGATCCTCCACCCCAAAGCGCTCCAACCAGCGCATCGCCCGCGCCCGACGCTCCTTGCGGGGCACCTTGTGCAGTCGCAGCGCCGTCTCCAGGTTCTTCCGCACCGACATGTTCAGCAGCAGCGCCTCCTGGAACACCGACGCCATCCGCCGCCGCGTCCCCAGCGGGTCGTCCCACATCAGCGCCCCCTCCAACCGCAGCTCCCCCCGGCGCGGCTTCACCAGCAACTGCAGCGCCGCCAGCAGCGTGCTCTTGCCCGACCCATTCGGCCCAATCACCGCCGTCACCCGTCCCCGCGGCGCCCCAAAGCTCGACAGCCGCAACACCACCCGGCCTCCCCGCGCCACCTCCAGGTCGCGCACCTCGATCGCGTTCGGCCCCAGCCCCTCGGAGCCGCGCGGCTCAGGCAACGCGACGCTGCTGCTGCACGCTCGTGAACACCAGATTCACCGCGTAAGACAGCACCAACAACACGATCCCCAGCGCGATCGCGACCTCAAAGTTTCCCCGGCTCGTCTCCAGCGCCGTCGCCGTCGTCAGCACCCGCGTCTCCCCAGCGATATTGCCCCCCACCATCAGCGCCGCCCCCACCTCCGAGATCACCGCCCCGAAGCCCGCCATCAGCGCCGCCAGCAGCCCCAATCGCGCCTCCCGAACGATCAGCCACAAGAACTGCGGCCGGCTCGCCCCCAGCGACACGATCTGATCCAGCAGGCGCGGGTTGATCTGTTGAATCGACGCCATCGAAAAGCCCACCACCAACGGCGCCGCAATCAAGAACTGCGCCAATGCCATCGCCCAAGGCGTATAGATGAGCTCCAGCGCCCCCAGCGGACCGCTGCGCCACAGGACCAACGCCACCACCAGCCCCACCACCACCGGCGGCATCCCCATCCCCGTATTGACCAGCGCCACCACCGGCCGCCGCCCCGGGAACGACTTCAACGCCAGCACCGCCCCGATCGGCACACCCACCGCCAGCGACATCGCCGTCGCCACGGCCGCGATCCCCATCGTCCGCAGCGTGATCTCAATGATCTCCGCGTCCCCGCGTAGCCACAGCTTGATCGCCTCACGGACGCCGTCCCAGAGGAACTCCATCGCTGCCTCCTCTCGGGCAGGCGGCGCAACCGCCCCCCCGAGTTACCGCCCGCTTAGCTCGCCGACGCCAACTCCGCCGTCGCCTCCGCCTCGCTGTGGCCCGCGGCGGGGAAGAACAGCGGCTGGCCGAACTCCGCCGCGCGGAACGCACCGATCCACTCCTGCACGTCGGCGCGCGTAATGAACGCCACCCAGGCCACCGCCGCCGCCGACTTGATCCCGTTCTTGTCCGGGCTCACCTGCATCACGCTGTAGAGATTGATCAACCGACCGTCCCGCTCCACCAACGGCACCAGCTCCAAGCCATCGCTCAGCGCCAGGAACGTCGCCCGGTCCGTCAAGACGTACGCGCGCCGCTGACTCGCGATCTGCAGGCTCGCACCCATCCCCTGGCCACTCTCCAAATACCACGCGCCCCCAGGCGCAACCCCCGCCGACTCCCACAGCGACAGCTCCCGCTTGTGCGTGCCTGAATCATCCCCCCGCGAGAGGAACAGCCCCGAACCATCCCGCCCCGCCGCCGCCAATCGCGTCAACGCCACCACAATGTCGCTCTCGCCTGCCACACCGGCCGGGTCGTCCGGCGGCCCCGCGATCAGAAAGTCGTTGTACGCCACCAACTGGCGATTGATCACATCCCCCGCCTCCACCAGCGCCCGCTCCGCGTCTGGCGCGTGCACGAACAGCGCATCCGCGTTGCCCAGCGCCGCCATCCGCAGGGCCGCGCCCGTCCCCACCGCGATCACCTTCACGTTGATCCCCGTCTCCTCCTCGAAAATCGGCACCAAGTCGTCCAGCAGCCCGCTGTCGTTAACGCTCGTCGTCGTCGCCAGAAGCAACTCGCCGGGGCCGTCGTCGCCCCCACACGCGGCCAGCAACGCCGCCAGCGTTAGCAGCGCCAACACCAGGAGAGAGCGCGCGGACCGATATGCTGAATGCGACATAGCGACCGCTATGCTCGCATGAGCATGACGCCACGGCAACCGTCGCCCCACCCCACCCCCTCATCCTCGGCCTGTCCAAGCAGCCTCCGATAGGCTCGCCCCATGGAACGTTCGAGCCAGCGCTGGGACGCGATCGTCGTTGGCGGCGGGCCCGCCGGCAGCAACGCTGCCCAACGCCTCGCCGACGGCGGCGCACGCACGCTGCTGCTCGAAAAGCAGCGGCATCCCCGTTACAAGCCCTGCGGTGGCGGCTTGCCGCTGCACACCCTGGCCGAAATCGCCGCCCCCATCGACGACCTCATCGAGTCCCGCGTCAACACCATCGAGGTCAGCCATCCCAATGGGCGGCGTTTTCGCAAGTGCCACGCGCAGCCCTTCGCCGTCCTCGTCATGCGCGACCGCCTCGACGAACGCCTGCTCGACGCTGCCCGCACCGCCGGCGCCACCGTGCACGAGGACGAAGCCGTCCGCCGCCTCTCCATCGAGGGCGCCTGCGCCGTCGTCGAGACCGCGCAGGGTCGCTACGAAGCGCCCCTCCTGATCGGCGCCGACGGCGCAACCGGCCCCACCGCCCGCGCCGCCGGCCTCGACGCGGATGTCCCCCGCAGCGCCGCCTGGGAGCTGGAGATCGAAGCCCCCCCCGCCCTGCTCGACTACTGGGCCGGAGTCGCCAACATCGACGTCGCCTACCGCCCCTGGGGCTACGGCTGGGTCTTCCCCAAAGCCGGGCGGCTCTCCGTCGGCGTCGTCCTACCCCCCGGCGGCGGCCGTCACATCCGCGCCGTCACCGACACCTACCTCAAACGGCTCGGGCTAGCCGGCGCGCCCGTCCAGATCGCCCAGGGGCACCCCATCCGCTACCGCCGCAGCGCCCGCCGGCCGGTCGCACGCGGGCCCGTACTGCTCACCGGCGACGCCGCCGGTCTCGCCGACGAGTTCACCGCCGAGGGCATCCACTACGCCCTCCAATCGGGCCGCCTCGCTGCGACCGCCGCGCTCGACGCGCTCGGCGCCCACGACCCCAGCGCACACGACCCCGCCGCCCGTTACCTCGCCGCCATCAACGGCGAAATCCAACCCGAACTCGACGCCGCCCGCGCCATCTCCCGGCTCTGCTATTGGTGTCTCAGCACCGGCGCCGGACTGGCGATGCGCGTCAGCCAGCGCATCGACTACTTCTGGCGCGCCTTCTTCCGCGTCATGCGTGGTGAGTCCACCTACGCCCGCGAACTCTCCCGCGGCGGCTTGTCCCTCATCACTCGCGTGCTCTGATGGCCCCAGCGGCGAAGGCGCGCATGAATCAAACCGCGGCGAAGGCGCGCAAGAGCCCGCCAGCGGCGAAGGCGCGCAAGAGCCCGCCAGCGGCGAAGGCGCGCATCGATCAAACCGCCGCGAAGCCGCGCACGGATCGGCCAGCGGCCGGGAAGCGCAAGCGCGCAGCCAAACCACGCAGCGCCGCCCTCCTCACACCCGTCCACGTCATTGACCGGCTCGCCGCCGAGGCCCCACTCACCCCCCGGCGTCCGCACGGCGATCCCATCGTGGAGCTGGTCCTCACGCTGCTCTCGCAGAACACCTCCGACCACAACTCCGGCCGCGCCTTCCAGCGCCTGATCGACACCTTCCCAACCTGGGACGCTGCCATCGCCGCGCCCCTGCAAGCCGTCGAGGACGCGATCCGCATCGGCGGCCTCGCCAAAACCAAAGCGCCCCGCCTGCAAGCCCTCCTGCGCTCCCTCCGCGACCGCCTCGGCGACAATTGGGACCCAGCGCCCCTCAGCGCCATGTCCATCCCGGAGGCCAAAGACTGGCTCACCAGCCTGCCCGGCATCGGTCCCAAAACGGCCGCCTGCGTCCTCCTCTTCTCGCTCGGCCGGCCCGCCCTGCCCGTCGACACGCACGTCCATCGCGTCAGCCAGCGGCTGGGACTGATCGGCCCCAAGGTCAACCCCGTCGCCGCACACGACGCGCTCGAAGCGCAAATGCCGCCCCCCCACTACTACGACTACCACGTCGCCGTCATCCGGCACGGGCGTCGCGTCTGCAAAGCCCAGCGCCCCCGCTGCGACGCCTGCGTCCTCGCCGACGGCTGCCCCAGCGCCTTCACCTTCGCCGACCTCGCAACTCCATCGCCGACACAGAAGCGCGCGCCCCGCTGAGCTACGCTTTCCCTACCCAGCAGCGATCCGGCGTCGATCGCCGCTCGCACCGGGGATGGAGGACGCACGGGTGATCCGCGCCGGCATTATCAACGTCACCGGCTACGTCGGCGCCGAACTCGCGCGACTCCTGGGCCAGCATCCCGGCGTCCAAATCGTCGGCGTCACCGGCCGCTCCCAGGCCGGCAAGCGCCTCCCGGAGGTCTTCCCCCACCTCTGGTCCCTCGACCTCCCCATTGAAGAGTCGCTCAGCACCGACCTCGATGTCGTCGTCTCCGCACTCCCTCACGCCGCCGCCGCCGAAGCACTGCGACCCTACGTTGAGGCCGGCACCCCCGTCATCGACTGCAGCGCCGACTTCCGCCTGCACGACCGCCAAGCCTACGAGCGCTGGTACGGCGAGCACCCCACCCCGGACTTCCTGCAGGACGCCGTCTACGGCCTGCCCGAACTGCACCGCGACGAGATCCGCGAATCCAAGCTCGTCGCCGTCCCCGGCTGCTACCCCACCGCCACGATCCTCGCACTCGCCCCGCTCGCCGATGCCGGCTGGCTCGACGGCGGCGCAATCGTCGACGCCAAATCCGGCGTCTCCGGCGCCGGCCGCGCCCTCAAGATCACCTCCCACTTCTCCGAGGTCGACGAAAACCTCAGCGCCTACGGTCTCGACGGCCACCGCCACCAGCCCGAAATGGTGCAGGAACTCGCCGCCCTCACGGACCACGGGCAGCCAGATCCCGCCATCACCTTCGTCCCCCACCTCATCCCCATGACCCGCGGCATGCTCGCCACCTGCTACCCCCGCATCACCCCCGGCGCCCTCCCCCCCGACCGCGACGCCGCCCTCGCGGCCCTGCGCGATCGCTACCGCGATTTCTACGCCGCGCACCCCTTCGCCCAGCTAGCGGACAGCGCCCCCAGCACCAAGCAAACCCTCGGCAGCAACGCCTGCCTCCTCTATCCCAACGTCGACGCCATCACCGGGCAGGTCACCGTCCTCTCCGTGATCGACAACCTCGGCAAGGGCGCCGCCGGGGGCGCCGTCCAATGCCTCAACCTCATGTTCGGCCTCGACGAGCGCGCCGGCCTCAGCGCCATCGGTATCTATCCCTGACCGGCCCAAACCGGAAGACATGAGCGCCCGAAACACAACACACCGATGACTGAACCCACGCCCATTGACCCCACACCGATTAACGCCGTCACTACCCCCGCCGGGTTCCGCGCCGGCGGCATCGCTTGCGGCATCAAAGCATCGGGCCAGCCCGACCTCGCCCTGCTCATCTCCGACCGCCCCGCCGCCGCCGCCGCCGTCTTCACCCGCAGCCAGTCCAAGGCCGAACCCCTCCTCGTCGACCAGGGCCAGATGCGCGACCCACACATCCAGACCGTGATCGTCAACTCCGGCAACGCCAACTGCGCCACCGGCGAGCAAGGCCTCGCCGACGCCCGCACCATGCTCGGCCTCGCCGCCGCCCGCGCCGATTGCGACATCAACCTCGCCTTCGTCAGCAGCACCGGCATCATCGGCCATTTCCTGCCCATGGACCGCATCGTCGCCGGCGCGCGCGACGTGGAAACCTCCGACGACGGCGGCTCCAGCTTCGCCCGCGCCATCATGACCACCGACGGCTTCATGAAAGAAGCCGTCACCACCTTCCAAGCCGGCGGCGTCACCTGCACGCTCGGCGGCTGCGCCAAGGGCGCCGGCATGATCCATCCCAATATGGGCGGGCCCAGCAATCACGCCACCATGCTCGCCTACCTCACCACCGACGCCGACATCGAGCCCGCGCTCCTCCAGGACCGCCTCCAATACGCCGTCGATCGCAGCTTCAACATGATCAGTGTCGACGGCGACACCTCCACCAGCGACACCGTTCTCGTCCTCGCCAACGGCGCCGCTGGTGGCGCCCTCGTCACCGCCGACGACCCGGCCGGCATCGCCGCCCTCGACGCCGCCTTGCTCGACGTCTGCATCCACCTCGCCAAGGCCATCGCCCGTGGCGGTGAGGGCGCAACTAAGCTGCTCGAAATCACCGTCCAGCACGCGATCGACCGCAACGCCGCCGTCGCCGTCGCCCGCACCGTCTCCTCCTCCGTGCTGCTCAAAGCCGCCCTCAGCAAAGGCGACCCCAACTGGGGCCGCGTCGTCATGGCGGCCGGCAACGCCGGTGTCCCCTTCGCGCGCGGCGACCTGCGCGTCTGGCTCGGCGACCGCCTCCTCTACGAAGCTGGCAGCACCACCGGCATCCCCGCCGCCACCGCCGCGGACGCCGTCGCGGAAGATCTCGTGCGCATCCGCATCGACCTCGGCCAGGGCGACGCCGAAGCCACCGCCTGGGGCTGTGACCTGACCGAGGAGTACGTCCGCTTCAACGCGGATTACGTCACCTAACCCGCCCGCACCGGGCCCGCACCTGCCCCAATCGCGCTGCCCCTGGCGGCAAGCTCGCGCCCAACCACCCGCGTCGGCATCCATGCCCCCCCAATGCCGTACGCTGTCCGTCATGTTCGCTACAGCCCCGCCCAAGAACGCCCGTGAGTGACGGCGCGATCGTCGTCAAACTCGGCGGCAGCACCCTCGGCACACACGACACCTCCCTGGCGGACTGTGTTGCCCTGCATCAGGCCGGCCGTCCCGTCGTGATCGTTCACGGCGGCGGCGCAACCGTCTCGGATTGGCTGGCGCGCCTGGAGGTGCCCGTGGAGTGGGTCGACGGCCTCCGCAAGACCACCGAGCAATCGCGTGACGTCGTCGTCGCCGTTCTCGCCGGCCTCGTCAACACCACCCTCGTCCAACAACTCAACGCCCTCGGCGCGCGCGCCGTCGGACTCACCGGCGCCGACGCCGCCTCCCTGCAATCGCCCGCCAGCGCGCGCGGCCTCGGCCTCGTCGGCGAGACCCCCCAGGCCAACACATCGCTCATCGAATCCCTACTCGCCAGCGGCTACCTGCCCGTCCTCGCCCCCATCGGCGTCACCCCGCACTCCAACGACCTGCTCAACATGAACGCCGACACCGCCGCCGGCGCCATCGCCGCCGCCCTGCCCGCTGAGCACATCGTCTTCCTCACCGACGTCGCCGGCATCCTCGACGGTGACGGCGCCGTACTCGCCGAACTCTGCGCAACGGGCATCAGCGAGCTTCGCCAAGGCGGCGTCATCAGCGGCGGCATGCTGCCCAAGGTCGACGCCTGCCAGCGCGCCGCCCAGCACGGCGCCCACGCGCGCATCGTCGATGGACGCGCCCCCGGCGCCATCCCCACCGCGCTGACCGGCGCCGGCGGAACGCGCGTCGCATGAGCACCCTCGTGAACCGCCCCCGCCTGCCCCGCATCGCATCCCGAATCGGGTCGGCACTCCCGCTCTGGCGCGCCGGCGACGGCGACACCGACCCGCCGCCCCCCTTCGGCGCCCCCCCCTCCGAGGAAGGACGCAGCGGCGACCTCGGACCGCCCCCGCCCGTCTTCCGCGACCTTGGTCGCGGCAGCGGCGATCCCCCGCCCCCGCCCTACCAGATCGACTCCGCCCGCACCCAGGACGGCAACCCCAACACCTTCTGGATTCGCGTGCTCATCGGCTTCGCAATCCTCCTCGTCCTCTTCATCGTCGCCAACATCGTCGTCAACCTCTACATCGACCGGCTCTGGTTCGACGAGCTCGGCTACCGCGGCGTCTTCAACACCCGCCTCGGCACTCGCATCTGGTTGTTCTTCGCCGGCTTCGGCATCGCCGCCGCCTTCCTGCTGCTCAACGTCGCCGCCGCCTGGCGCCTCCCCCTCGCCGGCCCCGGCGCTGAAACCAGCCCCTTCCGCGAAGTGCCACTCAACGCCGTCAAGCGCGCCGCCCGCATCGGCATCGTCATCGGCGCCCTCTTCATCGCCATCATCTTCGGCTCCCTCGCCTGGCAAGAATGGGAGCTCATCCTCCAGTTCATCGAGGCCGAGAAGTTCGGCGTCACCGACCCCGAGTTCGGTCGCGACGTCGGCTTCTACGTCTTCAAGCTCGAAGCCCTCCAGTTCATCAAAGGCTGGGGCCTCGGCCTCGCCATCCTCGGCCTCTTCAGCGCCATCGCCGTCTACGGCTTCCGCTTCATCGTCCTCGGCGGCAACGCCTCCGCCACCCAAGCCGTCCGCGTCCACGCCGCCATCCTGCTCACCCTCATCATCGGCCTCGTCATTGCCGGCTACTGGCTCAGCCGCTTCGACCTCGTCCTTAGCCAAAACGGCACCGTCTTCGGCGCCACCTACACCGACGTCAAAATCCGCGACACCGCCCTCGTCGTCATGATGGGCGCCGGCGCCATCGTCGCCCTCACCATCCTCACCTGGCCCCTCCACAAGCGCATCGTCGTGCCCGGCGCCGCCCTCGGCTTCCTCGTCGCCGCCAGCATCGGCGGCCTCGTCATCTACCCCACCATCGTCCAGCGCTTCACCGTCGAGCCTGACGAACTCAACCGCGAACTGGACTTCATCGAGCGCAACATCGATGCCACCCGCTTCGCCTTCGGGCTCGACACCGTCGAGGAAAACCGCTTCGCCGCCAACGACCAGGTCACCCAAGCCGACGTCCAGGCCAACCCCGCCGCCCTTCGCAACGTCCGCGTCTGGGACCACCGCCCCCTCGTCGACACCCTCGGCACCATCCAGCAGCTCCGCGAGATCTATTCCTTCCCCGATGTCGACGTCGACCGCTACGACATCGATGGCGAGAGCCAGCAGGTCTTCCTCGGCGTCCGCGAGCTCTCCCAGGACCGCCTGCCCGCGGACCAACAAGGCTGGGTCAACCGCCGCCTGCAGTTCACCCACGGATTCGGCCTCACCGTCAGCCCCGTCGACATCGTCACCGAATCCGGGGAGCCCGATTTCTTCGTCTCCAACATCCCGCCCACCGTCACCAACGTGAACGATCCCGCCACCTCCCCACTCCAAGTCACACAGCCCCGCGTCTACTTCGGCGAAGAGACCAATAACTGGGTGATCGTCAACTCCACCTCCGAAGAGTTTGACTTCCCCCGCACCGAAGGCACCGGCGACGAAGAAGGCATCGACCTCGGCTCCCAAGCCCGCAACCGCTACGACGGCGCCGGCGGCGTCGAAATCGGTGGCTTCTTCAAACGCCTCGCCTTCGCCTGGTCCTTCGCGGACACCAACATCCTCATCTCCGGCTCCGTCAGCGGCGAAAGCAAGATCCTCTTCCGTCGCGGCCTCCACGAGCGCATCACGGAGCTGGCCCCCTTCCTCGCCCTCGATAACGACCCCTACATCGTCATCGGCGAAGACGGCGGCCTCTTCTGGATCCAAGACGCCTACACCACCACAGACCGCTTCCCCTACGCCCAGCCCCACGCCTCCGGCGTCAACTACATCCGCAACTCCGTCAAAGTCGTCGTCGACGCCTACAACGGCGATGTCAGCTTCTACATCGTCGATGCCTCCGACCCAATCATCCGCGTCTGGGCCAAAATCTTCCCCGCCCTCTTCCAGGATGAAGCGGCCTTCCCCTCAGACCTGCGCGCTCACTGGCGCTACCCGGAAGACCTCTTCCTCATCCAAGCCGAGCAGTACCTCGCCTATCACGTCGTCAACCCCACCGAACTCTTCAACCGCTCCGACCAATGGGCCATCCCCCTGGAGATCGCCGAAGCAGACCAGCTCCAGCCCATGGAGCCCTACTACGTCAACATCGCCCTGCAGGGCGCCGCCGAGCCGGAGTTCCTCCTCATCATGCCCTTCACCGCTCGCGACCGCCCCAACGCCATCGGCTGGCTGGCCGGCCGCAGCGACGACCCCAACTACGGCGACCTCTTCGCCTTCAACCTCGGCCGCGGTCGCGAAGTCGACGGCCCCCAGACCGTTGAAGGCAAAATCGGCAACGACTCCGAAGTCCGCACCCAGATCAACCTCCTTGAAGACGAAGGCAGCGGCGTCATCCGCGGCAACCTGCTTGCCATCCCCGTCGGCGACGCCTTCCTCTACGTCGAGCCCATCTTCGTCCAATCCAGCGGCTCCGCCTTCCCCCTCCTGCAGTTCGTCGTCGTCGTCAACGGCGACAACGTCGGCTTCGCGCGATCACTGGAAGAGGCCGCCACCCAAGCCCTCGGCTTCCCCGCCGGCACCGGCACTGCCTTCATCGCCTCGACCGACGACGACAACGCCGGCGAACCGGCTGAGCCCTCCGACGACGAACAGGCGCAAGCCCAGCAAGAGCCCGCCGCAGATCCGGGCGACCTGCGCGCCCTGCTCGACGCCGTCAACGACACCCTCGCCGACTCCCGCGGGCAAGTCGACACGCTGGAAGCCCTGCGCGACGCCCTCGAAGCCCTGCTCACCCAATCGTCCGAATAGCGCTGGCCCGCGTCATTGGCTGGCCTCATCTGACGGTGCCTGATTGCTGGCGCTATGCCCGGCAGATATGTTGATCCCCCGGGCCCCAGCACCAAGCGGGCGGCGCCCCACGCGCACCCCGTCCCGCACGACCCGACATCGCACGACCGCACGCCGAAGAAACCACGCCGAAGAAAAAAGGACACCCCACATGCCGAGCATTGCTGAGCGAGAAGCCGCCGTCTTCATGCGCACCGGCGTCCGCGCGCCCATCAACCTCGTGCGCGGCCAAGGCAGCCGCGTCTGGGACGCGGACGGCAAGGAGTACCTGGACTTCATCGCCGGCATCGCTACCGTCAGCCTGGGCCACAGCAGCCCCATCGTCGTCGACGCCCTCAAAAAGCAGGCCGACACCCTCATCCACGTCTCCAACATCTTCTACACCGAGCCCCAAATCGACCTCGCCGAGCTGCTCATGGCACAGAGCGGCATGAGCCAAATCTTCTACTGCAACAGCGGCGCAGAGGCCAACGAAGGCAGCATTAAGCTCGCCCGCAAATGGGGCCGCCAGCACCGCGACGGCGCCTACGAAATCATCGTCGCGGAGGGTGGCTTCCACGGGCGCACCCTGGCCACCATCACCGCCAGCGGCACCCCCAAATACGCCGAGCCCTTCGCGCCCCTGCCCGAAGGCTTCGTCCACGTCCCCTACAACAGCATCGACGCCCTCCGCGCCGCCATCACAGCCCAGACCGCCGCCATCATGCTCGAACCCCTGCAGGGCGAAGGCGGCGTCATCGTCCCTGACTCGGACTACCTCCCCGCCGTCCGCGCCCTCTGCGACGAGCACAACCTCGCCCTCGTCCTGGACGAAATCCAGACCGGCATGGGCCGCTGCGGCCACCTCTTCGCCTTCCAGCGCTACGGCATCACGCCGGACATCATGTCCCTCGCCAAAGGCCTCGGCGGCGGCGTCCCCGTCGCCGCCTTCCTCACCAACGACCGCTGCGCCGTCTTCGAACCCGGCGACCACGGCACCACCTTCGGCGGCCAGCCCCTCACCACCGCCGTCGCCCTCGCCGTCACCCGCTACATGGTCGACCAAGACCTGCCCGCCCAGGTCGAAGCCAAAGGCCAGCACCTCATGGAACGGCTGCGCTCCCTGGAGGACCGCCACCCCAGCGTCGGCGCCGCCCGTGGGCAGGGACTGCTCGTCGCGCTCGAGTTCACCTCCGACATCGCCGCCGACGTCGCCGCCGCCTGTCGCGAACGCGGACTCCTCGTCAACAACGTCCGCCCCAACGCGATCCGCTTCCTGCCGCCCCTCACCGTCAGCGACGCCGAGCTCAACCAGGCCGTCGACATCGTCGACGCCGCCCTCACCGCCCTAGAGTCCGCCGACTAACCAGCACAACGCACCCAACGCGGGAGAGCCCCAGAGTCCAGCACGCCCCAAGCCCAGAGCAACCAGCGCGGGCGGCACCAGAGTCGGGAGTACGAGCATGGCAAAGTCGGACAAGAAGCGCGTCGTCCTCGCCTACAGCGGCGGACTCGACACCTCCGTCGTCACGCGCTGGCTCGTCGAACGTGGCTGGGAAGTCGTCTGTCTCAACGTCGATGTCGGCTTCCTGGAGCGCGACCCCGGCTTGGAAGAGCGCGCCCTCGCCGCCGGCGCAGAGCGCCTCGTCGTCTCCGACGCCAAAGACACCTTCGCCCGCTCCTTCATCTTCCCCGCCATGATGGCCGGCGCCCTCTACGAAGGCACCTACCCCCTCGCCACCGCCCTCGCCCGGCCCCTCATCGCCAAACTGCTCGTTGATGTCGCCCGCCAAGAAGGCGCAACCGCCGTCGCCCACGGCTGCACCGGCAAGGGCAACGACCAAGTCCGCTTCGACGTCTCCACCGCCGCCCTCGCCCCGGAGCTGCAGATCCTCGCCCCAGTCCGTGAGTGGGAACTGACCACCCGCGCCTCCGAGATCGTCTACGCCCGCGCCCACAAAATCCCCATCAACGTCAGCGAAGACAAAAGCTACTCCGTCGACGAAAACCTCTGGGGCCGCTCCGTCGAAGCCGGATCCCTCGAGGACCCCTGGAACGAGCCCCAGGAAGACGTCTGGGAGTGGACCAAATCCATCGCCGATGCCCCGGACCAACCGGGCTACGTGGAAGTCGGCTTCGAAAAGGGCGTCCCCATCTCCCTCAACGGCGAGCAACTGGACCCCGTCAGCCTCATCCTGCGCATGCATGAGCTCGCCGGCGCGCACGGCATCGGGCGCATGGACATGGTCGAAAACCGCCTCGTCGGCATCAAGTCCCGCGAAGTCTACGAAGCCCCGGCCGCCGTCGCCCTCATGGAGGCCCATCGCGGCCTCGAGAGCATCACCCTCGGTAAGCAGCAACTGCGGCTCAAGCACCGCCTCATGCAGGACTACGCCGACCTCATCTACGACGGCCTCTGGTTCACCGCCCACCACCAGGACCTCGCCTCCTTCACCCGCTCCATGCAGCGTCACGTCAGCGGCGACGTCCGCCTGCGCCTGCACAAGGGCGTCGCCACCGTCGTCGGACGCCGCAGCCCCAACAGCCTGTACCAGCTTTCCCTCGCCACATACGATGAGGGCGACATGTACGACGTGTCCGCCGCGCCCGGCTTCATCCAGATCTGGGGCCTGCCCGTCCGCGTCCAGGCCAACGTACAACTGCTCAAACAGCCCGGCGGCCCCTTCGATATCGATGGCATCCCCGCTACGGAGAGCCCCGCAACCACCGAGAGCCCCCCGATCACATGACGATCTCATGACCACCTCCGCCACCGGCCTCACCATCACCTACGAAGCTGAAGCCCTCACCTTCGGTGGCTACGCCGCCGCGGACTTCTTCGTGCAGCGCGCCGGCCACCACAGCCTGGAAGTCAATCTCGGCCTCGCCGCCGACGCCCAAGCCCTCTTCCAAGCCCACACCGCTCCGCTCGACAACGACGCCGTCCAGGCCATCCTGCGCGCCCTCGCTGGCCGCGTCTACCGCACCTTCATCGACGCCGGCCACGAGCCTCCCGCCATCCTCCTGCTCCGCGCCGCCGACATCGACGCACACGTCATCGCCGACATCCTCAGCGAAGCCAGCCTGGCCTGAGCCAGCCCCGACGGTCGCGCATGCCTGTAGCATCGAAAGCACCACCACCACGACCGCCCCTCGCGGCGCCGATCTGATCCCGAAGGCAGTCACCCGTGGCGAACGACCCGCCCCCCAACCCGGAGACCCCCAGCCCGGCACCACAACCCTCCAGCATCTGGGGCGGCCGCTTCGACGGCAGCCCTGATGAACTCGTCCAGAGCTACACCGCCTCCATCACCACCGACCTACTCCTCTACCGACACGACATCGACGGCTCCCGCGCCCACGCCCGCATGCTCGCCGCGCAGGACATCATCGCCGCCGACGACGCCGCCGCCCTCATCACCGGCCTGGACCAAGTCCAGCGCGAGATCCAAGACGGCGACTTCGCCCTCCGCAACGAGCTCGAAGACATCCACATGCACATCGAGACGCGCCTCGCGGAGATCGTCGGCGACGACATCGCCGGTCGCCTGCACACCGCTCGCTCCCGTAACGACCAAGTCGCCCTCGACACCCGCATGTTCGTCCGCGACGCCATCGTGCAGGCCGTCGGCGCCCTGCGCGGCCTCCAAGTCGCCCTGCTCAACCTCGCCGACGCCAACCCCACCGTCGTCATGCCCGGCTACACGCACCTCCAGCGCGCCCAGCCCGTCCTCTTCGCCCACGTCCTCCTCGCCTACTTCGAAATGCTCGACCGCGACGCCGCCCGCTTCGTCGACGCCTTCGAGCGCACCGACGTCATGCCCCTCGGCAGCGCCGCCCTCGCCGGCGCCGCCTACCCCATCGACCGCCAAGCCGTCGCCCGCGAACTCGGCTTCCAGGACATCTCCCGCAACAGCATCGACGCCGTCGCCGACCGCGACTTCATCCTCGAATACCAGTCCGCCGCCGCCATCGGCATGGTCCACATCTCCCGCCTCTGCGAGGACCTCGTCCTCTGGAGCAGCGCCGAATTCGGCTTCCTCCGCTTCTCCGACCAATACGCCACCGGCTCCTCCATCATGCCCCAGAAGCGCAACCCGGACGTCGCCGAACTCGCGCGCGGCAAAACCGGCCGCGTCGTCGGGCACCTCATGGCCCTCCTCATGACCCTCAAGGGCCTCCCCCTCGCCTACAACCGCGACCTCCAAGAGGACAAGCCCGGCCTCTTCGATACCGTCGAGACCCTCATCAGCACCCTCATGGTCATGCGCGGCGCCCTCCTCACCGCCACCTGCAACGGCGACCGTGCCCGCCGCGCCGTCGAGTCCGACCCCTTCATCCTTGCCACGGACTACGCCGACTACCTCGCCCGCAAAGGCCTCCCCTTCCGCGAGGCCCACCACGTCATCGGCGCCCTCGTCCGCTCCTGCGAAGAGCGCGACTGCGGCCTCAGCGCCCTCACCCTCACCGACCTCCAAGCCGCCAGCCCCCTCTTCCAAGCCGACGCCGTCGGCATGACCGTCGAAGACGCCCTCGCCGCCCGCGACGTCCCCGGCGGCACCGCCCCCCGCCGCGTCGCCCAAGCCCTCCAAGAAGCACGCCAGCGCATCGACGTCGCCGACCGCAACGACGCCAAGGCCTAATCGCGCTCTAGGCTGCGCTGCACGGAGTGCTCATGACCGCCCTGCAGATCGTCCCCTCAATCCTTTCCGCCGATCTCGGCCGTCTTGGCAACCAAGTGCGCGAAGCCCAGTCCGCCGGCGCACGCGCCATCCACATCGACGTCATGGACGGCCACTTCGTCCCCCCCATCACCTTCGGCCCCGCCATCCTCCACGCCGTCCGCGCCGCCACCGACCTCCCCCTCGAAGTCCACCTCATGGTCAGCAACCCCGAAGCCCAGGTCGACGCCTTCATCGCCGCCGGCGCCCAGACCGTCATCGTCCACATCGAGACCACCTCGCACATGCACCGGCTCGCCCAATCGATCCGCGCCCAGGGCGCGCGCGCCGCCGTCACCCTCAACCCCGGGACCCCCCTCACCGCCCTCGAGGGCGTCATCGCCGACGTCGACCAAGTCCAGGTCATGGGCGTCAACCCCGGCTGGGGCGGTCAGCCCTTCATCCCCGCCACCCTCGACCGCGTCCGCGCCCTGCGCGACTGGCTGGACCGCCAGGGCCTCCACGCCGCCCTCGAAGTCGACGGCGGCGTCAACGAATCCACCATCGCCTCCGTCGCCCAGGCCGGCGCAACCATGGTCATCGCCGGCTCCGCCCTCTACAACGACCGCGAATCCGTCATGGACGCCATGGCCCGCCTCCGCCGCGCCCTCGCCCCTGACGAGGCCCAATAGCCCCTCCCTGCACCCTGAGGACCTCCCGAGCGCAGCCCAGGCGTCGACGGGCCTGTCCATGGGCGCGCACGATCCCACATCGGCGTTCCGCACCGCCGCCAACCTCACCCCCCCGCTCGCCGCACCCTTACTCCGGCAGCACGAACTCCGACAACGACAGCGACGTCGCCTGACTCGCCAGCACGAAGAACACATCGAACGTGTTGATCTCCGCCAAATCGTTCAGCACGCTCGGCCCCGACGCCCGGAAGATCCGGTAGCCGCCCCCCTCCGGCGTGAGAGTGTTGTCATACGCGAACAGCGCCGTCACCGCGCTCGCGTTGCTGAACTGTGCCATCAGCGTCTCCGGCGTAATCGCGTTCAGCCCCGTGTACGTCACCGCCGTGAAGCCCGACGCAATCGACACGTTGCGGTCGCCGTAATACAGCACCGGCCCTGCCCAGCGCGTCGCCCGCGAGAGCGACAGGAACAGCGGCGCGTGCGCCTCAACGCTCCGCAAGCTGTTCAGAATCGACGGGCCGCTGGGCCGGAAGATCAGCCACACCCCATCGCGGAACTGGAACATCACCTGCAGCGCGCTCGGGTCGGCCAGCTGCCCCTGTAGCAGGTCCGGCGGCGTGCCCGGCGCGCCGTGGAAGCCCAGCGCCGACGTCCCCGCCGGCAGCGCAATGTCCCGTCGCGGACCCGCCACCAGCGCGTAGTCGCCGAACCGATCCACGAACATCGTGGTCACCCCATCGGCGTAGTTCACACGCGTCGGCACCGGCATGAACGCCGTCGCCTCCACCCGGAACGCCTGCAGGCCGGCCGGGTCGGCGTCAATCGGCCCCACCCCTTGGCTGATCTGCAGCGGCTGGGGCAGCAGTCCGCCCGCAGCCTGCGCGATCCGCAGCGCATCCGCTCCCTCGGCGGCAGCGTTCCCCCTCGATACCGTGTTCGAATCATCTCCGGAAAGCCCGTCGACAGAAATCAAGTCTCCCTCAAGGCTGCCGATCGGCGTCCTTTCCCGGAGGGGGGATTCCTCGAAGGTTCGATTGCCCAGAGCGTCACGGCACCAGGTGGCGTCGGGATCGACGCCGCAAGGCAGGAGGGATAGCTCTCCCTGCTGGAAGACCAGATCGCCATTGGCGTCCTCACAGAGGCTGGCCGACAGATTGACGCCGCACAGCGGGAATGCGGAGTTCGTCGCCTCAGGCAGGTCGCCGAAGCCACCCCCGTCGTCCACCCCCACGTCCCCCGCGATGTCATCCCAGTCAACCGAGTCCCGAATCAGTGACGACACAAGGTCCAGCGGCACGTTCGTCAGCCCGCCGCTGCTGACGGGGAACGACGCCGACTCGAAGGAGTTCCCGATCCTAAACGTCACCGTCTCCGCCATCGCCGGCGTGACCTGCATCTCCCAGCCGTCCCCGGCGATCGTGGCCCGCCCCACTTCCACACCGAGTTCGTTCGTCGCGATCACCACCGCCCCCCCCCACAGCCGGCTCGCCATCGATCTGCGCCCCCGCGCCGAAGAACGCCGTCGGCGGGAAGAGCATCGCAATATTCGGCGGGAAGAACGGCGGCAGCGGCGGTGCCGCCGCCGCGAGCGACGTCACCACCGTGGCCGTGTTGTTGGAGGGATCGGTGTCGCCGTCGGTGGGCAGCGAGACCGTGTTGCTGATCGGCACGTCGCGGGGGTGATCGGCGTCGATCCGCACCACGAAATTGACGAATTCCTGGCCGAACCCATCCGGCTCCCCCGGCTCGACGGAAGCACGCATCGTCAGGGCCAGCGTGCACTCGCTGCCGGCCGCGCCACCGCCCGCGCACATCCAGCCCGGATCCGACGGCGTGAACAGCAGCGGATCGAACGGGACGAAGGTCGTGCCGTCCGGAACGGTCGTCGTCAGCGTCGTCTCGATATCGAATGGCGGGACCGTGATGGAATGCAGGAAGTATCGGTAAGCCAGCGTCTCCCCCGGCGCCGGCGGCAGCGCCGGGTCCTAGACGAACGCATTAAACACCACGAGGTCGAGCTGGACGTCCGGCGGCCCGGCGACGGTGGTGTTCACGGTGCTGGTGTTGTTGGCCGGGTGGAGATCGCCGACGGTCGGCAGCGACGCCTGCGAGGTCAGCACCCCGCCCTGGTGATCCGCGTCGATAATCACAATCAGCACGAACGTCTTCGTCTCCAGCGGCGCCAGCGACACCACCCGCGAGCACACCGCGCCCAGGCAGCCCCAGCCCGCTTGCGAACCCCCGGACAACGTGCTGCCCACGGGCACGGGGTGCGTCAGGGTGGTCGTGACCGCCTGGTTGCGCAGGTTCATCACGCTGTCATCGTAGAAGAGCCCGTCGCCCGGCCCCGGGTCTATGCCCACCGCGATGGCTGTGCCAAACACGCTGGTCGTGACGGCCACATCGAAGACGGGGATATCCACCTGCAGGTTGGGGTTCCCGAAGACCTCCAGGAACGCCGACAGGACGGTTGTGTCATCCGCGACGAGGCCCACCGCCAACGGCAGCACCACCGTGGCTCCGGCGGGGAGGGGGGCGAGCGTCAGTTGGAGGGCGGGATTGTTGAACACCCAATCGGGATGGGACCCGGGCAGGGGAGCGGCGAGGAGCGGGGCATCGGGGAAGACAAAGATGGTGCCCGCATCGGGCGCCACATCATTGTTGGTCAGCGTCACGGTGTAGGTGACCTGCTGCGTCAGCGGGTCA
>QGNQ01000011.1 GCA_003228175.2 Chloroflexota bacterium
CACTCTTCGCGAACGGTGCAAGCACTCTTCGCGAACGGTGCAAGAAGGAGATCACCCGGATGAAGGCGCTGATCTTTCACGAGGCCCGTCGGATCGTGGTGGAGGATCGGGACGACCCGACACCGGAGACGGGCGAAGTCATCCTGCGCACCGACGCCGCCGGCATCTGTGCCTCCGACCTCCGCGTCTACCGCGGTGAGAAGTACGCTGCCCCCGGCGTGATTCCCGGGCACGAAGTGACCGGGACGGTCAGCGCTGTCGGCGCGGGCGTGGACTCGCTGGCGGAGGGCGACCGCGTCGCGGTCTATCCGATCGTTGCTTGTGGCTTCTGCGACTTCTGTCGTCGGGGGCTGCGCAACCGCTGCACCTCCCGCCGCACCCTGGGTTATGAATTGGACGGCGGCATCGCGGAGTACTTGCGCATCCCCGCGCCGATCGTTGGGCAGGGGCAGCTCATGCCCGTCCCCGACGGCGTTCCCGCCGAGCGCGCCGCGATGACCGAGCCGACGGCCTGCGTGCTTAACTCCTTCGAGTCCTGCCGCTTCCGGGCCGGGGCCTCAATGGCGATCATCGGCGCGGGTCCGATGGGCCTTTCCCACGTCATCCTCGCCCGAGCCTTGGGCGCGGGCCCCGTGATCGTCGCGGAGCCCGTTGAATCCCGGCGCCAACGGGCGCTGGAGCTGGGCGCGACCGCCGTCTGTGGGGGCGGCCCGGATGAGATCACGGCTGCGGTCATGGACGGCACCCGCGGCGCGGGTGCGGACGTGGTGATCGTGAGTGTGGGCCTGGACGGACTGACCGAGCTCGCCTTGCCCATCACGGCCAAGCAGGGTGCGATCAACCTGTTCGCGGGGTTCCCCCCCAAGACCACGGCGTCGCTGGATGTGAACTTCCTGCACTACAGCGAGATTCTGCTCACGGGCAGCCAGAACGCGACGGCCGATCAGTTCCGCCGGACGGCGCAGCTGATGCCGGCCCTCGGTGGGCTCGATTCGCTCACGACCCATCGCTTCGATATGACCAACGCGGACGGCGCCTACACGGTCCGTGAGGATCCCGCGGCGCTGAAGACCATCGTCTTTCCTGGCGGCGTTCCGGGATGAGCCCCCGTTTCGTGCGGCCGCGAACGGCGTGCGCACGATGACGGCCGATCGTGGTCCGCGTCGCAAACTGATCGGGATTGGGCCGGAGCTGCGCGATGCCCGGCTCAGCCGCGGATTTTCGATTGATGAGTGCCAGCGGGGTACCCGGATCTCGCGTCGCTATCTGGAGGCGCTGGAGGATGAAGAGTTCAGCGCCCTTCCCGCCCCAGTCTTCGCACGCGGCTTTCTGCGCTCCTACGCGCAATTCCTGGGCCTCGATCCGACGGCGATGGTGGCGCGTTTTCCAGCCAATCCGCGCGCACCCACGGGATCCCAGCGCGACGGCGCCTACCCGCGGAACATTGAGGCCACTCGGCTGCGATCGGCCGCGCCCTACTACGAGGACGAGTTCGCCGAGGATCAGGCGCTGCCGCCGATCCCCAGCGTGCAGACGACGCCGTCGAGCTTCCGCTTGGGCCCCTGGCTGGTGGCGGCGTTCGTGGTGCTGGTCGTTTTCGCGGGGGTCGTGGTCGTCGTGACGCTGGGTGGTGACGGCGCGGAGACCGCGGTGCAGACGACAACGACTCCGCCCGGAGTTCCTGCCGGACCGGCCGACGCCGAGGGCGAGGATGAGTCGTTCACGGCGCCCCTGACGGTGCCGGAGGGCACGGTGCTGCCCAGCTTCGCCAGCGCCAGCATCAGCGACGCGCAATTGTGGCTGCGCCGGGCGGGCGCGCCCTTCGTGATTGTGGAGGTGTTCGACGCAGCGCAGGCGGGGGTCGTCCTCGATCAGTTGCCCGCAGCCGGCGCTACGCTCGATTCCGGCACAACCGTAACCGTCGTGGTCAGTCGGGGCCCGGTTCCGATCGCGGAGACCCCGGCTGGTGAGGCTCCGGCTGGTGAGAACCCGACCGGTGAGACCCCGACCGGTGACACCCCGACGGGGCCGGACGGGTCAGCGGCTCCAATCGACGGCAACACGACCCAGGAGGCCACGGCCGAATAGTGCGCTACCACTTGCAAACCCTGGGCTGTCCCAAGAACACGACCGACTCCGAACAACTCGTGCGCGCGCTCAGCCGCGCCGGTCACCGGCCTACGGAGCGGACCGAGGCAGAGGTGCTGATCGTCAACACCTGTGGCTTTATCGACGCAGCCAAGGATGAGTCGGAGGCTGCCGTGGCGACCTTGGAGTCTGGCAAGCGCGCCGACCAACGCCTTCTGGTCGTGGGCTGCTGGGCGCAGATCGAGTCGGCGCGGATCCGTCGCGAGCACGCCCGTGTCGACGCGACCTTCGGAATCGAAGCCTGGGACGCGATTGTGGAATCACTGGGACCGGGCACCCCGGGCGACATCCCGGAGAGTGGCCCGGCGGCGGGGGCGCCGCGCGCCAGCGCCTATCTCAAGATCTCCGATGGCTGCTCGCGTCCCTGCACCTTCTGCAACATCCCGGGCATCAAGGGGCGCAGCTTTCGCAGCACGCCCATCGCGGCGCTGGCAACGGAAGCGCGGCGCCTCAGCGAGGAAGGCGTGCGGGAGATCGTCCTGGTGGCGCAGGACTCCACCGCCTATGGCGAGGACATTGGCCTGCGGGAGGGCCTGCCGCGCCTGCTGGAGCGCATCGCGTCCGAAGCGCCCCGGCTCTCCTGGATCCGGCTGATGTACGCTTACCCGGGATTCGTGACACCGGCGTTGGTGGAAACGATGGCGGCGATCCCCCAGGTCTGCCACTACCTGGACATCCCGCTACAGCACGGCAGCGCCTCCGTGCTGCGACGCATGAAGCGGCCCCACAACCTCACGATGGTGCACGACACCCTGGAGCGCCTGCGGATCGCGATGCCGGACATCGCGATCCGGTCGACGTTCATCGTTGGATTCCCGGGGGAGACGAAGCCGGAGTTCGAGGAATTGCTGGACTTCCTGCGCGAGGGTCGCTTCGATCGCATCGGCGCGTTTACCTACTCGCCGCAGGACGGTACGCCGGCCGCAACGCTGCCGGACCCGGTTGCCAGCCAGACCATGGAGCGTCGATACCGGCGGCTGATGAGCGTCCAGTCGCGCATCTCGGCCGAGATCAGCGCCGCTCAGGTTGGCCGGGAGCTGCCGGTGCTCGTGGAGTCGATGGAGGGTCAGAGCGCAGAGGACGGCAGTCCGGTCTTCGTGGGGCGAAGCTACCGCGACGCGCCGGAGGTGGACGGCCTCGTCTTCTGCCAGGGCGTCGCCCGGCCCGGCTCGATGCCGCTGGTGCGGATCACCGGGGCGCTGGAGCACGATCTCGTTGGTGAGCCCATCGCAAACGACGCGTTCCTGCTGCATCGCGTCTAGCCGCAGAGGCGATTCTCGCGCCACCCCTGGCTGTACGCCGCCTCAGGCCGCCCTACCTGAGGCGCCCCTAAGGGAAGTGGTCACCAGATCCCCTAGGAACCCTTACGGGAGACCCCTACGGGTTGTGCCCCCGAGCCCGATGATTGACGTGAGAAGGCGCGCAATGTCGCGCGAACACGATGGGCGCGTCGCGCCCCGGCGCCCGGCTGTCCGGGTGGCGATAGGAGGAATGCATGGTGCGAGTCCGAGTGACGACCGACGAGGGCGTTGTCATGGAAGTGGAAGCGGAGCCGAACGATTTGGAGGACGCGCTGGATGTCGTCGTGCGGGTGGCGGAGAGTCGTGCCGGGGCGAACAGCAATGCCGACCAGCCGCGCCCGCTCCTGCGCTCCCGGTTGAGCCCCGGCCAGGATCCGGCCGAGGCGGAAGCGCCGGCGCCCGCCTACTCGCTGAGCGGCGTCTAAAACGCTTGCAGGCTCTCCGTCTCGACGTCGCGCAGTTCGGCGTCCAGGCGGAGATCCTCCACGAAGTCGCGAATCGACATCAGCACGGCGTGGCCGTGCGCGGCGTTGTTGGAGACGCAGGCCACGCCGATCGTTGCCAGTCGACGGTCGTCCAGCGACTCGATCTCTGCCACGGCGACGGGGAAGCGTTGCCGCACGCGATCACGCAGGCGATGCACGACGGCGCGCTTGCCCTTGAGCGACTCGTTCTCCGGCATTGCCAGGGTGAGGCGTAGGCAGGCGACGAACATTTCGCGCTCCTTAGTCTCCCCCAGCGGCCGCCAGGCCGCCGAAGTCGTGCTGGGGTGGCGTTCCGATGCCAGACGTGGCCGCCAGCGCGAGAGGCGCGTGGGGCGTGCCTGCGTCGGTGTGATCAGGGGCAACGTCCGAGTCCCGCTCAGGGCTGTCCGACTCTACCGGGTCGACGTTGGCGGGGCCCGGATCCGTGGCGCCCGTATCGACCGGGGCCTCCTCGTCCAGGGATGCCGAATCCGGCGCTGCCTCCAGGGTCAAGGTTCCCTGCTCGACGGGGGGCGGTAGGCCCGGCAACGGCGGCAACTCGGTCAGGTCGTGCAGGCTGAAGTGATCCAGGAACGCGGGCGTGGTCGCCCAGAGGTTCGGGTGGCCCGGCGCGTCCGACCGCCCGACGGCGGCGATGAGTTCGCGCAGCCGCAGCGTCGCGATGGGCGCGTCGCAGGTGACGCCGCGCACACGTTCAATCGTGCCGCGTGTGACGGGCTGCTGATAGGCGACGATCGCCAGCGTCTCCAGCGCTGCTTTGGAGAGCTTGTTCGGACGCTCAAGGCCCAGCAGCCGGCGGATGTACGGCGCCGCCTCGGCAGCCGACACGAGTCGTACGGTGTTTCCGCTGCGCTGAAGCCGTAGGCCACGGTCCGCCGCCGCGGCGTCAAGCTCGTCCAGCGCTTCTTCAATGGCGTCGCGGGAGACGTTCGTCGCCTGCGCGATCTGCGAGACCGTAGGGGGCTCCTCAGCTGAAAACAGTAGCGCCTCGACGATTAACGGCAGGTTCTCGGGCGGATCCTGCGACGCACCTGCCTCGACCAGGGCCATGACCGCGGGCATCGGGCTTTGCGTGCCGGGGTCCGGTGCGTTCGCGTGTCCGTCCGCTCCCAGCGGGGCGACCTGCGTCGGACCGACAGGCTTGCCGGGATCAGGGGCGTCAGGATCCCGGGGGAACGAGCCGTCAGGGCGGTGCTCGACAGGCGCGTGATCGGAGGCGGTCGGATCACGCAGCAAGTAGGCAGGGGGCTGGGGGGTCTGCGCGCGGCGGGGCGTTTCCGCAGAGACGGCCGCGGGCACGCCGGGGGCGGGTCCGATGTCCATAACAGTCATCCTCGGCCGCCACCGACTCAAGCCGACTCACCCTAGCATTTGGCCCCACAGCGCTCCACTCACGCCCGACGCCGCGTGGGTCTGAACGTCTGCCTGCACGGCGGCTCCCAGTCGCAAGGCGTGCAGCTGATTGCGAAGGTCGTTGTCGGTGCCGGCGCCCTCAGGGGGCCGCAGCACGACAGGGACGTACGTATCGGTCAGGCCGCGCCACAGGCCGCCGCGTTGTCCCTCGATGAGGACGGCCTGGATCGTTCCGCTCAGCGCACGACGGTAGGTATCGCGGCTCTCCGATACGACCGCCTCTACCTGTCGCAAGCGCTCGCGCTTCCGCGCCACCGGGACATCGTCCGGCAGTAGCGCTCCACTGGTTCGCGGGCGGGGCGAGTAAGGGAAGACGTGCACGTCGGCGAAACGGGCTTCTCGGCAGACCGATAGCGTGCGCGCGAAGTCCGCCTCCGTCTCGCCCGGGAAGCCCACGATCACGTCGGCTGTGATCGCTGCGCCTGGGGCGGCAGCGCGGATGTGCTCCAGCGCCAAGAGGTAGGCGGCCGCTTCGTAGCGGCGACGCATTCGGCGCAGCACGTCGTCGCTACCGCTCTGCAAGGCCAGGTGGAAGTGGCGGCAGAGTCGTGCGTCTTGCCACTGATGGAGCAGGTCGGGCGTGACGTCCTGGGGTTGGATGGATGAATAGCGGAGGCGTGGCAGCGTCGTCTCGCTGAGCAGGCCGGCAAGTAGCTGCGCCGCATTCGTGCCGTCTTCGCGGTCGCGACCGTACGCGCCGGGCTGCGTCCCGGTCAGGACGACCTCCAGAACCCCGCGCGATTCCGCCTCCTGCGCCTCGCGCACGATCGTCGCCACGGGACGGGCGCGTTCACGCCCCCGAACCGAGGGGACGATGCAGAAGGCGCAGACATCGTCGCAGCCCTCCTGAATCTTGATGAAGGCGCGTGTTCGGCCTCCGGGCATGGCGGTCAGTGGCCCCCGGTCCGCCTGCCTGATGTCCGCTTGCCCTAGCTGTCGCGCCGGGTTGATCGCGCCGGATCCGGACAACGCCGATAGGAGTTCGGATGCCGCACGAGCCTTTTCCCGATTCGCGACAACGATGTCGGCGCCTGTCTCAGCGATCAGCGCTGCGCCGGCCGACTCCGCATAGCAGCCGGTGACGACGAGCGGCGCTGCCGGCGCCAGCCGCTTCGCGGTGCGAATCAAATGGCGCGCCTTCCGATCCGCAACGTGCGTGACGGAGCAGGTGTTGAGCAGGTAGCCGTCGGCGGGCACAGGGCGGTCTACGACGTCGCAACCGGCCGCGACGAGGTCACGTGCCCAGGCCTGACTTTCGGCCTGGTTGAGCTTGCACCCCAACGTCAACACGCTAATCAGCGGTCGCGCGGGCTCTGACGGGATATGCGCCGGCACGACGGTCGTTGCATTTTGCATCGCGGCGATCTTAGGCCCCCTGGGCGCTCCGACCCGCTATTATCTGCGCATGGCGGAAATCGGCATCGCGATCTTGTTCCTCGGCGTGCTGTTGGCGGCAGACCGTGCGCGCATCGAGCAGCTCACCGAGAAGGTGCGCCAATTCCTCGATTGGCTGGAGCGGTCCTCCTAGACTCGCGAAAGTAGAACGCATGTGCTAGCCTTCGTTGCGAAGGAGCAGCTATGCCCGTCGTCATGACTCGCGGCATCCAGGTGCCGCTCCCCTTCCCAGACTATTTGAGCCCCGGCGTCCCGCGTCGACAGGCGCGCCCCGGATCGCCCGGCCGGAGGACGCGTCCCGCGTCGCTCAGCCGCAGGGCCCAGACGCTGCGGCACGGCTGTCCCGACTGCCGAGGGCCGCTCGCGTGCGGCGAGGGGTTCGTGACCTGCGTCGTGTGTGGGCTGCGTCGCGCCGCCTAGCCGCCGGTCTGGTTGAACCGGGCCCCCGGCGGCGGCGCCCTGGCCTGGAGCCAACCGCGCTGCCTACGATGCGGCGGTGGACATCGAGGCGGTGTCCGCGGGCGGAGTGGGGGCGCACGTGAGTGGCTTCGAGGCCCTGCTGGTCATCGTGATCGTCCTGGGGGGGATGTACGCGTTCGGCGTTCTGCCGATGTCGGGCCTGCTCCACGTGTACCGGCGTATCCGATTGGCCGGACTGTTGTGGGCTGTCGCGATCCTGCTGATCGCGGCCGGGCGCGTCTTCGACTTTCCCTAGCGCGCGTATCCTCTCGCCCATGCGCATTGTGCTGGCGCCCCAGGAGTTCAAAGGCAGCCTGACGGCGGCTGAGGCCGCCCACTCGATGCGGGATGGCGTGCTCCGTTCGGTTCCCGACGCAGAGATCGACTCCATTCCGCTCGCTGACGGCGGCCCCGGAACCGTGGAGGCCGTGGTGACGGCGGCCGGCGGGCGCTACTCGTTCGCCCGCGTCGAGGGGCCGTTGGGCGCCCCGGTGGATGCGCGCTGGGGCCGGATTGAGGACGGGCGCACCGCGATTATCGAGATGGCGGCGGCGTCGGGGTTGTTGCTGCTGCCGACGGAGGGACTGGATCCGCGTCGGGCGTCCACCGCGGGGACCGGCGAATTGATTCTGGCCGCGCTCGATGCGGGTGTGGAACGACTGCTGATCGGTGTCGGCGGCAGCGCCACGAACGATGGGGGCGCCGGTATGGCGGTCGCCTTGGGCGCGCGATTGCTTGACGATGCCGGGCGCGCACTGCCCCCCGGGGGCGGGGCGCTCGGCGGCCTCGCCGCGATCGATGTTGCCGGGCTGGATCCCAGACTCGCATCGACAGAGGTCCGGGTGCTCGCCGATGTCAGCAACCCGCTCACCGGCCCCGATGGCGCGAGTGCGGTCTACGGGCCGCAGAAGGGCGCAGACGCGGTCGCGATCGCGGAGTTAGATCGGGCACTGGCACACTTCGCCGACATCGTGGCGCGCGACGTGGGCATCGACGTGCTGACGACGCCGGGTGGCGGCGCGGCTGGTGGCCTGGGCGCAGGGTTGATTGCTTTCGCGGGCGCGCGCATCGAGCCGGGGATCGAGACGATCGCCACCGCCGTTCGTCTGGATGCGCGATTGGCCGGCTGCGACGTGGTGCTGACGGGTGAGGGATCGCTCGATCGGCAGTCGGCGTTCGGCAAGACGGTGGCGGGGGTGGCGCGACGGGCGGCGGCGGCCGGCGTGCCCTGCCTGGCGATCGGCGGGCGCGTGCGCGATGTCGAGAATGTCCGGGCGATCCCCGGCCTGACCGATGTCGAGGCGGCCGCGGTCGAGTCGGTACCGGACACGGAGGCGATGGAGCGGGCCGGGGCGTTGCTGGCGGAAGCGACGGCCCGCTTGGTGCAACGCTGGCAAGCAGCCACGATCTAGTAGGCGCCAATCTCGTGCAGGCGCTCGTCGTCGATACCGAAGTGGTGCGCCACCTCGTGCAAGACGGTGACCCGCACCTGCGCGACGATGTCGTCCTCGGTCCGGCAGACGGACTCGATCGCTTCCTGGTAAATCAGGATGCGATCCGGCAGCGTGTTGCCGTAGTAGCTATCGCGCGAGGTCAGGGGTTGCCCCACGTAGAGCCCGAGCAGGCGGTCATGCGGGCCGATGCTCGCGTCCGCGCGCTCTTGCGGCGTGGGCCGCATGCGGACCAAGATCTCCACATTGTCCATTTGGTCCGCGAAGGCGGGCGGGATCGCCGCCGCCGCCGCCTCGACCAGTCGTCGAAATCGCGCACGATGCATGTATGCACCATACCGGCCCGTCAGGGTGAGCCCGCAGGCGCACCCCGTCGACCGCCTAAGGGAGAGGACCTACCGCGTCGATGATCCTGCTGAGTCCGGCCGGCGTACCCGCGTCTCTGGCCGGCCAGTGCTCGGGGGTCATTGTGTCGTTTGCCGCTGTCGCCGCCGGCCGTCTGCGTCGTGGTCTTGGCTTCACGCGCCGGGGCCGTCTGGAGCGCCTGATCGACCAGAGTCTGCGTGATGGCGTTGGCCTGCACCGGCAGGTGTTCACCGTTGCGGACCCCCCGATCGAGCAGGTCGCACTGCAGGACCTCTCCGGCGACGTCACCTCCTGGGTGGAGCAAGCGATGGGCCGCACGCGTCGGCCGTACGGGATCGACCAGATGGCCGTTGGCCTGGCCTGCGCCCCGGCCAGCGGTGATCCTTTCGCGACGGTCTCTTTGGGCGTGTTTCGTCCCAGCGAGTACTACCTGACGGGGGGGCTGCGCGACCAGATTGCGCAGTTCGTCCGCGCCTTGCCCATGGAGCGGATTAACGACGAGCCGGAAGCGGTCCGGCTGGCGGCGGCGCTCTTCTCCTGGGGCGACCTGGCGCGCGCCACGGTGTTCAAGGATTGAGGCTGCGTCCGGCGTCGCTGCCGGCGCGCCGTTACTCCAGCACCGGCACCCAGCCCGCGAACATTGTGCGCTCCAAGACGTTGCGAGCGATCGGACCCGCCACCGTCGAACCGGAGTCGCCGTCGTCGACCACGACCGTGACCAGCAGCGACGGCTCCGGTACGTCCGCGTAGACCACGAACCAGGCGTTGTTGCGGACCCCGTCGTCCTCTTCTTCCTCGTCCTCTGGCGTCGCGTCTTCCTCGCCCTCCGGCGGCGGCTCTTCTTCCTCGCGCTCCTCGAAGACGTCCTCCAGTCGCACGATCTCTTCGGCGGTGCCGGACTTCCCGGCGGCACGCACGCCGGAGCCCTGGAAGATGCGGAAGGCCGTGCCGCGGACGGTGGAGATGACTTCGCGGGTGCCTTGCTGCAGGATGGCGTGCGTCTGCGAGGAGATCGGCAGTACGCCGATCGCGGCCGCCGTGAAGCGCTCGACCACCACTCCCTCTGGGGTGCGCAGCGACTCGGCGGCGAGCGGCGTCCGGAGCACGCCGGTGGTGGCCAACGCGGAATAGGCGTTGGCGATCTGTAGGGGCGTCACGTCCAGAAAACCCTGGCCGATGCTGAAGTTGACCGTGTCGCCTGTGAACCAGAAGTCGTTGCGGTTGAGGTGTTTCCACTCGGGCCCCGGGTTGATGCCGGGCACCTCGCTGAGCCCTACGACGCCCGTCTCCCGCCCGAAGCCGAAGCCGGCGGAGTACTGCGTGAGCAGGTTCTCGTCCTGTAGGTGCAGCTCCATCCCCACCTGGTAGAAGAACGTGTTGCAGCTCTCCGCCAGCGCCTGCGTGATGTTGAGGTTGCCGGCGTTCACCTCTTTCCAGTTCTTCAGTGGCACGTCCGGCCCCAGCCCGAACCAGACGGAGTCGCAAGCCAGGAACGTTTCCAGCGTGTAGTCCAGGGCTTCCAATGCCGCGGCGGCGGTGACGATCTTGAAGGTCGAGCCCGGCGCGTAGGTCTCTTCCGTGACGCGGTTGACGAACGGACGCGCCTCGTTCTCCAGGTATCGATCCAGGTCCTCCTGGCTGATCCCGCCCACGAAGTCGTTGGGATTGAAGCGTGGGAACGAGACCGCCGCGAGTAGATGGTTCGTGCGAGGGTCCATCACGATGATTGCGCCCGCGACGTCGCCCAGCGCAAGCTCCGCCGCCTGCTGCACGCGCAGGTCAATCGTCAGGTACACGTCGCGCGCGGGCGTCGCGGGTCGTTCCGCCAGCTCCCGCGTCGTGGTGCCGTTGGGCGCGATGATCGTCAAGCGGCCGCCGCGCGTTCCGGCCAGCACGTCCTCGAAGATCGCCTCCGCCCCGTCGCGGCCGATCTGGTCGCCCGCCTGGAATCCCAGTGGCGCCAGTGTGTTCAGTTCCTCTTCGTTGACCTCGCTCATGAACCCGATGATGTGCGCCGCGACTTCCCCCTGGGGGTAGCGGCGGATGGTCTCGCGCTGCACCAGAATGCCGATCTCGGCCAGTTGCTCGAACTCCGCGATGAGCTGCGGCGAGGTGTTGTGGTCCAGCCGTACGATGGGAATGAAGAAGTAGGACGGCACCGGCTGGAAGACCAAGTTGCGCACGGCGAGCTCATCCAGGCTGAGCTTGTCGACGAACGTCTGAATGACCAATTGTTCGTCCTCAATCAGGTCGTGCGAGACGCCGATCACCGCCTGTTCGCCCTTAACGGCGAGCGGTTCACCGTTGCGGTCCAGAATGTCGCCGCGGACTGGCACGTCGATGAATGTGTGGATCAGATTCCCCGGCTCGCCGAGTCCGGAGAAAATCAGGTCTGGCGTCCAGTCCAGCACCCAATTGGGTTGCCGCAGCGTGCGCACAAAGACTCGCTCCGCTACGTCACCAAAGAAATCCGTCTCGTAGACCAAGTCGACTTCCAGCCCGGCGACGTTGGCGCCGGGCGGTGGCAGCACCTCCCAGCGCAGCCCGGTGATCGTTGCTTCACTCCAGATGTCATTGTGCCGCTCGACGAATGCATCGATGGCGATGCGGTCGCGCGCGTCGGTGCCGAGTAGCCGGTAGGCGTCCTCAAAGCGATCGGCGGCGACCAGCGCGAAGTACTTCTGGACCGATTCGAGAGCCGTCTCCGGCGGGATACTGACGTCAAGCAGCCGGTCGTTCGGGGTCGTTCCAACGAGGGGGCCGGCTTCGGTGGCTGTCGCCTCTTCGGTGGCCCCGCTCTGGGCCTGGGCCGACTGTGCCGCTGTTTGCTCCTCCGGTGACTCCGGAAAGAACTCGGAGAGGTCGCGATCGCCCTCGCCGCCGAACACGCAGGCAGCGCCGATCACGGCGCCGAGCACGACGAGTATCAAGAGGGTGAGCGCGGATTGCGGGCGCACGAGCATGAACTGCCTAGGCCCCCGCCTTCGTGTGCGCCATTGTAGCCAACGGAACTGAACGGTGCGAGCCACCGTCTTCCAATCGGAGGTCGTACGATCCGGCATATGAAGTTGACGCCCGCGGGCCACCGCGCGTTCCCGTTTCACCTCGCCGCGGTTGTGCTGCTGGCGCTGTTCGTCGCGGCGTGTAGCAGCGACGGCGAGGCGGAGCCTTCCCGGGAGGCGTCCCCCGAACAACCGTCGGCCGCACCGTCGGACGAGGCAGGGCAGGCGTCCGACGCGATCGCGCCGGCCTCCCGCGACGCGCCCACGCCGCTTCCCCGCAGCGGGCCCGCGCGTCCGTACGCGCTGGGCTTCACCGCGACTCCCGCCGTGCTGACGCCCGATGCGTACGTCGACGTGTTCGACGAGGCCGCGCTCCGCGCGGACGTGATAATGATCCAACGCCCCGTCGCCTGGACGGAAGTGCGGCCCGGCGGCAGCATTTCTCCCTCGACACGCGCCACGATTGAGTGGGAGCGGCAGCTGATTGCAGATCGCGGGCTGGACCTGCTCTTCGCGATCGATCCGTGGCAGGCGGCCAACCGTGGCCGGCTGGCCGGCGAGGCGCCCGGCGAGGGGTTCCGCGACGCGAGCGTGACCCGCGACTACGTTGCCTACGCGGAGTTCGTGGTGCGGGAGTACCGTCCCCGTTGGCTGGCGCTGGCCGTTGACTTGGACGCCGTTGCGCGGTCCCGTCCCGAGGACCTGGACGCCATTGAGGCGGCCTACCGGCGGGCCTACGCGGCCGTCAAAGCGATCGCACCCGAGACTCGCATCTTCGCGACATTCCAATTGGAAGACTTGCAGGGACTGCTGCCCTGGTCGACGCACACGCCGCAATGGTCGTTACTGCTGCGCTTCGACGATGTGCTCGACGTGCTGGCGGTGAGCAGCTTCCCGTCGCTGATTTTCCCCTTCGCCAGCGATATTCCCGACACGTACTACTCGCGCCTGGACGCCTTCCAGAAGCCCGTGGCGCTCGTGCCCAGTGGATTTGCGTCGGCGCCGGGTCGGAACGGGGTCACCTTTGGGACCGTGCGTGGGCAGCAGCAGTTCCTGCGCCGCGTTCTGGCCGAGGCGGAGGCCGGCGCCTGGGAGTTGGTCGTCTGGATCTCCCCCGACGATCCCGCCTTCGCGACGGAGCCCCCGTTTGATCTCTTCGCGCAGATGGGGATGCGGGCCGCCGGGGGGGTGGAGAAGCCCGCTTGGAGCGTTTGGGTGCAGAGTGCGATTCGCCCCTGGCAGCCCGCCCCGGCGGAAGGCGCCGGCGCGGCGACGGACTGAAGCCCACTTTACTGTTGGCAGGGCCATGTACTCTCGTTGCATTCTCGGACCGCGACTTCCGACGCCGGGCGCGTCTCGCGGGGCGAGACGAGAGGGGGCGGGATGACCCAAGGATCGGCCGAAGTCACCTACAGCGAAGCGGAGCCCATGCGGGTGGCGGTGGTGTCCGACTACATCTGACCATGGTGCTATATCGGCATGGCGCGCGTGGACCAGATGGTTCGCGAGTTCGCCGTCGAGGTCGAGTGGGTTCCATTCGAACTGCACCCAGACATCCCTGCGCAGGGCGCGGAGAAGGACCCCAGCCAGAGTCGGCCGGATGTCCGAGAGCGCCTCTACGCCCAAGCCCAGGCGGACGGTCTGCCGATGACCACGAACCCCTATCGCTCCAATGGGCACCACGCGCTCGAAGCCGCCGAGTGGGCCCGTGAGGACAGCCCGGAGACCTTCGATCAGGTCCACCGGGCGCTGTTTCAGGCCTACTTCGCCGGCGCCGCGAACATCAGCACGATCGACCAGGTCGACAGCGCGGTCGTCCAGACGGGCGTCGATCGGGCGTCGATGCGGGCGGCGTTGGAGGCCGGGACCTACCGACAACGGGTCGATGAGTACACGCAGCTCGCGCGCGGCAACGGGATCAACGGCACGCCCACGTTCATCCTGGACGACAAGTTCGTGATCTCCGGCGCGCAAGACTGGGGCGTCTTCGAGAACATCCTGACGCGATTGGGTGTGCCGCGCCGCGCCGGTGTGGAGCCGCTCCCGGCGGTCGAATCGATGGGGACGCGGGACGTGGCGCCGCTCGATCGGGCCGACCACGCGGACTGAGCCAGGAGGCAGCGTCATGGACTTTCGCGACAACACGGTTTTGGCTGAGTTCCGCACGGAGATCCGAGACTTCATCGGCGAGCACTTGCCGGCCGATTGGGCCACCCGTGGCGGCGACGACGACGGGGGCTACGGTGCGCGCGCGATTGATCAGACGCGTGCGTTCCAACGGGCCCTGGCGGATCGGCAGTGGCTGACGATGGCCTGGCCCGTGGAGTACGGCGGCCTGGGGGCATCGCATTGGCAACAACTGATCATGAATGAGGAAATGGCCTACCACCGCGCGCCCGGCGTGGGATCCAATATGGGCGTGATGTGGGTGGGGCCGGCCCTGCTGCTCTACGGCAGCGACGCACAGAAAGCGCAGCACGTGCGCGCCATCTCCGAAGGGGATGTCTGGTGGTGCACGCTCTACTCCGAGCCGGGGGCCGGCAGTGATCTCGCCGCCATGCAGACGCGCGCCGTGGAGGATGGCGACGACTACGTGATCAACGGGCAGAAGATTTGGACGTCGGGCGCCCATCAGTCGGATTGGGGCTGGCTCGCCGCGCGGACGGACCCGGACGCGCCGAAGCACAAGGGCATCACGATGTTCATGGTGGACATGCAGAGTCCAGGCGTCACGGTGCGGCCGCTGGTCAACATGGCGGACGGCCACTCCTTCAACGAGGTGTTCTTTGAGGATGTGCGGGTGCCAAAGAGCAGCGTCGTGGGTGAGGTGAATCGCGGTTGGTACCACATGGCCGTCGCCCTGGACTTCGAGCGCTCGGGGATCCGCAGCTTCTCTGTGGGGCGTCGCATTGTGGAGGAGTACGCGGACTACACCCGCTCGCATCCGGAGACCGGCGAGCGGCGGCCCAGCCTGCGATACGACCTCGCCGATCGTGCAGTGGAGGTGGCAGTGGGCACCCATCTCGCCTACCGCATCACGGACCTGCAAACACGGGGAATCGTCGCGAACTACGAGTCATCGGTCTCCAAGCTCTTTGGATCGGAGCTGGCCCAACGTATCCAGGCGACGGGCCTCGCGATGCTGGGCCCGTTTGGCGCGCTGACCGACGTTGACGATGGGTGGGCGCCCCTGCGGGGCCGGGTGGGTCGCGGTTACGTGCAGGCGGTGAGTTCCACGATCGCCGCCGGGACCAGCGAGATTCAACGGGGCATCATTGCGACGCGGGGGCTGGGACTGCCGCGCGGCTAGCGCCCGCCGGCGTCGAAGGCCAGGAAATCGACTCGGAGCTGGCGGGGCGGGATTCGCGTGCGATACGCTGCCGAGGGTCGCGACCGGGGCGCAGGCAGCGCTCCTGCTGCGAACAACGCTGCGGGGATCGACGAGAAGGGAATCCGATGTCCACACTGCTGTCCGCTCGCCGCACGCCGCATCTGCTGCTCGTTGGCGCGCTTCTTGCTGTCGCGCTGATCGTGGCGTTGCCGCAGATCGTCTCCGCGCAACCGCCACCGCCCGCGGTCTTCTTCGGCAGCACGGCCGATATCACGGTGGATGGTGGGGCCTGGGACGGCAGCACGATCCAGATCATCGATCAGGACGGCGATGTGATTGGGCAGGCGATCATCAACGGTGGCAGCTGGAGTGCTGAGATCATGCCGGGCGTCGATAGCGTTCGCTTCCGCGTCGGTAGCGCGGTTTCGCAGTCTTTCGCCGTGGTGCCGGGCAGCGTGAGCAACGTCGTGCTCACGATTGGCGGTGCCGGCGGTGCATCTGTCTCGCTGCTCAGCGGCTTCAACTTCCTCGTCTGGCGCGGTGCGACGATGTCGGTCTCCGACGGGCTCGCCAGCTTCCCCAACATGAGCAATCTCAGTGCGATCTTCGAGTTCAGCTCCGGCAGCCAGACGTGGAGCTCCTACCGTCCCGGTTTGCCGGCGGGGGTCCAGGGCATCTCGGAGCTGCGCGCCGGTGGCGCCTACTTCTTCCTGGTCACAGTCAGCATGACCTGGGAGATGCCGACTGGCGGCGATGGCACGGGTACCCAGACGATCGTCGCCGGATTCACGGCTATTGGTTGGGTGGGACCGTATGGTGACGCGCAGGACGTGCTGGACGCGGTCGCGAACACGGGCGCGGTAGCGGTCTTCTTCCGCTTCAATGCGTCGACACAGAGTTACGAGTCGTTCCGGCCGGGCCTGCCGCCGGCGGTCCAGGGCATCACGACGATCAGTCAATACGACGTGTTCTTCTTCAGCGCCTCGCCGTCTACGAGCATCACGCAGTAGCGGCTCATCGCGGGCAGAGACAGGACGAGGCCCGGGCATTGCCCGGGCCTCGTTGATCGCGCCTGGCCGCGCCTGCCAGGGGGAACGCGCCCCCCTAGGCGCCGACCGGCAACGGCTCTCGCGCTGCCTCCGCAGGGGTATCCGCATTGAACACTCCCGCAGTCCGGGAGAATCGGTACTCGCCTTCCTCCGTGTGGCCTTCCCCGGATGGGGCGGGCACGTAATCCACGGTGATGCAGTCCCCGGCCTGGTAGCCGCCGCCCAGCAGTTCTTTGCTCAGCGGGTTCTCCACCCGACGCTGCAGCACGCGTCGCAGCGGCCGGGCGCCGAAGGCGGGGTCGTAGCCCTCCTTCACCAGGGCCGCCTTGGCGGCCGTCGTGAGCTCGAACGTCAACCCGCGTTCTTCCAGGCGGCTGCGCTCCTCGTTCGCCAACAGGTCGATGATTTGCGTCAGCTCGTCCGTCGTCAGTGGCTCGAAGACGATCACCTCATCCAGGCGGTTGAGGAACTCCGGCCGGAAGAACTCGCGCAGCGCCCGTTCCGCCTTCTGGGCCCGATCGCGATGTTCGTCCACGCTCGCGGTACGTGAGGCGGAGAGGAATCCCAGGCTGGTCTGGGCGCCGCGAGTCGTGCCCAGGTTGCTCGTCATGATCAGCACCGTGTTGCGGAAGTCCACGACGCGGCCGTGGCCGTCGGTCAGACGACCGTCGTCCAACACCTGCAGGAGGACGTTGAAGACGTCCGGGTGGGCTTTCTCGATCTCGTCCAGGAGGATCACCCGATAGGGGCGTCGCCGGACGAGCTCGGTCAGCCCGCCGGCCTCGTCGTAGCCCACGTAGCCAGGCGGTGCGCCGATGATCCGGCTGGTCGTGTGGCGCTCTTGGTACTCGGACATGTCCAGCCGCACCAGGGCTTCTTCGTCGTCGAAGAGGTACTCGGCCAGCGCCTTGGCCAGCTCCGTCTTGCCGACGCCGGTGGGGCCCAGGAAGATGAACGAGCCGATGGGGCGCTTGGGATCCTTGAGCCCGGCGCGCGCGCGACGGATCGCGTCGGCCAGCACCGAGATCGCTTTGTCTTGCCCGATCACCCGACGGTGCAGCTCCTCTTCGATGTGCAGCAGTTTTTCGCCCTCGCCCTCGAGCATGCGCGAGACGGGGATGCCGGTGATATCCGCCAGCAGTCCGGCGATATCTCCCTCGCCGACGTCCGTGGTGATCTCGTGCTCGGCTTCCCAGGCGGCCTTGCGCTGGCGGTACTCGTGCTCGATCTGCAGCAGTTCGGACTTGATCCGCGCCGCCGCCTCGAAATCCTCTCGCGAGGCGGCGGCTTCCTGCTGGTCGCCCAGCTCCTGAACGCGCCGCTCCAGATCCTGCACGTTGTCCGGCAGCGACTGATTCGCGATCACTCGCTTGGACGCCGCTTCGTCGATCAGGTCAATCGCCTTATCGGGCAGTTGTCGCTCTGTCAGGTAGCGCTGGCTGAGACGGACGGCGGCTTCCAGCGCGGCATCCGTGATCGTCACGCTGTGGTGGGCCTCGTAGCGCGCGCGGAGGCCGCGCAGGATCTCGAGCGAGTCTTCCACGCTGGGCTCGTCCAAGTAGACCGGCGCGAAGCGTCGCTCCAGGGCGGCGTCTTTTTCGATGCGCTGGCGGTACTCGTCCAGCGTGGTTGCCCCGATCACGTGCAGCTCGCCACGCGCCAGGGCCGGTTTGAGCATGTTGGCCGCATCGATCGCGCCCTCCGCCGCGCCCGCTCCAACGACCTGGTGGAGCTCGTCGATGAACAGGATGATCTCCCCCTCGGACGACTTGACCTCGTCCATGACGGCGGTGAGGCGCTCTTCGAACTCGCCCCGGAACTTGGCGCCGGCCAGCATTTGGCCCATGTCCAGCGCCAGGACCTTCTTGTCTTGCAAGTTCTTCGGCACGTCGCCGGCGGCGATTTTTTGCGCAAGGCCCTCCACCACAGCGGTCTTGCCGACGCCCGCGTCGCCGATCACGACGGGGTTGTTCTTCCGGCGCCGGTTGAGGATCTGCATCACGCGGCGTACTTCCACCTCGCGCCCGATCACGGGGTCCAGCTTGGACTCCTGGGCGAGCCGGGTGAGGTCCGTGGTGTATTTCTGCAAGGAGCCGTAGCGGGACTCCGCCGTTGGCTCGGTCACTCGATGGCTACCGCGGATCTGCTGGAGCGCGTCGTAGATGCGTTCCTGCGTGATGCCGTGCTCGCGCAAGATGCTGGCGCCGTTCTCGTAGCTGCGCGTGCCGTCCGTGATCGCCGTGATTGCGATCAGGAGATGCTCGACACCCACGTACTCGTCCTTGAGCCGCTCCGCCTCTGCGTTGGCGCGTTCCAGCATCTTGACGACGCGTGGCGTCGTGTAGACCTGGACGACGTCCTGGGTCAGTTTGGGCGCCTCCGCCAGCGCGGCCTCCGCTTGGCCCGCGAGCCGCTTCGTGTCGACGCCGAGCGCCTCGAAGATCTGCGCCGCCAGCCCCCCTTCGGTGGCGAGCGCCAGCAACACGTGCTCCACATCCCACTGGCTCTGCCGGTTGCGACGCACCGACTCTTGGCTGGCCGCCAGCACTTTCTGTGCCTGCTCCGTGAAGCGATCCTGTCGCATCATCGTTCGTGTCCTCTCGTGCGAGCGCCCGTCTGAGCGGGGCTCGCGGGTTACGCCGGCGACTCGTTCTCGTCGCCGGTGGGGCGGAAGGGGCGGGGCGCGGGCAAGTGCCGGTCGCGCTCGCGCTGGAGTTCGTCTTGGAGGCGCGCCACCTCGGCTTGCAGGTCGTGCATGCGTTCCATCAAGTTGAGGATGACGTCGACGCCGGCCAGGTTGCAGCCCAGTTCATCCACCAGCCGGCGGATGCGCCGTAGCCGGTCCACATCATGGTCGGAATACATGCGCACCCCGCCGCGTGAGCGGGCCGGTTGCACCAGGCCTTCGCGCTCGTAGGTGCGCAGGGTCTGCGCGTGCACATCGAGCATTCGTGCGACCACGCTGATCACGTACAGCGGTTCCGCGCTGTGGGGCGACCGGTGCGCCTGGATGCGCGCTCGAATCTCACGGTCCATCGGTGCCATCAGCGTGTCCTTGGTCCCCCGGATCGGGGGACGCGGTCTCCGGCGCGCGGCCGGACTCAAGATCGCGCAGGCGCTGGAACAGCGCCCGGCGCTCGTCGTCGATCTGTTCGGGCAGGACCACGCGCACCTTGGCGAAGAGGTCGCCTGGGGTCTCGCTTTTCATCACCGGCATGCCCTTGCCGCCCAGCCGGAACACGCGTCCGTTCTGCGTCCCTTCTGGGACGCGCAGGATGAGCTCCCCGGTGAGCGTGCCGACGGCGACCTCGCCACCGAGCAGGGCCGTCGTGAGCGGCACGGCAACGTCTGTGTGCAGCGACGCGCCCCGGCGCTCGAAGCGGGGGTCGTCAGCGACGACGATTTCCAGCACCACGTCACCGGGCGGACCGCCAGCCCGGCCCTGGCCGCCCTTGCCGCGCAAGCGGATCTTGGTGCCGGTCTCAACGCCGGCCGGGATCGTCACTTCCAGCCGCTTGCCCACGGGCTTGCGACCGTTGCCCTGGCAGTCGTGACAGCCCACGCTGCCAACGCGGCCGGCGCCGCCGCAGCTGGGGCAGGACTCCGGCGTCTGCACCTGCACGGTGCGGCTGCTGCCGCTGAAGGCCTCGGCCAAGGAGACGGTCACCTGATGGCGCAGCTCCTCGCCCTTGCTGGGCCCCGCACGCGTCCCGGTCCGCGCCGATCCGGCGTCCATCGTGTCGCCACTCCGGAAGAGCCGATCGAAGACGCCACCGAAGCTGCCCCCGCCGGTATCGCGAAAGGCCCCCGGTCCGAACTCGCCGCTCTCGAAGACGCCGCCGTCGCCACCGAAGTTGAACCGCACGCCGCCGGGGCCGCCGGCCCCTGGGGAGGGCCCGCGCTGCCGCTCCATCTTCGCTAACTGCTCGGCGTGCGGCCAGCGGTCGCCCCACTTGTCGTAGGCGGCGCGTTTGCTCCCGTCGGAGAGGACTTCGTTGGCCTCATTGATCGTTTTGAAGCGTTCCTCAGCCGCCTTGTCACCGCCGGTGACGTCGGGGTGGTATTTGCGAGCCAGGCGACGGTAGGCGGACTGGATCTCTTTGGCGCTGGCGTTCCGCTTGACGCCGAGCGTGTCGTAGTAGTCGTCGATTGCCATGGTTTGGTACCTGGAGACATCATACGAAAGAGGACGCTAGATGGCGATGCGGGACCGTACTATGAGAGTTGATAGTAAGACACTCAAGAACATTGATAATTATGACTGTCCATCGTACAGTGCTCGCAGACGGGCGAACTTCCGACCCCGCCCCGGTATCGACCGCTTCTTGAGAGAGGTTCCCGAGAAATGCCCAACACCATCACCGTTCGCGACCCCTTCCACGACATGCGACACCTCATGCGTCGTGCGTTCGAGGAGAATGTGCCCAGCTGGTTCGACGACCTGCCCGCCGTCAGCACGCGCGCTGCGCGGAGCCAGACCCTACCGCTGGATGTGTTCGAGTCCGAGGAGGGCCTCACCGTCGAGGCGCCGCTGCCCGGATTCGCCAAGGACGAGGTTGAGGTCACCCTCGAGAAGGGCAAACTCTCGATCCGGGCCGAGAAGAGCACGGAGCACGAGGCGGAGGCGGGGGCTGAGGGTCGCACCTACTTCCTGCGAGAGCGCAGCCACGGCCTCAACTCGCGCAGCATCCTGATCGGCGACAGCTACGCCCCGGACTCCGTCGCGGGCAGCCTCAAGGACGGCGTTCTCACGATCAGCGTCAAGAAGGCGCCCGAGGCGCAGCCGCATCGCGTGGCGATCAGCGGCGAATAGGCGGCGGCCCGAACGGACGAGCCGCCGTCGCTGCACCTCAGGCCGACCGGTTTCCCTGCGAGAACCGGCCGGCCTGTTTCGTGTCGAGACGGCCTGTTTCGTGACGGATGCCGCTCTCGGTCCCCGTCCACGCTTGACGCGGCTGCCGCGACGATCGCAGGCTGATGGCATGGCCACACGCAGCATCGCTCTGCTCTTCGACGATGGCACCGGCGGCGATATCGATCTGCTGCGTGCGGTCTACGACCGCGATCACGTGGACCGGGCGCCGCCGCATGTGCCGCTGGTCGCCCCCTTCGATGAGAACACGTCGAGCAGCGACTTACTGGAGATGGTGGGCTTGATCGTCGCCGTGCACCAGCCGTTCATGCTGGAGCTGGGGGCGCCGGAGCACTTCTTCGACGGCGAGGATCAGCTGCTCCAGTTCATCGCGACCAAGGGCGCCGACGAGTCGCAGCGGTTGGCGGAGGCGCTGTATCGCGATGTCTTCCCCCATCACCGGCCGGAGGATCCCGAGCGAACGCCGTTGCAGCGCTCGGCGCTCACGGTGGGTCGCTTCCCGGCGGAGCGAGATGCCGTGTCTGCGGCGAAGCAATTACGGGAAAAGTCCTATTTCTGCGTGATCACCCAGGTCGGCATGCTGGAGGCAGACGATGACGGCGGCTGGTCGATCCTGCACGCCGCCGAACTGGGCTCCATGATCTCCACCGACTGACACGGTCCCCCGTGGCGGCGGTGGCGGGGGCCCGCGAGGAGCTGCCGTGCGGCTGCCCAAGCGACTGCTGCTGGTCCTGACGATTCCGATCCCGCTGTTGCTCGCCGCGTGCGGTGGAGGAGGCGACGCTGGGTCCGCGACCGCCGTCGCGGATGCGTCCGAGCTGCGCAGCGAGAGCCTCGTCATCGCCGGGGTCTCCGTGGAGGAGAAACGGGGCCGCTTTGGCCCCGGGCTGGGATTCGTGCTGCGTCTGCCCGAGAAGTGGGACGGACGGCTGCTCGTGGCGATTCCGGGGGCGGCGGGTACCGCCGATGACCTGGCCGCGTTCGCGTTGCCGGAGGTGCTGGCGGGGACCGCCTACGCGTCGATCGACTCCAGTGACGCCCTCAGCGCGCCCAAGTTGTACGAGGATTTTCTGGGCTTTGTGACGCAGCAAACGGGCCTCGCTTACGGCCGCGCTCCCGATCAGCGCTATCTCATGGGTGTCTCGCAAGGCGCTTGGCAGGTGCAGCAGTTGCTGGAGGGCGACCACCCCGAAGTTGATGGGGCGTTGCTGGTGGCGCCGTGGAGCCCCGCCGACGCGCTACGCAGTTACCCGGCCCTGCTGGCGGAGGTGGAGAGGCTGCGGCCCCGGTTCGACGGCCTTGCGACAGGCAGCCTGGTTCGGCTGGACGCGGCGGAGCTGCTGATCGTGGAGGGGCTGATCGCTCGGGGGCTGCCGGCCGGAAGCTACGCGGCCTGGCCCGGCATCGTGGGGTTCTGGCAGGCGGCGCTGGCCGCCGCGCAGGGCCTGATCGATCCTAGCTACCCGCCGGGCGCCTCCGTGCTGTCCTACGATTTGGCCCAGCGGCCGTCCGAGGTGCAGAAGCGCGTTGAGCAGCTCACTCCCGCGGGAGAGCTCGCCGTCCCCACGGTGCTGCTGCAAGGTGGGCTAGACGTGGTCGCGGTGCCGGGCTGGAGTCGTGATTACGAAGCGCGGGTACTTGAGGCCGAACGTGACCGCGGACTGCGTGTGTTTGTGTTCCCGGATCTGGACCATCGCCTGCGTGGGCCGGGCGAAACGTCGGCCTTCGCCGATGTGCGGCTGCGTCGGGGCTGGGAGACGATTCGCGGCTGGGTGGAGGCGGGGGTGGAGCCGATCACGATCCTTGGCGTGGATCCGACTGTCGCGACGACTCGCCAGGAAGCGGCGGGGCGCTAAGATCACTCCCCGTCGACGTGTCCCCCGGGGGCGTGTCGCGGTCAGGGGGTGACGGATGCCCGTAGTCACAGTCTCCAGTCAGTATGGGGCCGGGGCCCGGCAAGTGGGCCGGGCGATCGCGGATGAGCTGGTGTTGCAGTACGTCGATCAGGCGGTCCTCGTCGATGCCGCGCGACAGCTGGGGGTGACGGTGAAGAGCGTCTCCAAGCACGACGAGTGCATGGACACGCTGCGCCAGCGCTTGGGTCACTTTTTACAGCGGGCGCTGGAGCGCTCCGCCGCCGGTGGCAATGTCGATCCGCTGATGGGCGCGGGCAATTTGGAGTTGATGCTGGCGCAGTCTTATCAGGACGTGCCGGAATCCGACGCGCCCGCGTTCATTGACGATCGGACCTATCTGGAGACCGTCATCGGCGTGTTGACGGATCTGGCGCAACGCGGTGACGTGGTCATCTTGGGGCGCGGGAGCCAGATGCTGCTGAAGGACCGATCGGACACGCTGCATATCCAACTTGTCGCGGATGAGGAGACGCGCATCGCGCGCGTGATGGAGTGGGAGTCGGTCGATGCCGACGAGGCGCGGCGGCGGGCCCAGGAGTTCAATCGCCACCGCGCCGCATTCCACAAGAAGTTTTGGAACGTCGATGTGTGGGATCCGCGGTTGTACGACGTGGTGATCAACACGACGGCCATCAGTTACGAGCAGGCTGGGGCGATCGCGTGCGTGGCGGCGGAGGCGAAGTCAGCGCTGGCGGCGCCCGTCCGGGGATAGCCCTTGCCTGAGCCAGGCACGACTAGTCGTTGTCGCCCAGGATGCGGCGTAAGACTTGCGCCCCTTGCTGAATCCGGACCTGCATCCCGTGCGCGCCTTCGATCTGCATGCCCTCGGCATCCAGTGGATCGAAGGGGGCGACCGCCGCCTGGAATGCTTGCTGTAGCGGGTGCTCCCTACCGACGAGATCGGTGAGGAGTTCATGCGATCGGTCACGCCAGCGGAGATATTCATCCGTGGGTGGCCCGGCGGCGATCAGCCGGCTCGCCTGATCGATCTGGGCGCGGATCACCTGGGTGCGGTCCATGGCGGGAGTATCCAGTCTCGGCGCGCTGCGGTCCAGCGATCAGCCCCCGACCTGGGTCACCTGCGCGCCGTACGCCCGATGATGGCGATGGCGCTGGCCCTGGAGGCGGGTCCGCGCCGCGGCCGGGTCGTCGTCAATCCGGGTCATGATCAGCGCGTCTTCCTTGTCGGCGTAGTAGCGCCGGTGCCGCCCGACGATCTGGAAGCCGTGCTTGCCGTAGAGCGCCTGGGCGCTGACGTTCGAGGCGCGGCACTCCAGCGTGACACCGGGCACGCCGGCCTCCAGCGCCAGCTCAAGTGCGCGCATGACGAGCAGGGCGCCGAGGCCGCGTCGTTGGGCATCCGGATCGACGCCGATGGTGACGATGTGCACGGCGTCGGCGATCACCCAGCAGCCGATGTAGCCGAGCGGTGATCCCGGCGACTCCTCGACGACGAAGTAGCGGGCGAGGCGGTTCTCGCGCAGTTCGGCCTGGAAGGCGCTCTCCGGCCAGCCGCCGTCGCTGCCAAAGGCGCGCAAGTCAATGCGGCCGACGGCGGGGACATCGCGCACCGCCATCGCGCGGAGGACTAGCGAGCGCATGTTGACCGGCGCGGTTCGGGCCATGGGTGGGAGTTTACCGGTCGTATGGGGCCGGACCGGGCACCGTATCTAGTGTGTCGGTGTGCACGCTGCTGCCCGCAGGGCCCGCAAGAAGGGACTTATACTTCGGCCATCCGCAGAATTGAGTGAAATGCCTGAGTCTCCGCCCACGTCCGGAGCTGCCGCTCCGGCCCCTGACTCCGATCCTCCCGTGTCCGCGCCTGCGGAGGCGGCACCTGGGGACGCCGCCGTTCACGTCATTTGGCGAATCATCAAGTACGCCCTGCGCTACCGGCGCGGGCTCGGCGCCACCCTGCTCGCCACGGTCGGCACGGCCGGCTTCGCCATCGCGACGCCGGAGCTCCTGGAGTGGGCTGTGGACACCGGTCTGGGGGTGGAGGTCGAAGGCGGCGTCACCACTGTGGACGTGGACGAGAGTCTGCTCGTTGTGGCGGGGCTGGCGCTGCTGGGGGCGGCGCTCTTCCGTGGTATCTCACAGTTCGTGCAGGCCTATCTGGGCGAGTCCATCGCGCAGGCGGTCGCCTATGACATCCGGAACCAGATCTACGAGCGCCTCCAGGCCCTCTCGTTCGCCTACCACGACGATGCGGAGACGGGCCAAGTCATGGTCCGCGCGACGCAGGACGTTGAAGTGGTGCGGATGTTCCTCAACATCGGCGGCATTCGGCTGATCTTCACGGTGGGCCTGCTGACGACTGTGATGATTCTGATGTTTCTGACGAACGCGCTCGTGGCGCTGGTGGTGCTGCCGTTCATGCTGGTGTTGGCGATCCGTTCGTACATGGTGTCCCGCGCGTTGGTGCCGCTGTGGCGCGACGTGCAAGAGGGACAGGCACAGCTGGGCACCGTGCTGCAGGAGGCGCTGACCGGGATCCGCGTGGTGAAGGCCTTCGCGCGGGAGCCGGTAGAGGGCGAGAAGTTCGGGGTGAAGGCGAAGTGGCTCTACCGGACCAGCTACACCACCTCCATGATTCAGGCCCGCCATCAGCCGTTCATGACGGCGCTCTGGATGGGGGCGATGATCGCGACGGTCTGGGTGGGTGGGATTGAGGTCGCTAACGGCAACCTGGACGCCGGCGGGCTGACCAAGTTCCTGTTCTTCGTGGCACTGATCCAGATGCCGGTGCGGACCCTGGGCTGGATGGTGATGATGGTGCCGCGGGCGGCGACGGCCGGGCGGCGTATTTTCGAGATTCTGGACCGCGAGTCGGTGGTGCTGGAATCGCCCACCGCCGTTGCGCCGACCGCGCCGCGGGGGCACGTGCGCTTCGAGGATGTGAGTTTCAGCTACGACGGCGAACGCCAGGTGCTGGATCATGTGGACTTCGACGCCAAGCCCGGTGAGGTGGTGGCGCTGCTGGGCCCCACCGGATCCGGCAAGACCAGCATTGTCAATTTGATCCCCCGTTTCTACGACGTGACCGGCGGCGCGGTGACGTTTGACGGCGCCGATGTGCGCGGCCTGACGATGGCCGGGCTGCGCGCGGAGGTCGCGATCGTGCAGCAGGACGTGTTCTTGTTCGCTGCGACGCTGCGCGACAACATTGCCTACGGACGCCCGGACGCGACGGACGAGGAAGTTGAAGCGGCCGCGCGACTGGCTCGCGTCCACGATCACATCGTGACGTTGCCGGCGGGGTACCGAACCTGGGTGGGGGAGCGCGGCGCGACGCTGTCCGGCGGGCAGAAGCAGCGCATCGCGATCGCGCGGGCACTCCTGATGGATCCGCGCGTGCTCGTCTTTGATGACTCCACGTCCAGTGTTGACACGGGGACGGAGCAGGAGATTCAGCGGGCGATGTCGGCGTTGATGCGGGGGCGAACGACGTTCATCATCGCGCACCGGCTGCGCAGCGTCCGGGACGCCGATCAGATTCTGGTGCTCGATCAGGGCCGCATTGTGCAACGCGGCCGGCACGCGGAGTTGCTGGCCCAGGGTGGCCTCTACCGCGAGATCCACGACTTGGAGCTGCGTGACCAGGCAGAGGCCTACGCACAGATCGCCGGAGGGGCGGAGTAATGGGCTTCGGCGGAGGGATGGCCGGTGGCTGGTCGACCAACTTGGGTGGGCAGGGCCACGGCGGTCGCGGCAATAACTGGGGCAGCTCCTCACACGGGGACTGGGAGGACGAGTACGGCTCGCTGTACAACCCGGCGTTGGTGAAGCGCATGGTGCGCTACCTGGTCCCGCACAAGCGGCCCGCCGGGATGGCCTTCCTGTCGATGGTGGCGTTCGCGTGCTTCTCCTACGTGCAACCGCTTTTGATCACGATCGCGGTGCGGGATTTCATCACAGGTGGAGACCTATCGGGCCTGAAGTGGCTGATGTTCGCGTTCATCGGGGTTGCGATTGGCGCCTGGGTCGCGGAGTTCGCCCGCCAGTGGGCGATGGCGCGCGTGGGGCACGCCGTGCTGCTGCGAATGCGGCGCGAGCTCTTCGACCATCTGATGTCGTTGTCGCAGAAGTTCTACGACGATGCCGAAGTGGGTCGTGTGATGTCGCGGGTGACATCCGATGTGCAGGTGTTGCAGGAGCTCCTGACGACGGGCGTGCTGACGGTGATCGCGGACGTCATTGGGCTGGTGATCGTGATCGTGGTGGTGCTGATCCTGGATTGGCAGCTGGCGCTGGTCACGTTCGCGGTCTTGCCGATCCTGATCGGCGTGATGATCTTCTGGAGTCGCTATGCGCGTCGTGCCTTTCTGGAGGTACGGATTGCGATCTCGGGCGTGAACGGCACGCTGAATGAAGACCTGAACGGAGTTCGGGTGGTGCAGGGGCTGAGCCGCGAAGCGGAGAACGCCCGCCGCTTTGACCGCATCAACGATCGCAACCTGCGCGCGACGCGCCGGGCCGGGCTCCTCTCCGCCTCGGTCATTCCGGTGGTTGAGGTGCTGATTGCGGTGGCGACGGCGCTGGTCATCGTGGTCGCTGGAATCCGCCTTGCGGATGGCAGTCTCGATCCGGCATTGGGCTTCGCGGCCGTGCTGGGCTTCGCGCTGTACATCCAGCGCTTTTTCGACCCGGTGCGCGACCTGGTCCTGCAGTACACGATGTTCCAGCGGGCGATTGCGGGGGCCGAGCGAATCTTCGAGGTGCTGGACACGCCGCCGGAGATCGTTGATAAGGCGGACGCGGTCGTGCTGGACGACATCACGGGGGATGTCGTGTTCGACAACGTCAGTCTGGAGTACGTCGAGGGGCTCCGGGTCCTGCATGATGTGAGTCTGCACGTGAAGCCGGGCGAGACGGTCGCTTTCGTGGGGTCGACCGGCGCTGGCAAGACATCGATGACGTCGCTCATTTCGCGCAGCTACGACGTGACGGAGGGGGCGATTCGCGTCGATGGACACGACGTGCGTGACGTGGAGCGTCGCTCGCTGACCCGGCGCATGGGCGTGGTGCTGCAAGACGCATTCCTGTTTTCTGGCACGGTGTCCGAAAACATTGGCTACGGGAACCTCGACGCCACCCAGGAGGACATTCATCGCGCGGCGACGATCGTCGGCGCGGATGGCTGGATCCGACGCTTGCCCAATGGCTACGAAACGGTACTGGCCGAGCGCGCGCAGAATCTCTCGCTGGGCCAGCGGCAGCTGTTGGCCTTCGCGCGAGCGGTGGTCGCGGACCCGCGCATCCTGATCCTGGACGAGGCGACGGCGAATGTGGACTCGCAGACCGAGGCGATGATCCAGGCGGCGATCGCGAAGGTGATGCAGGGCCGGACGGCGTTCGTGATCGCACACCGGCTGAGCACGATTCGCTCCGTCGATCGCATCCTGGTCATGCGCGATGGGCGCATCGTGGAGTCGGGCAGCCACGAGGAGCTGTTGGAGCAAGACGGCCAATACGCGGAGCTGTACCGGCTGACCTACGCCGAGGAGGAGTCGGAGCAGTTCGACGAAGAAGCGGCGCTGGGCGTACTCAGTCAACTCTGGGAGCGCGCTCGCGCCGAGAAGGCTGGTGCCGCGCCCGTCCCCGCACCCGCGTCGGGCGACTAGCTCGGCGACTCGTCTGGCAGGCCGTCGGGGGGAGCTTCGTCCGCTGGCGGACCGAAGAGGGAGGGCTGCGTCGTCCCCGGCGCGTTCTCTGGTGGCTCGAAGCCCAGGTGTCGCCAAGCGGCCGGCGTCGCGACGCGGCCACGTGGCGTGCGCTGCAGGAAGCCGAGCTGCAAGAGGTAGGGCTCGTAGACATCCATGACCGTGTCCGACTCCTCGGCGACGGAGGCCGCCAGGGTCTCCAGCCCGACAGGCCCGCCGCCGAACCGCTCGATCAGCGTGCGCAGGAGGCCGCGGTCGCGATCGTCGAGGCCCAGGCGGTCGACGCCAAGTTGTGCCAGGGCGGTATCCGCGACCGTTGCATCGACGGTGCCGTCGCCGCGAACCTCGGCGTAGTCGCGCACTCGTCGCAGCAGGCGGTTGGCGATGCGCGGTGTACCGCGGGCACGATGGGCGAGCGTCTCAGCGCCATCGTCGCTGATCGGGATCTTGAGCTTGACGGCATTCGTGCGGACAAGCCCGGCGAGGTCGTGCGGCTGGTAAAACTCCAGTCGCTGGACCATGCCGAAGCGGTCACGCAACGGTGAACTGATCATGGCGTAGCGGGTCGTCGCGCCGACGAGGGTGAACGGCTTGACCTGGAGTCGCACGCTACGCGCCCCCGGCCCCTTGCCGATGAGCAGGTCGAGGGCGAAGTCTTCCATCGCGGGGTAGAGGACCTCCTCGACGGCGTGGGGCAGGCGGTGCATCTCATCGATAAAGAAGACGTCGCCCTCCTGGAGTGTTGTGAGGATGCCGGCCAGGTCGCCGGGACGGGCGATCGCGGGTCCCGACGAGGAGCGCAAGTTGACGCCCAACTCCGCCGCGACGATGCGGGCCAGGGTGGTCTTGCCCAAGCCGGGCGGGCCGTAGAAGAGCAAATGGTCGGGCGGCTCGCCGCGCCGCTGGGCGGCGGTGAGGGCGATGGTGAGGGCGTCTTTGAGCCCGGGTTGGCCGACGAAGTCGGCCAGGCGGTTGGGGCGCAGCGATCGTTCGAGGGTCTCGTCGGCGCCGTCAGGCTCGGGCGCGACGACGCGCGCGGCGCCCGCGTCTCCGGAGTTCGTGGAGCTATTCGCCATGCGATCCCGACCTGCCGCCAACCGCCGACACTATACACGCACAGGTGTTCTGGATCGGCGGGCGGATGGCACCAGGGGTGCCCGACGACCTGTCGCCTGGAGGTAGCTTGCGCCTTCGGGTGATGCTGCATCCCTGGGATGTCCGGCTAGGCTTCGCGGCCGCCCACTTGCGACAGCGCCCAGTTGCGCGTTTCGAGGGCGAGCGGATGGACGACGCCGCCGGACGCGAGGTACTGGGCGATGCGCCGGTCCAAGAAGGCCAGCAGGGCGGCCGCAGGGTGGTGGTTGGCGAGCGTGCGGATGCCGGCCAGTCCGGGGTCGGCCGAGACTTTGGCGGGCTCCAGCTTGTCGGCGAGGAAGAGCGTGAGGGCGATTGGGCTCATATCCGGGCGCCCGGTGGTGTGGACGCGGATCGCCTCCAGCACCTCCGTGTCCCGCACGCCCCAGTCGCTCTGGGCGCGCAGCGCGGCGACGGGCCCGTGCAGGAGGATCGGCGCCGCCTGCTGTGCGACGTCGGGCGCGATGCCAAGTGCCGCCGCTTCGCGGAGCAGCGCGTCGTCGTCGAAGTGGCGGTAGAGGTCGTGGCCCCAGGCGGCGGCCTGCACGCGTAGGGGATCGACTTCGTGCAGCGGCGCGAGCCGGCGCGACTCCGTCACGACGCGGCCAATATGCCCCTGTAGCCAGGACGGCAGGCCGTCCGTGCGGGCGCGCAGCAGCTCGATCAGCGCGGCGGGGTCGCCGTCGGGCATCAACTAGCCCTCAACGCCCAGTCGTCGCCCGCCCAGGAGGTGCAGGTGCAAGTGGGGGATGGTCATGCCGGCGGCCTCGCCCACGTTGAAGGTCAGCCGGTAGCCGTCGTCGGCTACGCCTTCCGTCCGCGCGACTTGCGCGGCGGCGGTGAACAGCTCTGCCAGCAGGGGGCCATGGGCCCGATTCAGGTCGCGAGCGTCTGCCACGTGCTGCTTGGGGATCACCAGTACGTGGACGGGCGCGCGCGGGCTGATGTCGCGGATCGCGAAGATGTGGTCGTTCTCGATGAGCGGCTCGATCGGGATCTCGCCGGTCGCCATCTTGCAGAACAGACAATCGGGGGCGCCCGCGGTCACTCGTCGGCGTCCCGACCGCGGGCAGGCGGGCGCTCGTTGCGGCGCACGGGCACGCCGACGAACGTGCCCAGTGGCAAGGCCGCCGCCATGACTTCTTGGTCGGTGTGATAGGTGCCGATGCCGAGCGGGGGCCGGTTGTAGAAGCCGATCGCTGCGAAGTGCGTCTCGTTGAGCCGAAAGATGAAGCGCCCGCGCTTGTTCCAGACATAGATGCGTTCCACGTCATCCATCTCGAACTCCCAGTGCCGCCCCCAGATCCAGAGTAAGCGCTGCTCGACCTGGGCGGTTTCGGTGGCGCCGTCGAAGAGCACCTCCAAGCGGTCGCCGCCGACGGCGCCCAGCACGGCCCAGATGATCGCGCCGCCTAGGTAGGCGCCGAGAATCGCGAAACCGGCGACTTGCACGGAATCGTCGCCGTTGGAGCCAGTGGCGGACGCGATGCCGAGCGCGATGCCGCCGGCGACGAGCGAGAAGGCCACCGGGATCACCCAGGGGGGCAAGGGGGTCCACAGCGTGCGCAAGCGCAGGCCGTCGTCGCCGATCTCCTCGATGCGCGCGAAGCCGTAGCGCTTGGCTGGTTCTGAATCCCGCTTCTTCGCGGATTGACTGGGATCACTCATGCCAGGGAGGCTAGCGACGCTGGGGTTGAGCCGTCCAGCGGCGCCCACTGGAGCCGGCGCTCGATCGGGAACCGGGAGTCGGTTCTTGGCGTCCTGCCTAGCGACGCCAAGAACCGACTGGCGATGGGGAAAGACATGCGTTTGTCCCAAGTCACTGCGCGAATTGGCCGCCTGGGGCTGGCGGCGGCGTTGGTTGCGCTGGGGGTGGGCCTCCTGGCGATGGCACCGGCCCGGCCGCTGCAGGCCCAGGCATCGGATGTGGTGATCGACGCGGCGACTGCGGACCTGGGCGAGCGACTGAGCGTCGCCCCGGGCGACTTCGAGGTGCTGCGCCTGGCCTCCGTGATCTGGAACAACGGTTGCATTGGCGCGGCGGAGCAGAACGAGGCGTGCACGGAGGCCGAGGTCCCGGGCTTCGCGCTTTGGCTCAGTGATGGCGCCGTGGCCTACCGGTACCACAGCGATACGACAGCGGCGGCGTTGCGACTGGCCGAGTCGATGATCCCACTCTCGCAGGTGCCGGTTGCGCCGTTGCCGCAGGGAGCGACTCCGGCGTTGGCGCTGGAGCGCTTCCTCGATCTGCTGGCGGGCGCGGGCTTTGATGAGATCGTGGTGCAGGAGCTGGCGGCCCTGCGGGACTGGATTCCTGGGGCCTTCTCGCCGCACTACATCGTGGGCGACGCGACGCTGGAGATCTTTGAGGTCGCGACCGTGGGCGAGGTGGACGCAGCGATCGAGCGGCTGCAGCAGTTCGGCGGGGACGCCGAGCTGGGCGAGGATCAGGCTCTGTGGCGTTACGAGACGCTGATCGTGATCCTGCTGACCTCGTCCGAGCGGGCGGAGATCCGCGGCATCCTGAGCGGCCTCATCGGTGCGCCAACGGTTGAGACGACCTTAACCGCACCGCGACCGCGCCCGAGCGCCGCGGCGCTCGACACGAGCGTGGCGGCACTGATCGACGCGCTCGGGCGCGCGGAGATCGAAGCGATGCAGACCGACGTTGCGGTGCATCGGCCGTTCCTCCCCCCCGACGCCCTCTCGGCCGTGCTGCGCGCCGGGGACACGAGTATCGAGGTCTACGCGCTGCTCGATCCGGACGCCGTGGCGCAGGCGGTTCGCGACGCCTCGGCCGATTCCGCTGCCTCGGTCGGCTGGGTGATTTGGACGCGTGGCTCGACGCTGGTGCTGATTGAGGGTCTTGGTCGTGAGAGCAGGGCGTTGCTCGACGTGATCAGCGAGGTGTTCGGCGCGACGGCGTTCCTGGGCGAGGGTGTCGCCGGTCCTGCGCCAGAGCCGATCGTGGACGCGCCCGGCGCGCCCGAGGCGCTGCCGGCCACCGGCAACGGCGGTATCGACGATGACGAGGCGCCGCTGTGGGTCTGGGGCGTGATTGCGGCGGTCGCGGTTGGCGCGATTGCGGCGGGCGGCGCCTACCGGATCTGGCTGCGCGGGCGCACGCCCTAGCGCGGGTTGCTCTTCCTGGAGCACAAGCTGGAGATTGCGCGTGGCGTCGGCGCAACCGCCGTCGTGAGTGCGAAGAGCGTCGACCCCGTGGCTCGTAACGTTTCGCGGCGTTGGAGGTCTACTGGGCACGAGACGAGCCACCCACCCGTCTCCCAACGACGTTCCCGCGTCGATATCTCAGGACCCAAGAAGGAGAGGGCGGAGCGCATCCCGCCCTCTCCTTCGTTAAGGCGACGAGGTCGTGCCCCCGGTGCCCCTTGGACAGACCCTCCGGCGTCGCGCAGGAGAACGCGGCCGTCGCTTGGGGCAGGCTCGGCGCCCGCTCGCGAATCCGCGACTTCGCGCGGGGTGAACGGGCCCGCGTCGGAACGCCAGGAAGCCCGGGTCTCCCGGGTGGGCAGTTCGGCCAGGTGGCGACCCCGCCACCAACACCGTCTGCCGCTTGTCCTGATCGGGGGCTAGATCGCCAGCAGGTCCGCGACCTTTTCGCGGTGGTACTCGCCGTCGCCCCACATCAGCTCGGCCATCTTCTGGCGGCGGAAGTAGAGCTGGATGATGTACTCCTTGGTGAAGCCGATGCCACCGTGGATCTGCTGCCCGTGCGCGACGACGCGACGGCTGGCATCCGAGCACCAAGCCTTCGCCATGCTGACTTGCAGGTCCTGGTCGGCTTCATCCTCGTTCACGGCCCAGGCGGCGCGGTACATGATGAAGCGCGAGCCATCGACGTCGGTGACCATGTCGGCGGCCTTGTGCTGGATCGCCTGGAAGGAGCCAATGGGGCGGCCGAACTGGATGCGCTCCTTGGCGTAGTCGACGCTGATTTCGAAGTCGCGCTGGGCCAGCCCCACCAAGTAGGCGCAGTAAGCGACTGTGGCGCGGCGCTGCAACAGCTTCATCGTCGCCCAGCCGCCGCCAACCTCGCCCAGGACGGCGTCGGCGCCAACCTCGACGTTCTCGAACTTGACCTCGCATTGCTTGTCGGAGGCGATCGTCTTGAGCACGGTGCTCGTCACGCCGGCGGCCTTGCCGTCGATCAGGAAGAGCGTGATGCCGTCCTCCCCGCTGCCGCCGGTGCGGGCGACGACGACCATCTTGTCCGCAACGTGCGCGTCGGGGATGAAGAGCTTGGTGCCGTTGAGCACGTAGCCATCGCCCTTGGCCTCTGCGGTCAGTGCGACCCCGTCCGCGTCGAAGCGCGCGGACGGCTCCGTGAAGGCGAGCGTCATGACCAGATCACCGCTGGCGACCTTGGGCAGGATCTCCTGCTTCTGCGCGTCGCTGCCGGCCAACTGCACGGGAAGCGCGCCCAGCACGACGGTGCTGATGAAGGGCCCGGGGACCAGCGCGCGGCCGAACTCCTCCAGCAGGACGCAGAGGTCCAGGAAGTCCATGCCGTTGCCACCGTGCTCTTCGGGAATCATCAGGCCTTGCCAGCCCTGGGCGGCCATGCCCTGCCAGAGCGCGTCGGTGTAGCCGCGCTCGTCGTCTTCCATTTCACGGACGAGCTTCTCCGGCGATTCCTTCTCCAGGAAGTCGCGTGCGAAGTTCTTCAGCATTTCCTGTTCTTCGGAGAGGCCGAGATCCATGCGATGCTCCTCATCCGGCGCCCGTGTGGGTTGGGCGCGGGCTTGCTGCGCCCGTCCGGCGTAGCGGGCGGAAGGCTATCGGATCGCGCCTGTTGGGCGCTAGCTGCCGGACGACGTTTGCTGGAAGAGGCGCGGCCCCTGCAACGGCGCGACGAAGGAGCTCAGTCCTCGTAGCGGTGCAGGATGCTGCGCTCCGCGAGCAACGGGCCCAGTTCGCGCATGCCAGCGATAGCGGGCGAGGCGCCGTGCGCCGCCAGGTTCTCGGCGGTGTCCCAGGCTTCGACCAGCACGTATTTGGTGGAGTCGCCCAGTGCGTGGAAGAAGTGGTACTGGAGACAGCCCGGGTCATCGGCGCGTACCCGAGCCGCGGCGGGCAAGGCAAGTGCCTCGAAATCCGCCTCCATGCCCGCTTTGACGAAGAACTCGACCGTCAGTCGCTGCGCCATCCCCGGCCTCCCGTTCGCTGTGTCCGTTCGCGTCTCGAACCGGTGGGAGCATAGACGGGGGCGCGTCCGGCGTAGGCTGCGCCCATGTGCGCCCTCCCGGCCGATCTGGAATCGCTGCGCTGCGTTGTCTACGGGGCCGAGATCGACCCAGGGCCGGGCGTGGTGCAGGCGCTGCGCGACGCTGGGGCGAGGCTGGGTCTGACGTCCGCCACGATGGATGGCGCGGCGCTGTTCGCGTTGAAGCGGCTGGCCGCCGGGAGTCCCGCGCAGGCAGTCGATCTGGGCAACGCGACCAACGTCCGGGTCGCGACGCGCAAGCTCGCCAAGGCGCTGGGCGGCATGGATGTGGCCGTGCTGGTCGCGGGGGCGGGGCTCACCCGGGACGCGGTCGCGGCCGTTCTGGCAATCGCTGAGCGGGAGCTGGTGCGGGCTCCGCATCCCCGATTGTTCCTGCTGGGTGGCGAGGCCCTGGGGGCGGCGCCGTCTGCGTTCCCGCGCGTTCCCACGCACATGCTGAGCGGCGCTGATTCGATCGCTGCGCTGCGCGGGCTCCTCCTGGAGGACGCGGCCCGCTAGACTCCGTCGCGGCGTCTCCTGTGCGCCGGATGAGAAGGGGCCCCATGGAACTTGAGAACATCCGATACGAAGAACGCGAGGGCGTCGCGTACATCACGCTCAACCGACCGGAGAAGCTGAACGCGCTCTCGCGGGAGTTGATGGAGGAGCTGAACCAGGCCCTCTGGGAGGCCGACAACCGCACGTCGGTCCACTTGGTGGTGCTGTCCGGGGAGGGGCGCGCGTTCTGCGCGGGGTACGACATCACGCCGGGCCGTCCGACGGAGGGGGAGGGCTACCGCGGGCGCTCCACGTTCGACGACGATGCCTGGAGCATGGAGAAGGCGCAGCGCGACAAGATGGCGCTGTTCGATATGCACAAGCCGGTCATCGCCAAGGTGCACGGCTATTGTCTGGCCGGCGGCACCGACATCGCACTGCTCTGCGACCTGATCATCGTCGCCGACGATGCGGTGATCGGATTCCCGCCCACGCGTGCGATGGGCACGCCGCCGCACCAGATGTGGGTCTACAACGTGGGCCCGCAGTGGGCCAAACGTCTGCTGCTCAGCGGCGACAGCATCAGCGGGGCGGAGGCGGCGCGGATCGGCTTCGCGCTGGAGTCGGTCCCGGCGGACGAGTTGGACGAGCACGTGGACCGGCTGGCTCGTCGTTTGGCGATGATCGACCATGAGCTGCTGGCGGCCAACAAGCGGCACGTGAACCTGGCCATGGAGCTGATGGGCGCGCGCACGATGCAGCGCCTGGCGACCGAGATCGACGCGCGCGGGCACCTGGCCCCGGCAGTGGCGGAATTCGGCCGCCTGAGCCGCGAGCAGGGGCTGAAGAGTGCGCTGGAGTGGCGCGACACGAAATTCGGCGACGGGCGCGGCACCGAGGACTACCAGCGCCGCCGGTCGGTTCCGGCCAGCTGACCACGCGGACTCGCGGGAGACTCGCGATGGAGGTCAGCGGGCGCACGGCCTTGGTGATCGGGGCGCAGCGTCCGCTGGGCCGCGCGATCGCGGTCGCGCTGGCCGATGGTGGCGTGGATGTTGCGGTGGCCGGGGTCAGCGCGGAGCCGCGCGAGAACTTTCGGGTCCACTCCGTGGCCAACGAACTGTGGGCGATGGACCGTCGCAGCATCGCGGTGACGCTGGATGTGCGGGATCCGGCGTCCGTTGGGGCGGCCGTGCAGCAGATCGATAGCGAGTGGGGCCGGCTCGACATCTTGGTGGTGGCGCAGGACCGATTGCTGGCCCTGCCCTTCGACGAGACGGGCCCCGACGAGTGGGCGGAGATGCTGGACGCGAATCTGACGTCGGCAGCGCTGGCGTGCCAGGCGGCCGGACGCTTGATGATGCGGGAGCGCGCCATGCATGGCGCCCGGCCCGGCCAGGGCGGCGGGGTGATTGGCGGTGCGAGTGGCGGTGCGATCGGCGGTGCGATTGTCAACGTGGTTAGCACGCCAGCGGTGGAAGCCGGGGCGGGGTTCGTGGCCTACGCGGCGGCGGCCGGTGGTCTGGTGGCGATGTCACGTGCGTTGGCGGCTGAATGGGCCGAGTGGGGGATCGCGGTGAGTGTGGTGGAAGCGGGCTTCGGCGAGGATGCGCTCTTGAGTGCCGCGCCGCGCGAGGCGGCGCATCCGCCGGCGCTGCCGGACGCCCGGCCGACGCCGAACGCATCCATCGCGGCCGCCGTGGTCGATCTGATTGCGAGTGGGGAGTCGGGTGGGGTGCGGCGGGTCAGGCCGACCGCTTCGTGACGTCGGATCCGGTGGGCAGATCGGTAATCTGCCGCAGCCGGGTCCCCTCGGCCGCTTCGACCATCTCCTGCTCAAGCCCCAGGTGCTGTTGCAGGCAGCGCGGGCAGACCCCGTGGCTGGCGGGTTCGGTGCCGGAGGAGAGTAGGGTCTTGCACCAGGCGCACACGACGCTGGGTCCCGTCATTTCGGTCGCCTCTCCCCGGACCGCAACGGTTGCGGCCTCCGTGTCTGTCGGGTCATCGTCGAGTGGGGCATTGGCAGTCCGTATGGGCGGTTTCCCCAAGACTGGGGGCACCCGTTCCCAGGGCCGCCAGGACCGGCGATGGCGTTCCCAGGGCCGCCAGGACCGGCGATGGCGTTCCCAGGGCCGCCAAGACCGGCGGTTGTGGGGCCGGCCGTTCGCCGCGGTGCCTGCGTTGGGCGGACTAGACTGCCGTCATGCTCGCCCAGCCTGATTCGTACCGAAACGCGGCGTTCGTGGCAGTGACCGGTTCCCGGTCATTCGTGGTGGCACAGCGTGGCGCCGCGCCGACCCCGCTGACACTCCCGGACCTGGGGGCGGAGGGTGCGACGGCGCTGGAGAAGCGTTACCACTTGGTCCTGCTGGACGATGACGAACATAGCTACGGCTATGTCGTGGAGATGCTGGGACGGTTGTTCGGCTACGGCAAGAACAAGTCGTTCGCGATCGCGGCGATGGTCGACCATCAGGGCCGGGCGATCTTGGAGACGTCGGACTACGACCACGTCAGTCGCAACCAGCAACGGATTCACGATTACGGTCCGGACCCCCGTATTCAGACCTGCGTGGGGTCGATGTCGGCGGTGGTTGAAGAGGCGCCCTGAGCGTTAGGCCAGACAGCGGACGGGGCCGCCGTTGAAGGCGAGCATGTCAGCCGCCATCTGGGGGAAGTCGATCGGCGCGCCCAGCGCCTCGCCACGCAGCTCCGAGTAGGCGCGATGCAGGTTGCCGACGAGGCGCTCGCTGTCCAGCCAGCCCGCGAAGCGGCCCAGGTCCGTATCCCGGGCGAGCTCCAGCGGCGTCGCCCCGGCCTCGAACCCGACCCGCGCCCGCTCCTGCACGAATCGCAGGTAGGCGGCGACATCGTCGAAGACTTCAGGGCCGCAGACGGGTCCGTGCCCAGGCACGATGGTTTCAGCGCCGATGTCGCGCAGGTCCTCGATGGTCTGCAGCCAGCCCACGATCGATCCGAAGACGGCGAATGGGGTGCCGCCGTTGAAGACGACGTCACCGGCGATGAGCAGGCGTCGCTCGGGGATCCAGGCCACGATGTCGTTGGTGGTGTGTGCGGGCGCAACGCACTCCAGCTCGATGGGGAGATCGCCGGCGTAGAGGGTGAGCGATTCGGCGAAGGTGAGCATGGGTGGCACGGCAGTCAGGTCGCCGAAGTCGACGGTGGGAAAGAGCCGCTGCGCCCCCGCGATGACGCCATCGCCGGCGGCGAGGATCGCCTCGCGGCAGCGCTCATGCCCGACGATCGTGACCTCCGGCCCGAAGAGCGAGTTGCCCAAGGTGTGATCGAGGTGATGGTGCGTGTTGAGCAGCGTGCCGATGGGCTTATCGGTGGTCGCGGCGATGGCGGCGAGCAGGTCTCGGGTGCGCCGCTCCGTGGCCGTCGCATCGATCACGATCACGCCGCGCCCTCCAGTGAGGAAGGTGATGTTGTTCAGGCACCAACTGCCGTCGGGCTGGAGGTAGGCGAAGATGCCGGGGCTGACCTCTTCGATCTGAGGTGGGGGTAGTGCGGCGTCGTCAGGTACCTGCTGGCTGGTCATCGTGGGGGCCCTTCACGGTTAGTGGCGGCTGCGCTGGCGGTAGCGTCCGACATCGAACAGGGCGATGGCCAGCCCCAGGGCGAGGAAACCGAGGGTCAGACCCAGCAGGATGCCGGCGGTTGTCGGGTCGTAGTCGCGCAGTTCGCGCAGCGCGAGCAGCGACGCGCCCAGCAGTACCGCGACGAAGATCGCGGTCCAGTGCCGTACGAACTCGCCCAGGAACACGACGAGGATGCCGGCCGTGACGGCGCCGCCGACGACCAGCGCCAGCACGATGTCCTCCTCACGGTTCCAGCCCCCCCGGGCGGTTCCGGTCAGGGCGTTGACTTCCTCGCCGCTCTCACCGCCGCGGATCGCCAGGAAGGCCACGACGATGGCCATCGCGACGCCACCGCCGAGCAGGGGCCGGCCCCAGCGACCGGCCAGCCAGTCGAAGCCGGTCTGGCGGTAGCGCGTCTGCTGGCGTCGGTCGTGCTCCGACGGGGCCGTTGGTCGATCAGGGTCGCTCACGTGTCGGACCCCTTGATCAGATGTTGGAGCGGCTCTGGCCGCCATCGACGTTGATGCAGGCGCCGGTGATCCAGGAGGCGCGCGCCGAGGCGAGGAACGTGACCACGTCCGCGACTTCCTGGGGCCGGCCGAAGCGGCCGAAGGAGATGCCGTCCAGTACGGAGCGCTGGATCGCGTCTGGATCGTCGTCGTAGCGGGTTTGCCAGCGGCTACCGGGCCAAGCGATGGAACCAGGCGCGATCGAGTTGACGCGGATGTTGTCGGTCGCGAGCTCCTGCGAGAGCGCTTTGGCGTGACTGTGCATTGCCGCCTTCATGGCGTTGTATTGCGCCGAGCCCCCTGCCTCGCGACCGAAGATCGAGCCGATGTGGATCACGGACGCGGGGATATCGGGTGTCGCGCGAGAGCGCAGGTGAGGCAGCGCGGCGCGCGTCGTGCGGACGGCGGCGAGCAGGTTCAGCTGGAACATCTCCTGCCAGACGTCGTCGCCCTCGCCGCGGATGGAGACGCCCATGTTGTTCACGACGATATCGATGCCGCCCAGCCCAGCGGCGGTCTCCGCGACGACCCGCTCGATGTCGCCGGCGATGCCCATGTCGGCGGCGAAGCCCAGGCTGCGACCGGGACCGGCGGCGTCAAGCTCCGCGGCCGCGCGCTCGACGATGTCCGATCGGCGGGCGCAGATCGCCACGTCGGCGCCTTCGGCCGCCAGAGCCAGGCCGCAATATTTGCCGATGCCCTCGGAAGCGCCCGTGATTAGCGCCACTCGCCCGTGCAGTCCCAGATCCATGGTCGTCCTTGGCGTCGTCCTTCGGATCGAGCGCTGAGTCGCCCGAGTTCTCGTGCAGGAGGAGGCGTGGGCCAGCATAGCGGCGGGTACACTCCATCGATATGCCGACCCTGCCACCCAGCCTCGCGACGCGTCTGCGGGACGCGCGGCTCAGCGTCCAGCAAGGCGGCGCCTTCGCCCGGGCGATGGGTCGGGAGTTGCTGCGGCCGCCGAGCCCGGCGCAGATCGATGGACACGTGCGTTTGGCGGGCGTGCAGGGGCCGGTCGAGATCATTCGCGACTCGTCGGCGGTGCCGCACATCTACGCCCAGGGCGAGTCGGATGCGCTGTTCGGCCTGGGCTTCGTGCACGCGCAGGACCGCTGGTGGCAGATGGATTTCTACCGCCGGGTGGGCCGGGGCCAGATCGCCGAGGTGGCGGGTCCGGAAGCGCTTCCCGCTGATCGGTTGATGCGACACGTAGGCCTGGGCCGGGCGGCGGACGCGAGTTGGGCATCGGCATCGGCGGAGCTGCACGAGCGACTGCAGCCGTATGTCGATGGCGTCAACGCGGCCGTGGAACGGACGCCTCCGCCTTTGGAGATGCGCATCTTGGACTACGCGCCGGCGCCGTGGGACGCCAGCGACTCCGTCCTCTGGGCGAAGCTGATGGCGTTCATGCTCTCGCCGGCCTGGGAGGCGCAGATCCTGCGCGCGCGGCTGGTGGAGCGGGTGGGCGTGGAGGCGCTGCGGGCGCTCGATCCCGGCTACCCCGCCAGCGGATCGACGATGGTGCCGCCGGGCGCTCCGTTCGGGGCGCTGAGCCGTGATCTGACCCAGGCCTATGCGGACCTGGTGCAGCGAACCGGTCTGGGAACGATGGGTCAGGGCAGCAACGCTTGGGCCGTGGCCGCCGAGCACACCGCCGCCGGCCGGGCGCTGTTCGCCTGCGATCCGCACCTCTCTGCCGTGAACCCGTCCTACGGGCATTTCTCCCACTTGGAATGCCCTGATTTCAGCGTCGCGGGGGCGACGGCGCCCGGCTTCCCGGGCATCGTCTGGGGCTGCAACCGTCGCCTGGCTTGGGGCCCGACGGCCGGGCTGGCGAGCAGCCAGGATGTGGTGATCGAAGCGTTCGACGACGAAGGACGCTACCGCACGCCGGACGGCTGGGAGCCAGCGGGAGAGATCGTGGAGCGTCTGGTGGTGCGCGGGCATCCGGACGAGGTGTTGCGCATCCGTACGACTCGCAACGGCCCCATCGTCTCGCCGGAGATTCCCGGCGTGCCCTTCGCGCTGGCCCTTCGCTCTACCGTGCTGGACGCGCCGACGACCGGCCAGGCGCTGCTCGATCTGCCGCGGGCGGGCAACATTGGCGAGTTCCGCGCCGCCCTGAGCCACTTCCAGGAGTTCAACTTGGTCTTCGGCTACGCCGACATCGATGGGCACATCGGGGTGCAGATGACCGGGGCGCTGCCGGAACGCGAGCCCGGATCCGGCTGGCTACCGCCGGTGGGCTGGGATCCCGGCGCGCAGCGTGGACGACTGGTCCCGCTGGAGGATCTGCCCCACGCGTACGACCCGCCGGATGGTCGCGTTTGGGCGGCGAATCATGCTCCCGTGCCGCTGGACAACCTGACCTTCGACGGTGAGTTTCTGGATGCGTTCCGTGCCAGTCGCATTGGCGAGGTGCTGAACGACTCGAGTGCGCACACGCCGGCGACGATGGCGCGCTTGCAAGTCGATCGCCACTCGCTGGTCTTCCAGGCGGTCGCGCGGCATCTGGTGGGGCTGGAGACCGTGGGCCTGCGTGAGGCCGCGTTGGTTCAGCGGGTGCGCGATTGGGATGGCGAGGCGGGCCGCGACTCGGTGGCCGCGTCGATCGTGGGTGCGACGTACGCGCGTCTGTTGGATGCGGTGGTGCGGGCGAAACTGGGCGCCGATACGGCACTGTTTTTCGGCAACGTGCACGCGGTGCCGAATCTGAACCTGATGGGAGCTCGTGCCGCGTCGCTGGTCGTGGGCTTGCTGGACGGGGCGCCGGCGGACTGGTTCGCAACCGGGACGGCGCACGCGCCTGAAGTGACGGTGAGCGGCCGGGAGGTTTGGTCGGCGGTGTTGTTGCGCACCTTCCGCGATGGGGTGGCGCTGCTGGAGGAACGACTGGGATCCGACATCGATCGCTGGACCTGGGGGCGGGTGCGCAAGGTCACACTCAAGCACGGCTTGGGCGATGTCCCGGCCATGGCCAAGGTCTTCAACCTGGGGCCGTACCCGATCGGCTCTGACGCACAGGCGCCGCTGCAAGCCGGACCCCTGACCACCGACCCCTTTGCGGTTGTGACGGCGATCCCGGCCCTGCGGTTGGTGATCGAGATGCAAGATCCGCCGGTGGTGCAGTTCACCCTGGCGGGCGGGCAGAGTGGCCGCCGAGGCGACCCGCATGCGACGGACTTGCTGCAGGACTGGCGCGACGGTCGGTTGCGACGGCTGCACTTGCGGCGCGCCGACATTGAAGCGGACGCCGCGCACCGGCTGGAGCTGACGCCGGTCGAATAGCGCGGGCGCAACGTTGCCGGGGAGCGGGCAAGCCGCGACCCTGCCTGGGGAGGTCGATATGGACGCACTTCGCCGGGATGGCTTTGTCGCGACGTTGACGCTGGCTGGCCCGCTCGATGCCAATGCCGTGCGCATCCTCTCCGATGCGTGCGCCGCGGTGGCGTCTGAGGCGGAGGTGCGCGCCCTCGTTGTGGAGGCGGCGCCCGAAGTCTGGGGTGGCTGGTCGGAGGCGTTGATCCCCGACCTTGCCTCGGCAGGGCTTGTCGGTGATCCATTCTCAGCGCTCGCGACGCTGCCGCAGCCGAGCATCGCCGTCGTGCGGGGGGAGGTGCTGGACGCGGGGCTGGAGTTGGCGCTCTGTGCGGACGTGCGCATCAGTGACCGTGGGGCCCGCTTTGGTCTGCCCGCCGTGTCGGACGGGCGCTTTCCGGTCGCGGGGGGCCTGCAACGACTCTCACGTGCGATCGGTCGCTCGCGGGCGACGCAACTGCTGCTGAGCGGGCCGATCGACGCGGGGACCGCGCGCGACTGGGGGCTCGTGACCGAGATTGGCGATGCGCCCGCATCCCTGGCCCGCGAGATGGCCGGTCGGATCGCGGAGCGCGGGCCGATCGCGACGCGGCTGGCGAAGGAAGCGGTGCAACGGGGCGCGGAGATGCCGCTGGAGCAGGCGTTACGTTACGAGACGGACCTCACGATCCTCCTCCAGAGCACGGACGATCGCGCGGAAGGGGTGCGGGCGTTTGTCGAGAAGCGTCCGCCGTCGTTCAGAGGGCGCTGAGGCCGGGGCCGTGACAGGGGCGGCTGCATCAGGCATGATCGGACCTTGCCCTATCGCGTTCCGTGGCGTGTTGCTGCGGGCGCATCGCCGCTGGTGGATCGCCGCTGGTGCATCGATGCCGGGGCCGGCGGCGAAGTTGTGAGCGAGGCAGCGGGCACCGCCCGCGGACCGAGGAGCAGTCATGCACATCATTCTGGATGAGGAAGAGGCCCTGTCGCTTCTGCAGTTGGTCACGTCGCAGGTCGTGGACGGCGTGGAGCTGTCGGAAAAGACCGTCGACGCGATCCGGGAGTGGCGTAACAAGAAGATGGAGCGGAACAGCGATCAACTGCTGACTTTCGCGTCGGCGTTAAATGAGACGATCGGCAACAAGATCGACGAGGAGTTGAAGCGGACGATTCGGCGTCGGGATTACTACCGCAACGTGTAGCAGTCGATCCGCCCTGCCGTCGGAAAGCGAGAGACCACCATGCCTACCGTTGAACTGAACGTCGATGAGTCCTGGGAGCTGATGTCCTTCATCGTTAGCTACATGCTGGAGGACGTGGAGATCGGCAAGGCCGACCGCGCCAAGATTCGGCGCTGGAAGACGAACGAGATGCGCACCGCGAGCGAAGACATGCGGGCGCTGGGCGAGAAGGTCAACGCCGACATCGCGCGGCTGTGGGAAGTGCGTCGGAAGAGCGAGCTGCGCAAGCCCGACTGGCGCTGAGTCCGCCACTGGGCCGGACGCTACGGCGGCCTCACACGGCCGAGCGCCGAAGGAGAAGTCATGGCGACCGATCCGGCCAGCGACCCGATTCTGCTCTACGACAAGCCCGCGGACGGTGTCGCGACGTTGACGCTGAACCGCCCCGGCGCCCTCAACGCCATCAACATGGCGATGCGGGACGCGCTCTGGACCTACCTGGATGCGGCCGCTGTCGATCCGGATGTGCGCGTGCTGCTGATTCGGGGCGCGGGCCCTCGGGCGTTCTCCGCGGGGGCCGACATTACTGAGTTCGGGACGGCGCCCAGCCTGATGGCGGCACGCGCAGCGCGGCATGATCGTGACCTCTGGACCCGGCTGGAACAGCTGCCGGTGCTGACGATCGCGGCGCTGCACGGATTCTGCTTTGGCGCGGGGATTGAGCTGCCGCTGTACTGCGACCTGCGGATCGCGGCGACGGACACACGCATCGCGCTGCCCGAAGTGACGCTGGGCTATATCCCCTCGGCGGGCGGCACGCAGATGTTGCCCCGATTGATGCCGCCGGGCGTCGCTCGCGGGTTGGTGGTCAGCGGCGACGAGATTGGCGCTGAACGCGCGTTGGCCTGGGGCCTGGTGCATGAGGTGGTGGCGCCCGCTGATCTGGAGGGCCGCGCGCTGACGCTGGCGTCCGACCTGGCCGCGCGGGCAACGACTCCCCTGACCGACGCCGCGCGCGCGATCCGTCGGGGGCTTGACCTGTCGCTGCGTGACGCCATTGCGGTGGATGCGGTGCGGGCGATCGCGGGCTAGGCGGTTGGTCGGTCGATCCAGCGGCGGATGGTTCGTCGCGGTGGTAGCGGGCATGCTGACGGTCGCAACGAATTCAGGAAAGGGCGGGCGATGCCGAACTTGATGGAAAAGACGTTTATCGGGCTGCACAAGGGGCTCTACCGGATCAGTGGCGGCAAGATCATGGGCAGTTTCGACAAGATGCCCGTGATGATGCTGACGACGACCGGGCGCAAGAGTGGCAAGTCTCGGACGCCGCCGCTGATGTTTATTGAGGAGGCTGCCGGCTATGTGGTCGTTGGGTCGGCCGCGGGCCGGGATCAGCACCCCGCGTGGTTCCTGAACTTGCAGGCCCAGCCCGACGCGCGTGTGCGCATTGGCAAGGAAACGACGGCCGTGCGGGCTCGATTCACCGAGGGCGAGGAGCGGTCGCGCCTCTTCGCCGCGTTCACCGACACGGCGAAGCGCTATGCGGACTATCAGGGCAAAACCGGTCGCGAGATTCCGGTGGCGGTCTTGGAGCGCCAGAGTTAGCTGGATCCGCCCTACGCCGGTCGCTGAGTACGCTGGACCGTGGCGCCGATAGCCGCTATCCCAGATTGCGTCCTCGCTGTGGGCGTGCTCGCAGTGGGCATGCCCGCATGCAGGTGGCGGCGACGCGGGCGCACAGCAGGCCCGAGGCGAGACCGGGCATGAATCGGCGGAAGGGTCGGGCATGAACACGGCAGAATTCTTGGACATCTCCGCGGCGGTCGTGCCGGACCGGGTGGCGCTGATCACGGGCGATCAGACGACCAGCTACGCGGAGATGAGCGCGCAGGTCACGAAACTGGCGAACGCCTTGCAGGGGCTGGGGCTGCGCAAAGGCGATCACCTGGGCGTGATGTCCGTGAACTCGTCGGAGTACGTGCTGTCGTACTACGCGTGCGCACGGCTGGGCGTCACCTTTGTGCCGCTGAACTACCGCGCCAAGGCGGAAGAGCTGGAGTACATGATCAACACGGCGGAGGTGAAGGCGCTGTTCATCTCCGATCGCTACCAGGACTTGGTCGATCAGATTGCGGCCAACACGCCCAGCGTCGCGGACGTGGTGGCGCTGGAGACCCCCCGCGAGGGCCAGATCCACTTCTCCGACCTAGTCGCGCAAGGTTCCGACGACTTCGTCTATGTGGAGGTCGACGATGACGACCCCACGATCATCATTTACACGTCCGGCACCACGGCGATGCCCAAGGGCGTGGAAATCACCTACCAAGACCTGACGGTCTACGTGACCAACACGATGGCTCCCGCCGACCCGGACGGCGAGCACGATAAGACCCTGCTCAGCGTCCCCTTGTTCCACATCGCCGGGGCGACGGCGATGATTTCGGCGATCTGGGGCGGTCGGACGCTGGTGATTTTGCCGCAGTTCACGCCGGAGTCGTGGATGAGCGCCGTGGATATGCATGGGGTCACCCACAGCATGGTGGTGCCGACGATGCTGAAGCGGGTCATGGACCACAAGGACTTCAGCGACTTCCAGGGCGGCACATTGAAGCTGATCGCCTATGGTGCGGCGCCGATGCCTTACGAGGTCGTGCGCAAGGCGATCGACGTATTCAGCTGCGGGCTGATGAACGCGTACGGCCAGACGGAGTCGACGTCGGCGATCACCTTTTTGGGCCCCGACGACCACAAGCTGGACGGCACGCCGGACGAAGTGGCGCTCATGGAGCGGCGGCTGCGCTCCGTGGGCAAGGTGATGGACGACGTCGATCTGTCGATTCAGGCGCCGGACGGGGCCCAGTTGGCGACCGGTGATGAGGGCGAGATTTGCGTGCTCTCGGCCCGCACGATGAAGGGCTACTACAAGCAGGAGGCGGCCACCCAGGAGGCGATTCGCGGCGGCTGGCTGCACACCGGCGACGTGGGATTTGTGGATGGTGAGGGCTACCTGTTCATCACCGGCCGCACCAAGGACCTGATCATCCGCGGCGGTGAGAACATTGCGCCGGGCGAGATTGAGCAGGTGCTGGAGGGCTACCCGGGGATTGAAGAAGCGGCGGTGATTGGTGTGGCGGACGCGGAGATGGGCGAGGCTGTCAAGGCCGTGATCGTTCCGGCGCACGGCGAGAGTGTGACCCTGGACGACGTGCGCGACTTCTGCAAGGGTCGTCTCGCGAGCTACAAGGCGCCCGATTACCTGACGGTGACCGGTCAGCTGCCGCGCAATCACATGGGCAAGATCCTAAAGAACGACATTCGCAAGCTGCACGGCCAGCCGGACAACGCGTAGCTCGCACGCGCATCGAGCCCGGCCGGGCTCGCGGAGAGGCTGACCGTGGCGAGTGCTGGTCCTGGGGGTCCGTTGCCGATCGGTCGGCCTGCGTCGACTGGGCGGCTGACGGCGAGTGCGGGCCCGGGCCCGGGCCCGGCAGCGCTTGCGCCGCCGCCGCGCCGCCGCAGCCGCCTGCGCCGGACGACGAAGATCGGCGGGCTGGCGGTGCCGGTCTGGCTGCCGCTGGGCGGCCTGGGGCTGCTGGCGGCGGCCGAGACGGGCCGCGTTGACGGACCGCACCGTGAACTCTTCTTCAATATCGCCAATTTCTGGGTGCTGTACGCGCTGCTGCCCCTGGCGCTGATCGTGATCGCCTACGGCATCGCCCGGCGGGCGCGGGTCTGGCGCATTGGCCGGGCGGACTTCCAGTTCGACAACCCACGCGTGCGGTTGCGCCGCATGTTGCGCGGCGGCGTGGGTACGGAGCGGGTGCTGCGCGACCCGTACTCGGGGATCATGCACCTCTGCATCATGTCGAGCATCGTGGTGCTCTTCCTGGTCACGGCGTTGCTGGCAATCGATGACTACCTGCCGGACGATAAGGTCCGGATCCTGGTGGGTGACCGCTACCTCGGCTACTCGCTGGTGGGGGACATCTTCGGCCTGATTGGGTTGATCGGCGTTGGCATGGCGATCGCGCATCGCTGGGTGCGGCCGCGGACCGGCTGGCTGCCCAGCTTTGAGGACAAGCTGATCGTGGGGGGGCTGGGCCTGCTGCTGCTGACAGGATTCTTTGTCGAGGGCATCCGCATCCAGACGTCTGAGATCGCGGCCAACCGGGAGTGGTCGTACTGGTCGCCGGGGGGGTTCGTGGTGGCGGAGATGTTGAGCGGCGTCAGCACGGGCGCCCTGCTCGACGCGCACAAAGCGCTGTGGTGGTTCCACATGGTGGCGGCCCTGAGCTGGATCAGCCTGCTGGGCTACACGAAGCTCAACCACTTGGCCTACGCGCCGGCCAACGCCTTCCTGAAGAGCACGGGTTCCAGTGGCAAGCTGCCAATGATCGCCAACATCGAGGAGCAGGAGCACTTCGGGGTTAGCCAGTTGGAGCACTTCACGCAGAAACAGCTATTCGAGCTGGATGTGTGCGTGCGCTGCGGCCGCTGCACGGACAATTGCCCAGCGGATATCGCCGGGCAGCCGCTCTCGCCGATGCACATTATTCAGGACCTCAAGGCCTACGCGAGCGACGTTGGCGAGCGCAAGGCGGGCAATCTGGCCCGAGGCGCTCCCATCGACGAAGGGCTGGCGGGCGCGCCGGTGATGGTGGGCGAGGTGATTCGGGACGAGTCGCTCTGGGCCTGCCGCACGTGTGGCGCTTGCGTGCAGGAATGCCCCGTCTTCATTGAGCACATCCCCACGATCGTCGATATGCGCCGCAGCCTCGTCATGGAGGAGGCGCGGATGCCGGAGACGGTGCAGACGACGCTGGAGACGCTGGAGCGCCAGGGCCACCCCTGGCGTGGCACGCCGCACACCCGGGAGTCGTGGATGGATGGGCTGGACGTGCCGCTCTGGACGGGCGAGCAGGAGTACCTCTATTTCGTGGGTTGCACGGGCGCACTGGTCGATCGGGTGCAGCCGATCACCCGATCCGTCGTGCGGCTGCTGCGCGAGGCGGGGGTGAGCTTCGGGGTGCTGGCGGGCCAAGAGACGTGCAACGGGGATCCGGCGCGACGGCTGGGCAACGAGTATCTGTTCCAGATCCTGGCGGAAGGGCTCATCGCGACGCTTGACGAGGGCGGCGTGAAGAAGATCGTGACGCACTGTCCACACTGCTTCAACACGTTCAAGAATGAGTATCCGGAGTTGGGCGGCCACTACGAGGTGCTGCACCACAGCAGCTTGCTGGAGCGGCTGCTGGATGACGGCAAGCTGCAGCCCAAGCAGGGGGGTGAGACGCAGCTGGTGACGTTCCACGACTCGTGCTATCTGGGCCGACACAACAACCTCTATGACGCGCCCCGCAACATCCTGCAGCAGATCCCCAACGTGACGCTGGTCGAGATGCCGCGGAACCGTGAGCAGGGGCTCTGTTGCGGGGCTGGGGGCGGAAATATGTGGATGGAGGAGCAGGGGCGCGCGCGCGTCAACGAGGTGCGTGTGGCGGAGGCGCTGAGCACGGGCGCCAGCGCGGCCTGCACGGCGTGTCCGTTCTGCGTGCAGATGTTCGAGTCAGGCGTGGGCACGGTGCAGATGGGCGCCGAGGAATCGGACCGGCTGGGCGTGTTCGACATCGTTGAGTTCCTTGATGTGGCCGTTCCGGTCAGCGCCGTGCCGGCGGGAACGGCGCCTGAGAGTGCCGCGCCCGAGGCGACCGCGTCGCAGGACGAGGATTGAGCCTGCGTAACCCAGCCGTTTGATTCGGTCTCAGCGCGGCGCAAGAATGCGCCTTGTTGGCGCAGCCTGCGCTGGGCTGGCCTTCGTTGGACGAGAACCATGCGTTGTGGCCCCGTGGTGGGGCGTGATTGAGGAGGATTTCGATGGACGCGATCGTTTGCGTCAAGCAGATCCCCGACCCGGAAACGCCGGCAGCGGCGTTCAGCGTCGACGAGACGGCGATGAAGGTCGTTCAAGCGTCGGGCGTCTCGCCGGTCATCAACCCGTTCGATCAGCAGGGCGTGGAAGCGGCGCTGCGGCTGCGCGAGGCGGCCGGTGGCGAGGGCACGATCTCGGTGCTGTCGTTGGGACCGGACTCGGCCCGCGACGCGATCAAGACCGGCCTGGCGATGGGCGCGGACGAGGGCTACCAGCTCAACGACGCCGCCTTCGAGGGGGGTGACGCTTGGACAACGGGGCTGGCGCTGGCGAAGGCGATTGAGAAGATCGGCGTGCCGGAGGTGCTGATCTTTGGACGCCAGGCAGCGGACCTGGACCAGGGGACCGTGGGGAGCATCGTGGCCGAGCTGTTGGGGCTGCCCTCGGCCACCGTCCTGCGGTCGGCGGAGTTGGAGGACGGCGCGATCACGGTGTCGCGCGTGGTGGCGGATGGGTTCGAGTCGATCACGACGCCCATGCCGGCCGTGCTGACGATCAGCAACGAGTTCGGCGACCCGCGCTACCCACAGCTGCGACAGATCATGCAGGCGGCGAAGAAGCAGGTCACGGTGTGGAGCCCCGTCGATATTGGTCTGGACGCGGCCCAGGTGGGGGCGGCCGGGGCGCGAGTGAAGATGCATGCGCTCTTCCAGCCCAAAAACGAGACTCAGTGCGAGTTCATCGAGGCCGATACGGCCGAGGAGAAGGCGACCCAGCTGGCCGCCAAGCTGCGCGAGGTGAAGCTCCTCTAAGACGCGGCAGGCATCGCGACGGTGACCCCGCCCGGGTCGGGCGGCAGCAAAGGATAAGCACATGGCACAGATTCTGGTCTTTGGAGAGAGCGGCGCGGACGGGGATCCGGTCGCGATTACGGCGGAGCTGCTGGGCGCGGCCACACGCCTGAACGAGGCGATCGGCGGCGACGGCGTGGCCTGCGCGCTGATCGGCGCGGAACTGGAGATGGCCGCGCAGGCGGCGATCGCGGCAGGCGCGAGCACGGTCTACCGCGCCCAACACGACGCCCTGGCGCAGTATCAGACAGATTCCTACCTGCCGGTTGCGGCGGCGATCGTGGAGCAGGTGGCGCCGGCCATCGTGCTGTTCGGGCAGACCAGCCTGGGCCGGGACCTGGCGCCGCGCTTGGCCACGCGCCTCGGCAGCGCGGTGGCGATGGACGCCCTTGCCTTGGCGGCGGCAGGCGACCGGGTGCAGGTCACACGCTCGTGCTACGGCGGCAACGCGCGCCAGGTGGTGACGGTGGAGAGCGACCCGCAAGTGGTCACTGTGCGGGCGAAGTCGCAGGATCCGTTGCCTGAGGACACGAGCCGGACGGGAGACATCGTGGCGGTTGACGCGGCGCCGGGCGCGGCGCGGGCTCGGGTCGTCGGCAAAGAGACCGCCGACACCTCCGGCGTGCGACTGGAGGATGCGACCATCGTCGTGTCCGGCGGTCGCGGCCTGGGTGCGCCGGAGGCGTTCGCCGATTTGGAGCGCATCGCGGCGGACTTGGGCGCGGCTGTGGGGGCGAGTCGGGCGGCGTGCGACCTGGGCTGGTATCCGCCCAGCCAGCAGGTGGGGTTGACCGGCACGATTGTCTCGCCGGAACTCTACGTGGCGATCGCGATCAGCGGCGCGAGCCAGCATATGGCCGGCTGTGGCGGCAGCAAGAACATCATCGCGATCAACAAAGATCCCGACGCGAACATCTTCCGCTACTGCCGCTTTGGGATCGTGGACGACTACAAGAAGGTGTTGCCGCAGCTCGAATTGGAGTTGAAGCAGCTCGTGGCGGACCGCTAGCTCAGGCGTCGATTGGGTCCCGGAGAGATGTGAGGCCGCGAAAGGGCTAGGCGTGCCCGCGCGCTTTGCGCCAGGCGCGGATTTCGGAGGCGTGCTCGGTGTCGTGGTCGATGAAGCCGTCGATGAACTTGTCCGGCGACATGGAGTGGCCGCCGAGCTCGTAGCGGGCTTGCGCGCGTTCTTCGTCCGACATCCCGGCCAGTAGCGAAACCATCTCGGCGCGCGAAGTGCGCAGTTGCCGCTGCAGCGTCTCACCGCTGAGCGAGCGCGTGCGGGCGTGCCAATCGAGGTTCATTTGGTCGTCGTCCGGCTGCGCGAATTCTTGGCCGCGCTCCAGCGCCACGAGTGCGGCAACGCCCCAGGCATCCCAGGCCAGCAGATGCGCGAGCGCCTGGCGGACGCTCCAGTCGCCCACGACCCCGGGCTCGTCGAGTAGGGCGTCGTCCAGGCCGACGATGCTCTGCACGAGTTTGGCGCGCGCGTCGTCCAGGTCAGCGGTACTGCTGCGGGCCTCAATGACCATAGGACCTCCGTCGGCTGGGACTGACCGAGTCTGGTCGGGACGTGCGCGGTCCCCGGGGTTAAGTATCGCGATTGTGGCGTTGGGCGGTTGCACCCCAGTGTCTCGCGGACGACGCTCGCACGCAGGGCTGGAATCGGGCGTCATCGCCCAGGTGGCTGCGCGTGGCCGGGACCGTACCAGACGGATTGGGGGGTGGTACGTACCGTGTCTAACAGACGCTGATCCGGTAGAACGCGTTGTGCTACCTGGGCTTCCCTTCGGGGAAATCTTTGCCAATGTGGATTGGTTGACGCTGCCAATCAGTGCTGGCTAGTCTCGTCGGCGGCCCCGTATGGGGCCGTCTCTATGATCCGAACCAGCAGCGTGGCCCGGAGAGGGCATTGGCTGCGAATCCTGGCTTGGGGGGCCGCATGCGCTCAATTGGGTTGACCGGGGGGATCGCGTCCGGCAAGTCGACCGTGACCGGCACACTGGCCGATCTCGGCGCGACGATTATCGACGCCGACCGGCTGGGGCATCGCACGTATGAGCCCGGGACGGAGACGTTCGCGCAGGTGGTGGCGGCCTTTGGCGCCGACATTGTTGGTGAGGACGGCACGATCGATCGGCCGACCCTTGGCGGCAAGGTCTTTGGTGAGCCGGGGGCGATGACGCGGCTGACCGATATCGTCTGGCCGGGCATCGCCGCGCTGGCCGTGGAGGAGATGGCGGCGGCGCGAGCGGCGGGCGTCGAAGTCGCTGTTGTGGAGGCCGCGGTGCTGTTCGAGGCCGGGTGGGAGACCCTGGTCGACGAGGTCTGGGTGATCAGCGTTCCGCCGGCGGTGGCGCGGCAGCGGCTGATGGATCGCAACGGGTTCAGCGCCGAAGAGGCGGACAAGCGCATTGGATCGCAGCTCAGCAACGCGGAGCGGGAGGCCCGGGCGGATGTCGTGATCAGCACGGACTGCTCGTTGGACGAAGTGCGCAGCCGAGTAGAATCGGCGTGGCAGGCGCTGCAGGCACGCACGTCGATGACGGATGCGGGCCTGACGGGCACGGGCGCGACGGAATAGCGCCGCAGGACGAGTCCCCAGATCGAATCGCCCCTCGCGGGGCCAATGACCGGAGTCCCATTGATGACCAGCGCAGCCGACGGCACCGTGGCGCAGTACCAATCCTGGGAGGTGGAGGAGTTTCGCGCGCTGGAGGAGCCCTACTACGTGCCGGTCTCGGACGAGGTGGAGCTGTTTCGATCGGCGTGGGAGTCGAAGGTGCCGGTGCTGCTGAAGGGGCCGACGGGCTGCGGCAAGACCCGCTTCGTGGAGTACATGGCCTATCACCTCAACCGCCCCACATTCGTGGAACGGGACGGCGAGCAGGTGATCGAGGAGGAGAGCAACCTGCCGCTCGTGACCGTGGCCTGTCATGAGGACCTGACGGCCAGCGACTTGGTGGGGCGCTATCTGCTGGAGGGGGAGGAGACGGTCTGGATTGACGGACCCTTGACGCGGGCCGTGAAGGCGGGGGCGATTTGCTACCTGGACGAGGTGGTGGAGGCGCGCAAGGACACGACCGTCTTGATCCACCCGCTGACGGACCACCGCCGGATCCTGCCGATTGAGAAGAAGTCGCAGCTGCTGCAAGCGCGCGACGGTTTCCTGCTGGTGATCTCTTTCAACCCGGGCTACCAGAGTGCGCTCAAGGATCTGAAGCAGAGCACACGCCAGCGCTTCATCTCGATTGAGTTCGACTATCCGCCGCGGGAGACGGAGGCGGCGATCGTGGCGCACGAGTCCGGCGTTGACATGGATGTCGCGACGAACCTGGCGAAGATGGCGGAGAAGGTCCGCAACCTGCGGGAGCACGGTCTGTCTGAGGGCGCGAGCACGCGGCTGCTGATCTACGCGGGCAAGCTGATGCAGCGCGGGATCACGCCGCGCCGTGCGTGCCAGGTGTCGGTCGCCTGGGCACTCACGGACGACCGCGATGTGCAACGGAGCATCGAGGAAGTCATCTCCTCGATCTTCGAGTAGCGGACGATGCGGCTCGGTATCGTCTCGGACGTGCACGGCAACATTGAGGCGCTGGACATCGCGATCGAGCAGATGGGCGCGGTGGACGAGTTGCTCTGCGCGGGCGACGCGTGCTACCAGTTTCGCTTTTCGAATGAAGTCGCGGCCCGCCTGCGGGAGGTTGGCGCTCGCTACGTGCTAGGCAACCACGAGGAGATCCTGCTGAGCCCGGCGGGGATTCGGGCGCAGGAGTCGGCGCGGGTGGACCAGGAGCTCCTGGAGTGGACGCGCAGCCAGCCCTCAACGATTCAGGTGGAGGTGGGCGGCAAGCGACTGCTGATGTTCCACGCGACGCCGTGGCAGCCGAATCGGGACTACCTGTATCCATCGAGCCCGGAGCTGCGCAAGCTGGCGGCGGAGGAGGCGGACTACATCATTTACGGGCACACGCATTATCAGATGGCCCGTCGGATTGGGCGCGCGCTGGTGATCAACCCCGGATCGACGGGCGATCCGCGTGACCCGAACAACGACTTCCAGGTCTCGTATGCTGTACTCGATACGGAAACCGACGCGGTGGAGATCGGGAACTTTTCCGACCCCACGCGCACCATCGCCAAACACTCGGGGTAGTCGATGCCGGCCACCGCGAACCGATAGACGGGCCCTCCCGCCGCATGCCGATCTGGTCGATGCTCCATGACTGATACGCCCGAGCGGGTGCGCGAGGCGCTTGCCGCGTTCCCGCCCAGCCTCCAGCAAGAGTTCGATGGGGCCCACGCGGCGCTGAGTGACGTGCTGTCGCCGCCGGAGTTGCGCGCCTGGGCCGACGACGGCGTGGACATCGCGCGGCACTCGCTGCGGTCGTGGGAGGCGGCGTCGGAGTACTTTCGCGCCAGCCCGGGGATGCTGGAGCAGCTGACGTTCGGTCGCTTCCAGGAGTGGACGAAGACGGGGCACGGTCTGGTGGAGTCCTCGCCGGCGCTGGCCGGGGCCTACTTCCGGGCGAGCCCCAGCGCGCTGAAGTATCTCTCCGTGACGCAGGCGCCGGACTGGGCGGAGCAGGGGCGGTCGCTGTACAAGGGCACGTGGAAGTCGGGCTCGCTGGCGGCGCAGTACTTCGAGGTGAGCCCGGCGGTGCTGCCGCAGCTGCCGCTCAATCAGATGCGACTGCTGGTGGAGTTGATCGACTCGCTGGCGGGGCACTCGTACGAGCTGGCGAGCGCGTGTCTGAATATGTCGCCGGGCGTCCTGGAGCAGCTGGACCGGCCGGACCGTGCGCCGTTTTTGGAGTTCGGATCGGTCGTCTCGAGCACGGCCTGGGTGGATGCGCGCGTCTTCTTTGAGCGCGGCCCGGGGTTGGTGCGGCATGTGCATCCGCAGCAGCGCGCGCGCTTTTTGGCGCTGTCCGGCCGGGTGGCGCTGGGCGTGGGGCGGCTGGGCCACCCGTACTTCATGGAGGCCTCGCAGGCCCTGGCCGAGATCGACCGCGACGGTCATCGCGAGATGCTGGAGCTCTCGGAGGGGCTGGTGCCGACGTCCGGCATCGCTGCGATGGAGTTCATCAAGTCGGCGCCGGAGGTCCTGCGGCGCCTGCGCCCGGAAGACTTGCCGCGTTGGCAGGCGGCAGGCCGCGAGATCCTGGGCAGTAGCCCGGAGGGCGGCGAGGCGTTCTTCCGGCTGGAGTCGTCCAAGGGCGAGGACATCATTGAGGCGCTGTCGTCGCGGGTGGAGCTGGAGCGGGTCTCGGAGCTGATCCGGATGTACTGCAAGGCGTTGACCGGCACCGACGTGGCCGTGCACTCGGCCGAGACGTTGACCGAGAAGGGTGTGGGCTGGGTGGATGAGAGCAGCCCGACGACGGAGGGCACGGCGATCTACCTGCCGCCGATCGTTGAGCAGTACCTGGAGAAGGACGAGAACTTCGCGGTCTACAAGGTCTTCGCGACCCACCAGGCGGCGCGGCTGGAGTTCGGTTCGTTCGCGTTCGACTATGCGCGGCCTGGGCACCTCTTTCAACGCGCGGCGCGGGATGATGCCGAACCGGGCGCCGCCGATGGCGCTGAGGCGATCACCGCGATGGAGCACTTCTTCGACGGTTTCGAGGACCGCCGCTTGGCGCACGACATCTTCACGATCGTGGAGGACACGCGCATCGACACGATGGTGAAGCGCGAATACGCGGGCATCCGGCGGCCGATGTCGCGGCTGCAGGAGGCGGCGCTGGAGCGTCGGCGGCCGTTGGAGGAGATGCCCGTACGGCAGGCGATGATCGAGAATCTGCTGCGCGCGTCGCTGGACGAGACGATGCAGCTGCATTGGCCGCAGGAGTTGCACGAGCTGATGCAGCGGCCGCTGACCATCTTGCGGCGGATCCGCGACACGGGCGCCACGGTGGAGGACTCCGGGGCGGCGACGCGTGTGCTCTATGACTGGATCCGCCAGGTTCCCAACGTGGAGCTGGAGGACGCGGACTGGTCGGAGATGACGGCGCCGGCCGACGACGAGGAGATGATCGATGTGGGCCCGCAGGGCGGGGGCGAGGGGGCGCCGGAGTCCTACCAGCCGAATCTGCCGCACGGGGAAGAGCAGCCGTACGAGTCGCCGGATCCGATCGACTTTCGTGGCGACTTCAAGCCGGAGTTGGTGCAGTTGCTGATGAAGCTGAAGAACCAGCAGATGGGCGAGGGCGACACGCCGCCGGTGCAGCTGACGAAGGAACAACTGCAGGAGCTGCTGGAGAAGTCGACGGAGATCAATATCACGGAGATGTCCGAGGGGGACTTGGACGAGTCGACGGGGATGTTCCTGGACAATCTGATGAAGGAAGTGGAGCAGGCGCTACAGCAGGCGGCTCAACAGCAGCAGGGCAAGCCGGGCGAGGGTAGCGACGACGACGAGGACAGTGGGGAGCCGTTGCCGGAGGTGCCGGAGTCGTTTTACTACGACGAGTGGGACTTCCGGGCGTCGGACTACAAGCCGCGCTGGTGCCGGGTGCAGGAGATGCACCTGGAGCACGGCGATCGGGAGTACTACGAGCGCACGCTGACGGAGCACGCGCAGTTGGTGGCGGAGACGCGGCGGCAGTTTGAGCAGCTGAAGCCGGAGATGTTTCGCAAGATCAAGCGTCTGCCGGACGGCGATGACTACGACTTGGACGCGGTGATCGAGTGGATCGTGGAGCGCAAGGCGCATGCGGCGTCGGAGACGAAGCTGTACTACCGGCGCAACAAGGTGGAGCGGGATGTGGCGGTGGCCTTCCTGCTGGATATGTCGGCGTCGACGGACGAGGAGATCACGAAGCATCAGCCGAACTCGGCGCCGGCGAGCGGGGACAACTTCGACGACGATCCGCGCAAGTATCTGAGCTGGTGGGCGCAGAAGCGGGCGCAGGAGTCGCGCAATCCGGCCAAGCGGATTATCGATCTGGAGAAGGAAGCGGCCGTCCTGCTGATGGAGGCGCTGGAGACGATTGGCGACACGTACGGGGTCTACGGGTTCAGTGGCTACGGTCGGGACAATGTGGAGTTCTACGTCATTAAGGACATGGACGAGCAGTTCAGCGACGGGGTGAAGGAGCGGCTGGACAAGGTGTCGCCGGTGCGCAGTACGCGCATGGGCCCGGCGATCCGGCACTGCATCTACAAGCTCCGGGAGACCGGGGCGAAGGTGAAGATCCTGGTGCTGCTGTCCGACGGTCGTCCGCAAGACCATGGGTACGGTCGGGATCGGACGGAGAAGGAATACGCCATCCACGATACGAAGATGGCACTGACGGAGGCCCGTCGGGAGGGCATGACGCCGTTCTGCCTGACGGTTGACCGGGCGGGGCACGACTACTTGAAGCAGATGTGCGAGGACATGGGCTACGAGGTGGTGGGGGACATTGAGTCGTTGCCGCGTCGGTTGCCGACGCTGTATCGGCGGCTGACGCAGTAGCAACGTCAGCCAGGGCGCCGCAGCGTTCGCTCGCCTGACTCCGACTCCTCTTCCACGACTTCTCCCCGCTCGACGAGGGCGTCGATGTGGCCGATGACTTCGGCGAAGGCCTGCCAGAGGCGGGCGTCGGGCAGGTGGGGGAAGAATTTGGCGAGGACTTGGTAGGGGCTGAGGGGGCCGTCGCGCAGGAAGTGGAGGACGCGCTGCTGGCGCTTGGTGTGATGGCTGAGGGTGCGGTCGATGGCGTCCTGGACGCTGCCGTCGCGGGGCTCGCCGTGGCCGGGGTAGAGGTGCTGCGCGCCCAGCGTCGCGATGCGTTCCAGGGAGCGGGTGTAGGCGGGCAGGCTGCGGAAGCGCTGGGTCCGGCTGTGAAAGTGCAGGCCGGGGTTGGGGGTGATGTGGGGCAGGAGTTGGTCGCCGCTGAAGAGCGATGCGCCGGCGGCATCCTGTGCCTCTTCGAGGTAGACGGCGTTGCCGGGGGTGTGGCCGGGGGCGGCGATGAAGCGCAGCCGGCGGTCGCCGACGACGATTTCGTCTCCGTCGGCGAGTTCGCGGTCGAGCTGGAAGGGGGTGCCGCGGAGGACGTCGGGCCAACGCTCGCGGGAGGGTCGCTGGCGGGCGGCGCGCTGATCGGGGGATTCGGGGCGCGGTGGCGATGCGGGGCGGTCGCGTCGGCGGCGGATGATCTGCTCCAGCTTGTCGGCGGGGACGCCGGCTTCGAGCATGAAGCGGACGACGAGGTCGGCTTGGTGACGCGCGACGCGGTCGCCGAGGAGGAAGCGCGAGACTTCGTCGGCTGAGCCGGCGAGCTGGGCGCCTTGCTGCTGCCAGCGTTGGGCGAGGCCGCAGTGGTCGAGGTGGGCGTGGGTGATGAGGACGGTGCGCACCTGGGAGGGGTTGAGGCCGGCGGCGTGCAGTTGGGCGACGAGGGCCTCCCATGCGCCGTCGTAGTCGGGGCCGGCGTCGATGAGGAGGACGCCGTCGCGGGCGGGGTCGGCAGCGGGGAGGGCGTAGATCCAGTTTGCGCCCAGGGCGATGGGGAGGACGCGGCGGTCGTCAAGGAGGGAGGGGCGATCGGTCATTGGGGGAGTGTGGAGGGGATGGGTCGGAGGGGGCAAGGGTGTCCTTGGGCGGGGGC
>QGNQ01000012.1 GCA_003228175.2 Chloroflexota bacterium
GTCCTGGTCCTGGTGCTGGTGCTGGTGCTGGCGGTGGCGCGTGGCTAACGAGGTGATCCGGGAGGAGGACGACGGCGCTGAGGACGCGCAGGTGTCAGGCCAGATCCATCTGAACGCGGATTTCCGCGTGCTGTGGCTGTCGCGGACGGTGGGGCAGATTGGGCACCAGACGGCGGCGTTTGGGTCGTTGATTGTGGTGACGGAGGCGACGGGGTCCGGGCTGTGGGCGAGTCTGCTGGTGCTGGCCTGGGTGCTGCCCAACGCGATCTTCAGTGTGGTCAGCGGCAGTGTGGTGGATGCGCTGTCGAAGCAGTTGGTGCTGACGGTGGCGAACGGGGTGCGGGCGGGGGCGTGTTTCGTGTTTGTGCTCAGCACGCAGGACACGGAGCAGGTGTTCGTGTTGGTGGTGGTGCTGGCGGCGGTGGGGCCGTTCGTAGGGCTGGCGGAGTCGGCGCTGGTGCCGACGCTGGTGCGTCGGGAGTCGTTGACGTCGGCGAACGCGTTCCTGAACTTCATGCGCTACGTGGCACAGGTGGCGGGATTGGCGGTGTTGGCGCCGGTGCTGACGCAGACGGCGGGGGCGGAGCTGTTGTTCGTGGTGACGGGGGTGCTGTTCGGGGTGGCGGCGATTTACGCGGCGTTGATTCCGATGGGTGCACTGCATCTGATTCCGCGGGGTGAGGAGCCGCTGTTCCCGGATGACGCGGCGCGCCCGCGCCGGGGTGGCATTGGTTCGGCGCGGGCGTACCTGCGCGCGCATCGGGATGTGTGGCAGGCGGCGGTGGAGAACTCGCTGATTTCGGCGACGCTGCCGCTGCTGGCGGCGCTGATTCCGGTCTATTTGGTGGAGGTGCTGGATCAGCGCGTGAGCGATCTGCCGGTGATTTTTGTGCCGGGGATCGTGGGAATGTTGGCTGGGCTACGGCTGGTGTCGGGCTTGGCGCGACGCTGGGATCCGGCCTGGCTGGCGACAGTGGGGATGGGGCTGTTCGCGGCGGGGTTGTTGGCGCTGGCGGCGATTGACGCCGTGGATGCGGGGTTTTCGGCGATCTTCGGCTTTCGGGATATGGACCTGGGGGTGATGGAGATCAGCGCCGCGTCGCTGGCGGCGATGGTATTGCTGTTCCCGATGGGGTTCGCGTTCGCATTGGTCAATGTGGCGACGACCGCCATCATCAATGAGCGGGTGCCCGTGTCCATGCAGGGGCGGGTGTTCGCGCTGATGATGTTGATGACGGGGATCGCCGCGCTGCCGCCATTGCTGGCAGGCGGGGGGCTGACGGAAGTGGTGGACGTGCGCGTGGTGTTGGGCCTGTCCCCGTTGTTGCTGGTGGTCGCCTGGGGGTGGGCCCAATGGGGCGGGACGCCCCCGGGCGGGACCCACCCGGGGGATCCGGGGCCGGGTTCGGGCTGGCGGGGCGTGTTTGTGGGGCGGTGGCGGCGCGGTGGCTCCGGCGGGCGGGCATGAGCGAGGGGGAGCGCGCGGGCGGGCCGGGGGATGCGCCGGGGTGGCGGGGCGGTGAGCGCCGGAGCCGGCGTTCGCGCGTCGTGCGACGGCTGACGCATGTGCCGGGGCTGCGCCGCGCGCTGGGGATGGTCACATCGCATGGGTCGGCGCAGGCAGGGCGGGCGACGCGCAGTATCGCGCCCCCGCCGATGGCAGCGGCTCCGCAAACGGCGGAGCTGGCGGAGGTGGAGTCGGAGGCGCCCTGGGTGGCGAGGCCGAGCGATCCGTCGGTCTCGATCTTTCACAACCGCGACTTTTTGTTGCTGTGGTCCGCGCAGGGCGTCTCGCTGGTGGTCAACACGGCGCTGCAGTTCGTCTGGCTGATTCTGATCGTGGAGAAAACGGGCAGCAGCATTGCGGGGTCCGGGCTGATCATTTTCCTGGCCGCGCCGCCGGTGCTGTTTGGGCCGATCTCGGGCGTGATTGTTGATCGGATCGACAAGCGCACGGTGCTGATCATGACGAATCTGGTGCGTGGGGGGGCGACGGCGCTGCTGTTGTTGGCGGATGCGTCGGTGGCGTCGATTTACGCGGTGGCGTTCCTGACGGCGACGATGGGGCAGTTCAATCTGCCGGCGGCCAGTGCGGCGGTGCCGGCGTTTGTGCCGCGGGTGCAATTCTTGACGGCGAATTCGGTGTTCCAGTTGACGACGGCGGTGGGGCAGCTTCTGGGGATGGTGGTGGTGGCGCCGGTGATGCTGAAGGCGCTGGGCTTCGACTGGTCGTACATCGTGGGGGCGATCCTGATTCTGGGCACGGTGCCGCTGCTGATGCGCTTGCCCACGCTGCCGCCGGAGACGACGTCGATGGGGGATACCTGGCGCGCCCGGATGCGGGCCGTGCCCGGGGACTTGCATGACACGTGGCTGGTGGTGAAGCGGGACCGGCTGACGCAGTTGGCGATGTTGCAGCTCTCGATGGGCGGGATGCTGCTGTTCATGTTTGCGCTCTTGGTGCCGCGGTTCGTGACGGATGTGCTGGAGCGGCCGGCGGAGGACTCGGTGTTCGTGTTCTGGCCGGTGGGGGTGGGGGCGCTGCTGGCGCTGCGGGCGTTGCCGTCGCTGGGGCGGCGTTACACGCCGACGGGGATTGTGACGGCGGCGCTGTTCGGGCTGGCGGTGTCGATCGGGGCGTTCGCGGCGATCAACTTCCTGGTGGATGCGCTGCGGGACACGCCGCTGGGGCTGGACAATGTGCAGGGCGATGTGTTGTTCATTGGGGTGACGATGGTGCTGGCCTTCCCGATGGGCATCACGTACGCGATGGTCAACGCACCCGCACAGACGGTGTTGCACGAGCGCACGCCGGCGGCGCTGCGGGGTCGGATCTTTGCGTCGCAGCTGATGTTCGCGAATGCGGCATCGATGCTGGCGCTGCTGGTGATCGGCGTGGTGGCGGACGTGGCCAGCGTGGAGGCGGGGTTGTTCGCGGTGGGGGTGCTGACGCTGCTGGCGGCGGTGGCCAGTGTGTATATGCGCGGTCTGGTGCGCCGGGACGGGGGCGTTGCGCCCGGGCCGCCGGTTGCGCCGGGCTAGTTGGCGCGTCCGGCTCGCGGCGAGGGGCGGGCGTCTAGAGCGCGCCCGGGCCGGGGATGTACGATTCAGGCATTGCCACGGGGCCGCCGGCGCGGCCGCAGATGGATTCGTTCGTGGGGGGCACGATGATCGAAGTGACGATCGAGAGCATTCGTGTCTCGCTGATGAACTACAATCGTGTGGTGGTCCTGCGGGAGCCGGACAGCAATCGGTATCTGCCGATCTACATTGGGGCGCCGGAGGCGGATGCGATCGCGATGCGGTTGCAGGGGGTGACGGTGGCCCGGCCAATGACGCACGATCTGTTGTCGAAGATGGTGCAGGAGCTGGGTGGGGTGGTGGAGCGGGTGGTGGTGAACAATCTGTCCAATGCGACGTTCTTCGCGCAGTTGTATGTCCGGGTGGCCGACAAGGAGCTGGAGATCGACGCGCGCCCGAGCGATGCGCTGGCGCTGGCGGTGCGCAGCGAGGCGCCGATCTTCGTGGCGGAGTCCGTGCTGGAGGAGGCGGGGGTGACGCTGGATGAGTCCAGCGAGGGGGAGGGCGAGGGCGCGGACGCGGAGCGGTCGCGCGGGCCGGCGGTGAAGCCGGAGGAGCTGGAGCGGATGTCGGCCTTCAAGGACTTTATTGAGAGTCTGGATCTCGACGATTTCGACCAGCACTAATGGGCTGGCGTGGGGGGCGTCTGGCCCGGCGCGGTGGTGGTTTTCCCCACGCGGCGGGGGTCGTTGCTCGCAGAGAAGCGCTTGTGATAAGGTTCACCAAGTTTTGACGGGGGCCGGTTTCTGATGGGAAACCTCCCACCGGCGCTTGGTCTCATTGGCATCGGATGGTACGTGGCGACCTGCATTGTGCTGGGGACCCTTGCGGGGCTCTGGCTCGACGGGGAAGCAGATATGAAGCCGCTGTTCACGCTCGCTGGCCTTGGGCTGGGGTTGCTGACAGCGGGCTACGGTGGCTATCGGATGCTGATGGACGTGCTCCGGCCGTCGAGGCGATCGGGCCCACGGCGGCGCTAGCGACTCAGCGGGGGATGACGGCGTGCCGACACAGCACCGAGGCAAAATCATTGGGGTGTTGTCCCTGGGGCTGATCGTCCTGGGCTTCATTCTGATTAAGGCGCCCACGCCGATCATTTCGATTGCGGCCGAGCCGATCATCGATGGTGGCTATGAGGTCACGAACACGCTGATTTCGGCCTGGGTGATCATGGTGCTGATGGCGGCCGTGGTCTTCTGGCTGTACTTCACGAAGCTGCGCGACGTGGAAAAGGCGATGGTGCCGAGCGGCTTCCAGAATGTCATTGAGGCGTTGCTGGATGCGTTCTTCGATGTGGTGAAGCTGGTCGCGGGTGAGAAGAACGGTCGTCGATTCTTCCCGGTGATCTCGTCGATTTTCCTGATTCTGCTGTTCGCCAATTGGTTCGGGCTGTTCCCTTGGAACAATTCATTCGGGCGCACGGTGGATCTGCGTTTTGAGTACGTGGAGCTGCTGGAGCTGGACGCGGAAGACGTGGTGGCGGCGCCGGAGGCGAGCGCGCTGACGGCGGCGTCGGCGAATGCGGCCTTCGGGACGTTCTACCTGGACCCGATTCCGTTTGAGACGGCAGAGCTGGACGCGGCAGATACGCGCATCGGGGCGTTGCTGCTGGCAGGCGCGCTGTCCGACAGCGAGCGGGCGGTGCGCGCGGCGTTCAAGGCGGACCCGATCGGGGCCGGGGTGGAGGGCGCGGATCTGATCCACGCCATCGAGGAGCGCATCGAGCAGGCGCTTGAGCAGGTGGGGGTGTCGGAGGCGCTGCTGGAGCGCTATGAGGCGTCGGACCTAGAAGTCGCGGTTGAGCACGGTCTGGTCTGGAATCTCCCCTTGCGTCTGGGTGATGTGGATGACGCCGAGCTGAGTGGCTATGTGCTGAACAGTGGCGGCGGCGTGAATACGGTGCCGATCAAGGCGGAGGACTTCGAGTTCGATCCGTTCCTGGAAGCGACGGTGGTGAGCGCGGACGGGGATTTCCAGTTCGCGCGGCTGTTCGACTCGACGGCGCCGGAGGACGAGGCGAATCTGGCGCCGCAGTCCGGCGAGTCGATCGCGCCGGTCAACATGAATACGGCCCATGTGGGGATCATCCTGAAGCAGTTGCAGGAGGATGTGATCAGCATTGAGGACGGTGCGATCGCCCGGAGTAAGGGTGTGGGAGAGATCTTCCCGCTGTTCCGCGCGGTGGCGACGGATCTGAACCTGCCGCTGGCGATTGCGCTGTGGTCGTTCATCTTTGTGCAGTTGTGGGGCATTCAGAGCTTGGGCGTGCGTACGAACTTCGGCAAGTTCCTGGGCCTGGGTGGCGCGGCGGTGGTGAAGGGGCCGATTGGGGTGGCGGTGGGGTTGCTGGAGGTGATCTCCGAGATCGCGCGGATTATCTCCTTCACCTTCCGATTGTTTGGCAACATTTTCGCGGGGGAGGTGGTGCTGTTCATGGCCGCCTTCTTGGTGCCGTTCTTAGCGGCGACCGTGTTCTATGGCCTGGAAGTGTTCGTGGGCTTCATCCAGGCGTTCGTGTTTGCGATGCTCACGCTGGTGTTTGCCGTTACGGCGGTCTCCCATGGGGAGCACGGCCATGATGCGGAAGAAGCAGAGGAGAACGCCGGGCACTAGCCTTGCGCCCGGTTGGGCGCGTGCTGAGGTTCGGGGATTTCACAAGGAACCGGTGCGGCCCGGGACGCCGCGGGAGGGACACATGCTGGATCTGCTACTGCAAGTTGGAGACACGGGGTTTTCCGACGGGATGAAGTTCATTGGCGCCGGGCTGGCGATCGGTTTCGGGGCGTTGGGCCCGGGGATCGGGATCGGCTTCTTGGTGGGCAAGGCGATGGAAGCTCTGGGTCGGAACCCGGAGGCGGCCGAAGTCGTGCAGCCGAACATGATCTTGGGGATGGCGTTCGCGGAAGCGATCGGCATTTACGCCTTGGTTGTGGCGGTGATGATCGGGTTCGTCTTTTAGCGCGCGCGCGTGGGGCGGCCGAGCGGCCGTCCTGCGTTCGTTTGAGTGGCGTCCGTTCGAGCGGGGTGTGGTCTCTTGGGGGATCGCGCGCCGGTGAGTCGACCGTCGTAGAAAGGTGAGGCAGCGCCGTGGATGGTCTCGGCATTAACCTCCCCAGCTTAATCACCCAGTTCGTCAACTTCGGCATTTTGCTGGCGTTGCTTTGGCTGTTCCTGCACAAGCCGCTGGCGCGGGTGCTGGACGAGCGCCGCCGTCGCATTGCGGAGGGCCTGCAAGCCTCCGAGACGGCGCAGGTGGAAGCGGAGGAGGCGAAGGTGCAGGCGGAGGCCCAGATTCAGGGCGGCCGCGAGCAGGGTCAGGAGTTGGTCGCGCAGGCGCAGGCGATTGCGGAGCGGATCCAGAGCGAGGCGCGGACGGCGGCGACGTCGGAGAGCGAAACGCTGCTGGAGCGGGCGCGACAGGAGATTCAGCGGGAGCGCGATATCGCGATCGCCCAGCTGCGGTCCGAGTTCGCGGATCTGACGATCCGTGCGGCGGAGCGGGTGATTGGGCAATCGTTGGACGCGGGTTCGCATGAGCGCCTGATCGACGAGGTGCTTTCGGACTCGTCGCTCGGCAGTCAGAACTAGAGGGCGCGGTATGCCAGGCAACGAAGTCGCCGCGAAACGCTACGCCGAAGCGGCGTTCGCGATCGCGAAGGCAGAGGGTCTGGAGGCCGCGTGGGCGCTGGCGCTGGACGGGTTGGCGTCGCTGGTGGCGGACCCCACGGTGGGCGCCTACCTGCAGACGGCGAAGGTTGCCGAGTCAGCGAAGTTCGCGACGCTCGATCAGGCGCTGGCCGGGTCGGATGCGAAGGCGCGGAGTCTGGCCAAGCTGCTGGTGCGGAAGCGCCGGATTGGGCTGGCCGGGGAGGTGGCGACGGCGTTCGGCGCGATGGTCAACGCGGATCGCGGCGTGGCCAGCGCTCGGGTGACGACGGCGACGGCGCTGAGCGACGAGGGGCGAGCCTCGGTGACGCGCGCGGTGCGTGCGTCGACGGGGGCGACGGACGTGCAGTTGGACGAGCAGATTGACCGCGAGATTCTGGGCGGTGCGATCGTCCAGGTTGGGGACCACATCATTGATGGCAGTGTGCGCACACGGTTGCGCGGGCTGCGGCGGAGTATCGCCGGCAGTATTGGCTAGGCAGGCAGGAGCAGATCATGGCGGTGCGACCAGAAGAGATCGCCTCGATTATTCGTGAGCAGATTGAGGGCTTCGAGACCGGCGCTGTGGCGGCGGACACGGGGACCGTGGTGCAGGCGGGCGACGGGATCGCGCGGATCTACGGCCTGGCGGGGGCGCTGTCCGGCGAGCTGTTGGAGTTCAGCCGGACGGATGATGCGGGCCAGCCGATCGTGGGCATGGCGCTGAACTTGGAAGAGGACATTGTGGGCGCGGTGGTGCTGGGAGACTACCGCCCGATCGAGGAGGGCGACGAGGTGCGCTCGACGGGTCGGGTGGCGGAGGTCCCGGTGGGCGACGCGATGATCGGCCGGGTGGTGAACGCGCTGGGGGAGCCGATTGACGGCAAGGGCCCGATCAGCACGGACAAGCGGCTACCGATTGAGCGCATTGCGCCGAACGTGGTGACGCGGCAGGCGGTGGACACGCCGGTGCAGACGGGGATTCTGGCGATTGATTCGCAGATTCCGATTGGCCGGGGGCAGCGGGAGCTGATCATTGGCGACCGCCAGACGGGCAAGTCGGCGATCGCGATCGACACGATCATCAATCAGAAGGGGCAGGGCGTCCTCTGCGTGTACGTGGCGATTGGCCAGAAGCAGGCCAAGGTGGCGCAGGTGGTGGGGGTGCTGGAGAAGCACGGGGCGATGGACCACACGGTGGTCGTGAACGCGGGCGCGGCGGAGTCCGCGGCGCTGCAGTACATGGCGCCGTACGCGGGGGTGGCGATTGCGGAGCAGTTCATGTCCGAGGGCAAGGACGCGCTGATCGTGTACGACGACCTGAGCAAGCACGCTTGGGCCTATCGGCAGGTGTCGCTGTTGCTGCGGCGGCCGCCGGGCCGGGAGGCGTACCCGGGGGATGTCTTTTATCTGCACTCGCGGTTGCTGGAGCGGGCGGCGAAGTTGAATGACGCGAACGGCGGCGGCTCGATCACGGCGCTGCCGATCATTGAGACGCAGGCGGGCGACGTGTCTGCGTTCATTCCGACGAATGTTATTTCGATCACGGACGGGCAGATCTTCCTGGAGACGGACCTGTTCAATAGCGGGCAACGCCCAGCGGTGAACTCGGGTGTGTCGGTGAGCCGGGTGGGGGGCTCCGCGCAGCGCAAGTCGATGCGCTCGGTGGCGGGCCAGTTGCGACTGGACATGGCGCAGTTCGCGGAGTTGCAGGCGTTCGCGCAGTTCGGGACGAGCGACCTGGACGAGGCGACGCGGAAGCAGTTGGAGCGCGGCCAGCGCCTCTCGCAGCTGCTGATTCAGCCGGAGAACGATCCGCTGCCGCTGGCGCAGCAGGTGGTGTTGCTGTTCGCGGCCAACCAGGGCTTTTCGGACGACGTGGCGGTCAACAAGATTCAGGACTTCGCGAAGGCGCTACGCGGTTACATGGGCAGCAGCCAGCCAGGGCTGCTGGAGACGATCACGGAGTCCGGGGAGCTGAGCGACGCGACGCAGGCGTCGCTGCGGACGGCGCTGGAGACGTTCAAGCAGTCGGTGCCGTTTTAGGCGCGGGCGGGCGTTGAGCGGGAACGGGTAGAGAAGGGCTGACATGCCGAGCACGAGGGAGATTCGCCGGCGTATTCGCTCCGTGGAGAACACGGCGAAGATCACGAACGCCGTGCAGTTGGTGGCGGCGTCGAAGATGCGCCGGGCGCAGCTGCGCGCGGAGGCGGCGCGTCCGTATGCGGAAAGCATGCGGGGGCTGCTGGCGAACCTGGCCGACGCGGGCGGGGACGCGGATTCGGAGTCGCTGCACCCGTTGCTGGAGCGCCGGGAGGTGCAGGAGACGGCGATCATTTTGATCACGCCGGACCGGGGCTTGGCCGGTGGGCTGATTTCGAACTTGCAGCGCCACGCGGGATCGCTGGTGCTGAGCCCCGATCAGGCGGGGGGCATCTCGATGGTGCCGGTGGGTCGCAAGGGGCTGGACTACTTCTCGCGGTTCGACGTGCCGTTTCGGGGCGAGTTCCAGCAGTTGGGCGACTATCCGGGGCTGGATGACACGCGCCCGATCTCGCGCATTGTGATCGACGACTACATGAGTGGGGCCGTGGACCAGGTGTCGCTGGTCTACGCGTCGTTCGTGAGCACGGTGCAGCAGCGTCCGACGACGATTCAGCTGTTGCCGGTTGAGGCGCCGGTGGCGGAGTCGGCGGAGGCGGGGTCCGAGGTGGAGTACATCTTTGAGCCCAGTCCGGAGGCCGTGCTGGACGAGTTGCTGCCGCGCTACGTGGAGATGCAGGTCTATCAGGCCGTGCTGGAGTCCGCCGCCAGCGAGCAATCGGCGCGGATGGTGGCGATGCGGAACGCGACGGACGCGGCGAACGACATGCTGGGCGATCTGACGCTGCAGTACAACAAGGCGCGTCAGGAACAGATCACGTCGGAGCTGCTTGACATCGTGGGTGGTGTCGAGGCGATGGCTTAAATGGCCCGCGATGGGGGCCGCGATGGCTAATTCCTTTGCTCCGAGCCGGGCGGTCATCTTCGACATGGACGGAGTGTTGGTGGACGGCGAGCCGCTGCACTTCGCGGCGGCGCGGGATGTGCTGGCCGCGCAGGGCGCGACGCTGGATTGGGACACGTACAGGCATTGGATCGGCGAGACGTTTGACACGATTTGGCCGGACATCCAGTCGCGTTTCGGGCTGGCGTTGAGCCGAGCGACGTATGAGCAGGCGTTCGGGCCGCTGGTGCAGGCGCAATACGAACAGCATGCGACGGCGCTGCCGGGGGCGGCGGAGTTGCTGGCCCGGCTGCAGGCGGCGGGCGTGCCCTTGGGGCTGGCTTCATCGACGAAGCGCACGCGGGTTGACGCGGGGCTGCAGCGGCTGGACTTCGAGCGGTATTTCCAGGTCACGGTGGCCGGTGATGAGGTGTTGCGCGGGAAGCCGGCGCCGGAGATTTATCAGGCCGCGGCGACGCGGCTGGGCCTGGCGCCGGAGCACTGCCTGGTGCTGGAAGACTCGCGCGCGGGCGTCGCAGCCGGGCGCGCGGCGGGAGCGCAGGTCGTGGGGGTGCGCTACCCGGCGGGCGCGGCGGACGCGCTGGCCGAAGCGGACCGTACGATCGAGTCGCTGTCAGAGTTCGACCTGGCGTGGGTCGTGACGAGGCAGCGGAGGGGAGCCGGCGCCGGTGTCTAAGACTGATCTCACCACCGAGCTGGTCAGACTGGAGCGCGGCGACGGCGTCGCGACGATCACGCTGAACCGGCCGGAGGCGTTGAACGCGCTGGTGCGGGAGATGTGGCTGGGGCTGGACGCGATCCTGACGGATTTGGCGTCGGACGAATCGACGACGGTGGTGATTTTGACGGGGGCCGGGCGGGCGTTCAGCGCGGGATTGGACATCAACGCGATTCGCGAGGGGGCGCAGGCCAACCACGAAGAGATGCTGCGCGTGGTGAATGGGCTGGAGCGGCTGCCGCAGGCGACGATCGGCGCGATCAATGGGTACTGTTTCACGGGTGCGCTGGAGCTGGTGATGGCCTGCGACATCTTGCTGGCGGCCGAGTCCGCGAAGGTCGGCGATACGCACGCGAAGTTCGGGATGGCGCCGTCGTTGGGCGGTCCGCAGCGGCTGAGCGCGCGGATTGGCGCGGGGGCAGCGAAGGAGCTGCTGTTCAGCAGCCGCCACTACACGGCGGCCGAGTGCGCTGCGTTGGGGCTGGTGAATCGGGTGTACCCGGACGAGACGTTTATGGATGCGGTGCGCGGGTTGGCGGGCGAGATGGCGCAGAACAGCCGCTATTCCATCGCGACGCAGAAGCGGATGGTGGCGACGACGGCGCAGCACGGACTGGGCGTGGGGCTACAGGTGGTCGACAGTTTTCAGCCGCCATCGGGCCCGGACATGGCCGAGCGGCTGGCGAGTTTCAAGAAGAGTTGATCACGGGCGCGAGCCCGCGAGAGGAGCGGATCATGGCTGCAACAGGACACGTGGTACAGGTCATTGGCACCGTGGTGGATGTGGAGTTCCCGCCGAACGCGCTGCCAGCGCTGTTCGATGCGGTCACGATCACGATGGGCAACGGCACGGCGGTGGTGACTGAGGTGCAGCAGCACTTGGGCAACAACCGGGCGCGCACGCTGGCGATGGACGCGACGGAGGGGATGAAGCGGGGCGATCCGGCGGAGGACAGCGGCCAGCCGATCGCGGTGCCGGTGGGGGAGGTCGCGCTGGGGCGGATCTTCAACGTGCTGGGGGAGCCGCTGGACGACATTGGGCCGATCGACGCGAGCGCGCCGCGCTGGCCGATTCATCGCAAGCCGCCGAGCTACGAGGAGCAGGTCTCCGAGGCGCAGATCTTCGAGACGGGCATGAAGGTCATTGATCTGATCGCGCCGTTCACGCGTGGCGGCAAGATTGGCGCGTACGGCGGCGCGGGTGTGGGCAAGACGGTGGTCATCCAGGAGCTGATTCGGAACATTGCGACGGAGCACGGTGGCTACTCGGTGTTCACGGGGGTGGGCGAGCGGTCCCGCGAGGGCAATGACCTCTGGAACGAGATGAAAGATTCGGGCGTGCTGGCCAAGACGGCGCTGGTCTTTGGGCAGATGAACGAGCCGCCGGGTGTGCGCCTGCGGGTGGGTCTGACGGGCCTGACGATGGCGGAGTACTTCCGCGACGAGGAGGGGCAGGACGTGCTGCTCTTCATCGACAACATCTACCGCTACACGCTGGCGGGGCAGGAAGTGTCGGCGCTGCTGGGGCGGATGCCGTCGGCGGTGGGCTACCAGCCGACCCTGGCGACGGAGATGGGCGAGCTGGAGGAGCGGATCACGACGACGGCGAAGGGCTCGATCACGTCGTTCCAGGCGATTTACGTGCCGGCAGATGACTATACGGACCCGGGGGTGGCGACGACCTTCGGCCACTTGGACGCGGTGATCGCGCTGGAGCGGGCGATCGCGTCGCAGGGCTTCTATCCGGCGGTGGACCCGTTGACGAGCTTCTCACGCGCGCTGGACCCGGCGATTGTGGGGGAGGAGCACTATGCGGTGGCGCGGGGCGTGCAGCAGGTGCTGCAGCGCTACCGAGACTTGCAGGACATCATTGCGATTCTGGGCGTGGATGAGTTGTCGGAAGAGGACAAGCTGACGGTGGCGCGGGCCCGCAAGATTCAGCGCTTCCTGACGCAGCCGATGTTCGTGGCGGAGCAGTTCACGGGCTTGGCCGGGCAGTACGTCTCGACGCGGGACACGGTGCGCGGCTTCCAGGAGATTCTGGACGGCAAGCACGACGACCTGCCGGAGCAGGCGTTCTACAACGTGGGGGCGATTGAGATGGTGATCGAAAAGGCCGAGCAGATGCGGGCGGGGTCGGCGGCCTAGTTGCCGACGCGTGCGAACCGGGCGCCTGAAGGAGAGTGGCGATGGCGAAGCTGACGCTGGAGATCATCACGGGCGAGCAGTTGCTGCTGCGCGAGGAAGAGATTGATGAGGTGGTTGCGCCGGGCAGCGTGGGGGAGCTGGGCATCCTGCCACAGCACGCGCCGCTGGTGACCAGTCTGCAGGCGGGGTCGTTGCGGGTGAAGCGCAGCGGTGGTGAGGATGATTTCTTCATCAGCGGCGGATTTCTGGAGGTGCGCGAGAACGAGGTGAAGGTTCTGGCCGATTCCGCGGAGCGCGGCACGGAGATCGATTTGGAACGGGCGGAGGAGGCGCGCGAGCGTGCGGAGAGCCGTCTGCGGGGCGAGGAGAGCGTGGACCGGGCGCGCGCGGAGGGGGCGTTGCGGCGGTCGCTGATTCGGCTCAAGGTGGGGCGCCGACGCCGGCGCGGCCGGGCCGATATGGCCCCCGGCGCAGGCGGCGCCGAGTAGCGCTGGTCGATTGGCTTCGATTCGACGGGCGTTGGAGCGAGCGGGAGTTCTGCGGAGGTGTCGCAGCCCCGTGATACCGTGATCCGGTTCGAACTCGCCGTCCGGCGCGGGCGCGTGGCGCGCTGACGGGCGTGAGGAGGGGCCGCAGGATGGAGCCGCTGTACCGGGTTCAGGGGGGCGGACCGCTGCATGGGGACGTGCGGATCAGCGGCGCCAAGAACGCTGCGCTGCCCTGTCTGGCCGCGTCGCTGCTGACCACGGAGCCTTGCACGATTGAGAATCTGCCGGCGATTGCCGATGTGGATCTGTTCCTGGAGATCCTGCGCCAGCTGGGGGCGGAGGTTGATCATGACGCGGCGAATCATCGTGTGACGGTGCAGGCGGTGGGGCCGCTGGCGGAAGCGCCGCCGGACCGGCTGGTGGCGAATCAACGGGCGTCGTTCTTGGTGATGGGGCCGTTGCTGGCGCGCGAGGGGCGGGGGGGCTGCGCGGCGCCGGGGGGCGACATCATTGGCCAGCGGCCGCTGGATGTGCATCTGCGCGGCTTCCGCTCGCTGGGGGCGGACGTGCGCACGGAGGCGGGGCGCTTTGTGGCGTCGGGACAGCTGCGCGGGAGCCGCATCGTGCTGGATTACCCGAGCGTGCTGGGGACGGAGAACCTGCTGCTTGCGGCGGTGCTGGCCGAGGGCGAGACGGTGATTGTGAACGCGGCGGCGGAGCCGGAGGTGGTGGCGCTGGCGTCGTTGCTGTCGGCGATGGGGGCGCGGATCCATGGGGCCGGCTCGCACACGATCACGGTCTACGGGGTGGCGTCGCTGCACGGCGCCACGACGCGGCTGATTCCGGACCGGATTGAGACGGGGACGTTCGCGATCGCGGCGGCGATCACGGGCGGCGATGTGCGGCTGGTGGATGCGCGGCCACGGGATCTGGACGCGCTGCTGTTCAAGCTGCAGGAGATTGGCGTGGAGGTGGAGGAGGGGGATGGGTCGCTGCGGGTGCGTCGCCGGGGGGCGATGCAGGCGACGACGGTGCAGGCGGTGCCGTTCCCGGGCCTGGCGACGGATCTGCAGGCGCTGGTGACGACGCTGCTGACCCAGGCGGAGGGCGTCAGTGTGGTCAATGAACGCGTGTTTGAGAATCGGTTGGGGTATGTGGGGGAGCTGCGCAAGATGGGCGCGCGGATTGTGACGGCGGGGGCGACGGCGATCGTGCAGGGGCCGTCGCCGCTGCACGGCGCGGTGGTGCAAGGGCTCGATGTGCGGGCCTCGGCGGCGTTGGTGGTTGCGGCGCTGGCGGCGGATGGGGAGACGGAGCTGCTCGACATTTTCCACTTGGAACGCGGGTACGAATGCTTCGGGGAGAAGCTCCGCGGGCTCGGCGCGGCGATCGATCGGGTGGGTGTGGAGCCGGCGACGCCGCGGCTGTAGCGGGCGAACCGGCGGGACTGTCAGGCATCGGACACTCCGGTTGTGGCTGGGCGTTATGATTCCCGGGTTGTGCTCGCGGTCGAATCGGCCGGGGGCTGTCGGATCCGATGCTCCTGCGGAGGGGCGACCCTGAGGGAGCTATGGCGCTCGGCAAGAAGATTGGGATTGACCTGGGGACCGCGAACATCCTGATCGCGATCCGGGGGCAGGGCGTGGTGCTGCGCGAGCCGGCGGTGGTGGCGCTCTCGCAGCGTTTCAACGACGTGGTCGCGGTGGGCGAGGATGCGCGCGCCATGATGGGACGCGCCCCGGACGGGATCAGCATTGTGCGGCCCATGCGTGACGGGGTGATCGCGGACTACATCGTGGTCGAGGCGATGCTGCGCTACTTCCTGGGCCGGGTGACGGGCCGTCTAAACCTGGTGCGGCCAGAGGTGATGATTAGCGCTCCGGCGGGTGTGAACACGGTGGAGCAGCGGGCCGTGCGCGATGCGGCCGAGCAGGCCGGCGCGCGCCGTCCGGCGCAGTTGATCCCGGAGCCGCTGGCGGCGGCGATTGGCGCGGGGCTGCCGGTGGCGACGCCGCGCGGCAATTTAGTGGTGGATATTGGCGGGGGGCGCACGGAGGCGGCGGTGATTTCGATGTACGGGATGGTGGTCTGGGACTCAGCGCGGGTGGCGGGCAATCGCTTTGATGACGCGATCCAGACGTACGTGAAGCGCCGGCACAACCTGATCATTGGGGAGCGGACGGCGGAGGATCTGAAGATCGCGATCGGCTCGGCGCTGCCGGTTGAGGACTCGTTGCGCACGCAGGTGCGGGGCCGCGACCAGGTCAGTGGGATGCCACGCACGATCACGATCACGTCGAACGAGATCGCGACGGCGTTGCAGGAGCCGCTGGCGGGGGTGGTGGGGGTGATTCGCTCCGTGCTGGAGAAGATGCCGCCGGAGTTGTCGGCGGACGTGATTGATCGGGGGGTGGTGCTGACGGGCGGGGGGGCGCTGTTGCGCAACGTCGATCGACTGTTGACGGAGGAGACGGGCATTCCCTGCCACATCGCCGATCATCCGATGGACTGCGTGGCGGAGGGTGCGTCGATTGCGCTGGAGTACATCGATGTGATCCGGCGCTCGCTGCCGTCGGACGAGGGCATGCTGGCGGGGGCGATCGAGTAGGTGATTCGGCGTCGGCCCCTCCCGGAGAGCTGACAGCGGATTGCGCGGGATGCGACGGTTGAGGTGGCGTGCCTGTCGATGCGGGCGGGGGCGAAACGTCGTTGGGGTAGGCGTGCGGAGCGGACCCGTGGTCTGGCCCGCGCGCAGCCCAGGATGCGGAGGAACGCGGGATGAAGACAACCGGTTTGGCAACTGCGATGCAGTATGTGTCGGATCCGGAGGCGTCGGTGCGGTGGTACGCGGATCTGTTGGGGATTGAGGTGACGCCGTTCCCGCTGCCGATGTTCCAGTGGGGCGACGGGGCCCGCTTGATGCTGGCGCCGTCGGCGCCGGGCACGGGTCGGGGCGGGACGAGCGTGTGGTTCCAGGTGGACGATGTGTGGGCGACCTATGACGAGGCGCGGGCGCAGGGCTACGCGTTCAACGAGGAACCGCAGGAGACGCCGGACGGCAGTTTCGTCTCGTTGAACGACCCGGACGGCAACATTGTGGGGTTCATGGACCTGCCGGTCGCTAGCGGGTGAGCTAGGCCCCGGAGGCCTCCGCCTCGAGCTGGGGCAGGTCGCCGCTCTGTGTGAGGCCGCCCTGCTTCAAGAAGTAGGTCATGCTCTGTAGCGAGAGCACGGGGTCGATCTGGCGCAGCTGCACGCCGGTGGGCACGCGAACGGCGATGGGCGCGTAGTTCAAGACGGCGCGCACGCCGTTGGCGACTAAGACGTCGATGACTGTCTGGGCGATATGGCCGGGCACGGCGACGATGCCGATGTCGACGGGATCGCGTTGCAGTGATGCGCCGAGGTCCTGGACGTCCTCAATGACGATCTCGCCTTCCCGGCGACCGATCAGGGCCGGGTTGGAGTCGAAGGCTTTGACGACGTGGAAGCCTTGGGGGCCGAAGCCGCCATAGCTGAGGATCGCTTGGCCGAGCCGACCGGCGCCGATCAGGGCCATCTTCCAGCTGCGGTCCAGGCCGAGGATGGTACGCAGGGTGTCGAGCAGGTGCTGGACGTTGTAGCCGCGGCCCTGTTTGCCGAAACGACCGAAGTAGGAGAGGTCCTTGCGGATTTGGGCCGGCGTGACGCTGAGCTCGCGACCGAGTTCCTGGGAGCTGACGACATCCCGATGCTCCAGTTCGAGGAGCGCGAGTGCACGGACATAGACAGGGAGGCGGTTGATGACGACTTCCGGGATTTCGGCGGCGGTCACATCGCCCGTCCCCCGACCGGCGCGCGGGCGGACCTAGGCAGGTCCGACGAACGTCAATCGGCTGATCTCGCTTTTATCGTATCGGCTGTGGGGGTAGTCACAAATGCGTGCGATCGCAGATAGAGGATGGCGTTGATGGTTCTCGGGTCGTGTGTTGTCCTGAGCGGCTGACACGGCTCGGTAACGGCGATGAGCGATGTTCTAGGCGGCAATGTTGTCGCTGGAACCGAGAGCGCAGGAGTCGTTTGTTGGGGGCGCGTCCTCCAGGCCCTCGGCGGCGACGACGTCCGCTCGGTCGATCTGACCGGAGACGGCGTCCCAGCGCAGTTGGACGCAGGGCAGTGAGGGCGGCAGGGAGACGCTGGTGGCGCGGGCAACGACGGATTCGAGCTGCTGCTTGTCGGCTGGATGCCGGGGATCAGCCAGGATGGCCTGCAAGTCGCGCAGGCTGCAGACACGCTCCACTGGGCGCCGACGGGATTCCCAGGCGGCGATCTCTACGCCCAGGACGCCGACCTGCTCGCGCAGGAGTTCGAGCGCGGCGGGCGCGTCGGCGAGGTCGGGCGTTTGTGCGGCGTCGTGCGACTCGGGGGCTGGGTCGGTCGGGGCAGCGCTGCCCGCCACCTGCCGCGCGAGGCCTTCCAGTCGGTTGCGGCAGAGGATGAGCGCGTAGCGGAGCGCCTTGCCCTGCTGGTACCAGTGCTCGACCCGGGCGTCACGGAGACCAAGGCGAATGCGGGACTCGCTCGCCGCGAGCCAGAGGGCGGCCTGATCACGATCGCGGAGTTCGGCGTCGGTGTGCATGGAGGCGACGGTCTCATTGACCCAGGGGGGGACGGCGCCGCCGCTGGGCAGGGCGGTGACAGCGTCATGCATTTCGCGCCAACAGAGGTAATGGTCCTGGGCGCGTTGGAGGGCGAGCGCGGCGTCGTAGAGGTCCATTGATGTCCCTTCCTTGTAGGGATCATCGGCAGGACGCGGGCAGTCTTTGGCGGGGTGGGAAGGGATTGAGTTGCGGGTGGCCCCAAGTTTGCCCCAGATTAGGCCTAACGCAGGCCCGGAATGGCGGGAGGCGTTCCCCCAATGGCCGTCCGATGTCAGGCCCCCTATGGCGGGTCGTCCGATGTCAGGCCGGGGGTGCATGGAACGGGGAATCGATGTCGAACGCGCGGGAAGTCCTGGATGCCGCGGAGATGCCATCGCTGGAGGACGCGCCGTGGGCGTATCCCGACGGGCGCTCGGCGCGGGATCGCGGGCCGTCCGTGTACGGCGGCGGCCGGGTGTACCCGTTGGCGGAGGACGAAGATCCGGCATTGCGGCTGCGATCGCTGGGCGGGGCGGGGTTGGGGGATCGCGTTCCGGTCGTGGCGCTGGGGTCGAACGCGTATCCGCGACAGCTGCTGGACAAGTTCGAGGCCGATCCCGTGGCAGATGACACGGTGCCGACGCTGCGGGCGGTCGTACCGGATCTGGCGATCTCCTACGCGGCGATGCTGTCGAGGAAGGGGTACGTGCCGGTGAGCGCCCGTTGGGCGCGGGGGCGCCGCTGCGAGACGTGGCTGCAGTGGCTGACGGCGGAGCAGTTGACCGTGATCGCGGCGACGGAGGGGCGCGGCTACCGGCTGGTGCGGGTGCCGGGAGTAGTGGCTGGGGTGGTGGAGGGGAGGTGGGGTGTGGGGCCGCTGCCGGCGTACGTGTGGGCGCATACGACGCTGCTGGACCTGGGATCCGGGCCGATGGATCTGGACGCGGTCTCGCAGCCAGAGCTGTTGCGGATGGTGCTGGCGGGGGCCGATGCGGGTGCTTTGCGGGAGGGGCGAAGGCTGCCGGAGCGGTCGATCGGGGCTGTTCGGTCGTGGCTGCGGGGGCGTTCGATCGGGAATCGGCTGCCCGATGGCTGGCGGGAGATCGACCGTGACGCCGCGGACTTCCCTGGGACGCTGATCGGGTCCGGGTGATCCAGAGAATCGCCCGTGTTTATGCTGCTTTTTCGACTGTCGTGCAGGCGTGCGGGTGGTAGAATACGAGGGCCCATCCGAGAGGGCCCCGGCACGATTCTGGTCCGAGAGGAAGAGCGCTCATGGTGAGTGGCGAGGAAGCGATCCGTCCACCGCGCCCGCGCGAGATCGAGACGGAGATGCGGACCTCGTACCTCGATTACGCGATGAGTGTGATCGTGTCGCGGGCGCTGCCGGATGTGCGCGACGGCCTGAAGCCGGTGCAGCGTCGGATTCTGTACGCGATGGACGACCTGGGGTTGCGGTCCGGCTCGTCGTTCAAGAAGAGCGCGCGGATCATCGGCGAGGTGCTGGGCAAATACCACCCGCACGGCGACAGCCCGGTGTACGAGGCGATGGTGCGGATGGCGCAGGATTTCTCGCTGCGGTATCCGCTGGTCGACGGGCAGGGCAATTTCGGATCGATCGACGCGGACCCGCCGGCGGCGATGCGCTACACGGAGGCGCGGCTGAGCCAGATCGCGGAGGAGATGCTGGCCGATCTGGATAAGCAGACGGTCGACTTCACGCCCAACTTCGACAGTTCACTGAACGAGCCCACGGTGATGCCGGGGCGACTGCCCAACCTGCTGGTGAACGGCGCGCAGGGCATTGCGGTGGGAATGGCGACGAACATTCCGCCGCACCACTTGGGGGAGATCTCGGCGGCGGTGAAGTTGGTTCTGGGCAAGCCGGACGCGGGCGTGGACGAGTTGCTGGGGCTGGTGAACGGGCCGGACTTCCCGTCCGGCGGGCTGATGTTTGTGGGGGAGGGGCGGTCGGCGCTGCGGGAGATGTACGGCAGCGGCCACGGGCGGGTGACGTTGCGGGCGGTACACCACACGGAGGAGACGGCGCGGGGCGGGCGCATTCAGATTGTCTTCACGGAGTTGCCGTATCAGGTCAACAAGGCGGCGCTGATCGAACATATCGCGAATCTGGTGCGCGATAAGCGGCTGGAGGGGATCGCGGACCTGCGCGATGAGACGGGTCGGGAGGGCCTGCGGGTGGTGGTGGAGCTGAAGCGCGACAGCAACCTGCAGATGACGCTGGCCCATCTGTGGAAGCTGACGCCGCTGCAGACGAGCTACGCGGCGAACATGGTGGGCCTGTTCGATGGCCGCCCGCGGACGTTCTCGCTGAAGCAGGCGATCGAGGCGTATATCGAGCACCGCCGGGAGGTGATCCGGCGTCGGTCCGAGTTCGATCTGGCGAAGGCGCGGGACCGGCACCACATCGTGGGGGGGCTGCTGAAGGCGATCGATCTGATCGACCAGATCATCACCACGATTCGGGGGGCGGATTCGGCCGACGATGCGAAGTCGAAGTTGCAGCAGGCGCCGTTCACGCTGTCCGAGCGGCAGTCGCAGGCGGTCTTGGATATGCAGCTGCGGCGGTTGGCGGCGCTGGAGCGGACGAAGCTGGAGGAGGAGTTCCGGGAGCTGTCGGAGACGATCGCGTATCTGGAGGGGCTGCTGGCGGACGCGGCAAAGGTGGACGCGCTGATCGTGGAGGACGTGGATGAGCTGACGGAGCGGTTCGCGGGTCAGCGTCGCTCCCAAGTGATCGCACGGACGGCGGAGAGCTTCAGCGAAGAGGACCTGGTGGCGCACGAGGAGGCGGTGATCTCGTACTCGCGCGGGGGCTACATCAAGCGGATGCCGCTGGCGACGTACCGGACGCAGCATCGGGGCGGCAAGGGCATCAAGGCGATGCAGACGCGGACGGAGGATGCGGTGCGGGAGTTGGTGGTGGTGGATACGCACGATATTTTGCTGCTGTTCACCGATCGGGGCCGGGTCTTCAGCTTGAAGGCGCACGAGGTGGAGGAACGCACGCGCGAGTGGCGCGGGCTGCCGCTGCGCAACCTGGTGCAGGTGGAGCCGGATGAGCAGGTGACGGCGATGGTGTCGGCGCCGGCGCTGGACAACGACTACCTGCTGCTGGCAACGCGCAACGGGCAGATCAAAAAGACGGCGCTGAAGGAGTTCGCCAGTGTGCGCCGGGCCGGGCTGATCGCGTTCAATCTCCTGGCCGACGATGAGCTGGTGCTGGCGACGACGGCGCGGGCGGGCGACGACGTGCTGGTCGCCTCCGAGGCGGGGCTGGCAGTGCGCTTCCCTGTGGATTCGCTGCGCGAGGCGTCGCGATCGAGCGGGGGAGTGCGCGCGATCAACCTGCCGCCCGGGGGGCGGCTGGTGGGGCTGCTGGCGCTGGTGCAGGGCCAGGAGTTGCTGACGGTGACGTCGAACGGCTTCGGGAAGCGCACGCCGGAGGCGGAGTACCCGTGCAAGGGGCGGGGCGGCAAAGGGATGATCGCGCACAAGACGTCGAAGCGGACGGGGACGCTGGTCTCGCTGCATCAGGTGGTGGGCGATGAGAACATCGTGCTGATTTCGTCGGAGGGGAAGTTCATTCGCACGATCGTTGCGTCGATCGCGCAGCTGGGCCGCTCGACGCAGGGCGTGACGGTGATGAAGACGGACGGGATGGATGTGGGGGCGGTGGCGGTGGTGCGGGCGGGCGCGGTGGAGCTGGAGCCCGAACCGGAGCCCGAGCCGGAGCCGGAGCCGCCGAAGCAGGCGGCGCGGAAGCGTCGCAACGGGCGCTAGCGGGGGCGGGGGCGGGGGCGCGGAGCTAGTGGTCGTGCGGGTGGGCGTTGGTGGGGTCCGAACCGGACCCTCCTTCAACGATTCAACAGCCGGGCTGGCCGTGGTTGCCGCAGCAGTTCGAGCGCGTGCGGAGCTTGGTCCAGTTGTTGCGCAGGGCGAGGCGGAGTTTGGTGCGGATGGGGGCGTCGAAGTCGCGCCAGTTGGAGACGAGGGCGTTGAGGGTGGGGCGGGGCATGCGGGCTCCTCCAGGGATGGATGCGTCGAGGCGGTTCACAGCGCGGCGCGCTCATATACTCGCGCCATGACGACGGGCGCACTTCCCACGGTATGGCACGTGACGACGCATGATCCGGATGAGACCCGGGCGCTGGGTGCGCGTCTGGGCGTGCTGGCCCCGGCGAGCACGGTGGTGCTGCTGCGCGGCGATCTGGGCGCCGGCAAGACGGTGGTCGCGCAGGGGGTGGGGCGCGGTCTGGGGGTGGCGGGGATCGTCAACAGCCCGACCTTCGTGCTGGTGAACGAGCACTTGGGCGGCCGGCTGCCGTTGTTGCACGCGGACCTCTACCGGCTGGACCGCGTGGATGAGATCGCGGAGCTGGTGCTGGACGAGGTGGCGGCGGAGGGTGTGCTGCTGGTGGAGTGGCCGGAGCGCAGCCGGGAGCCGATCGCTGAGGACGTGCTCGAGGTGGTGATCACGCCCGGGGCAGCGCCGGAAGAGCGCGTTCTGCGCTGGGAGGCGCGCGGCGCACAGTCGCAGGCGCTGCTGGCGGCGTTGCGCGACCCCGACGGCCACGACGACTCCGATGGGGCCGATACGCGAGCGCGGAGCGACTAGGCGGTGGAACTTTCGATCGACAGTGTGGGCCTGCAGTCGAGCATCGCGGTGAGCGAGGCGGGCCGACCGATCGTGGAGATTAGCTGGCGGACCGGTCGACGGCACACGCCGAGTTTGGTTCCGACGATCGATGCGGCGATGCGGCGGGCGGGGGCGGAGAGGGGCGATCTGACGGCGGTCTTCGTGGATGTGGGACCGGGGGCGTACGGGGGGATCCGGGCGGGGATGGCGGCGGCGACGGGGGTCGCGCTGGGGTTGGGGCTGCCGGCGCTGGGTGTGGGCCGGCTGGAGATCGAGGCGTATGCGCATGCGGCAGCGGGCGCTGTCGTGGCGGTGCACGCCGCGGGACGCCGCCAGTGGGCCGTGGCGCGCTATGCGGGACCGGGGCCGGACTGGCGGGAGGTCGCTGGGCCAGGATTGGTTGCGGTCGAGGCGCTGGGGACGACGCTGCAGGCCGGGGGGGCGGCGGTGTGCTGCGGGGAGGTGGAGGCGCTGCCGGAGGAGGTGGCGGCTGCTCTGCGAAGTAGCGGCTGGACGCTGGCGACGGGCGCGGCAACGATGCGTCGCGCGGGGTTGCTCGCGGAGCTGGGCTGGCGACGGCTGGAGTTGGCGCGGGCGCGGAGCGTGGACATGCATCCGTCGGGCCTGGAGCCGATCTACTTGCGCGCGCCGGCGATTGGTCCGCAGCCTGGGCAAGCGCGGTCCTCGCCGAAGGAGCCGGCAGCAGAATCGATGGCGGAAGACGCCAGGACGCAAGCAATGAAGGAGATCAGGCGATGAGCGAGCGGACGTTGGTGCTGGTCAAGCCGGACGGTGTGCAGCGGGGGCTGGCCGGGGAGGTGATCGGGCGGCTGGAGCGCCGGGGGCTGCAGTTGGTGGGGCTGAAGCTGATGCGGATGGACGAGGCACTGGCCGCGCGGCACTACGCGGAGCACGTGGAGAAGTCGTTCTACCCCGGGCTGCGCGATTTCATGACGAGCGGTCCGCTGGTGGCGGCGGTGTTCGAGGGCGAGAACGCGGTGCGTGCGGTGCGCCAGTCGATGGGGGCGACGAATCCGCTGGACTCGCCTCCGGGGACGATCCGGGGCGACTTGGCGCTGGACCTGGGCCGCAACGTGGTGCACGGGTCGGACTCGGCGGAGTCAGGGGAGCGCGAGGTGGCGCTGTTCTTCCGGCCGGAGGAGTTGGTGGGGTGGACGTCGGACATGGCGGGCTGGGTGCGCGAGTAGAGCCCACTGGGCGCGCGGGGATACCCTAGGCGGATGCTGCTACTCGACGCGCAACAGTTGCCGCCCGCCGGACCACAGCCCCTCGAGGTTGTAGTAGGCGCGTTCGTCGCGACCGAAGAGGTGCACGATGAGGTGGCTGAAGTCGAACAGCAGCCAGCCGGCGTCGGCGCCGCCTTCACGGCGGTAGGTGCGATCGCCGGCCGCGCGCTCGACGGCGCCGGCGAGGGCCTCGAACTGGCGCGACGAGGCGGCGGAGGCGATGACGAAGTAGTCGGTGAAGCCGGCGACGGCGCTGACGTCCAAGAGGACGATCTCTTCGGCTTGGCGGTCGTCGAGTTCGTCGACGATGCGCCGTCCCAGGGCCTCCGCCTCTGCCAGGCTGGAGGGCTCTTGCAGAGCGGGGGCCTCCAGCAGATCGGGGGGGGTGGCGATTGGGCCGGGGTCGGCGGTCGTGGCCAGAGGGGACTCCTTCAGGTCGGGCGCAGCGCAAGGACGGCGCGGTGCTGCCGCCAGAGTACGCGACGGCGCTGCCGTCAGGGTACGGGGCGGGCGCCCAAGAGGGGACGGCGGTCGTGAGCCGCGTGGTTGTGGCGATGAGTGGCGGGGTGGATTCCAGCGTGGCGGCGGCGCTGCTGGTGGAGGCGGGGCACGAGGTGATTGGGATCACGATGCGCCTGTGGACGGAGGCACGTCCGGAGGCGTTTCGGGGCAAGACGCAGTGCTGCGCGATTGAGGACATCGACGATGCGCGACGCGTGGCCCAGCGGCTGGGGATCCCGCACTACACGCTGAATCTGGAGGCGCCGTTCAAGCGATTCGTGGTGGACGCGTTCGTGGCGGAGTACGCCCGCGGGCGTACTCCGAACCCGTGCCTGAACTGCAACACGTTCATCAAGTTCGACGCGTTCCTGGAGCGGGCGCTGGCGCTGCAGGCCGACTTCATGGCGACGGGGCACTATGCGCGACGGGTGGAGCGGGATGAGGTGGTGGAGCTGCATCGGGCGCGGGACATGGCGAAGGATCAGTCGTACGTGCTGTACACGCTGGCGCCGGAGGCGCTGGAGCGGACGCTGTTCCCGATTGGCGATTTGGAGAAGACTGCGGTGCGCGCGATCGCGTCGCGGCACGGCCTGGGCGTTGCGGAGAAGCCGGACAGCGCGGACATCTGCTTCGTGCCGGGGGGCAACTATCGGGAGTTCGTGCGGCAGCGGGTGTCGGACCGGCCGGGCGAGTTCCAGGACGCCGACGGGACGCGACTCGGGACGCATGCGGGCGTGCAGCACTTCACGGTGGGGCAGCGGCGGGGCCTGGGCGCGGAGTTGGGATCGAGGACGGGGGCGGAGCCGCAATTCGTGACGGCGATCGAGCCGGAGTCGAATGTGGTGCGGCTGGGGAGTCGGGAGGCGTTGCGGGTGGAGGCGCTGCGGCTGGAGGACTGCCGCTGGCTGGCGGTCGCGCCAAGGGGAGGGGCGCCGGATGGGCGGATGGGGGATGGACCGCTCACGGTGCAGGTGCGCGCGCATGGGACGCCGGTGGCGGCCCATGTGGAGGGGGGGGAGGGGGGCGTCACCGTGCATCTCGATGCGCCGCTGTACGGCGTGTCGCCCGGGCAGGCGGCGGTGATTTATGCGGGCGAGCGGGTGTTGGGTGGGGGCACGGTGCAGCAAACGTCGTGACGCGGGGGGCGTCGTGGGGAGGGGGGGTGGGCGGTGCGCCGGAGTCGACAGAACGGGTGATACAATGCGGCCCGATTCTCCCCTGCGACGGCTGACCGCTTAGCGACGACGGGACCCCCGCTGCGATGCATGTGCTCTCGACTTTGATCGACATTCGCGACGTGGTCGTGATCGTGACGGGGATCGTGGGGATCGTGGCGCTGACGCTGTCGATTATCTTCACGATTCTGATCGGCCTGGCGGTGCTGCGCCTGATCAAGGCGACCCGCGGCACGGTGCAGGACGGGCTGGGACCGATCCTGGAGAGCGCGCGAGAAACGACGACCGAGGTCAAGGGGTCGACGGATTTCGTGGTGAACACGCTCGTGCGGCCGGTGATCAAGGTTTACGGGATGTTCGCGGGCATCCGGAAGGGGCTGGGGGTGCTGGGCAAGGCCCGTCCCGGCAAGTCCGGGTCGGACAAAGACGCACCGGACTAGCGGTCGTCGGTCGTCTTTGGTGTGACGGGCTGGCGCGTGCAGGCGGCGGCAGCGTCGCGAGGGGACTAACGAAGACGGAGAGATACGACTGTGGACTTCAATCACCCTCCGAAAGTGCTTGAGCTGAAGGCGAAGCTGGAAGGCTTCATGGATGAGCACGTCTATCCGAATGAGGCGGACTATTACCGCTTCACGAAGGATCAGAACAATCTCTGGGTGCAGCCGCCGCTGATGGAGGAACTGAAGGCCAAGGCGCGCGAGGCGGGGATCTGGAACTGGTTCCTGCCGGCGGACTACGCGCCTTGGAGCCCGGGTCTGACGAACCTGGAGTTCGCGCCGCTGGCGGAGGTGATGGGCCGGGCGCCGTGGTCCTTCGAGGCGTTCAATTGCTCGGCCCCGGACCGAGGCAATATGGAAGTGCTGGCCAAGTTCGGCACGCCGGCGCAGCAGGAGCGCTGGCTGAAACCGCTGCTGGCGGGGGAGATTCGCTCGACGTACGGGATGACGGAGCCGCAGGTGGCGTCGTCCGATGCAACCAACATGGAGCTGGAGATCAAGCGCGACGGGGACGACTACGTGCTCAACGGTCGCAAGTGGTGGAGCTCGAACATCATGCACCCGCTGAACCAGCTGCTGTTGGTGATGGGCAAGTCCAACCCGGAGGCCGAGCGGCACGAGCAGCATTCGACGATCCTGGTGCCGAAGGACACGCCCGGGCTGGAGGTGGTGCGGGCGATGACGGCGCTGGAGGACTACCACTCGCCGGGCGGGGAGGGGGAGCTGCGGTTCACGGATGTGCGGGTTCCGGCAGCGAACATGATCTGGGGCGAGGGCAAGGGGTTCGCGATTGCGCAGGGACGGCTGGGGCCGGGCCGGTTCCAATACGCGATGACGTGTGTGGGAGCGGCGCAGCGGGTGCTGGAGGTGATGTGCCGTCGGGTGGAGGAGCGGGTGGCGTTTGGGCAGAAGCTGAGCAAGCAGTCGAGCATTCGGCAGGACATTGCGAAGTCCCGCTGCGAGATTGAGCAGGCCCGGCTGCTGGTGCTGCGGGCGGCGGCGGCGATGGACGAGGGCGGGATTGAGGCGGCGCGGGAGTACCTGCCGATGGTGAAGATCGTTGGGCCGGGGATGTGCTGGAACGTGGCGGAGCGGGCGATGCAGGCCTTCGGCGGGCAAGGGGTGAACGAGGACACGCTGATCCCGCGGGTCTGGGCGTTGGCGCGGATCATGCGGATCGCGGACGGACCGGATGCGGTGCATATGTCGCAACTGGGCAAGATGACTATCGCGCGCGCCATGAACGGGGGCTAGAGATGGGCTTTCGTCGTGGGCTGATGCTGGGCGTGATCGTGGGGTTGGTGGGCGCGGTGGTGAGCGGGGAGCCGTCCGCCGATGCGTCCGGCAGTGGGGGCTCGCGGCTGGAGGAGGCGCGGGCAGCGGGGAAGGCGGAGCGTGAGGCGACGGAGGCGCGACTGGAGTCGCTGTTCCACGTCGCGAAGGAGACCGGGCACGTGCCGGAGGATCCGCGTTCGGGGGCGGGGACTGACTGACAGAGTTCAGGCCGCAGTCTTGCTAGGATGCCGGTGGAGAGGTGTCCGAGTGGATGAAGGTGCCGATCTCGAAAATCGGTAGGTCTCAAAAGGGCCTCGTGGGTTCGAATCCCACCCTCTCCGCCACTACTACCTTGCATCGGCGTCGCATGCCGTGGATCGCCCGCGCCTGGGAGGCGCGGGAATGACTCCGTGACCGAGGAATTCGCGGCGCGGCTGTCGGGCCTGCTGGAGCGGTCGCGGCCGACGCTCGGCAGGCAGCACAGACTGACCTTTGGCAGCGTCTTTGGCGCGTCTGGGGCGTACGTCGACGGGCACATTTTCGCGTCGAGCGGTGGGTTTGGGGTGGCGCTGAAACTGCCGCCGCCAACGCGGACGGCCCTGCTGGGCGAAGACGGAGCTGTGCCTTTGCGGTACTTTCCCAAGGGGCACATCAAGCGAGAGTCTGTGGTGCTCCCGACGCGGATTCTGGAGGACCGAGAGCGGTTCGGGGAGCTCGTGGATGCGAGCGTCGCGTACGTGCTGGGGTGATGCCCGCTTGTTCGCGCGCGACTTCCGTTTGGATTGCTGTGGCGTTGGGCTTTGGAGAGGTGACCGAGTGGCTGAAGGTGCACGCCTGGAAAGCGTGTGGGGGCGCAAGCCCCTCGTGGGTTCGAATCCCACCCTCTCCGCCAGCCCGTAGCTGCTGGCTCGTCTGCCCCAGCTCCGCTCCGCCGGAGCCGGCGGCGCTGGGGGCCTGATGCCCGCCTCCGCGTCCGCGTCGTTTCCTGCACGGGGTTTCGTGGATGGGGTTTCGTGCAGGGGCCTGCCCGACGCGGCCTGCGGCCTTGAGTGACGGCCGAGGCAGGGAACCGCGCGTCGATCCGCGTCGTCAGGGGGGCATGCGAGGTGCTGCGATGCGACGACTTCTGACTCTGATCCCCATTGCGCTGCTGGTGGCGATTGGGCTGGCCGCCTGTGGGGCGGATGGCGACAGCTCGACGTTCTTCGAGGGGGCGACCAGCTCGACCCAGGCGGGGGTGTCGGTGCAGTCCGATCGCGGCCGCGGGGATGACAGCGCCTTCGATGAGGAGCAAGCGATCGAGGAGTCGGAGTCGTTCGCGGAGGCGGAGGAGTCGGCGGATTTCGCGACGCCAAGCGCCGAGCCGTTGCCGGCGGGCGGTGAGGACGGCGCGCTGCAGGTGGTTGAGCGGCGCGTGATTCAGACCGGCTTTATGAGCATTGAGGTGGGGGACGTGCAGGCGGCGTCGGAGCAGGTGCAGCTGACGGCGGAGGCGCTGGGGGGGTTCGTGGAGAACTCGTCCGTCTCCGGTGACTCGGACGAGGCCTTCGCCGATATCACGATTCGCGTGCCGGCGGGGTCGTTCTCGGAGGCACTGGAGCGCATCCGGCGCGTCGGCGAGGTGCGCAGCGAGAGCCTGAACGCCCAGGACGTGACGGACCAATTCATTGACCTGTAGGCGCGTCTGAACGCGGCCACGCGCGAAGAGGCGAGCCTGCTGGATCTGCTGGGGCGGGCCAACGACGTGGAAGACGTGCTGATCATTGAGCGGGAGCTGACGCGGATTCGGTCAGACATCGAACGGGTGCAGGGCCAGCTCAACTTCCTGGAGCGCCGGGTGGCGCTGTCGACACTGTCGGTCTCGCTGTTCACACCGTTTGGGGCGCGCACGGAGCCGCCGTCGGCGTCGTTCGGGTTGGATGCGGACGACGTGGAGGACGCGATTGCTGCGGTGGAAGAGGTCGCGGCGGCCCTGGATGGGCTGGTCGACGCGTCGGTGATCACGATCTCGGACGGCGAGGCGAACGGCTTCGTGGCGATTCGGGTGCCGCGGGACGATTTCGCGCGGGCGGTCGCGGCGGTGGAGGAGCTGGGCGAGATCCGCACGAAGACGGTGCGCACGGGCGAGGGCGCGGACGACCCGGAGGCGGCGTTCGGTGATGAACCGGACGCGCCGATTGAGGTGCGGCTGCGCCAAGCCGACGGGGGCACGAACACTTGGCTGATCGTGGCGATCGTGCTGCCGTCGGTGCTGGGCGGGCTGCTGCTGGTGGGGATCGTGGCGCTCTTGGCGTCGCGCGGGGCGCGCCGGCGCCCGGCCGGCGGGGGCGGGCCGGCAGGGTCGAGTGGACCGGCCGATTCGGCGGGCGAGGCGGACGGAACGGCGTAGGCGGCGCCCGGTCCGCTGTCGAGGGTCCGGGTGGTGCGCCGCAGGATGCGTCGCCGGGATGTCTGCCCGCGAATCCGGGACCTGCTGATTGGCTCTTCGGGCCGGGTGCCGTAGCGTCGGGCGATGCGCGTCGTTCTGACCTCCCAGTTGCTGTTCGTGCTGGTGCTGGCGCTTGGCGTGAGTGTTGTGGGGAGCGCAGTCCGGGCGCAGGAGCCGGGGCCGCCGCAGACGGTGTTGCAGCCGATCGTGGGGGGCTGGTCGTTGCTGGCGAACACGGGTCCAGCGGTCGCGCCGCGGACGCTGCTGGATCCGATCGACGATTTGGTCACGGCGGCATTCACGTTCGATCCGGTGTTGGACCGGTTCCGGTCGTACCGGCCCGGTGTCGGCGGCGCGAGCGATCTGACGCAGGTCGACTCGGGGGCGGCGTTGTGGGTGTTCGTGCCGCCGTCGCGGCTGGGCGGGGACGTGGCGTTCCTGGAGCTGCCGGGGTCGGAGCGGGGCTTGCCGGCGACGCTACAGCCAGGGTTCACGCTGGTGGGCTGGACGGGCGCGGAAGGGGTACGGATCTCGGAGGCCGTCGCGGGCTTGCCGGTGCGTCGGGCGTATCAGTGGGAGGGGGCGTTGCAGCGCTTTCGGATCTGGGACCTCAATCTGCCCGGGGTGCTGAACGACGATTTCCTGCTGGAGTACGGGGCAGGGTTGTGGATCGATCTAGGGGGTGGGGAGTCGGTGGTCTGGGAGCAGGAGTAGGAGTGGGCGGGTTGTGCCGGAGCGCCCTCTTCGACGGGGCTCAGGGCGGGCTTCGATAGGCCCTTCGACCGGCTCGGAAGAGCCTCAGGCCGGACGGAATGGGAGGTGGGGAGGCGGTGTGGGGAGGGTCAGGTGGAGGAGAAGTGTGTGCCGGGGGGGAGGCGATCGCGCATGACGGCGATGGCGTCCGGGTTCTGGTCGATGAGGAGGAAGCGACGGCCGAGGCGGGCGGCGACGGCGCCGACGGTGCCGCTGCCGGCGAAGGGGTCGCAGATGAGGTCGCCGGGGTTGCTGGAGGCGCGGATGATGCGCTCGGCCAGGGCCTCCGGCTTTTGTGTGGGGTAGCCGGTGCGCGCGCTGCCGCTGGTGGGCACGACGGTGTGCCACCAGGTGTCGGTGGGGAGCTTGCCTTTGGCGGCCTTCTCCGCACCGACGAGGCCGGGGGCCATGTAGGGGATGCGGTCGATGTCGTCGCGGTTGAAGGTGTAGGCGGTGGGGTCTTTGACGTAGTAGAGGATGGTGTCGTGCTTGGCGGGCCAGCGGCGCTTGGGGCGGCCGCCGAAGTCGTAGGCCCAGATGATCTCGTTGAGGAAGCAGTCGCGGCCGAAGATTCGGTCGCAGAGGACTTTGATGTAGTGCACTTCGCGCGCGTCGAGGTGCAGGTAGAGGGCGCCGGTGGGGGCGAGCAGGCGGTGGATTTCGCGCAGGCGGGGCTCGAGGAAGGCGGGGTAGTCGTCGAAGGCGTCGGCGTAGGCGTGGTCCGAGACGGGCTGCGAGCGGTAGCGTCGACCGCCGAAGCCCGTGCGGTCGCCGTTGGGGTCAGCGGTGGTGCGGAGTCGTTGCTGACGCTGGGTGGCGCCGGTGTTGAAGGGGGGGTCGGTGTAGACGAGGTCGATGGAGGCGTCGGGCAGGGCGCGGAGGAGGGGGAGGTTGTCGCCCGCGACGACGCAGCTTCGCGAGCCAACGGGAGGGTCGTCGGATGCGGCGGGCACGTCAGTGGGCATCGTCGTTGGGTGGGCGAGAGCGCGGGCCGTGTCCGGGGCGGGGGCGCTGGGCGAGGCGGACGAGCGCGTCGAGGCTGTCGGCGAGGGCGTTGGAGGCGCGACAGCCGATCCGGGAGGGGAGGCTGAGGGGCAGGAGGAGGAGTTGGAGGAGCACGGGTTGCGGGTCTTGCTGTTCTGGGTCTATTGCTCTGGGCTTATTGCTCTGGGCGGGCGCGGGGGAGCGATGAGGTGTCGGGCTCGGCGTCGCCGCGGCGGTCCTTGGCGTCGCGCGCTTCTTCGGCCTCCTCACGTTTGACTGCTCGCTCCGCTTCGATCTCCTCCAGCTGTTTGCCCAGGCCCTCCTCCGCCATCTGCTCCGGGGAGCGTTCTTCGACGTGTGCCTCGAAGGCCGCGGCCATGACCGAGTAGGAGCGCCCGCCCAGGTAGTTGAGCGGCTTGTACTCGTCGTCGGCGAGGGACCAGAGGCCGGCGTCGAAGTCGAAGGCTTCGGTGTCGGCCTGGGCGGCCATGACGCGCCCGACGAAGAGGGTGTGGTCGCCCATGGTGTAGGAGTCCTGGACGGTGCACTCGATCCAGCCGACGCAGCCTTCGAGCAGGGGAGCGTCGATGGTCTTGGCGCGGAAGTAGGGCAGGCGGGAGGCTTCCAGCTTGTCGCCCAGCAGGCCGCTGACCATGCCCAGCCATTGGGTGTGGTTGAGGATGACTTTGCTGGGGAAGTTGAGCGCGAACTCTTCGCCGAAGGTGAGCATGTCGTGGCTGTGGCGGGAGGGGTGGACGGCGATGGCGACGAGCGGCGGATCGATGCTGACGGGCATGGACCAGGCGACGGGGAAGGCGTTGGCGACGGCCTTCCAGCGGGTGGTGACGATGGTCACGGGTGCGCCACCGAGCAGTCGGCGGGCGTCGAGATCTTGCAGCTTGCGTCGGACCATGGTCGCTCCTTTGGTGTGATCGTACCGGGCGGGCGGGTTCCAGCGCCGGGCGTCGGTGAATGCGCTCTCGGAGACGTCGGTTTGGCCGCGTGAGCGGTAGCATGCGGGCGCTGAGATGAGGAGCACGCCCATGGTCCAGTTTGCCGACAGCCCCCAGGAAGCCGCGTTTCGCGACGAGGTCCGCGCGTTCATCAAGGAGTCGTACGAGCCGCTGCGGGTGGCGATCCGTGACGAGGGCAAGGCCTCAGGTGGCTACGCGGAGACGCCGTCGAAGCGGAAGTGGCTGTCGACGCTGTCGGACAAGGGCTGGATCGCGCCGGCTTGGCCCGTCGAGTACGGCGGCGCGGGCATGGGCGTGATGGAGCAGTTCATCTACAACGAGGAGATGGCGGAGTCCGGCGCGACGCGTCCCAGCGGGATCACGGTGGGCTTCATTGGCCCCACGATCATCACCCTGGGCACGGACGCGCAGAAGCAAGAGCACCTGCCGCCCATTCTGAAGGCGGAGACGGTGTGGTGTCAGGGTTACTCGGAGCCGGGCTCTGGGTCGGACCTGGCGTCGTTGCAGACGCGCGGGGTCAAAGACGGCGACGACTGGGTGATCAACGGGCAGAAGATCTGGACCAGTGGCGCGCACGTGTCGGACTACATGGTGATGCTGGCGCGGACGGACCCGGACGCGCCGAAGCACAAGGGGATTACGTACTTCATCGTGGATATGCACGCGCCGGGCGTGGAGGTGCGGCCCCTGGTGAACATGGCCAAGACGCACGAGTTCAACGAGGTCTACTTCGAGGATGTGCGGGTGCCCAGCCGGAATGTGCTGGGGGAGGTGAACCGGGGCTGGTACGGGGCGGTGACGACGCTGGACTTCGAGCGATCGAGTATTGGCTCGGCGGTGGGGATGGGGAAGGGCGTGCAGACGCTGATTCGCCATGCACAGGAGTCGGCGGAGAGCGGCGTCTCACAGCTGGGACATCGGGCGGGGCTGCGCATCGAGCTGGCCGACCGCTACCTGGAGTCGCAGATCGCGCGGATGATTTCGTACCGGATTGTGACGATGCAGGCGCAGGGGCTGATCCCGAACTACGAGGCGTCGATGGGCAAGCTGTACGCGATGGAGCTGAACCAGCGCATCGCGTCGACGGCGATGCATGTCTTCGGGCTGCACGGGCAGTTGTGGACGGACCAGGAGGGGGCCCCGCGGGGCGGGCTCTACAACTACGACTACATGCGCACGGTGGCGAATACGATCGAGGGCGGGACGAGCGAGATTCAGCGCAACATCATTGCCGGACGCGGGCTGGGGCTGCCGCGCTCGTAGGCATCGAGAGGTGGAGGCATGGCGGAGCCGTCGGACGAGGGGACGCAGACTGCTGGGTCGCTGATCGATGACTGGCTGCCGGAGTACCAGGCGCGCGATGTCGCGCGGACGAACGTGCGTGGGTCGCCGGAGAGTGCGTTCGCCGCGGCCCGCGAGATGGATTTCTTCGACGATTCGGTGATTCGGGGGTTGTTTTCGGTCCGGCGCGGCCCCGGGCTGGCGATGGATTGGTATCGCGGCGTGAAGCGCGCGTCGGCGGAGCACTCCCGGTTCTCGCTGGACACGCTGGCTCAGAGCGACTCCGGCTTCGTGCTGCTGGCGGAGGATGACGACGCGACGAGCGGGCGTCGGGAAGTCGTGCTGGGGGCGGTGGGCCGGTTCTGGGCGCCCAAGACGACGTTTGAGGCGGTGTCGGCCGAGGCGTTCCGCGCGTACGACGTGGGTGGCCAGGCGCGGGCGGTGATTGGGCTGCGGGCGGAGCCCGCGGAGGAGGGCCGCAGCCGGGTGACGTTCGAGGTGCGGGTGGCGCCAATTGGGCGTCGGGCGCGACTGTCGTTCCGGGTCTACTGGCTGGGCGTGGGCAAGCTCTCGCACGTGGTCCGGCAGCGGGCGCTGCGGCGGCTGAAGGAAGAGCTGGAGGACTAGGGCCGGTTGGGTGGAGGGGCCTAGGCCGGAACGACGCGGGGGATGGCCTGGAAGCCGTGGGGGAGGGCGAGGATGCGAGTGCGATCTTCGGTGTGGCGCTGGTGGGCGGCGGCGAGCCGGGCGACGGTGGCGCTGATGTCGGCGACGGGCTGGAGGTGGGCGGCGCGGACGGCGGCGTCGTCCAGGGTGGAGTAGAGGCTGAGGCGGGCGCGCTGCTGCACGGCGACTTGCATCTGCACCTGCCAGGAGTCGATGCGGTGGAAGTCCGGCTGGAGCATCTCCTCCATGAGGGCCTGCGGGGATTCGGCGGAGGCGAGGAAGGCGGCGTAGTCTTCGCTGCCGACCCCTTCGCGACATTCGGCGGCGATCACGATCTCGCCTCCGTCGCGGACGCCGAGTCCGGCGGCGACGATGCCCTTAACGGACTGGTAGAGGTTGAGGTCGGCGGGGTGGCCGCCGTTGCTGCCGACGACGATGTCGTAGGGGCGTTCGATGGGGCGCACGGCCTGGCGGTCGATGTGGGCGATGGCGGCGTCGTGGGCGGCGATGAGGTCGCCGCAGAAGACACCGGTGACGCGCTTGTGGGCGTCGAGGGTGACGTTGCAGAGGAAGTCGACGCTGGCGTTGAGGGCGATGCGCCGGACGTCTTCGAAGATCGGGTTGCCTTCCGTGACGCAGTAGGTGGCGCTGTCGTTGGCGAGGTTGGCGACGCCGTGGTTGCGCATGATGTTGTGCGCGGAGGCGACGCCGGGGAAGACGCCTTTGCCGCCGCCGCTGTAACCGGCGAAGAGGTGCGGTTCGACGAAGCCGGTGACGATGCGGACGGTGGCCTGCATGAAGGCGGCGTTGAGGTAGATGCCGCCGCGCCGCTCGCCGGGGTAGCGCTGCAGGAAGATCTGCTGATCGGGGTCGCGGGCGTCGTGGGCCAATGTGCGGTAGCGGCGGGCGATATCGGCGCCGAGCAGGGTGTCGATCTGGGCGGCGCTGAGCGGCTCGTGCAGACCGCCGCCGACGAGGAGGGTGATCTGGTGGTCGGGGACGCCGGCGGCGGCCAGGGCTTCGAGCAGGGCGGGCGCGATCTCGCGGTTGGGGACGGGGCGGGTGTTGTCGCTGAAGACGATGGTGACGTGGTCATTGGGGCCAACGCGATCGGCGAGGGGGGGCGCGCCGATGGGGGCGGCGATGGCGGCCCGCAGGTGGGCGGGGACGTTGGCCAGGGGCTGCGAGGGGAGCGGCTCGATCACGTCGGTGTGGTCGGGCAGATCGACGGGCAGTCCCTGGTCGCCGTAGGCAAGTTGGACGCGCATGGGGAGAGGGTACCGGCTGGCTGCCGGCGGGGTGATGGCTGCGCCCGCCTCCGGCGGGTCGGTAGAGTGACATCGAGAGCGAGGGCATGACGCGGCGCGGGGCGGTGATCACGTGTCTGTTGCTGCTGGGGATCGTTGGGTTGGCGGCGGCCTGCTCCAACGACGACGCGGCGACGGATACGGGGCCGGCGGCCTCCGGCGACCAGGCCCCGGCTGGGCCCGATAACGAAGCCGCCGGCAGTGTCCAGGCCGAGCGCGCTCCTCGCTGCGTCCCGGGCGTCGTGCCGGATCTCCCGGCCGTCGATGGGCTGGCGCCGGAGCTGGCTTCGACGGCCGGGCAGTGGCCCAGCGCCAACCGCGACCTGCACGGCACGCGGGCGGTCTTCGACTCGCCGATCGATTCCACGACCGTCGACGATCTGGAGCTTGCCTGGGCCTATCCCCTGACGGGTCGCGAGGGTGCCTTCGGCCGGGCGGCGACGAACCCGCTGATCATCGACGGCCGGGTCTACCTGCAGGATCTGGCCAGCGGTCTGCACGTGATCGATCTGGAGTCCGGCGAGCCGGGCTGGGAGCTGGCGCTGGATGCGCCGGTCTTCGGGCCCAACGGACTGGCGGTCGGCTGGGGTCGCGTGTTCGCGGCGGTGCGGGGGACCTCAATCAGCGCCTACGACGCGGTCTGCGGCGAGCTGCTATGGGAGACACGACTGCGCGACACCGGCGGTGGCAGCGTTGATATCCAACCGATCGTGGCGGGCGAGCTGGTCCTGGCGGCGACCTCGTCGCTGTCGCAGCCGGGCAGCCGTGGCGTGCTCTTCGGCCTCGATCCGACGACGGGGGAGGTCGTTTGGTCGTTCGACACGATCGAATCCCCCGACCTGTGGGGGAACCCGTCCGTGAACAGCGGTGGCGGCGCCTGGTACCCGCCCGCCGTCGATCTGGAGGCGGGGCTCGGCTTCTGGGGCATCTCCAACGCCTACCCCTTCCCGGGCGTGCCCGGCTTCCCCAACGGCAGCTCGCGCCCTGGCAACAACCGCTGGACGGCCTCGGTGCTGGCGCTGGATCTGGCGACGGGCGCGCTGCGCTGGGGCTTCCAGCACTTCCCCCACGACATCTTCGACCGCGACATGGTGCTCAGCGCGATCGCCACGGTGGAAGCGCCGGATGGTCCTGAGCGGGTGGTGATAAACACCGGCAAGGGCGCGGTCGTCGCCGAGTTCGATCCCCTCAGTGGTGAGCGCCTCTGGAGCACGAGGGTGGGGCGGCACCAGAACGACGACCTACCGTCGTTCGAGGGGTCGCTGCAGGTGTTGCCGGGAACGGCCGGGGGCGTGGAGACGCCGATCGCAACGGCGGAGGGGATCGTCTACGTCGCCGCCGTCAACGCGCCCGTGACCTACGATTCGCCGACGGATTCGGAAGGCCAGACGGAGATTGGCGTGTTTCCCTCGCAGGTGGTCGCGCTGGACGCGTCGAGTGGGGAGATCATTTGGGACGTCGAGGTCCCGGGCGACTCGTTCGGTGGCGTCACGGTGGTCAACGACCTCCTGTTCGTCTCCCTGATCGACGGGCGCGTGCTGGCGCTCTCGCGGGACGATGGCACGCAGCTCTGGTCGCGACAGCTGCCGGCGGGGATCAACGCCTGGCCGGCCGTCGCCGGCGACATGATCGTGCTGCCGGCGGGGCTGGGGCCCAACCCACGGCTCGTTGCGCTGCGACTGCGCTAGCGGCCGCCGGCCTCGGCCCGCGGCGGTGGGGCGAGTACGATCGGAGGATGAGTGATGGGGATGCGGGCGAGACCCGGGGCGAGCGTCGCGAGGAGAAGCTGTCGAAGAAGCGCTATGCGATGCGCCTGCACGGGGCGTCGCTGCGGCGCATCTATGAGGCGGCGGTGCGCAAACGGGCGCGGGCGGTACGGGCGAAACGCCGGGCTGGGGAGTCAGAGCCGGACTAGGCGCGCAGACGGTGCATTGGTGGGTGGGGCCGATCAGATCTGGGCGTAGCCGGTGCCAGGCATGGTGGGGTCTGCGCCCCAGCCGCGGGCGGTGCCACGCCAGCCGAACTCTTTGAGGATGGCCTGGCTGCAACAGCAGCGGCCGGTGACTCTGTCGAGCGGCTCCGTGGCGAGCAGGACAATGGCCTGGGCGAGCACCTCCGGGCCTTCGGCGTCGTTGGGGTCGCGGCCGTCCATGAGGTGGTGGTGGAGGACGCCGGGGGTGGGCACGATCTGCGAGGGGCTGAGACAGCTGACGCGGATGCCGTGCTCGTAAACCTCCATGCGAGGCCTTGGCTCATGCGTTCCAGGGCGGCCTTTTCGGCGCCTGGCGGCGCGGTCGCTGGGTGGGGGTGAGTTCACACGCAGCTAACACAAGGGCGGAACGGTGCGGGTGTGGAGATCGTTTCGCTGAGTGGTGGGGGGATTGGCGGCAACGGGTTCGAGCGCGGGGGGCGTCGGCCGCAGGTCGGCAGGTGTTCGCAGCGTTAACTCGGTCTGCAGGTGGGTGCGCCGGCGGCGGTGTCGCGATAAGAAGAATGAAGTGATCCGGATCGTAGGTGGGGGAGAAGGAATCTCGTGAGTGTGCCGCAGTTCGCCCGACAGTTCATCGCCCCGCGGCCCGCGCGGCCCGCGCGGCGCCCGGCGGGGAACCCGGTCCTGCCGGCTCCGCTTGCGGAGGCGCTGATCAACGACATGCGTCGGGTGGCGGAGGCGGCCGGCTGAGCTGCCCGGTCGCGCGCGCTCCTGCGGCTTAGCCCTTGGCGAGCTCGATGATGTAGCGCTCGTGGGCGGCGTTGAGGACCACGTCGAACTCCGTGTAGCGCGCCTCGATGAGCTTGACGAGGTCCCGGCGGGGGATCGCGCGGCGGGCCCAGGCGGTGTCCTCCGGCAGGTCGTGCAGCTTGCTCGCGGTGCCAATCACGAACAGGTGATAGCGCATGCTGCCGGGGGCGACGTCCGTGTTCTCAGGCGTGGCGGTCATCTCGAAGCGGCCGTGCTGGGTCCAGCTCTTGAGCTGGATGCCCCACTGGCCCTTGAGCACCGGTTTGAGCCAGCGTCCGAGTTGCTTGGCGGGACCGCCGGCGGCGGAGGTGTCGCGGGCGGCGGCGTCGACGCTGAGGGTGGGGATCTCCAGGAGCTCCTCCTCCTGGAGGCGGACGGTGAGCATGCGGTCTTTGTAGCCCAGGAGCAGGTAGACGTTGTCGACCTGATCGAGCGGCGGCGTCTCGGCGGACTCGGATAGTTCGCCGATCCAGTCGTCGCCGATCTCCTTCTGGAAAGTGAAGTTGCGAATGCGTCGTCGGGCGGCGACGGCCCTGCGGCGGCCCTCTTCGAAGGCGGCTTCTTCGCCGGCGGGTGCTTGCATCACGATCCTCCTTGATGAATTGCGCTGGTGGGGTTGGGGTTGGGGTTGGGGTTGGGGCTGGTGGCTCCGGCCGTGGCCGGGGCGGTGTCCGGGGCGGGCGGGCGAGGGGCGACTTCGTGCGGCGCCTCATCGACGAAGTGATTCTTGCCGTCGCGTTGGGTCAGGCGGCCGGCGCCGGGGAACGGTGTGTGCACGGCGAAGATGAGCTGATTGCCCGCGATGGCGTCGCGGACGAACGCCTTCTTGGTCTCCAGGCTGACGAGCGGCAGCACGTCGAAGGCGCTGATCCAGGCGACGCGCTCCAGCTGCACGCGGTGCTGGGCGATGTCGCCGATGTAGATGGCGGTCTCGCCGCCGTCGCGGATCAGGACGGAGGCGTGGTCGGCGGTGTGGCCGGGCGTCTCGATGACGGTGATCTGGGAGGTGACCTGGGTTTCGCCGTCGACGAGGTCGAGTTGCCCCGAGGATTCCACCGGCCGCAGGTTGTCGGCGAGGTAGGTGGCGCGGGTGCGCTCGTTGGGGTGGGTGGCGACGTCCCATTCGCGCGCCTGGATGACGTAGCGCGCGTTGGCGAAGGTGGGGCGCAGCTCTCCGCCCAGGTGGCGGGTGTTCCAGCCGCAGTGGTCGTTGTGCAGGTGAGTGTTGATGACGATGTCGACGTCGTCCGGGGCGACGCCGAGGGCGGCGAGGTCCTGGAGCAGGAGGCCGTGGCCGACGGCGCCGCCGCGGGAGCGAATCTGCTCGACGTCCTTGTCGCCTTGCCCGGTCTCGATGAGGACGGTCTTGCCGTCGGATTCGAGCAGGAGGCAGTTGAGGCCGAGCGGGATCTGGTGCTGGTCGTTGAGGGTGTCGGTGACGCGTTCCCACATGACGCGGGGCACGAGGCCATGGACGGCGCCGGCGTCCTGCCAGGACTGGCCGTCGGAGACGACAGTGATGGGCAGGGCCCCCACGTGATATCTGGCTGCCGGCACGAGCGCTCCGTCCTGGCACGACCGGACCGGCCCGGAGGGCGGTCGGCTGTGGTGCCAGGACGGAGCGTACCGGGATCGACCACTGGCTCGCCAGCGAAGGGGTGGTCGGGCGGCTACGCGGCGGGGTTCTCGGCGGGGTTCTCGGTGGGGGCGCTCTGAACCGGGCGGGGCTCGGTGGGGCCTTCGCTGAGCTTGCGCATCATCTCCCAGGCGCCGATGCGACCGAACATGCGTGAGGCGAAGCCCGGCGAGAGCGTCATCAGCTTGGAGCCGGGGGGGGCCACGAGTACCTCCGCTTTGTCCTTACGGATCGCCTTGAGAACGGCGCTGGCGACCTGATTGGCGCTGACGCTGCCCATGAGCTTGGGCGGCTTGATGCCGGAGTCGTCCATCCAGGTCTGCGCCATGCCGGCGCCACCAACCATGCCGGGACTGACGGCGGAGGAGGAGATGCCGGTGCCGCGCAGCTCGGCCCGCAGGGAGCGGCTGAAGTGCGTCAGCCCCGCCTTGGCGGCGGCGTAGCTGACGACGTACTTGGCGTCGACTTTGGAGATGATGGAGGAGACGTGGACGATGTGCCCCTCGCCGCGCTCTTGCATCTGCGGCAGCACGGCCCGGGTCAACAGGACCGGCGTGGCGAGGTCGAGGCGCAGGGTGTCGAGGATGGCGTCGGGCGTCTCGTCGGCAAAGGGCCCCAAGCCGCCGCCGCCGGCGTTGTTGATGAGGATGTCGACGCGGCCGAACTCGGCGATGGCGCTCTGCACGACGCCAGGCGCAGTACTGGGGTCGCTGAGGTCGGCGGTGACGGGCAGGGTGCGGATGCCGTAGGTGGTGCTGAGGCGTTCGGCTTCCCGCTGCAGTTTGTCGGCGGAGCGGGCGACGAGCACCAGATGCACGCCCTGCTCGGCGAGCTGGTTGGCGATAACGGGGCCGATGCCGCGGGAGGCGCCGGTGAGAATCGCGACGCGGTCGGTGAGCTGCTTCATGACGGGGTCCGTTCAGTTGTGTGGATGCGAGTGGGTGTCGGTGAGGGTCCTGCGTGGTCTATGCGGCCGCCTCCTTTTGCATCGCGGCGGCGAGGGCGGGGGCCGTCGTGATGGCCTCGGCGACTTCCTCGGCCTGGGTTTCGCGCATGCGGTTGGGCAGCAGAACGACGGCGGCCAGGGTGGCGGCGGCCATGAAGCCGGCTCTGATCAGGAGGCCGGTGGTGAAGGCGTCGATGAAGGCGGTGTTGGTGGCCGCGATGACCGTGGCGGCGATGTCGGCGGGGACGGACTGGGCGGCGACGCTGGCGACGCCGATGCCCTCACTGGCCGTCTCGACGAGTTCCGCGTCGACGACGCCGCTGAGCGAGTCTTCGACGTTGCCCGAGTAGATGCTGCTGACGATGCTGCCGACGATGGCGATGCCGAGGGCGGCGCCGAGCTCGCGGCTGACGTCGTTGACGGCGGAGCCGATGCCGGCGTCGTTGACGGGCACGGCGGCCATGACCGTGTCGGTCAGCGGGGCGAGGGCCATGCCGCCGCCGAAGCCGAAGGCGGCCAAGCCAATGGCGATGTAGCCGTAGCTGGTGTCGGCCTGGACGCCGCTGAGCCAGACGAGCCCGAAGACGACGGCGACGCCAGCCGCGACCACGAGGATGCGGGGCCCGACTTTGTGCTCCAGCAGGCCGCTGAGCGGTGCGCCCACCATCATCATGCCAGCCGTGGGCAGGATGTAGAGGCCGGCGGTGAAGGCGCTTTCGCCTTGCACGATTTGGAAGAACTGGGTGAGGAAGAAGAATGTCACCATCATGGCGAAGAAGATGAGGCCGATGACGATGACGGCGCCGTTGAAGTCGCGCTGGCGGAAGAAGCGCAGGGGCAGCATGGGGCTGGCGCTGCGCAGTTCGACGGCGGCAAAGGCGGCCAGCAGGCCAGCGCCGACGAGGAAGGCGGCGACGATTTCCGGCGAGGTCCAGCCGGACTCGTTGCCCTGAATGATGGCGTAGACGAGGGCCAGGAGGCCGCCGGTGGCGAGCACGGCGCCGGGCAGGTCCAGGCCGAGGAATCGGGAGTCGCGGGACTCAGGCACGATGCGCAGACCCACGAGGGTCAGCACGACGACGGGGATGTGCATCCAGAAGACGGCGTTCCAGTTGAGTTGGTCGACGAGGAAGCCGCCGACGACGGGGCCCACGGCGATGGCGAGGGCGCCGACGCCGGTCCAGATGCCGATCGCCTTGGCGCGCTCTTCGCGGGGGAAGACATCGGTGACGATGGAGAGGGTGGCCGGGAGCACGAAGGCGGCGCCGACGCCCTGGACGCCGCGCATGAGGATCAGCGTGGTGGCGTCCGCGGCGAGGGCTGCGCCGACGGCCCCGAGCCCAAAGATGACCATGCCCATAGTGAGGAAGCGGCGGCGGCCGAAGCGGTCGCCCATCGTGCCGCCCACCAAGAGCAGGCCGGCGAGGGGGGCTGCGCTTTGGGCGGGTGATGGGGCGGTCATTGGAGGCTCCGTTCGTGCGCTGGGGCTCGTGCGATGGGGTTCCTGCGCTGGGGTACCTGCGCGGGGGGGTCCGGCGGTGGAGGCCCTGATGGCCACGTACCGTACGACCGGTATGAAGGCAAGGGTTTGTTTGCGCTGGCTAGGAGGGGGTGTAGCCTGGATAACGATCGTTCGGTGTCGATAGACTGGGAGACACGGGAGAGGCGCGATGCCCGCCAAATTCAGCGAAGCCGAGACGGTGGCGCGGAAGGCCGAGATCTTGCAGGCGACGGCGACGATATTCGCCGCCAAGGGCTACGAGGCGACGACCGTGCGCGACCTGGAGCAGGCGACCGGTCTGACGCGCGGCGGGATCTTTTTCCACTTCCCGGGCAAGCGGCCGCTGTATATGGCGATGCTGCGGCAAATGCTGCTGCAGGAGCCACTGGTTGAGCGTCGGGATGTGATCTACGCGGAGATGGAGCAGGCGGGGTCCGCGGAGTTGGCCCTGCTGGGGGCCTTTCGCAAGATCTTGGAGTGGCATGCGCAGCACCCGAGCTGCATGGCGCTGTTCGAGCAGATTCACGTGCAGCGCGATGACCCGGAGATCGCGGCGCTGGACGCGGAGATCGGGGCCTCAGTGGATGCGTTCATCCGCGACATGGCGCTTCGTCTGCAGGAGCTGGGCGTCTTCAACCCAACGCTGGCTGCGGCGCCGGTGGCGGCGCTGATGCACGGGGTCTTCGATCACTTGACCGCCGCCGCGATGGAGATCCCGCAGGCGGAAGCGGAGGCGATGGCATCGTCGCTGTTCCGGGTGATGGCGCAGGGGCTGGAGCCGCGTCAGGGCTAAGGGTCGCGTCGGCGGGCTCGCGTGGTCGGCGGGAAGGGGCGTCGGGCTTATACTGACGCGGCTGTGAAGGAGACCCGCCTATGTCCGGTACCCCGTACGCATTTCTCAGGGGCGAAATGATGCCGCTGGCCGACGCCAAGATCGGCCTCATGACGCATGCCTTCAACTACGGCACGGCCGTGTTCGAGGGCATCCGCGCGAACTGGAATGCCGAGCAGGAGATCCTGTACCTGTTCCGTACCCGCGAGCACTACGCGCGGCTGCGTAAGTCGGCGCACGTGCTGATGATGGATCTGCGCTACAGCGAGGACGAGCTGATCGCGATGACGGAGGAGCTGGTCGCCAAGAGCGGCTTCCAGGAGGACCTCTACGTCCGGCCCATGGTGTACAAGTCGCAGGAGGTGCTGGGCGTTCGGCTGCACGACGTCGAAGACGACTTGTTGATCTACTGCGCGCCGTTTGGCGCCTATCTGGATCTGGATGCGGGCATTCGCTGCTGCACGTCGACGTGGCGCCGGGCGGACGACGCGTCGATCCCGGTGCGCGCGAAGGTGAACGGGGTGTACATCAACAACGCGCTGGCGAAGACGGAGGCGCACCACAACGGCTACGACGAAGCGATCATGCTCAACCATGACGGACATGTCGCGGAAGGCAGCGGCGAGAACATTTTCATGGTGCAGGACGGCACACTGATCACGCCGCCCAGCGCCGACAATATCTTGGTGGGGATCACGCGCGCGACGGTGATCGAGCTGGCCGAGAAGGAGCTGGGTCTGCAGACCGTGGAGCGCACCATCGACCGCAGCGAGCTTTACATCACGGACGAGGTGTTCATGACGGGCACGGCGGCGCACGTGACGCCGATTTTGGAGATCGACCACCGTGCGATCAATGGGGGCGGCATCGGGGAGGTGTCGGCGCAGTTGCAGACGCTGTTCTTCGACGCGATTCTGGGCCGCCTGCCGCAGTACAGCCATTGGGTGACGCCGATTCCGGCCGCGAACCTGGTTGGGGCCTAGCGGCTGCCGGCGGGGAGCCGCTCGGTGGGGCCCAGTGCTTCATGATCGAGGCGCTGCATGACGGAAGCGCTCGCGGTGGCGCTGGCCTACTTCATTGGGGCGATCCCGCTGAGCTGGCTGATCTTCTATTGGCGCAGCGGCGGCCAGGATCTGCGTCGGGTGGGAGACCGCAATGTGGGGTCCGGCAACGCGCTGCGGGAGGGGGCGGGCTGGTTCTGGGGGCATATGGCGCTGCTGGGCGATGTGGGCAAGGGGCTGCTGGCGGTGTCCTTGGCACGCTGGCTGGAGTTGCCGGTGGGCTGGTGGATGGCCTGCGGCTACGTGGTTATTGTGGGGCACATGTTCCCGGTCTGGCTGGGCTTCGACGGGGGACGCGGGGCGGCCACGGCGATGGGCGCGGCGGGGGCGTTCCTGCCCTGGCAGTTTGGGATCACGATGGCCGGCGGGACGGTGGCGTTCCTGCTGTTCCGGATCGCGGAGCTGGGGATCGTGCTGGTGGCGGCGCCGTTGCCGTTTCTGGCGATCGCGTTCGATCTGCCGGTGGAGGCGATCGTCTTCTGCTTCACGGCGCCGATGCTGTCGGGCGTGAAGGCCGGCGTCGATCGGTGGCAGCGATCGCGAAGGGCGGTTCGCGTGGAATCAGCCCCAGCCGATGATGCGCGATAGGGCGGTCCGATGAAGTACGACTGCATCGTGGTGGGGGCGGGGCCGGGCGGGTCGCTGGCGGCGTATGACCTGGCGTCGGCGGGGGCGTCGGTGCTGCTGGTCGATCGGGCGTCGTTTCCGCGCGACAAACCGTGCGGGGGCGGCGTGCTGCTGAGCGCGATGGCGCATGTGCCGTTTTCGCTGGAGCCGGTGATCGAGCGGACGCTGTACCGCTTCCGGCTGCGCTACCGCGGTGACTGGGAGTTCGCGCACCGCCATGATGCGCCGCTGGTGCACATGACGCAGCGCACGCGGTTGGATGCGTATCTGGCGGAGCAGGCGTCGGGCGCGGGAGCCGTGTTCCAGGACGGGCGACGGGTGCTGGAGGTGGTGCCGGAGGCGTTGGGCGTGTGTGTTCGGTTCGCGGGCGGGGAGGTGGCGAGGGCGACGGCGCTGGTCGCGGCGGATGGGGTGAATGGGATCTGCCGGCAGTCGCTGGGGCTGCCGGTGATGCGCAGCGCGGTCGCGCTGGAGGCGAACACGCCCGATGTCCCGGCGGGCTGGGGCGACGCGCTGGGCCTGGAGTTGGGCCGCATGCCGGGGGGCTACGGCTGGGTCTTTCCGAAGGGGGATCATTGCAACGTGGGCGTGGGGGGCTGGCTATCGATGGGGCCGACGTTGCGCACGGAGCTGGACCGCTACGGGACCGCGGAGCGTTTCCAGCCGAGCGAGTTGAGCGGGCATCGGGGCTACCGACTGCCCTACCGCGAGGCCGGCAGTCCCTTGGTGGTGGGGCGGGTGGCGCTGGTGGGAGACGCGGCCGGGTTGGTCGATCCGCTCTCTGGGGAGGGGATCGGCAACGCGTTTCGCTCCGGGCGCATGGCGGCGGCGGCGGTGTCGGCGGTGCTGGCCGGGGAGGCCAGTGACCTGGAGCCGTACGCGGCGGAGGTGGAGCGCACGATGGGTGAGGAGTTGGCGGTGGCGCAGCAGCTGAGCGATCTGCTGCACGACCACCCCTGGGCGTACGCACAGATCATGCGCCGGTGGGGCTGGTTCCGAGGGGCGCTGTGCCGGATCGTGCGGGGGGAGTCGGGCTATCCGGCGTTGCGGCGGCGGCTGGGACCGCTGGCGCCGGCGTTTGACTACGCTGCGCGTCGGGCGGCAGGGAGAGCGAGGGGACGAGGGGCTCCGGCCGGGGCATCGTGAGCAGGGGGGGCAACAGTGCGTTAACGCGATGGTGCTTCACGGGTCGAGGGGCGGTGAGCTATGGTGAATGGCAATGGACGGAGTGCAGACATGCGGCGACTGATTTTCCTGGTGGTGGCCTTGGCGGTGGTAGTCGTAGCAGTGCGTTCCGTTGGGGGCGGCGACGAGTAGTCGTCGTCCAGCACAGCGGAACGCAACGCCGGTCATCGCGACCGGCGTTTTTGTTTGTGCGGGGTGTGTGTGTGGGGGGATCGGTGAATGGCCGGTCGCCGCGGGCGAAGGGGAGACAGGACGATGAAACTGACAGGCGCCCAGATTCTGCTGGAGTGTTTGAAGGCCGAGGGCGTGGAGACGCTGTTCGGCTACCCCGGCGGCGTCGTACTGCCGCTTTACGACACGTTCGTGCAGTACCCGGAGATTCAGCATGTGCTCGTGCGTCATGAGCAGTCGGCGGCGCACGCGGCGGACGCCTATGCGCGGGTGAGCGGCAAGACGGGCGTCTGCCTGGCGACGTCGGGCCCGGGCGCGACGAATCTGGTGACGGGGATCTGCACGGCCTACATGGACTCCGTGCCGATGGTGGTGCTCACCGGCAACGTGGCGCGGGACCTGCTGGGCCGGGACGGCTTCCAGGAGGCCGACATCACGGGGATCACACTGCCGATCACGAAGCACAACTACCTGGTGATGCGCGCCAGTGAGGTGGCACAGGCCGTCAAAGAGGCGTTCCACATCGCGTCGACGGGGCGCAAGGGCCCGGTGCTGGTGGACATTCCCAAGGATGTGTTCATTGAGACGGCGGAGTGGGAGGGCTACCCGGAGGACGTGCACTTGCGCGGCTACCCGGTTGTGAATCGGCCGTTGCCGATGGAAGTGGAGCGCGCAGCGGCGCTGATCAATGCGGCCGAGAAGCCGGTGATTCTGGCCGGGCATGGCGTGATCATGTCGGGCGCGGCGGAGGAGTTGCGGACGTTCGCTGAGAAGGCGGACGTGCCCGTGATCACGACGCTGCTGGGCATCTCGGCGATCCCGAACGCGCATCCGCTGTCGTACGGCTTCCTGGGCATGCACGGGCACTACTACTGCAACCTGGCGGCCGATGAGGCGGACGTCGTGATCGGGATGGGGATGCGCTTCGACGACCGGGCGATGGGGCGTTTCAACGCGTTCAACCCGGGCGCGAAGATCGTGCATATCGACATCGATCCGGCAGAGCTGGGCAAGAACTTCGAGACGCACGCGCCGGTGCAGGGCGATGTGGCCGAGACGCTGCGGATGCTGACGCCGCTGGTGGAGCCGGCCTCGCATCCGCAGTGGCGGGGCTGGATCGACGCGCTCAAGGCGGAGCACCCCACGGAGTACTTCGGCGAGGAGTCGGAGTTGACGGGGACCTGGCTGGTGCGGGCGATCGGGGACGAGACGAAGGGCGCGGCGACGATCGTGACGGGGGTGGGCCAGCACCAGATGTGGGCCGCGCAGTATTACCCGTTCCAGCGCCCGCGGCAGTGGGTGACGAGCGGCGGCTTGGGCACGATGGGCTACGAGGTGCCGGCGGCGATTGGCGCGCAGTTCGCGCAGTCGGAGCCGGTCTGGGCGATCTGCGGCGA
>QGNQ01000013.1 GCA_003228175.2 Chloroflexota bacterium
CATTAAAGCGGCACGCGAGCTGGGTTCAGAACGTCGTGAGACAGTTCGGTCTCTATCCTCTGTGAGCGTTGGAGCGTTGAGGAGATCTGCCCCTAGTACGAGAGGACCGGGGTGGACGGACCGCTGGTGCACCAGTTGGGGGGCCAACCCCCACCGCTGGGTAGCTATGTCCGGACAGGAGAAGCGCTGAAAGCATCTAAGCGCGAAGCCCACTCCAAGATGAGCGCTCCCACCGGTTTAACCGGGTAAGACCACGGGAAGATCACCCGTTAGATAGGCGGCATGTGGAAGTCCGGCAACGGATGCAGCAGAGCCGTACTAATGGTCGAGGGCTTGACCTGCTCTTCGGCCTCAGCAGTGTGATGTTCCTCAGATGGTCGGGAATTCCTCCGAAGCGGTTCGCCGATTCGGAGGGCCAACGCGGTCGCCACACACCATTCAGCCATCGGTGCGGGATGGAGCAGCGGTAGCTCGTCGGGCTCATAACCCGAAGGTCGCAGGTTCGAATCCTGCTCCCGCTACCAAGCACTGATCGAGGGCCCCCCAGCAATGGGGGGCCCTCGTTGTTTCACGGAAGGGGGCCCCCCAGCAATGGGGGGCCCTCGTTGTTTAACGGGAGGGGGGCCCCCAGCAATGGGGGCGACGTTGTTTAACGGGAGGGGGGCCCGCAGGAATGGGGGGCCCGTTGCTTCACGGGAAGGGGTGGCTCGCCCCGTTCGTGGGGGAGGGCGTTGAGGTCGCTCAGTTCGAGGGCGGTCTCGATGCGCTCGAAGAAGACGTCGTGCAGGGCCGGGGCGCGGGTCGACGATGACCAGCGACAGCCAGGCGGTGGCGAGGCGGACGTCGAGTCGACACGGATTAGAGGGGGAGTCGCGGACGCCGCCGGCGAGCAACGGCTGGTGCTAGTGGGTGAGGAGCGCGGCCGTCAGGTGAGCTGCCAGTCGATCAGGACGGGGGCGCCGTTGGCCTGAAACATGACGTGGTCCAGACGGCAGTCGCCGTGGGGGAGCGCGGCGGGGTGGGTGAGACGCTGGAGCACGTGGTGGTCCGGTGCCAGACGGGCGCCCACCCGGCGCCAGCGAAGCGGGGCCTGGTGGGCCAAGGCGGCCTCGAAACTGGCGGCGGCGTGATGGATGTGCGCGGTCGGGCGGTTAGAGGCCTTGGGCGAGGTCGGCGTCGGAGCCGGCGAAGACGAGGAGGTCGCTGGGTTGGATCAGTTGGGAGCGGACGGGGTTGAGTTGGACTTCGGGCCCGCGCACGACCATGAGGAGGCGGCGGGTGCCGACTTGGGGGATGTCGTCGAGGCGCTTGCCTTGGAGGGGTTCGGGCGGGGCGTAGACGCCGATGCCGTAGTCGGTGTTGAGGGTGAGGTAGTCCTGGGCGGTGCGGGCGAGGAGGAGGTGGGCGAGGCGCTCGCCGCCGTCGGCCTCGGGCTGGACGACGCGATGGACGCCGATAGAGCGGAGGATGGTGGCGTGGCGCTCGCTGCTGGATTTGGCGAAGACGACGCCGACTTCGAGCGAGATGAGGTTCATGGCACCGAGGACGCTGGCTTCGATTTGGGCGGTGGCGACGACGCCGATGTCCACGCCGGCGAGGCCGAGTTCGCGCAGGGCGTCGAGGTCGCTGATGTCGGCGGTGGCGGCACGGGAGACGTGGTCGGCCAGGAGTTGCACTTCGGCGGCGTTGTTGTCGATGGCGAGGACGTCGTGGCCGAGTTCGGCCAGGGTGAGGCAGAGTTGTCGGCCAAAGCGGCCAAGGCCCAGGACGGCGACCTGCATGGCGTTCTCCCGTGAGGACGGTAGCGGATTGGGGGGGTGTGGGCGGGGCTGGCTGTGTTGGCTGGTGTGCGGTGGGCTGTGTCCGCGCGGGGGCGGGGCGGTAGGCTGGGGGCTGGACTGCGGGGCCCTATCGTCTAGAGGCCTAGGACGCCAGCCTTTCAAGCTGGTAGCACGGGTTCGAATCCCGTTGGGGCTACCACCCCCCGCGTTGTCGCGCCGGATGCCACCGGTGCGCGCTCAGCAATCACCTCCGGGAACGACCGTTTGGCGTCGGGACGGACGCCTCTCGCGCCTATGAGCTGGGACGCGGGAGTCAAGCGCGCCGTTCGGTATCTGCCCGTTATCGCGGCCGTGATTGGCGGCGGCGTCGTGGCGCTGACGACGGCGCCTGTCCTCGGGCGCTGCTCCCACTGCGGTTGGGGATTGCGCTGGGCTCGGCCCGTGAAGACTGAAGTGGCTTCGAGCGCGGAGACGGTGCGCTACCGCTGCTCCTGGCTGCCCTGGGAGCTGGTGGCGACCCGACTCAGGGCACCCCGCCGAGGACGAAGCCGCGGGATGCGCAGAGTGCGTGTGCCTCGACCTGAATGGTTTCGCCGGCCTTCGTTTTCGCGCCGGCGGCCCAGCTGTGGGCGCCGTTCGTGCTCGGGTGGGAACTGAAGATGTGATCAACCGAGAGTGCGGGGCTTGCGGTCACCCCCCCCCCGCCGACGAGCACGGTGTTCGGCGGGCAGACCGCGATCGCTGAGATGAAATTATTCGTCCCGGTGCTGATCGCGGTGATTCGGACAACGTCCACCAGGGCCGTCGTGAGGAACACGCTCGCGATGTCGGCGTCTTCGCCCTGGCAGTCCAGGGCGTTGGCGGTGCCGTCGCCGGTGATGTCCTCATTGGGGTCGGGCAGCCCGTTGGCGTTCGAGTCCCAGCAGGCGCGGCCGGGGAGGCCGGGTTCCCCACGACAGTCGAGGGCGTCCGCGACGCCATCGCCGTTGCGGTCCTCCACCGCCGGGTCGAACACCCCATCACCGTTGAGGTCCCAACAGGCCAGCCCGGCGGGGCCATCCGCGCCTTGCTGCGCCGCCCCAATCTGAGTCCACGGACCCGCTGCCCCCGCGCGGAGCCAGACGACGGCGCCCGGGTCGAGCACACCGAGGGAGTTGAGTAGGTCCGGCGCGCCGCGCGTCCAGGTCGCGGTAACCGAGCGCCAGCGCCAGACACTCAGCGCGTCGTTCAATGCGTCGTTGAGCGCCTGCTCGACCGGAAGGGCCTCGCCGTTGTAGACGACGTTGTTCCACTCCGCGTCGAGTTGCAACACCACGTCGGTCTGGGCGTGGGTGGTGGGGCCGCATTGGGCCAGAACATGACGCCGGCGAGCAGGGTCGCGGTGATACCGAGCAAGACGCTGAGCAGGTGAATACGCATGTGATCCTCCGTTGGGCGAGAGTCTACCTGCGGCGCGGATCGTGGTTGCGCGCTGGGGGAACTCGGACGGCACGACGAGGAACTCGCTGCCTATGACCGCTGCCTGGAGTTGCGCCCCGACAGCCCCGACAGCCCCGACACGCACTACAACCGGGGGGGTGCGCTGGCGCAGCTTGGGCGGCGGGATGAGGCGTTCGCGGCGCTGGGGCGCGCGGTCGAACTTGGGTCGTCGGATGTCGCTCATGCGTGCGGGGACGCGGAGCTGGAGTCGCTGCGGGGGGATGCGCGGTTCGCGGCGCTGTTCGATTGCGATGCGGTGGAGTCGTAGCCAGGCGGGGGCGGGGCGGGAGAGCGAGGCGGCGGGGCGATTCGCGGTGGGGTGGGCGGGCGCGATGGGGGTGGGGTCGGCTAGCCTGGTTGGGACGGGCGTAGTTCGGACGGGTGGGTGGGGCAGGCGTCATGCGGGTGCACGGGGTGGAGTCGTACGAGGAGAAGCTGGGCGGACCCGGCCGGGGGTGGGGCGGGCTGACGCGTCGGCGCCTGCTGGGTGCGGGGATGGGGCTGGGGATGGGCATGGCGGGGGCGGGGCTGGTGGTGGCGCTGGGGCTGTGGGCGGGCGTTTTCAGCAACGGACCGAGCGCGAATGATAGGGACCAGTCGTATGTAGCGGGCTTCGCGGCCGGCGGGGATGCGGCGTTGGGGGTGCTGCGCGCGGAGCGAGCAGCGGAGGCGGCGGCGGAAGTCGTGGCGGCGGGGGACCCGGTGCAAGAGGCGCTGCGGCCGCAGACGGTGGCGGTGGACGCGGCGCGGGATGGTCGGGCGGTGGTGTGCGACACGAGCCGGTGTGAGGATGTGGCGAGCGGGCTCTCGGTGCATGTGATCGCGCTGCAAGGCTGGTTCGATCCGAGCCGGTCGGGCCGGGTTGCGCCGGTGATCGCGCGGGGCCGGGAGGGGGCGTCGATCGGGGGCGTCAGCGAGGGGGCGGCGGAGGCGAATGAGGTGGCGCGGCTGTCGAGTTTTGCCTGGTGGGCGGAGGTGTCGGCACGGACGCAGACGGGGCCGGCAACGATCGATCCGGCGACGCCGGTGCAGATCAATGACCGCTTGATCTGCGACGAGTTGGGCTGCACGGATATCGAGACGGGGGTGTCGGCGAGCCGCATCCGCATTCAAGGTTGGTTCAATCCAGGCACGAACGAGGCCCGGATCGGGCGGGGGGCCGAGGCGACGGATACGGCGTCAGTCGGGTTGGTCGGGTTGGGCGCGTCGGGCGGGGCCGACTTCATGGGGCCCGGCGGGGGCGCTTGGGATCAGGTGGGCGGGGATGCGCTGGCGCGCACGCTGGGGTACGCGTCGGCGGCGGAGATGAACGCGCCGCGGCCGTCGATTATCGGCCCGCCGGCGGGGGCGACACAGGCACGGGACGGAACGACCTACGGGGAGTACTGCGGCACGGCGAATTGTGCATCGGACGCGGCTGAGTCGGAAGCGGGCGCGTCGGGCTGAGCTCGCCTGCGCCGGCATCGAGGTGAGATAGCACACATTGGCTGCCAACGGCAGCGCGCCAGAATGGGCTGCCAACGGCGGCGCGCCAGAATGGTTCGCCGACATGGCCGCCAGAACGCGAGGAGGACGGCGATGACTGCGATTCGCAAGGCAACGATCGTGCGGCCGGAGGATCGGGAGGCGGTCCCGACGGGGGCGGGCGGGGATATCTACGCGACTCTGGCCAGCGGCGCGGAGACGGACGCGGGGTACTTCCTGACGCATGCCATTGTGCCGCCGGGCGGGGGGCCACCGGCGCACGTACACACGCGCGAGGAGGAGGCGTTCTATTTAATCCGGGGGGAGCTGGTCTTTCTGGTGGGGGCGGAAGAGGTCCGGGTGGGGGCGGGGAGCTTCGTGAATGTGCCGAAGGGGTTGAAGCATCGCTTCCGGAACGACGGCGCGGTGGAGGCGGAGCTGCTGTTCTGGTTTGCGCCGGCGGGGATTGAGGGGCTGTTCCGCGAGTTGGGCGAGACGCCGGAGCGGATTGTGGAGATCGGCGAGAAGTACGGGACGTCGTACTTCTTCGAGGGCTAGGTCTTGGGGTGGCCGGTGGTGGTTGGACTACGGGCGAGTGCGTTAGGCGGCGGTGGCGCGCAGGAAGCCGTCGGCACGGTCCAGGACGCCGTCCGTGCCGCCGAACCCGATGAGGGCGGACGAGAGCGGCGCGCTGCCCCAGGCGGCGGGCAGCTCGCCAGCGGCGCCTTCGCCGACGCCGTCCGCGAGGCCGCGCGAGCGGGTGAAGGTGCGGGCGTGCATCACGAGCTCGGCGACGCCCGGGAGCACGAGGCCGCCGGCGCCCGCGTTGTCGCCGGCGGCCGCGGCCAATGCGACGGCGGGCGGGAGGGCCCAGCGGTCGGCGATGACGGCGCCGAGGGCGGCATCGGTGAAGCCGAAGACTTCCCGCTCGGCGACGCAGAGGGATTCGCCGCGCTCGCGGCGAGGGCGATGGCGCGGCGCAGGTCCTGCGGCGCGAGCTGATCGAGCGCCAGCAGGCCAATGTTGTGCAGCAGGCCGGCGGTGAAGGCTTCGTCGCCGGGGTCGCGGCGGGACTCGGCCAGGAGGCGCGTGAGGACGGCGATGGCGGCGGAGTGACGCCAGAAGATGCGCTCATCCAGGACGTTGCCTTCGCCCAGGGTCTCACGCAGGCAGGCGCCGAGGGCGGCGGACCGAACGGTCTCCAGGCCCAGCCGAATGACGGCGTCGCGCAGGTTGCGAACGCGCGCGAGAGACGGCTGAAACGCCGAGTTGGCGAGTCGCAGCATTTTGGCGGCCAGGACGGGATCCTGTTCCAGGATGCCGGTGAGGCGGTGGGAGGAGAAGCCGTCCTGATCCTCGATCGCGAGGAGGCGGGAGGCGGAATCGTTGAGGGGTTGGAGGTCGTGATCGACGACGCGCCGGAGGAAGATCTCGAGCGGGCTGGTGTGGGGATCGTCGCGGCGGGCAGCCGGTCCAGCGACCGCGGGGGGGTCGGTGGTCGGGGTGGCGAGGAGGGGGTTCTGGAGGCGCGCGACGGCGATCTGCAGCAGCCGACTGGCAAGCGGGTGGTTCGGGTGGAGCGCCATGGCGCCGCGGGCGTGCAGGCGCAGGGCGGGCCAATTTCGCTCCGCTGCGGCCGTCCGGGCGTGCGCCAACGAGAGCGACAGTGCGCGTCGGTTGGGTGTGATCTGTGGGTCCACGGCGCGGCTCCCTGGCTATCGACCTAGCACGATCGTCGGCCGGACTGGGCCATTCGACCTCCGGAAGAGTCCTAGCGTCGGGTAGGACGAATCCCCATTGGCAACGGTCGTGGGATGTCGCCCGGGCGGCTAGTCTGTGGCCGCCAGCTGGCCCGCAGCGATGATGAGGAGCCGACCGATGACCTTTCGCACACCTGAGCAGTACTTGGAGTCCTTGCGCGACGGCCGCCGTGTTTACAGCGGCGGGGAGCTGATTGACGATCTGACGACGCACCCGCGAACGCGGGCGCGGGCGGCGAAGCAGGCGGACGCGTTCTCAGCCTTCCACGACGAGCGCCGGGAGATCTTCGTGCAGGAGGATCCGGAGACGGGCGAGGAGGTAGACCGCTTCATGGTTGCGCCGCGCAACGCGGAGGATCTGCTGGCGCGGGCACGGGCGATCGACTTCGGGATGCGCTACGGGGGGCCGTCGTTCGGGTCGGACGCGATCTTGTCGCTGCGCTGGGTGGCGCCGGAGCTGGCGAAACACAACCCGCAGTACTACGAGAACATTGAGACGGCGTTCCGCGAGGCGCGGCAGAACAACCACACGATGTCGATCGTGATGTCGGACACGAAGGGGGACCGCTCGCTGCACCCGTCGCAGCAGGGCGATCCGGATCTGTACGTGCGCAAGGTGGATGAGAACGCGGATGGGATCGTGATTCGGGGGATGAAGGCGCACATCACGGGCGCGGGCTTCGCCGATCAGTTGATCGTGCTGCCGACGAAACGGATGCGGGACGACGAGCCGGAATACTCGATCGCGTGCATGGTGCCGCCGAATGCGCCGGGCGTGCGGATGGTGGAGCGCTGGGACTACGACGATGTGTCGCGGTTCGATCATCCGCTGGCGTATGAGGGGATCGGGGGGGAGTGCTTCGTGTGGTTCGACGATGTGTTCGTACCGCACAACCGGGTGTTTCAGAACGGGGAGAACGAGCTGGCGGGGCCGATCGCGTACGCGCTGGGGTTGTGGCAGCGCTACAGCGCGATGTGTTACAAGAAGCCGACGCTGGAGATTCTGGCGGGGGCGGCGGCGCTGGCGGCGGAGTATCTGGGGATTGAGAAGGCGGGGCACATCCAGGACAAGCTGTTCGAGTTCGCGATCACGGCGAGTTCGATCGATGCGTTCATTCATGCGGCGGCGGTGTCGTGCGAGGTGCGCGACGGGGTGGCGATCCCGAACGAGACGATCACGAACGTGGGCAAGTACACGTTCGCCAGTAAGTACCACGATCTGGTCAAGCATCTGTTGGACATCAGCGGCGCGATCGTTTCGACGGCGCCGATGGAGGCGGACTACCGGCACGAGGATCTGCACGGCGCGTTCGACAAGTACCTGGCGTCGGGACACGGGGACGACGGCCAGGAGCGGCTGCGGCTGTGGAATCTGATTCGCGACTTGGGAGCGGACGCCATGGGCGGGCACAAGGCGGTGCTGGCGCTGCACGCGGAGGGGTCGTTGTCGGCGCAGAAGATGATGACGATGCGCGGTTACGACTTTGAGAGCGCGAAGCAGTACGTGCGGGAGCTGGCGGGGATCACGCCGCCGCTGGGCAAGTACGCGCCGGTGCCGCCCGCGTTGTAGGCGCTCCGCCCCAAGGAGGGCGAGGGGCGCGCGGGGCTGGGATTCGAGCGGATATGCTGCTCGCGGCTCAGGGTGAGCGCGCGGGAGCACGACCCCCAGTCTTCACGCCACCGCGGACCGGGCGTTGGGGCGGGCGAGCCATGAAACGCGATTGATTCTCCGGCCGCTTGGCGCGGCCGGGTTAGGACCCTGCATCATGGGCATCCCAGGTGCGCCTTGGCGCGCGCGCTGGTTGATGCTGACGCTCGCGGTGGTCGCGCTGGTGGCGGCTGCCTGCGGAGGAGATGACGCCGACGATCGGCCCACCTTGTTCATTGGTGGGATTCCGGATCAAGATGTCTCCACGCTGGAGCGCCAGTTCAACCTGCTCGCGGATTACCTCTCGGACGAGACCGGGCTGGAGGTGGAGTACCGGTCGTCGACGGACTATGCGGCGATCGTGACCGCATTCGCGCGCGACGATGTGCAAGTGGGCTGGTTCGGTGGGCTGACCGGGGTGCAGGCGCGTGAACGCGCGGACGCGGCGGTCGCGATCGCGCAGCGGCCACGCGATGCGGCGTTCCACTCGGTGTTCATCGTGCGGGCGGCGTTGGCGGAGGAGGTGAGGTCGCTGGCGGACCTGCGCGACCGCTCCTTCACGTTCGGCAGCGAGAGCTCCACGTCCGGTCACCTGATGCCGCGCTTCTTCCTGGCCGAGGCGGGGATCGACGCCGATCAGGACATGGACGGGCTGCCCAACTTCTCGGGCTCGCACGATCGCACGTTGGCGCTGGTGGCGTCCGGCGCGTTCGACGCGGGGGCGCTGAATGAGGCGGTGTGGGATCGGGCGGTCGCGAACGGGGATGCCGATCCCAGCACGGTCGTGGCGTTCTTCCGCACGCCGCCGTACTTCGACTACCACTTTGTGGTGCAGGGCAATTTGGACGCGCGCTACGGGGCAGGCACGAGGGCGTCGATCGAGGGGGCGCTGCTGCGGCTGCGGCCGGCGCAGAGCTCGGAGGTGGCGGAGCTGTTGGAGATTTTCACGACGGACCGCTTCGTAGCGACCGAGGACGCCAACTACGACGCGATCCGAGACGTGGCGCGGGGCCTCGGCATTCTGCAGGGGGAGTAGCCGGTGCCAAGCTCGGCGTTCGAGCTGCGTGGGGCGGGGATGCGCTTCGGCGATGTGGAGGCGCTGGCGCCGCTGGACCTAACGGTGCAGGCCGGGCAGCGGGTGGCGGTGGTGGGGCCGAGCGGGGCGGGCAAGACGACGTTTCTGTACCTGATGGCGGGCATTCATGCGCCCACGTCCGGGACGGTGCGCGTGGGGGGGCTGAGCGTCCGGGAGTTGGCGGATGTGCGGCGTCGGGCGGCGGCGGTGGGGATCATGCACCAACAGTTCGATCTGGTGCCGAGCCTAGCAGTGGTGCACAACGTGCTGGCCGGGCGGCTGCGGGAGTGGAGCCTGTGGCGGTCGCTGCTGTCGCTCATCGTGCCGCAAGAGAGCGAGCGGGCGCGCGAGGCGCTGCGACGTGTTGGTATCGAAGACAAGATCTTCGAGCGAACGGCGAATCTGTCGGGCGGGGAGCAGCAGCGGGTGGCGCTGGCGCGACTGCTGGTGCAGGCGCCGCGGGCGATCCTGGCCGATGAGCCGGTGTCGTCGCTGGACCCGACGCGGGCGGAGGCGATGGTGCGGCTGCTGGTGGAGGTGGCGGGAACGGATCGCACGCTGGTGGCGAGCATGCACGCGGTGCCGCTGGCGCTGCAGTACTTCGATCGCATTGTGGCGCTGCGCGACGGGGCGCTGCTGTTCGACCGGCCCAGCCGGGATGTCGCGCCGGCCGACTTGGAGGCGCTGTACGAGATCGACGACGCTGGGCCGGCCGCATCCGACGGGCGCAGGCGGGATCGGGCGGGTGGGCAATCGATGGTCCGGCCGCCGGAGGCGCGTTAGGGATGGCGGGGCCGGCTCCATGGTCGCTGCCGACGCCTGGCAAGGGCGGAGCGCTGGCCAGCCTGCGCCGACGGCTGAACGGTCGTCACGCGCTGAGCGTGATCTTGATCGGCGCGGTGCTGTGGAGCGTGCTATCGGCGGATTGGACGAGCGGGCTGATCCACGGCGGCGGCTGGGCGGCACTGGGCGATCTGGTGTCTGGATTCGCGCAGCCGGACCTGTCGGGGGAGACGCTGGGGCAGGCGGCGAAGGCGGCCTGGATCACCGTGGTATACGCGGTGGCGGGCTTGTCGGTCGCGCTGATAATGGCGGTACCGCTGGCGCTGCTGGCCTCGGGGACGCTGGTGCGGCATCGCCGGGCGCGGCTGTGGGGCGTGAGCGTGAGTCGGACGGTCCTGAGCCTGCTGCGGGCCGTGCATGAGTTGGTCTGGGCGTGGTTGTTCGTCGCGGCGATTGGGCTCTCGCCGTTCGCGGCGATCTTCGCGCTGGCGATCCCGTACGCGGGCATCTTGGGCCGGATTTACGCCGACTTCCTGGTGGACGTGCCGGAGGCGCCGCTGCGGGCGTTGCGGACGGGCGGGGCGGGCGAGTCGGTGGTGCTGGTCTACGGACGATTGCCCAGCGCGGTGGCGGACTTGGCGAGCTATACGTTCTACCGCTTCGAGTGCGGACTGCGGTCGGCGGCGATCATGGGCTTCGTGGGGCTGAGCGGGCTGGGCTTCCAGATCCAGCTGTCGCTGAATGACCTCAACTACGAACGCGCCGCCACCTTCTTGTTCGTGCTGTTTGGCCTGATCGCGCTGGTGGAGCTGTGGAGCACGCAGCTGCGCCGACGGCTGGTGCTGGGGGTGCATCGTGGGCAGGGGGTGACGTCGTGAAGGCGCTGCGGCCGGTGGGGATCGTTGGCGGCACGCTGGTGCTGGCGGCGGGCCTGTTCGTGGCGTCGTGGGGCTACATCCTGATCGACGAGTGGCAGGCGGTCAGTGACCTGTTTCGTGTGGGGACGGTTGGCGACGGCTGGCGCTTCGTGCTGGAGCTGGCAGGGCTGCGCGACGGCCCGGCGACGCCGGCCTTCTTGGAGGCGGGACGCTGGGGCGATGCGCTGGCGTTGGCGTACGACACGCTGGTAATGAGCGTGCTGGCGATCACGATCGCGACGGTGGGGATGGCGCTGACGGCGCCGTTGGCGGTCCGGCCGCGGGGCGCCGTGCGGCCCAGCGGGGCCGGCAACACGTGGCGCGCGGCGGCGGCACCGGCTCTGCGCTGGGCGTCCTATCTGGTGATACGCACGATCTATGTCTTCGCGCGGGCGGTGCCGGAGTTGGTGTGGGCGTTGATCATCATTTTCGTCGTGCAACCGGGCATCGTGGCGGGGGCGATTGCGCTGGCGATACACAACTTCGGGATCGTGGGGAAGCTGTCGGCGGAGGTGGTGGAGGACTTGGATCCAGCACCGATGCGCGCATTGGCGTCGAGCGGGGCGGGGACGCGACAGCGGCTGCTGTACGGGGTGCTGCCACAGGCGGCGCCCAAGATGCTGACCTACGTGCTCTATCGCTGGGAGGTGATCATGCGCACGACGATCGTGGTGGGGTTCGTGGCGGCGAGCGGTCTGGGCCGGGAGTTCCGGCTGAGCATGAGCTTCTTCCAATTCACGGATGTGGCACTGATCCTGCTCGTCTACTTCCTGCTGGTCGGGGCCGGGGACATGGCGAGCGCTGGGCTGCGCCGGCTGGCGCGGTAGGGCGAGATTCGGCGGGGGTGGGGTGGAATGGGGGTGGGCGGATGCAGCCGGATGGCGGCCTGCACGGCGACGACCGGAATCAGGGATTCCCCAAGGGGGGCTGCGCCTATCCCCGATAGGGCCGTGCCGGGTCTCCCCGTACGTTCAGACAGAACCGATCGCACCGCCGGGGGCCGGACGCCGTCGTGCGGCTGATCGGCTGGGCCGGTCGCAAGCCGGCGCGGGGGAGAGGGCCGTGGTCGAGAACTCCGCACAACCGTCGCACTCACCGCAGGTGGATGTCTGCCCGTTCCTGGGACGCGAGTCTGAACAGGAAGACGGAGCGCCCGTCCCGATCAACGCCCGGGACGGCGCGGGGGATTTGCGTCCGTCGCCATCGTTCCGCTGCCTGGCGCTTTCCGAGGCGACTCGGATCGATGCGGGCCGGCAGCGCCGCCTGTGCTTGAATATGCGCCACGTTTCCTGCCGTCGCTACGGCGACGCGGAGAACGAGGAGGTCGTGACGGAGGCCGAACCGGCGGTGGGACTGACCTCCGCCGAACTGCTTCCCGACGATCCGGAGGACGAACAGGACGCGCGAATCCGGCGCATCCGACGTCGGTACGGGAACACCGGCAAGAATCCCGACGCGCCCCGCGCGCGGGTGACCGTTGCCGGGCAACCCGTCGATTTCACGCCGGTCGCGGACGCTGCCGAGGGCGGCGGAGTGGGCGGCGGAGTGGGCGGCAGTGGGACGTGGGAAAAGGCAGCCGAGGCCGCGGAGGCGCGGCCGACGCGTCGGGGTGACGCGGTGGGACGAATCCCTGCGCCGGGGCCGGACCGGCTGGGCGCGCTGTGGGATGAGCAGCAGAGCACATCGGACCCGGCGAACCTCCCCACCAGCGCGACTGCGAGCGTGCATGGGGACTCGTCCATGGAAGGTGCGAACGCGCCGGGAACGGCGGCGGCTTTGGAAACGGACTGGGATGGGGCGGGGGAATCGGCGACGAGCGCCGATGGATGGCCCAACGAGGCGCCGAAGGATGACGCAGACGCCTGGGACGCGGGGGATGACGCGGGCATGGAATCGCCGCGCGTGTTCGCGCAGCAGGCGGCGGCGCGGGTGGACGGGTCCGACCCCGAACACGATTTAGTGCGCGGGGAACGCAGTCCGTCGGAGCGTGAAGAGATCAAGCAGCCGGTCGGGGCGGTGGTGAGTGGTGCGCTGGGCGGCCTGGGCGCGGGAGACGGCGGCGACCGGCGCAGCCGCCTGATGGCGATCGCCGGCGTGGCGTTGATTGTGGTTGGCATCGTGACGGCCGTGCTGGCTGTGATGGTGGGTTTGGATGGCGCCGCGGACACGACCGTGCCGCTGGCCGCCGCGGATGCAGAGCCGGACGGGGCTGCGTCAGGGGGCGTGTCTCCGGCGGTGGCCGACGCGGACGCGATCACCGATGCGCCGGTCGTGGTGGCGGTTGTCGCGGCGGAGGCGGAGACGGCAGCCGCTGAGGCGAGCGCGGAAACAACGGAGGCGGACGCCGGCGCAGAGGCGCCGGCACCAGCGAGCGATTCGGAAGAGACAGCGACTGCGCCACCGCCAGTGGCAGCCGGTGAGGCGGAGGCGGAGGTGCCAGTTCCGAGTCGGACGGGATCAACGCCGAACACGGCGGCGACGCCGCCCGCTGGCTCGGGCGAGGCTCCTGAGTCCGAGAGCACGGCGTCGGAGCCGTCCGAGGATCCCGCGGCAGGCGCTGAGGGTGTTGCGGCGCCGCCGCCGGCGGAGAGCGAAGAGGCAGCGCCGGAGGAGGCGGAAGCAGCGGAGTCGGAGCCGGTTGACGATCCGGCGTCGACGATTGTGCTGCCGGAGACGGCCGCGCGCTACGGCGCGGTCTCCTTCTGGCCGCTGACGGAAACGTACAGCATCGCCGGCGGGGACACGATCGGCAGCGTGGCGGCGCAGTTCGACACCCACGCATACGCGATCATCTGCCTGAACCAGCAGTACTGGTCCTCATCGCAGCGCTTCTTCACGATGATCGGCGGGACGTCGCTGATTATCCCGGTGGGCTACCAGATCCCGGGCGACGCGCAGACGCAGTCCGACATCCTCAACGTGGGCTTCCTGCCGGGGCACTGCGGCTGAGGCTCGGCGAGCGCCGGGAGCCGGTCTGTGCGGGCAACTGCGGGCACACCTCCGGTCTGATGACGGGGCTATGCTGTCGGCGTCCGGCGGCGCGCCTGCATCCATCGATGCGGAGTGCGCCACACCTCATCCGTCTGACGACTGCCCGTAGCGACGCTCGTTCGTCGTGCGGCGCGAAAGGACCACCGCGATGCCCATTGCTGAAGGAGCCTCTATCCCCGCCGACGCCTCCGGCATGACGTTCCAGGACGGGAAGCCGGCGCCGACGGCGCTGGCGGAATTGGTCGCCGGCAAGAGGGCGATTGTGTTTGGCATCCCGGGCGCGTTCACGGGGACGTGCACGAATCAGCACCTGCCCAGCTTCGCGCAGAACCAGGAGGCGCTGTCGGCCAAGGGGATCGAGACCGTGATCTGCATGTCGATGAACGACATTTCGGTGCTGAGCGCGTGGAACGCGGCGCACGGCGCGGCGTCGATCACGATGTTCGCCGACGGCAACGGCGATGTGACGCGGGCGCTGGACCTCGGCGTCGATCTGAGCGTGGCGGGCATGGGTTTCCGCACGCGGCGCTTCGCGATGTTCGTGGAGAACGGCGTGGTGAAGGCGCTGAATGTGGAAGAGAAGCCGGGCATCTGCGAGATCAGCTCCGCGACGGGGATTCTGGAGCGCGTCTAGCGCTGCCTGCGTGACGACCGGTGTCTGCCACGGGGGATCCAGCCAACCTGCGACCGGTGGTCGCCCCGGAGCTGTGCGCGCGGGACACGGCGGCAGTCTTTGGTCGCCTGCGGCCGCGAGACGCGGAGGCGGTCGCGGCGCGCCCGGGGACGATTCGCGCGCATAGCTACGAGGGCGGCTGGTACAACAACGCGACCTTCGTGTTTCCGGTGGTCGCGTCGGTGGGGGCGCTGATCGCGTGGCTGGTGGTGGGGGGAACGGAGCTGCTGGGGATCAGCATTTTCTTTCTGGTCGTGGCGGGGGTGATGCTGCCGCTGGTGGGGCTGACCTGGCAGCGGACGCCGACGGTGATTGTGCTGGGGGCGGAGGAGATCGAGGCGCTGCACCAGGGCGAACCGCGAGGGGCGTTGGCGTGGCGCGATGTGAGCGCGGTGCGGCGCGTCGAGACGATGGGCAACGTGCGCTGGTACGTGGTGGGGGGGGACGAGGAGCATCTGACGCTGGAGGGGGAGATCGCGGATCTGGCCTCGCTGCTGGCGGAGGCGCGGCGACTGGCGGGCCTGCCCGCCGCGGATGGGTCGGGCTGACGAGCCCGCACGGGCTGGCGGACACACATATGCTTGGCGGGACGCGGGGGCCAAACGCCGCCCCACCGTGATCGACTTGCCGCCTTGCGAGAGACCCCCTGTGGAGAATGGAGAGACGAATGCCAGAGATTCAGATTCGGACGGACGGGCCGTACCTGCTGGACGCCAGCGGCCTGCAGCTGAGTGACGCGAATGGCAATGCGGTGGCGCTGCCGGAGGGCAGTAAGGTGGCGCTGTGCCGGTGTGGCCAGTCGGAGAACAAGCCGTTCTGCGATGGCGGGCACAAGGCGGCGGGCTTCAAGCACGGCCCTGCCGTTAGCTAGACGGGGCCCGCCTCGAGCGGACCGGCAGACGGACTGATCCGAACGACCGCCCGATGGGGCGGTCGTTCTTGTCGTGGGCGTCTTTGTCGTGGGCTGCTCTAGAATCGGGCCGATCCAGGGATGCTGTCGCGGCGGGGACGACCGGCACAACGAAACGGACTGGGCGCCGTCGGCGCAGGGAAGGGGGCGAGTGATGAGTGGGATTCTCGTGGGAGACATCCTGGAGCGAGCGGAAACGCTATACGGGGACCGGCCGGCGGTGGTGGATGGAGAGACGCGGTACACGTACGGGGAGGTGGGCCAGCGGATCCGACGCTTGGCGGGCGGGCTGCTGGGACTGGGGCTGCCGCCTGGGGCGCACATCGCGATCCTGGCGAACAACTCGCATCGGTATTTCGAGACGTACTTCGCCGCACACTACGCCGGCATGCCGCTTGCGCCGCTGAACATCCGGCTGTCGGCGGAGGAGCTGTCGTTCATCATGCGCGACGGGGAGATCCGGGCGCTGTTGGTGGGACCGGAGTACCTGGAGCTGCTGTCGCAGTTCCGGGAGGCGCTGCCAGAGCTGGCGCACGTGATCGTGCTGGATGCGGCCGCGCCAGAGGGCGACCGGACGTACGAATCGCTGATCACGGGTAGCGAACCCGTCGCGCAGCCAGCGCGCGAATGGGCCGAGGATGATCTGATCAATCTTTGCTACACGGGGGGGACGACGGGGCTCCCGAAGGGCGTGATGCTGAGCCAGCGCAACGTGGTGGCGAACGCGGAGCACGTCCAGATGACGTTCGGCTTCGATGAGGACGATGTGTGGATGCACGTCGCGCCGCTGTTTCACCTGGCCGACGCTTGGGCCTGCTTCGTGATGACGATGGTGGGGGCGAAGCAGGTCTACGTCCCCGGATTCAGCCCGGACGGATTCCTGGATGCGGTGCAGTCCGAGGGGGTGACGGCCACGATTCTGGTCCCGACGATGGTCAACTTCGTGGTCAACCATCCGCAAGTCGGGGAGTACGATGTGTCGTCGCTGCGGGTGATCATGTTCGGGGCGTCGCCAATGGCGGTGGACCGGATCCAGGCGGCGAAGGCGATCTTTGGGCCGATCCTGTGCCAGGCGTACGGGATGACGGAGACGGCGCCGCTGCTGACCGCCCAACGGTTGGAGTGGCTGGACTACGAGACACCGGCGGGGGTGGAGCGGCTGGCGTCGTGCGGGCGCGAGGTAATGGGGGTGCGGTTGCGGCTGGTGGATGCGGACGGGGGCGAGGTGCCGCGGGGCGGGGTGGGGGAAATCGTGGCGCGAGGGCCGAACGTGATGCAGGGCTATTGGAAGCGCCCGGAGGAGACGGCGGTCGCGCTGCGGGACGGGTGGATGCACACGGGGGACATCGCGCGGCTGGACGACGAGGGGTTCTACTTCATCGTCGATCGGGCGAAGGACATGATCATCAGCGGGGGCGAGAACATCTTCACGACGGAGGTGGAGAACGCGCTGTACGAGCACCCGGCGGTGCTGGAGGTGGCGGTGATCGGCGTTCCGAACGCGCAGTGGGGCGAGGCCGTCCACGCGGTCGTGGTGCTGCGGCCGGATCAGGAGGCGACGGAAGCGGACTTGATCGCGCATTGCCACGGCAAGATCGCGGGCTACAAGTGCCCCAAGTCGGTGGCCTTGTCGTCGGAGCCGCTGCCGAAGTCGGGGCCGGGGAAGATTCTGAAGACGGAGCTGCGCAAGCCGTTCTGGGAGGGGCAGGAGATCGGGGTGCACTGAGCCAATCCGCGTATGCGCCTTGGCGGTTGCGCGTATTCGCACTACGTTGGGCTGACTGGGTTGGCGGCCGGCGGGAGATCACGTCCGCATGGACCTTGTAGCAGGCGCTGGGGTAGCAGGCGCTGGGGTACCAGGCGCAGGGCTGGTGCTGAGCGACTGGCGGCACGACACGTTCCTGGGCATTGAGATGGAGCAGTTCGTCGGGCTGGGCGTGCTGATCGGCGTGGTGGTCGCGTGGCAGCTGATCGTGACGCGCGGGATCGCGCTGCTGATGCACCGGCGGATGCAGGAGACGGACCGACGGGCGTTTTGGGATCGCGAGCGCCGACGGCTGAGCCTGCCGATTCTCTGGCTGGGCATCGCGGCGGTGATTCTGGTGGGCTTCCCGGTCTTGGATTTCGACCCGGATCTGGAGGACGTGGCGAAGACGATCGGCTCGCTGATCGGCGCGGCGGCGCTGGTTCTGCTGGGCTACCGCGGGATCGACATTTTCAGCGAGGTGCTGGCGGCGCGCGCGGCCGAGACCGAGACGAAGATGGACGACCAGTTGGTACCGGTGATCCGGACCAGCCTGCGCGTTGGCGTGACGGCGATGGGCGGGTTGTTCATCCTCTCCAACCTGGACGTGAACGTGGCCTCGCTGATCGCCGGTGTAGGGCTGTTGGGGCTGGCCGTCGCGTTGGCCGCGCAAGACACGGTGAAGAACTTCCTGGGCGGGCTGACGATCTTCGCGGATAAGCCGTTCCAGATCGGCGACTGGATCGTGATCGGGGGGGTCGAGGGGACGGTGGAGGAGGTGGGGCTGCGATCGACGCGGGTGCGCACGTTTCACAACTCGGTGGTGACGGTGCCGAACTACACGTTCACGGATAACAACGTGGACAACATGGGCGCGCGCGCCTGGCGTCGCTATTCGACGACGCTGGGGCTGTCGTATGCGACGACGCCGGAGCAGATGCAGGCCTTCGTGGAGGGGGTGCGGGCGATCATTCGGGCCAACCCGGGGATGCGCAAGGACTACTACATCGTGGAGTTCAAGGCGCTCGGGGCCTCGAGCATGGATGTGATGCTGTACTGCTTCATGTCGGCGGGGGACTGGAACGAGGAGATGCGCATCCGCCATGTGCTGAATCTGGACATCGTGCGGCTGGCGCAGCGGCTGCAGGTGCAGTTCGCCTTCCCCACGCAGACGGTGCATATCGACTCGGCGCCCGGCCAGCCTTTCCAGATGCCCGAGTCGCCGCCGCCGGATCAGCTGGCCGCGGCGATCAACGATTTCGGCCCCGACGGATCGGCCGGACAGCGCGCCGACCAACCGCTGACCTCTGGCTTCGACAATGGATAGCGGCTTCGCAGGAGGATACCGGCGTCGCCGGGGGCGGAGGCGGCGGCCGTGAGATCGGGCTTGGGCGGGCACGTGCGGGCGGCGGCAGGGTTGCGCTAGGATCCGCTCGATCGCACTACGGACAGAGGGGCGGCAGCTATGCGCGACTTCCCGATCGGCGTGCACTTGGGGTTCCGCGAAGCGAACGTGATGCTGGAACGCACACGGGTGGCGGACGCGGCCGGTCTGAACATGGTGTGGAGCACCGTGGGGGGCGCTGCGCCCGACCCGTTGGTCGTGTTTGGCCGGGCGGCGGGGGAGACGACGATTGGGTTTGGGACGAGCATTGTGCCGACGTATCCGCGGCACCCGATTGTGATGGCGTCGCAAGCGCTGGCGCTGGAGCAGCTTGCGCCGGGGCGGCTGCGGTTGGGGATCGGCCCGAGCCACAAGGCGGTGATCGAGGGGATGTTCGGGCTGGGCTTCGAGCGACCGCTGGCGCACTTGCGGGAATACGTCGGCATCCTGCGTGCGCTGCTGCACGAGGGGTCCGTGAAGGTGCAGGGCGAGCAGCTGAGCGCGCAGGCGCGGATCGATGCGCCGGCGCCGGTGCCGATTCTGGTGGCGGCGCTGCGACCGCGGGCCTACCGGCTGGCGGGGGAGCTGAGTGACGGCGCGATCTCTTGGATGTCGCCGCTGCCGTACCTGCGCGACCAGGCCGGACCGGCGATCGCGGCCGGCGCGAGGACGGGTGGGCGGGCGGCGCCGCCGCTGATCGCGCACGTGCCGGTGGTGGTGTCGGAGGATCGCGAGAGCGTGCGGGCGGCATTCGCGTCGGCGTTTGGGAACTACCAGCGGATGCCGTTCTACGAGCAGATGATGCTGGAGGCAGGGCTGGAAGATGCCCGCGGGGACGTGCTCACCGAGACGATGGCGGACGCGTTGGTGATCTCCGGCGACGAGAACGCGGTGGCGGAGCGGGTGCAGGGGCTGCCCAGTTTCGGTGTCGGTGAGTTGCTGGCGGACATCGTGGATACGGGGGAGACGGGCGGGCGCGATCGGGCGCGGACGCTGGAGTTGCTGGGGGCGCTGGCGAAGGACGGGTAGCCCCAGCCCAATGACCCGGCGGCGTTCGCCAGCCGCCAGCCCAGCGGCGCGCGGTCAGGCCAGCTTGGCTCTCCCAGCCTGCATCTCGGCCGGGTTCATTACGGGCGTGAACTCCACCGAGGCGTTCATGTTCTGGAAGAGCGGCTCGCTGATTGCCGGGATGTCGGACGGATCTGTGAGGTCAAAAAAGATCAGAGCGAACCGCCCGCCTTCGTCTGTACCGAGGTAAGCCGACTCGGGCTGCACCATCTCCATCACCTTCTGTAGTGCCGCCGGTCCGCTCCCGTCGGAGATCCCGGCGTTCCCGGCCTCGACGGGGATTCTGGCTCGCATCATCATTCGCATGAGTTTTCCCTTCGGGTGGCGGGCTCCGGCCCGACTGTTCAGGACTTGCAATTTGCAAGCTACACTGGGGACTTGATATTTGCAAGTACCTATTCGACGATGGAGATGAGATGACCGCAAAGCGCCGCTACCGGCTGCTCTGCCCGATCGCTCGAGCCCTCGACGCCATCGGCGATCGATGGGCGCTGCTGATCGTGCGTGACCTGCATGCCGGGCCGGCTCGGTTCCAGGACCTCGAAACCGGTCTCGGCATCGCCACCAACCTGTTGTCCACCCGGCTCGCCGAACTGACCAAAGCGGGGCTGATCGAGAAATCGACCGACACGGGACGGAGCGGCTACCAGCTCACCGAGGTCGGCCGTCACACAGACAAGCTGCTCTGGGAACTCTCCCGCTTTGGGGGCCTACTCGACCCGGACCCCGATCCTCGCGAACCCGGGAACCTACGAACGATCGCGCTGCCACTACGTCTGATGCTCGGAGCTGTGCCCGACCGCCCTCACCTGGTGGCCCGCTTACTCGTGGACGACGACAGCTTCACCATCACTTCCAGCGCCGACGGAGTCGAAGTCGAATACGGAGAGACGGCCAGCCAACCGGACCTCGTGGTCCGCGCCGACTACGAAGGATTCCTCGATGCCGGTGAAGGGCGTATCTCACTCGACGAGTTCACCACCGACCACCTTGAGATCATCCACGGCGCCGCTCACGCTGACGCCTTCCTCACCCTGATGACCCGGGCGATGACCAACTCTGGGTAAATCCCCATTCGATGCGTGGCCGACGCACCGGGAATGGCAGCCGTCGTCTCTGGTCTGGGTGGGTCCGGCGGCGGCGAGCGGGCGGCAGGATGTACGTCACGCGGGCGTCCTCGGGCGCTGATGCGGTCCGGATCTCTGCCTGAGCGACGGTCGGGGCATCGGCAAATCGGCGTCCCGCGGGGAGCGCGGGGAGCGCGGGGGCCGTACACTAGCCGGGCATCGGTCCTGCGACCGAGCCCGGAAGAGCGTTATGCCGGAACGAGCATATTGAGCGGCAGCCGCCCGGGCATAGATAATCACTGGACTTGCGAACCCACACGAGGATCCGTCTTGGGGACGGGCCTCGCATGGCCGGCGACCGCCGGCAGGAAGGACCGCCGCCCGTGCCCGAAGAACTCGCCTTTAACGGCAAGATCCTGAATGTGAACCTCAGCAACGGAGAGGTCACGCCAGAGGACATCCCGGAGCAGATGTACAAGGACTACCTGGGCGGCTACGGCCTGGGTGCACGCCTGCTGTTCGATCGGATCCCGCAAGGTGCGGATCCGATGGGTCCGGAGAACGTGCTGGGCCTGATGCCCGGTGTGATGACGGGCACGCCGATCTTCGGCAACCGCTTCCAGGCGGTGTGCAAGAGCCCGTCGACGGGCGGCTGGGGCGACGCCAACTGTGGCGGCGACTTTGGTCCCTATCTGAAGTTCGCGGGCTGGGACGGGATTCTGCTGTACGGGCAGTCGGACAAGCCGGTCTACATCTTGATCGATGACGACAAGGTGAGCGTGGAGGACGCGTCGGGCTACTGGGGCATGGACGCGATCAGCGCGGAGAAGAAGTTCAAGGACGAGTACGGCAAGAAGACGTCCGTGGCGCTAATTGGCCAATCGGGCGAGAACCTGTCGTACCTGTCGGGGATCTGCAACGAGCACGGCCGGCTGGCGGCGCGCTCCGGTGTGGGCGCGGTGATGGGCTCGAAGCGGGTCAAGGCCGTGGTGGTGAAGTCGACGCGGCAGATGATTCAGCAGCACGATAAAGAAGCGCGCGCGATGATGAAGGACTCGCTGGACAACTTCGCGGCCCCGCTGCGGGACTTCTTCCGCAGCTTCGGGACGACGGGCATCACGGCCGGCTCGGCGCACAGCGGCGACTCGCCGGTGCGCAACTGGGGCGGGGTGGGTGTCGAGGTCTTCACGGACGTGGCGGGCCTGCAGGGCCCCGTGGTGAACGAGAAGATGACGAAGCACTACGCGTGCTGGCACTGCCCGCTGGCCTGCGGCGCGGAGAGTGTGGAGTCGACGAACCCGAAGTACCCGTACCCGAAGAACACGCATCGTCCCGAGTACGAGACGATGGGCGCGTTTGGGACGATGAACCTGATCAACGACCTGGACTTCCTGATTCACGCCAACCACGTGTGCAACGAGTACGGGCTGGACACGATTGGCGCGGGCGGGGCGATTTCGTTCGCGATCGAGTGCTTTGAGAACGGGATCATTACGAAGGAAGACACGGACGGGCTGGAGCTGCGCTGGGGCGGCGACGACGCCGCGATGGACTTGCTGCACAAGATCGGCAAGCGTGAGGGCTTCGGCGATGTGCTGGCCGACGGCGTGAAGGTCGCGGCGGAGAAGATCGGCAACGGCAGCGAGGCCTACGCGATCCACATCGGCGGGCAAGAACTGCCGATGCACGACCCGAAGCTGCAGCCGGAGTTCCACACGACCTACCGCCTGGACCCGACGCCCGCGCGCCACACCCAGTACGAGGGCAACAGCGTCTTTGGCGGGCCGGCGTACCCCAAGGCGCCGAAGGACTTCCAGGACTACGCCAACCGCGGCGAGCACCACAAGGGCGCCAGCGAGTACATGCACGTGGTGAATGCAACGGGCATGTGCCAGTTCATCATGATGGCGGCCCCGACGGAGCAGTTCCCGGAGTGGATCAACAAGGTCACGGGCTGGAACATGACCGGCGATGAGCTGCAGCAGGCCGGCGAGCGGATCGGCAACTTGCGGATGGCGTTTGAGGTGCGGGAAGGCAACAACCCGCTCGCCCGCCAGGTGCCCAGCCGCCTGACCGGCCAGGAGGGCCAGGCGCAGACGGTGGGCCCGCTGAAGGACGTGATCCTGGACACCGAAACGATGGAGACCGACTTCCTGGAGGCTTGCGGCTGGGACACGACCAACTGCACGCCGAGCCGCGCCAAGCTGGAGTCGTTGGGCCTGTCGGACGTGGCCGACGCGCTTAAGGTCTAGCGCGGAATCGAGTCATTGCAGAGGGCGGGCCGCGGGGCCCGCCCTCTTGTGTGCTCACGGGTGTTCAGGGGCGGGTGATGCCCGCCTTGTTGCGCGTTCCAGGCTCTGCGTCTGGAGGCAGGTGAAAAGGGGTTCAGCGATGGTGTTGCAGGATCAGGTGGTGTTCGTGACGGGGGCGTCGCGGGGGTTCGGGGAGGCGGCGACGCTGGAGTTGGTGCAGCGCGGGCATCGGGTGGTGGCGACGATGCGCAGTCCGGACCGCGATGGACCGGGGCTACTGGCGGCGGCCGGTGCGCAGGCCGATCGGATCGCGGTGACGTCGTGCGACGTGACGGACAGCGCCAGCGTTGATGCGGCGGTGGCGTTCGGGATCGAGACCTACGGCGGCGTCGACGCGGTGTTCAACAACGCCGGCTACGGGCTCTACGGGCCCGTGGAGGAGTTGCAGGACGCCGAGGTGCTGCGGCAACTGGATACGAACGTGGTGGGGCAGATCCGCGTCGTACGGGCAGTTGCGCCGGGCATGCGCGACCGTGGCAGCGGCAAGATCATCAACGTCTCGTCGCTGGCGGGGCGAATCTCGGGGCCGATGCTGGGGCTGTATGCGGCGTCGAAGCACGCCGTGGAGGCGATGTCGGAGGCGTTGCGATTGGAGATCGCTGGGGCGGGCGTGGAGGTGACGATCCTGGAGCCGGGCATGTACACGTCGGACTGGCAGACGGGGTCGCTGGATGTGACGCAGGTGGTGCGGGAGGGCACGAGCCGGATGCAGGCGATCGTGGAGGAGACGCTGGACGCGTTCCGGGCGCGCGCGAAGACGCGGCCGGGATCGCGAGCGGTGGCGGTCGCGGTGGCGGACATCGTGGAGTTGGAGCAGCCGCTGCCGGTGCGCTGGCCGGTGGGCGAGGACACGCAGCAGATGCTGGCGCTGCGGGCGTCGGTGAGCGACGCGCAATGGGAGGAGACGATGAAGCAGAGCGATGGGTATCGCGGGGTGTTCGTGCGGGCGGTCGAGCAGGCGCGCTAGTCGTCGACCGGATCTGCGCCGGGCGGGGTCCAGGTGACGAGACCGACGCGGCTTTGATGGGGGGCGCGGACGGCGTCCGGGTTGGCGCTGGATGGGTCCGGCAGCAGCGAGTCGCTCAGGGCGGCGCGGAGGCGGTCGGCTTTCCCGCCCTGAGGAGTTAGCCAGAGCCGCCGCATCGCGGCCGCTTCGGCGTTGGCGCGGGAGTCGAAGCGCCAGGTGTGGGTGGTAACGAGCTTCATCTCCGGCAGGGCGCCACGGGCGAGGAGGAGGCCCAGGAAATCGCGCAGTCCGGGCAGCTCTGCCTGCGGCTCGCCGTGCACGTCCGGCCAGAGCGAGGCGAAGGTGGCGATCGGGCCGGGGCTCATCAGGAGGGCGGCGCAGGTCCGCGAGGCGGACGCTTCCAGGGCGTCGAGGAAGGGCCCGATCTCGGCGATGTCGTAGCCGACATGGGAGATGAAGGCGACGTCGGCCGGGAAGCCGGCGGGGTCGGGCAGGGGGCCGACGGGTGGGGGCCAGCGTTCGTCGCGGAGGTCAGTGTTGGTGATCTTGAACTCGTTCGCGGTCTCGCTAAAGACGGCGCGCATGGCTTGGCTGGGCTCGATGGCGATCAGACGTCGCACGGCCCGCGCGAGGCCGAGGCTGTAGCGACCGCCGCCGGCGCCCACGTCGAGCCAGACGTCCTGCGGACGGGCGATGCCGAGCAGCGCGTTGAGGGCGGGGTCGTCGGTGCGGGTGGGGTCGGCGCGGAAGACGTCGGCGACGGGGGCATAGAAGTCGTCGCGTTCGGACTCCTCGCGGACGCGGTTGGCCTGGGCGTTGTTGGCACGGACCCGGGCTGCCCATTCTGTTTGGGCCATCCGCGCGGCGGGGGTGGCGTCTGGGGTGGGCTGGAGCGCGCGATTGGTCATGCGCTCATGGGAGCATGCAGGCGGCCCGGGTCGCAACTGTCCGAACGAGGGGGCCCGCTACACTGCCACGATGGCCGAGCACCCCGAGCTACAGTTCGAATCGCAACCGGCGCTGCGGCAGCCGCACCTGGTGGTGGCTTGGGCGGGCTGGAACGACGCGGGCGAGGCGGCGTCGACGGCGGCGCGCTATATGGCGGCGACGATGGACGCGGAGCCGTTCGCGAGCATTGACCCGGAGGAGTTCTACGACTTCACGGAGGCGCGTCCGCTGGCGCGCTATCGCGACGGCGAACGCGAGATCATGTGGCCGAGCACGGACTTCTACGCGGTGCCGCTGCCGACGCAGGACCATGACGCGATCCTGGCCGTGGGGATTGAGCCGAACTTCCGCTGGAAGCGCTACATGGGCGCGATGCAGCAGCTGATGACAACGATGGACGTGCGTCTGGTGGTGACGCTGGGCGCGGTGGCGTCCGGGGTGCCGCACACGCAGGCGGTGCGCATTAGCGGATCCGCGAATACACCGGCGCTGGCGGCACGTTTCGCGATGCACCCTTCGCGCTACGAGGGGCCAACGGGCATTGTGGGCGTCTTCCACGACGCCTGCCGGCGGGCGGACGTGAGCGGGGTGAGCCTGTGGGCGGCGGTGCCGCACTACCTGCCGGGGATCGCGAACCCGCGCGGGGCGCGGGCGCTGCTGGAGCGCCTGGGGGAGATCAGCGGCCTGCCGGTGGACTTCGAGCGGCTGGGACGGCAGGAGCGCCGCTTCGACGAGCGGGTGCGCGCGGCGATGGAGGAGAGCAGCGAGCTCAGCGCCTACGTGCAGCAGCTGGAGGAGGCGGTGGAGGAGGAGGCGCCGGCGGCGGCCAAGCCGGCGGAGCTGCCCTCCGCGGAAGGGTTGATCGAGGATCTGGAGAAGTTCCTGCGTCGGAATCGCGACGACGAGGCGGAGGAGCGCCCATGACGGACGAAGTCCGACCCGAGAGGCCCATCGGGGAGGGGCCCGCTGCCGAGCCGACCGCCGCGCCGCCAGAGCTGAACGCGGTGGAAGAGGTCACCGCAGCGGACCGGATGGAGGCGTCGCAGAAGAACGTCGACAAGATGTGGAAGTTCGCGCGGAAGTTCGCGGACAAGAGCGGTTCGTTTCTGCACCCGCAGGAGGAGATCACGGAGTTTCTGGTGATCGGCCTGGCGAAGCACATCGACGATTTGGGGAAGCCCCTCTGCCCCTGCAACTTCTACGACGACAAAGAGAAAGAGGTCGCGACCTCGAACTTCTGGATTTGTCCCTGCGAGGAGATGCAGAAGTGGAAGTACTGCCATTGACTGCTGTTCTGCGATGCGGAAGGTCTTCCCATCACCGAACATCTGCCCACTGACCACGAAGGCCGCGAGATCTACGGTCTGCGCCTGGACCCCGACTCCAGCAAGGGCCGCGCGATCGGCCGGCTGGAAGCGAAGCAGGGCCGGACGATTCAGAAGCGAGGCGGGAACTCGCAGAGTGGTGGCGCTGAGGCGGGCGGGGCTGAGGCGGGCGAAGTTGGCAGCTGAGCGGGAAGCGACGCGGTTGCTTGCCCAGGTCCGCGGGGGCCGCGTACCCTGTTCGGGTGCGCCTTGTCGACCGCAAGAGGCCGACTGCGAGGGACCAACGGAGAACTGATGGCGAAAAAGAGTCAACTCGCTCGCGACAAGAAGCGTCGTGAGATGCACGCCAAGCACCAGGTCCAGCGCGCGGATCTGAAGGCGAAGCTGCGGGAGTCCTGGGACAATCCGCAGGCCCGCTGGGAGATCCAGGTGGCGCTGCAGAAGCTGCCTCGGAACTCCAGCCCGTCGCGCCTGAAGAACCGCTGCGAAGTGACGGGGCGGTCGCGCGGGTACATGCGCAAGTTCGGTCTGTCGCGGATCACGTTCCGCGAGATGGCGTCGCAGGGCCTGCTGCCGGGGATTCGCAAGTCGTCTTGGTAGTTACGGGCTGACCGTCGGGAGCGGGCGCAGGTGATCCTGGTCCGCAGCGGCGCAGGGTGATCCGAGTTCGCCGGTGTAATCACCCCCTGCGTCGCGGTATTTCGCACTACTCGTTACGTCAAGCTTTTCTGCCTCGAGGCGCTGCTCTACGATCAGCGTGTTTGGCTGGCCCATGCATCGACGTTAGCTGGGCTTAACAGATCGACTGCCGGCAGGCGGGAGTCGATCCTGACGCGGCGTGCTATGTCCTTGATCGCCGGCATTCCCCGCCCTCTTGGCCGCCACGGGTCGCGGGGATCGGCGTCCTTCGTCTGGATTCCGGCGCTGATTGTCGCGGCGGCGATGACGATCCCGCTGATCTACCTGCTGGTGCGCGCCGCCGACGCCGACGCGGACGCCTGGAACAGCCTGCTACGCGACAGCACCTGGCGGCTGTTGGGCAACACGGTTCTGCTCGCGCTGAGTGTGACGGCCGCGTCGATCGCGATCGCGCTGCCGGTGGCCTGGCTGGTGGTGCGGACCGACCTGCCGCTGCGACGGGTCTGGATCGTGCTGGCGGTGCTGCCACTCGTCTTCCCGTCGTTCGTGGGGGCGCTGGCGTACCTGGCCGCGACGGGGCCTCGGGGAACGATCGCCAGCATCTTGGGCCCGCTGGGGGTTGATTCGGTGCCGCAGATTACGGGCTTCGAAGGGTCGTTTCTGGCGCTGACGCTGTTCAGCTACCCCTACCTCCTGCTGACGCTACTGGCCGGGATGCGCGGTATCGATCCGTCGATGGAGGAGGCGTCGCGGGCGCTGGGCAAGGGCGCCTGGCGGACGTTCTGGTGGGTGGTGGTGCCGCAGTTGCGGGTGCCGCTGGCGGCTGGGTCGTTGCTGGTGGCGCTGTATGTGGTGAGTGACTTTGGGGCGGTCTCGATCCTGCGCTTCGACACCTTCACGCGGGCGATTTTCGTGCAGATGCAGAGCAGCTTCGACCGGTCGGCGGCGGCGGTGCTGGGGCTGGAACTGGTGGCGCTGGTGGGGGTGATCCTGGTGGTAGAGGCGGTCACGCGGTCCCGGGGTCGCTATTACGCGGGTGGGACATCGGCGGCGCGTCGGCCGCGACGGGTGCGGCTGGGGCGGTGGCGCTGGGCAGCGCTGGGATTCCTGACGCTGCTGGCGCTGGCGGCGCTGGTGACGCCGATCGTGGCGCTGCTGGACTGGCTGATCCGGGGCCTGCAGAACGACGAGCCGTTGGGCGAGTTGTGGTCTGGCGCGTGGCATTCGCTGTCGGTGTCGCTGGTGGCGGCCGGGATCGCGGTGGCGGCGGCGTTGCCGGTGGCGATCGTGGCGGTGCGCAAGCGTGGGCCGGTGGCGGGGCTGATCGAGCGGGTGAGTTATGTGGGCTTCGCGCTGCCGGGCATCGTGGTGGCGCTGTCGATGGTGTTTTTCGCCTTGAACGTGGTGCCGGGGTTGTACCAGAGTTGGACGGTGCTGATCTTCGCGTATCTGGTGCTGTTCCTGCCGCAGTCGATCGGGCCGCTGCGGGCGTCGTTGGTGCGGGTGCGGCCCAGCATTGAGGAGGCGGCGAGCGGGCTGGGACGATCGCCGGGCTCCGTGCTGACGACGATCACGCTGCCGCTGATCGTGCCGGGCGTCCTGAGCGGGTTCGCGCTGGTCTTCCTGACGACGATGAAGGAGCTCCCGGCGACGCTGCTGCTCGCGCCGACGGAGTTCGACACCTTGTCCACGCAGGTTTGGACGCATGCGGACGCATCGTTCTTCGCACGGGCGGCGGCGCCGGGTCTGCTGCTGATCGGCCTGGCGGCGATCCCGATGGCGCTAATCCTGCTCCGCGAGCGAGGCCTGCGTGACTGAGTCGTCCACTCCGGCGCTCGAATGCGCAGGCCTGCGGAAGTCGTTTGGCGACGTGCCGGCGGTCCACGACGTCTCGCTGGAGGTGCGCCCGGGCGAGTTGCTGGCCTTGCTGGGGCCAAGCGGCTGCGGCAAGACGACGACGCTGCGGTTGATCGCCGGTTTCGAGCGCGCGGACGCGGGCACGGTGCGGATCGGCGGGCGAACGGTCTTGGATGCGCGCAACTCGCTGCCGCCGGAGTCGCGGCGGGTGGGGATCGTGTTTCAGGATTACGCGCTGTTCCCGCACCTGAGCGTGGGGGCGAACGTGGCGTACGGCCTGGACAGGCCCGCTTCGCCACAGGGTGCCGGGGGTGCGGGGTCGCGGCTGGCGGGCATGGCGCATCGGTATCTGCCGCGCAGTCCCCGCGGAGGCGATCCGCGGGTGGCGGAGGCGCTGGCTCTCGTGTCGCTGGGGGGGCTGGCGGATCGCTACCCACACGAGCTGTCGGGGGGGGAGGCGCAGCGGGTGGCGCTGGCGCGCGCGCTTGCGCCGCGTCCGGAGCTGATTTTGCTGGATGAGCCGTTCTCGAACCTGGATTCGCGGCTGCGGGTGGCGGTGCGGGCGGAGGTGCGGGCGATCCTCAAGCGCGCGGGCGCGGCGGCGGTCTTCGTGACGCATGACCAGGAGGAGGCATTCAGCCTGGCGGACCGCGTAGCGGTGATGTGGGAGGGACGGGTGGCGCAGGTGGGGACGCCATCCGAGATCTACCGGCGACCGGCGACGCGGGCGGTCGCGGCCTTCGTAGGCGATGCGGATTTTCTGCCTGGTGCAATAGAGAACGGGGTCGTGCGGACGGAGATTGGTCCGATGCATCCGGCCGACGCCGCCGGGATGGATGGCCCGGTGGAGGTGATGCTGCGGCCGGAGGCGGTGCAGGTCCGCGAGCAGCCGCCGATCGATGCGGCGGACGACTGGGTCTGGGGCGAGGTCAGCGCGCACGAGTACTACGGCCACGACCAGATGATCCGCGTGCGGCTGAGGAGTGGCGGGCAGGTACACGCGCGCTTGGGGCCGGAGGCGGCGCATGCCATGGGGGACCGGGTCTGGGTGCGGGCGCAGGGTCCGGTGGTGGTATTCGCGGCGGCGGACGACTAGCTAGTCGTCGCGATTGTCCAGCGGGAGCGGGACAGTGAGCGGGCCGGCAGCGCCAGTGGTCGCGGTGCGGTAGGCGCTGAGCGCCGTGATTACGAGTTGGCGATCGGGCAGGATCTCACGCGAGGCGGCGGACGGCGCGGGGGCCGGGTCGGTGGGATCGGCCTGGTCGTTGGGGAGGATGATCTCATCCGGGGGAATGGGCGGCGGTGGCGGCGGCGGCGGTAGGGCCGACCCGTCCGGGGCGGGCGGGGCCGCCGGCGGCGGCGGTGGCAGGGGGGTGTCGGTGGGCACGGCGGGGCCATCTGTCGGCACGACGCGTGGGGGCGCGACGAACGGCGCCGTGGGGGTTGCGTTGACGACGCCGTCCTGCGGAACGACGAACTTGCCACGGAACGCGCCGGGCGCGGTCGAGAAGATGTGCAAGGAGGCGTTGGCCGGTACGAATTGGCGGGCGTGGCGGATCATGCGCTGGATGCCCGGCGAGAGGCCGAGCGAGGCCAGCAGCCCGCCGGTGGCGGCCGGCGCCGGTGTACCAGTGGGGGCGGATGCGCCAGCACCGTCGAATCCGGAGTCTGGGGGCTCGGGCTCGCCGACGGGCTGGACGTTGGCGCCGCCGGAGGTGTCGCCGATCGGGGCGTCGCCCGCGGTTGGTGTGTCGGTCGGGATGGGGGGAGGCGGGGGAGGCGGTGGGAGTGGCGGGGCGCTGGGGTCGGCCTGCTGCGCGGTCAGGCCGTCGGCGGGCGCCTGTGCGACGTTGGCAGCCGCGAGTTGCTGCGGGAAGCCGTCGCCGCCCGGTGTCGCGACGGCGGGGGATGCGGCTGCCTCCCCGGAGGGGGATGTCGATCGGGCGGGGGCGCTGGCCGCCACTAGTGATATCGCGGGCGCTTGTTGAATCGTGCTCATTGTCCTCAGCGCGTTCGCCGCTCGTCGGGGCCGTTTGTTGGACCGCTCAGGCCGGCGAATGGTGCTGGCGCGTCTGAGCGGTCCTGATGCCTTGGCACCAACGCTACGGATGCTGGGGAATCTCGCCCATTGGGGAACACCCTGCCCGCGGGCGACGCGACCCGGAGCCTGGAGGGCGCGGGGCCTGGGCGTACTCGGGCCTGGGCATGCGTGGGACAGGGCGCTGGCCGCATTGGGGCCGCTGAAGCAGCCGGGAATGTCTGCAGCGTGCGCTGCTAGCGCGGGTCCGAGATGGGCCCGGCCAAGAGTCGCTCCAGGAGACGCGCCGTCTCCGGAGGGGAGGCGGGCTGGCCGGGGGCGCGCGAGCGATCCCAATCGAGGAAGGGGAGGATGCCGGCGTGGCGCCGAGCGCGGTTGAGGAAGGCGACATCAATGACGCCACCGGCCTGCTGGTAGGCCTCCGTGACGAGCCAGGCGAAGTTGGCTCCGTACTGCTCTGAGACGGCGGCGAGGTCCAAGGCGGGATCGGTGACCGCGAGGCGGTTCCAACCGAGGACGGCTTCCAGGCCGCGCGCCTCGTCATCGACCAGGAGGTGCTCGGGAGCCAGGTTGCCGTGGGTGGGCGCGGGCTGGAAGTCGCCGGCGCCATCGGTGCCCATGGCGTCGAGGAAGGCCTGCCACCAGCGGCGCAGGCGCGCGGCGCGGGTGATGCCCAGCTGGGGACGCAAGGCGGTGGTGCTGCGGCGGCGCAGGCCGTCCAGCATGACGCGCCAGTCACGCGGGCCGATGGCGCCGAGGGCCTGGGCCCGCTGGGCAGGGTAGGCGTGGAGTTCGACAAGGAACTGGGCAAGCGTCTTGGCCAGTCGGGCCTCGCTGCGCTCGCTGATCAAGGCCGGCGCGAAGGCCGAGCCGGGCAGCCAGTGGGACTCGAATGCGCCACGGCTCGCGCTGGGTAAGGAGTGCGGCTGCGGTTGCGGGATGGCGGCGGAGAGATGCCCGCGCAGGTAGGGGAGGATCTGCACGCGGCGCTCGTGGGCGGCGAGGGCGGCGTCGTGCTTGGGCAGGTGCAGGACGCGCCCGGCGGCTGGGTCGTGGACGACGAGGGCATCGGGGCCATCGCGCAGGACGAGGGGCTCGCCGGTGAGGGAGAGGGCGTCGAGGGTGGGGAGGGGGGAGTCGTCGTGCCGAGCGGGCATAGGGGCAAGTGTATCGGCCACGGTTGGCGCGTCCCTGTGCGCAGGGCTACGCGCGGGGCGCCGGGGATTAGGCGCCGGTGGCGAAGAGCGCCGTCTCCGTCCATTGAATCGGATCGACGTCGACGCCCTGGACGATGACTTCCCAATGCAGGTGCGGTCCTGTGCTGACGCCGGTGGTGCCGACGAGCCCCAATGGATCGCCCGGGTTGAGGAGATCGCCGACCTGGGCCTGGATTTCGCTCATGTGCCAGTAGCCGCTGAAGACGCCGGCGCCGTGATCGAGGATGACGCCCAGGCCGTGCACGGGCAGTTCGGTGGCGAACACGACGCGGCCGCGGGCCGGGGCAACGATGAGCGATCCGGCGTCGGCGGAGATGTCGTGGCCGTGGTGCCAGTCGGAGGCGGGGCCGCCGTTGTAGGAGCGCAGCACGCCGTGAGCGCCTTCATGGACGCCAAAGACGGGCAGCCGCCAGGGGCCGGTCCAAAGCCGGGGGCCGCTGGCATCCGTGTACTGCTGAAAGCGAGTGGTGTTGTCGATGGCGACGAGCTCCGGGGCAAGCAGGGCGGCGGTTGCGGGGTCGAGCGTGATCTGCTCGATCTCGCCCAGCGTCTCTTGGACGAGGAGCTCGCCGAGGAAGGTGGTCTGGTAGACCTCGGCGCTGAACGTGTCGATGACGACGTTGTAGCGCCGCGCGGCGGCGACGGGGGTGATGGGCACGAAGCCGACCCAGCCGACGGCGTCCTCACGCACCATCTCGCCGGTATATCCGTCGATCGAGACGAAGACGCGGTCCGCATCAATATCGCCGGCGAGGATGACGAGCGTGGACTGGCCCTGCGCGACCGTCGCGGGCGTGACGATGACGCTCGGCGGGACGGGGGAGGGGGGCTCCTCCGCCTCGACGGTGACGGGCGGGTCCGCGCTCTCCCCGGAGTCCGCCCCGGCGGGGGAGGTGGCGGTGGCGTCGTCGGAGGAGCTATCGGCGTCGGCGGCGGTCGCCGGTGGATCGGGGTCCGCGCCCGCTGCCACATCGGGGTCGGCGGCGGCCGATACGCCAGCGGGAGCGTCGGCGGCCTGCTCGCCGGCGGCCTGGTCGGTCGAGGGGGGGGTAACGACATCGTCCTGGCCGGCGGGCGTGGCGGCGGCGACGGCGGAGGGCGTCTGCGTGGCGGCAGGCGCGACAGCATCCTCGTGGAAGAGCAGGGCAGCGCCGACTGCCAAACCAACGGTCAGCAGGAGGCCGAACGCGAACAGGAGTCGGAGTCGCGATCGACGTTGTGACTGCACGTCGAACAGCGGTCGCATGGGTTGTCTCGCCGACACAATGCTCCGGGCCGCCCGCCGATCTCACTCTAGTCGGTGCGTGCGCGGCTGGCGAGCGTGGTTCGCGGGAGCGCGATGGGGGACGCATCCTGGGGCGCCTTGGCCCGGGCGATGATCAAGTTCGGGCCGGATTGCGTATCGCTTGTATGGAGTCCTTTGTGGTTGGTGCGGGCGTTGATCGCGCGAGCGTCGATCGTGCGGGCGTCGATCGTGCGGACTGGGGACCGGTCGCCGAGGGCTGGACGACGCAGCCTGTCGATGTGCCCGCCGCGAACCGACTCGCCCAGGGGCCCGTCGTTGCCCGACTTACCAAACTGCCGGTCGCTGCCCGACTTGCCAAACTGCCCGTCGCTGCCCGACGATCACCAGATGCTATTCGCTCTGACCGAATCCAATTGCGTGCGGGCGCGCGGCCGCCCCCGCCATCCGTCGCCGGGGGGGCGCGCCGGATGACGGCGCCGTCGGACACTGGGGACGACGGGCTGGAGGCGACGCAGCGCCTGCGGGAGGCCGCGCGCCAGGAAGCCTGGGTGCTGCTGCAGCGCGTCTCGAATGGCGACGATGAGGCGCTGCGGGAGATCTACCGCGCTCATCACCGTCTGGCATTCGCGCTGGCGATCCGGATGCTGGGCCGGGAGGACGCTGCCGAAGATGTAGTGCAGGAGGCGTTCTTGCGGGTCTGGCGGCACGCGGGCCGCTTCGATCCGAACAAGGCGGGCTTTCCCACCTGGCTGGGCCGGATCGTGCGCAACCTCTGCGTCGATCAGCTGCGCCGCAAGACACCCCTGAGCCACGGCGACAGCGTGGGTGAGGTGGAGCAGTGGCTGGCGCCGGTGCCCTCGGTGGAAACGGGGGTGCTGAACCGCCTGATCGTGCGGGACGCGTTCCTGCAACTGCCGCGGGAGCAGAGCGAGGTGCTGGTGCTGTCGTACTTCCAGGGGCTGACCCATCGGGAGATTGCTCAGTCGCTGGCGATCCCGGAGGGGACCGTCAAGTCCCGGATGCGGCTGGGGCTGCGCAAGATGCGGGCCCACCTGGAGGAGACGCCCGACGAGGCGGGCGCGGGAGCAAGCGGGCGTCCGATTCCGCGCGTGCGAGGGGTTCAACCCCAATGACGATGAAGTTGAGCCGGGAAGAGGCGCGCGAGCTGTTTGGGGCGTATGCCCTGGGAACCCTGTCAGTGGAGGAAGCGACGGCGGTGCGCGAGACCGTGTTGGATTGGGCGGAGGGACGGGCGGAGCTGCAGGAGCTGATGGAGACGGGAGCGATGCTGGCCCTGGTGCCGGACGACAGCGCGCATCCGTCGATGGCGCTGGAGGGGCGGATCATGGCAGCGGCGCGCACGCAGCCGAGCCGGGCCCAGGCCCGGGCACGGGCGCGCGCTTCGATGGCCTGGTGGCGACGACACCTACCGCACACCTTGGCCGCAGGGTTCGCGGCGATCGCGATCGCGATTGGGGCGTTGTGGATCACTGAGGACGCACCGATCGCTGAAGGCCGTTGGCTGCCACTGGCGACGCAGGTGTCGGAGGAGCCAGGCGGCTGGGTCTATGTGACGGACTACGCGCGCGTGCCGGTGAGCTTGTTGTTCTGGCAGACGGAGCCGGCCCCAGCGGGGACGTCGTACCAGTTGTTCCGGATCCTGGAGGACGGCAGCACGGTGCCTGATGTGGTCTTCCAGCTCACGGCGGAGGGTGACGGCGTTGTGCAGATCGAGCGGCAGGCGGATGTGGCGCTGCGGGGCTTCGCGGTGGTCCTGATCGAAGGCGAGGAGCCACTGCGGGGGACGCCGGCGTCAGACGCGGTGGTGTTTAGCTTCCCAGCACGATAGTCGTGGGGCGGTTGGCTGTGTCGTGCGCGAGGCAGGGCAACGCCGGGGCGGTGATCGCGGGTGTGGTCCGACGCCGGACGCCGCGCGTATACCCATGAGAGACAGAAATGAGCGACCCCGGGACCGTGTCGCGGGGTCGAGTGGGACGAGGAGCACTGATGAGCGAGCAGAGCTGGACGCGGCTGCAGGGCCGCACGATCACGCGTCGGACGATGCTGAGGTGGAGCGCGCGCGCGGGCGTGGGCGTGGCGGGGATCGCGCTGGTGGGATGTGGCGACGACGACGATGACGACGTCGCGCCGACGGCGGCTGCGACCGAGCAGGCGGACGAGGAGCAGGCGCAGGCCGAGGAGGAGGAAGAGGAGGAGGAAGAAGAAGCGCCGCCCGCGCCGGCAGTGCCGGCGCCGCCTGTGGTGGTTGAGGCCGTGGCGCTGGGCGGGAACGACGGTGCGGTGGTGCTGCGCAATCGGTCGGACGCAGACGTGGACCTGAGCGGCTGGTTCATCTGCCAGTTCCCCAACTACTGGCCAATGCCGCCGCTGGTACTTTCGGCCGGCGCGGCCGTGACGGCGCACGTGGGGATGGGCGAGGGCACGGACACGGACTTGTTTGCCAACGGCGCCTACGGCCCGCTGGGCGAGACGGGCGAGATCGGGATTTACTCGAGTGGGGCGTTTGATACGCCGGACGCGATGGTGACGTACATCTCGTGGGGGAACGGCGGCGAGCGCATCAGTGTGGCCGCGGCAGCCCGGCTGTGGAGCGGACCGAGCCTGCAGGCCGCGGCGGGGGACGCGCTGCTGCGCACGGGCGACGGCAACGATGCGGGCGCCTTCACGATTGAAGCCGGCGGCGCGGCAGCGTTTGCCAGCGCATCGTTCGAGCCGGAGGGGGTGGCGATCGTGGAGGTCGGCGTGGGCGGGGCGGACAGCTCAGTGGTCCTACAGAACTTCTCGGATGCCCCGGTCAGCCTGGCGGGCTGGTTCCTGTGCAACGTGCCGGCGTATTGGCCGCTGCCGGCCGACGTGGAGCTTGCGCCGGGCGGGACGGTGTTTATTGAGTTCAACGCGGGCGGATCGGCCCCGATCAACGCCGGAGGCGGGTTGGGCGAGCTGACTGGAAGCGGCGCGGGCGAGATCGCGCTGTACAACGCGCCCGAGTTCGGCAGCAGCGACGCGATCGTGAGCTACGTCGGTTGGAACGGTGGGCGGGGTCGCAAGGACGAGGCGCAGGGGGCGGGGATCTGGGGCACGGAGGACGTGGCCGCGTCGGACGGGAGCATCATCGTCTTCACGGGCGCGGGCGAGGGAGCCGCGGGCTACGAGGCCCGCTAGCGCCTAGGGCGGGATCAATCGAGTCGGGGCGGCGCGAGGCGAATTGTGCTTGCCCGCCCCGCGCGCGAGCCGGTGTGTATGCAGCGCGGGGTCCGGCTGGGGCGTCCGTTTCGATGTCTGAGGGCGGGGCCGGTGCATGGCGGAAGGCTGCGGCGAAGGTGCTAGCATCGGTCGCGATCGAGTCTGACGGCGAGTCTGACGGCGACTCTGACGGCATTTCGGTACGCAGCCTTTCCTTTGCGAAGGGCGCGAGTGGAAGGCGAGCAACGTGGGTGACCCGAACAAGTACCTGGAGATCGCGCCGATCTTCAACAAGGGCGTGCCGGTGCCGCCATTCACGGACAACGATCGGGCCAATCGGCTGCTGGGTCGCGACTCGAACGCGTTGCTGATCGGATTGGTGCTGGACCAGCAGATCTCGATGGAGAAGGCGTTCGCGGGGCCGTACGAGCTGAAGCGTCGTCTGGGGCACTTCAACGTGCGCAAGATCGCGGCGATGCCGACGGACGACTTCTTGGCGGTGATGCGGGAGTCGCCGGCGATCCATCGCTATCCCGGGAGCATGGGCAAGCGGGTGCAGGATGCGTGCCGAGTGGTGGTGGAGGAGTTCGGCGGCAAGGCGGAGAACATCTGGAAAGACCAGCCGGACGCGGCGGCGGTGATGAAGCGGATCGGGACGGTGCCGGGGATTGGTCCGACGAAGGAGAAGCTGGCGATGCTGATCCTGGGCCGGTACTACGGCCAGGAGATTGAGGGCTGGCGCGAGGCGGCTCCGATCATGGTGCCCGCCTAGGCGCGGGCAGTCGGGGGAGTTCATTGCCGGTCGATCGAGCGTCTGTACGGCTGTTGCTGATCCGCCACGGGCAGGCGGGTGGCCCGGGCGTGGCCTACGGGTCGCAGGCGCCGCTGACCGAGCTAGGGCTGGTGCAGGCGTCGCACATTGCGACGGGGTTAGTGTCGCTGGGGGTGACGCGGATCGTGAGCAGCCCGTTCGTGCGGGCCCGCCAGACGGCGGAGGCGAGCGCCGGGCTGCTGAGGCAGCCGCTGGAGCTCGACGATCGGCTGGCGGAGTTTCAGATGGGCGATGAGGACGAGATCTCGATCCAGGAGATGATGGAGGAGCAGCGCTACCTGCGGCTGTGGCAGCCCCACCACAGCTTGAGCGAGCACGGCGAGACGCTGGCCGTCTTCCAGGAGCGCGTCTCGGCGACCCTGTCGGAGATCACCCGAGCGCCCGGGGCGAGCGAGACGCTGACCCAAACCGTGGCCGTATTCACGCACGGGGGCACGATCGCGGCCGGGATGCGCTGGGCATACGGGCTGACGCCGGAGGACAATTGGCACTCCGATGTGGAGATTCACAACGCGTCGATCACCGAGGTGGAGCACTGGCCGCTGGGGCGGCATCCGCAGGGCGCGCCACACAGCACGGCGCTGCATCGCCTCAACGATGTGCGCCATCTGCCAGCCGCGCTGGTGACGGACTTCTGAGCGCTGAGGTGGGTGTGCCGGTCGATCGGACGGCTGCCTCCCGGACGGGTCGGGGGGAGCGGCTATCCTGCAGGCATGAGCGCGTTGACGTTCCACGACCGACCGGAGCTGCGGGACCCCGTGATGGTGCTGGCCTTCTTGGGTTGGAACGACGCGGCGGAGTCGGCGTCGGGTGTGATTCGCTATCTGCGGCGCAAGGCGCGCACGGAGCGCCTGGCCGAGATCGACCCGGACGAGTTCTTTGTCTTCACTGAGGATCGCCCGCACGTGCGTCTGCGCGACAGCCGGACCCGGGAGATTCGCTGGCCGCTGACGGACTTCACGCCGGCCCGGTTCGAGGGCGCTGAGCGGGACTTCATCCTGGGGCTGGGCACGGAGCCACATCTGCGCTGGAAGGCGTTTTCGGCGCATGTGGCGGAGGTCGCGTTGGAGTTGGGGGTGTCGGAGATCATCACGGTCGGCGGGCTGCTGGCCGACACGCCGCACACGCGCCCGGTGCCGGTCAGCGGCAGCGCCCACCCCTTGGAACGGATGCAGGAGCTGGGCTTCGAGCCTTCGTCGTACCAGGGCCCAACGGGGATCGTGGGCGCGATTGGCGATATGTGCCGCGAACAGGACATCGCCCATGTGGGCTTGTGGGCGAGTGTGCCGCATTACGTGAGCGGGGGGCAGAACCCGCGCGCGACGCAGGCGCTGCTGACGCAGCTGAACGAGATCTATGCGCTGGGCCTGGACCTCTCAGACTTGGAGGGGCGCGCGCGTCGGTATGACGCGCAGGTAGCGGAGGCGCTGAAGGACAACTCGGAGATGCGCGAGTACGTGCAGAAGCTTGAGGCGTCGGCTGAGCCGTCGGACGAGGGCGCCGGCGCCGCGGCGGAGGCTACGCCGGAGCGGCTGAGCAGCACGGACGCGCTGAAGGAGATCGACCGCATGTTGCGCGGCGACGAGGAGGAGACCGCATGAGTGACGAGGCCGGGTCCGCCCCGGAACCGCGGCAGCACGCGGCGTCGGCTGGCGAACCCGTGGTGACGGAGATTGAAGTGCGGGGGATGCTGGTGGGCGTCTTTCAGGAGAATTGCTGGGTGATTGGCAACCGGCGCACGCGGGAGGCGATCTGTATCGACCCGGGCGAGCAGGCGGACGACATCCTGCACATGGCCGACGAGATGGGCGTGACGATCAAGCTGATCGCGAATTCGCACGCACATTTGGACCACATCCTGGGGGTGCGCGGGATTCAGGCGAAGACAGGCGCGAAGTTCCTGCTGCATCGCGACGACTTGGAGCTGTCGCGCGCGGCGGTGGAGCACGCAAAGCGCTTCGGGATGGAGGCCGATCCGGTGCCGGAGCCGGACCACTTCGTGGAGGACGGTGAGCGAGTCGAGGTGGATGGCATCCAGCTACAGGCGATTCACACGCCGGGCCACACGGCCGGCAGCATGTGCTACTACAACGACGAGGTGCTGTTCAGCGGGGACACGCTGTTCCGAGGCAGTATTGGTCGCACGGACTTGCCGGGCGGCAGCTATGAGCAGGAGATGTCGAGCATTGTCGATCGGCTGCTGGCGCTGCCGGACACGACGGCGGTGCTCCCGGGACACATGCAGGAGACGACGATCGCGTTCGAGCGGGAGTCGAACCCGTTCATCCGCCAGGAGCTGATCCAGCGGGCGATGGACGCGGGCCGGGCCGGCGCTGGTTCGGAACCCGCACCGGACGCGTCGGACGATTCCGAGGAATCCAGCGACGACGGCTGGCAGGAACGCAAGTCAGGCCTGGTGATTCCGGAGTAGGCGTCGGGAACGGGCGTTGCAGGAGCCATGGAGCCTGAGGGCGGAGGGCGCTAGCCTCTGCCGGTCGAGCCCGCGCCACTGTTTCGCGCGCGCGAGCGTTCGGCGCGCACGACGCGCGGCGCGCGTGGGCTTGAGTATTTCGCGCGCGAGACGCGCTGGTGGCGAAGGAGACGAATGAGCGACGAAACCCCCCAAGCCGCGACCGATGAGTCGGACGAGGACGAGAGCATGATCACGCCCGCCATGGAGGCGGAGATCGGCATTCTGGGCGAGCCGGACACGATGACGATCAACCGCGAGCTGGTGCGCCGGATGGCGGAGGCGCTGGACGAGGACTCGGCGCTGTTGGCGGCACTGGAGGATGAGGAGGGGACGCCCGAGGTCCCGGGCTGGGCGCTTTTCACCTACTTCGGCCGGACGCGGCAGCGCCGGCTGCCGGATGCGCCCAAGCGCGGTCTGATGGCGGCAGATGAGTTGACTCTGTTGGCGCCGATTCGTGTGGGCGACACCCTGACGGTGGTGTCGAAGATCGCGGGGATGAACGAGCGCATCGGGGGGCGGGTGGGGCACGCGCTGTTCGTGGACCACGAGTGGTCGTACACGAACCAGGACGATGTTGAGGTGGCGCGGACGCGTCGGACGGTGACGTTCTTCAAGCAGAAGCACTCCGGGGAGTAGCGGCTGTGCGCGAGGAAACGGCCAGCGCCGCTGGGGCTTCGGTTGGGGACGAGGAGCGGGACGAGCAGAGCCTGATCACGCCGGCGATGCAGGCGGCGATCGGCTCTGAGGGCGCGCCGTTCACGATTGATATCTCGGCGGAGCTGGTGCGTCGGTTGGCGGAGGCGCTGGAGGCGGATGCGCCGAACTTGCTGGCGGCGATCGAGCAGGCGGAGACGACGCCGGGCGTGCGAGGGGCGGAGGTGCCGCCCTGGGCGATCTTGACGCACTACGGGCGGCTGCGGCCGGAACCGGTGCCGGATGCCCCGGCGCGCGGCCTGCAGGCGGCGGACGAGTTCACGATCATGGGCCCGATCCACATCGGGGACCGGCTGACGATCGTGCCGCGCCTGGCCGACATCCAGGAGCGGATCGGCGGACGGGTGGGGCATGCGCTGTTCGTGCACCACGATTGGTCGTATATCAACCAGCTGGGTGAGGTCGTCGCGCGGACGCGGCGAACACGAGCGCACTTCTTGGGCAAGCACTCCGGTGAGTGATCCAATGTGGCAGTCGATCGATGACTGTGATGCCTGAAACGCCAACCACGAGCGCGAGTGCGGAAGAGGCCCGTGCGGATGAAGAGAGCCTGATCCCGCCGGAGTTGGCTGCGGCGGTGGGGAAAGAGATGGGCTCCAGCCAGGCCCGGGTGGATGCGGAGCTGGTGCGCAGGATGGCGTCGGCGTTCGACGTGGAGGACGCGGACCTGGAGGCGGCGCTGGCGACGAACGACACGGATTTCGATCTGCCCCCGTGGGCGATCTACTGCATCTCGAAGCCGAATCGCATCGAGACGCCGGGCATCGATCCGTGGACGACGTTGATGGCGGCCGAGGAGCTGCAGATCAGCCGGCCGCTGCATTTGGGTGACCGCCTGCTGGTTGACCAACGCATCGCGGATCTGCAGGAGCGCATCGGCGGACGGGTGGGGCATTCGCTGTTCATCAGCATCGAGTGGCGCTACCGGCTGCGGACGGGCCAGGCGAGCAACGAAGAGATCGGAGCGGAGGTAGCTCGGGTGCGACACACCATGGTCCACTTTCGCGGACAGCACACAGGAGACTAGTCATGCCGACCACGACCTACGACGCGATCAACGAAGGCGATGCGCTGCCGGAGCAGGAGCGGATGCCCTCACGCCTGAAGGTGCTGCAGTTCATTGGGGCCGGCTGGCTCTGGGGTCCGCAGTTCATCGATCCGGCGGCGGCGGAGAAGATGGGGTTGCCGGGACCGATCATCCCAGGCGCGGTGAAGCAGGCCTACTTCATGCAGTACGTGGACAACTGGCTGGGCAAGGATGGCTGGAAGCTGCGCCGCGTGCAGGTGTCGCACCGGCGGCCGGATGTGCAGGATGTGATGATGACGCTGACCGGCAGCGTGACGAAGAAGTATGAGGACGAGGGAGTGAAGCTGGTGGATGTGGAGCTGGAAATCCACAACGTGGAGGGCGAGCGGACGACGCGCGGGTCGGCGACGGTGGAGTTCGTGTAGGGCCTTAGTGTGAGGGCGGTTCGGTCTGCGCCCCTTCGGCAGGCTCAGGATTGACGGGGCGGTGGCGAGTCGGGTCTGGGGGCGCCGTTCGTTTCCTCGACTCGCTTTCGCTCGCTCGGGAGGAACGGGACGAGGGGGCTAGGCGCCGCTGACGGTCAGTTTGGACATGCGCAGGGTGGGGGCGGCGGTGCTGCCGAACCACTGCAAGTCCAGGCCGACGGCGTCGATCGAGGCGAGCATGTCCAGGAGGTTGCCGGAGACGTTGATCTCGCTGACGGGCTCGGCCAGTTGGCCGTCGCGAATCCAGAGGCCGGCGGCGCCGCGTGAGAAATCGCCGGTGGTGAGGTTGACGCCGAAGCCCATCAAGCTGGTGATGTAGAGCCCATTCTTGACGCCGCCGATGATCTCTTCCGGGGTGCGCCCACCGGGCTGCAGGATCAGGTTGCCGGTGCCGATGCCGGGCAGGCTGCCAACGTCACGCACGGCGGAGCCGGTGCTGGTGCGTCCGAGACGGCGCGCGTTGTAGGTGTCGAAGAGGAAGGTCTGGAAGACGCCGTCTTGGAGCAGGGTGTTGCGGCGCGTGGCGATGCCTTCGCCGTCGAAGGGGCGGGAGCCGAGACGACCGGGCAACCGGGCGTCGTCAACGATGGTGACGAGCGGCGAGGCGACGGTGTCGCCCTCATGGCCGGCCAGGAACGTGCTGCGGCGATACAACGCTTCGCCGTCGGCGGCGCCGGCGACGGTGCCCAGGAAGCCAGCGGCGATGCGGGGCTCCCAGACGACGGGAACCTCGGTAGTCTCGACCTTCTTTGCGCCGAGCTGGCGCAGGGCCCGGGCGGCGGCCTCGCGGCCGACGGCTGCGCCGTCTTGGAGGCGATGCA
>QGNQ01000014.1 GCA_003228175.2 Chloroflexota bacterium
CGCGGGCGCGTCCATCTCCAGCTCGCCTGCCCCGGGGGCCGCGCCCGTCAGCACCGCCGCTGTCGTCAGCATCTTCATCGCCCGATGCCCGTCGCCGCACTCGGTTGACGGCTCAGCCGCCGCCGTGATCGGCCGCAACTGCTCGAACTTCGCATTGCACCTGCGGCAGTAGTACTCGTAAATCGGCATCAAACGACTCCTTGCAGGGGCGCATACATCCCTGCGCGAGCATATGGAGACCCGCCCAGACCGGTCAACGCGGACCGATCCCCGCCGCCTCAGCGCTCCGCGATCTGCAGCGCGTGCATGTTCAAATGGTGGGCCACCAAGACCACCGTGGCGTACATCTGTCCCAAGACCGGCGACGGCTTCTCCAGGTCCGCGTCGCTGATCTGATTCAGCACCGCCATCACGTCCGACTCGACCTCACGCAGCGCCGTCGCGGCCGCCTCCGCCGACTCCAACGTGAGCGTCCGTTCCGCCGGCGCCTCAACACCGATCACGTCCGCGATCGCCCGCGAGAAGTACAGGTCCGTCTGCAACGCGTGCTCCGCGGTCCCTCGCACGGTCCACTCGCCGCCGTCCGCCGGATCGCCCCAGCTCTCGGCCGCCCCGGCCATACTCCGACCCAGCCGCACCCGGGCCTCCTGTGTTTGTCCAACCAATTCCTTCGCGTCAGGCATACAGACTCCTTTACCGTCCTTGCTAGTCCGCTACTCCAGGTAGTCTCGGAGCCGCTTCGACCGCGACGGATGTCGCAGCTTGCGCAGCGCCTTCGCCTCGATCTGGCGGATGCGTTCCCGGGTGACCCCAAACTCCCGCCCTACCTCCTCCAGCGTCCGGCTGCGTCCATCCTCCAGCCCGAAGCGCAACTGCAGCACCCGCCGCTCCCGCAGCGTCAGCGAAGCCAGCACGTCCTCAACCGTCTCCTTGAGCAGTTGCTGGCTCGCCGCGTCCGCCGGCGCCAGCGTGTCCGTGTCCGGCACAAAGTCGCCCAGATGAGAGTCTTCCTCCTCGCCGATCGGCGTCTCCAGCGAGACCGGCTCCTGCGACACCTTGATAATCTCCCGCACCCGCTCGGCCGGCAGATCCATGCCCCGCCCGATCTCTTCCGACGTTGGCTCGCGCCCGTACTCCTGCACCAGCCGCCGCGACACCCGCACCAGCTTGTTGATCGTCTCCACCATGTGCACCGGAATCCGGATCGTCCGTGCTTGGTCCGCGATCGCGCGCGTGATCGCCTGCCGAATCCACCACGTCGCGTACGTCGAGAACTTGTATCCCTTGCGGTAGTCGAACTTCTCCACCGCTCGGATCAGCCCAATGTTGCCCTCCTGAATCAGATCCAGCAGCGACATGCCGCGCCCGATGTACTTCTTCGCCACCGATACCACCAGACGCAGGTTCGCCTCCGTCAGCCGCTTCTCCGCCCGGTAAGAGTCCTCCTTCAGCCGGTCGAAGCGACGCTCATAGCGCCGATCCAGTGGCGCCAGCTTGCGCATCACCGTGCGCGCGTCCGGGTCCAGCTTCTCCCAGCCCCCCATCGCCTTCGCCGAACGCGTCAACAGATCCGACGTCAGAATGTGCGTCACCACCGACAGACGCACCACCAACTCCTCCGCATCGCCCTCCGTCACCCGTAGCCGCTTCTGCAGCAGACTGCGCAGCTCCTCGTCCATCTCCCCATCGATCCGCGCGCGGAACGTCGCATCGTCGATCAGCTCGATCGGCGTCAAATCCTTCAGCTTCAGCGCTTTCGCCACCTCACGCGTCGCACGCTCCAGATCCTTTAACTGATCCATCAGCAGCAGGAACATCTCCAGCGACGTCGGCTCACGATGGTGGAACTCCGCGAACGCCTCCGCGATGTCGTGCAGCCAGTTGCCCTCCTCCATCTGCCGCGCCAGGTACTTCTCGTCCGCCGCCGACAGCAGGAACACCCGGCCGATCTCCCGCAGGTACATCCGCACCGGGTCATCGATCCCCTCGCCCTCTTCGGCGAACTTGCCCAGCGCAAGCCGCGGACGTGCCGCCGTTGCCCCCTCCTGACGAGCCCGGCGCGCCTTGATTTTCTCCTGGTCCAGCGTCTCCAGGATCGACAGCCCCCGCGGCAACTGCGCCTCATCGATCCGCTTCGCCACGGTCCGACGCGCCGCCGCCTTCTGCGGCGTCGGCGCCGCCTTCGTCGACTTCTTGGTCGTCGTCTTCGGGCGCTCCGACAGGTTGATCGAGCGCTTCCCCGCCGGCATCGAGAACTCATCCACCGGGGCCGTCAGCGCGCGCACCTTCCGTTCCGCGTCATTGGTCGCGGCCGGCTTCGGCTTGCGCTGGGTCGGCGCCTCCGCCGTCATCCGACGCGTCACCGGCGCACGCTTGCGCGCGCTGCTCGGCTTCGCTCCACTCCCGTTCGATGCCGCCCCATTCGATCCGCCCGCCGCGGGCTTCCGCCTCCGACTGGTCGCTGATTTGGCCTTCGTCCCAGCAGCGCTCTTCGTGCCAGCAGCGCTCTTCGTCCCACCAGTGCGCTTCGTCGCAGCGCCGTTTCGGCTGGCAGCAGTGGCCTTCTTCGCCGCCGGCTTCCGAGCCGTCTTCGTCGCGACTGCCGCCTGAGCCCCCCGCTTCTTGGGCGCAGTCTTCGCCTTCGCCTTCACTGCTGGCGTCTTCGCGGTCTTCGTGGGGCTCATGCTCCCGCCTCTCCCTTGGCCGTCGTCGTGTCTGCCTCGTCTGCCGACCCATCATCCCGGTGCTGATGCAGCGCGATCGCCCGCGCATGACTCTCCAAAACGCTCGCCGCTGGCGACTCCTCGTCACTGTCCGGGCGCGTGCTGCGCTCCCCCGCCAACGCGTAGGCCGCGTCATGCAGCACCAGCACGCCCACCTCTCGCTGCTGCTCCTCCACGATCTGCACCTGGGCCCTGGCGTCCTCTTGCCGGCGCAGATGGCACATCTTGGCGCTGATCTGCCGCGCCGCCACCCGCGGCTGCGCCGCCAGCGGCGGATCGATCGGCGACCCGCGCAGCTCCGTCGCCAGCGCCTCCAACTCGGGCCCAAGCTCAGCCGTGGCATCAGGCCCCAGCAGCGCGCTCAGCAGCGCCCGTCGTTGCGAATCGGACACCCCCGCCGTCGCGCCCGGATCGACATCGGCCGCGGCCGCGGGACTGTGCTGCAAGAGTCGAATCAGCGTCTCCGCATGCCGATCGATCCGGGTCAACGGTCGCGGGCGCGGCGCAGGTTCGCCCGCGACCGTTGACGCGCGCAGATGTGCCGGCACTGGCGTCGCCGGCGTGCCCCGCCCCCGCAGCGACGCAACATCCACCCGGCACAGCTGCGCCAGCCGTTGCAAATAGTCGGCTCGCACCACCGGATCGCTCGTCGTCGTGACCAGCGGCAGCAACTCCTCCAGCAGCGCGCTGCGCTCCCGCGGGCTCTCCAAGTCGTGTTCCTCACGACTCCGGCGGAACCGATAGTCCACGTAACCGGGCGCCTCCGCGACCAGTGTCGCCCAGCGCTCCGGATCCAGCCGGATCAGATCGTCCGGATCGTGTCCCACCGGCAACTCGATAATGCGGATATCGGCCGCCAACGTGTTCTGCATCTTCACCAAACCATGCGCCGTCACCACCGGTTGTGGCTCCGTGCCCACCGCCTCGCGCGTCGTATCGATGCCCCGCACCGTCGCTGCCGCCCCCGCCGCGTCGGCGTCCAGCGCCAGCAGGATATTGCGCGTCAACGGCTTGATCAGCGCCACCTGCTTCTCCGTCAGCGCCGTCCCCATCGACGCCACCACGTGCGTCTGCTCGTGCTGGTGCGCCGCAATCACATCCATGTACCCCTCGACCACAATCACCCGGTCCACGCCCCGCACCGACTCCCGTGAGCGGTCCAGCCCGTACAGCAGCGAGCTCTTGTCGAACAACGGCGTCTGCGGCGTATTCAGGTACTTCACATCCCCGTCCGCCAGCGCCCGCGCACCAAAGCCCACGCAGCGGCCCTGCGGGTCACGGATCGGGAACACCAGCCGCCCACGAAACCGGTCGCGCGGCCCCTCGTCGCCGTCGACACTGAGCCCCGCGCCCCCGATCTCATCGGCATTGAATCCACGCGCGCTCAGGTATCCCCGCAGCGCATCGGAGGACCGCGGCGCATAGCCCAGCCCGAACGCCTCCGACACCGCTTCCGACACGCCCCGCCGCTCGATGTAGCCCCGCGCCTCCTCGGCCTCCGCCTCCTCCAGCAGACCGTGCCGGAAAAAGCTCGCCGCCGCTTCGTTCGCGCTCCGCAAGCGTTGCAAGCGCTTCTCGCGCTCTTCCGCCTGCGCGTCCATCGGCGTCAACCGCACCCCTGCCCGATCGGCCAGAATGCCCAGCGCCTCCCGAAACTCCACACCCTGATGCCGCATCACCCACGAGAACACATCGCCGCCCTCGCTACACGCGCCGAAGCAGCGCCACGTCTGGCGACTCGGATCAACCACAAAGGACGGCGTCTTCTCGCTGTGGAACGGGCAGAGCGCCTTGAAGCTGCGCCCCGCTTTGCGCAGCTGCACCGACTCGCCCACCAGGTCGGCGATGTCGACGCGCGCCTTGACCTCATCCACGACGGTCAATCGGCACTCCCCGGACCGCGGCCTCAACCTTCTGGCGGGCGCGATCTGTGCCGCAAATTGTAGCTGTCAAATGACCCATTTGACAGGATGCCCGTCCGGCAGCGTCCGGAACAAATCGGGCGCGATAGCTGGGCCGCGATAATTGGCGCGCCCACGGGGGCGCGACAGCTACGGCGCAAGCGTGATCGTGATCGCGTTGTTGCCGTCGTTGCTCTCCGCAATCCCATTCGCCGGGTCCACAATCGCCGACAGCGACCCACCCCCCTCAATCACCACGCTGCCCGGCAGATCCAGCGTGCCTTGCGGCGTCAAAGGCCCCGGCCCCCCGAACGACAGCTCCTCCACCACCACGCCGTCATGCACGATCAGCACGCTGATCGGTGGCTCCGCGGGGCTCCCGCCAATGTTCGTAATCCGCACGAACACCGTCCCGTCCGGCTGCAGCTGCAGCGCCTGCGGAATCAGATCCGGGCGCGACGGGGGATCGAACGTCGCGCTGATCGTGTTGTTGGACTCGTCGCTCTCCTCCACCGCGTTGTCGCTATCCACCACCACCGTGACCTCCAGCGAATCCGTCAGCGAGATCGGCAACTCCACCGCCTGGCTCCGACCCGCCGGCAGGGTCAGCAGCACCGTCGCCTCGTCCAGCACCAGCCCGTCAATCGCCCGCGTCAGGCTCACCAGCACGGGCGTATTCGCCAGGTTGCCTTCGCCAGCGTTCGTAATCGTCACCACCACCGACTGGCCACTGCCCACGTCGATCGCCGTCGGCACCAGGTCCACCGCCGCGTCGCTTGGCTCCTCTTCCACCTCGTCCTCAGAGTCCCCGTCCGCCGGCCCAATCGTCACCGTGACCCGATCGTCAAATCGCCGGTTCGTATCTGACACCGCCACCACCTCCACCACGAAGCTGCCCTCCCCAGTCGGTTCCCAAGGAATCGTCAGGCTGTAGGCCCCGTCGCCCAGCGGCTGCAGCCCCTCCACGTTCGCGATCGGCACCGTATCCACGAACAGCGTCATCCCGATCAGCGTGCCAACCCCATCCGCGAAGACCACGATCTCCACTTGCAGGTCCTCAGCGAAGCGGATCGTCGCGCCTTCCACCGGCGTCTGAATGCTGAGGAACCCCGCATCCGCCGGAACCGCTGCTTGCTCCTCTACCGGCTCCTCGCCGCTCTCCTCGTCATCCGCCGCCTGGGCCGACTGGGCGGCCGCCGCATCCGCCCCGCTGAGCACGTCCAGCAGGATCAGCGTACGAACCTCGCTCCCGTCCGTGGTCTCCGCCACGATCTCCGCTTGCACCGTCCCAGCCACCGTTGGCACCCACTCCAAGACACCGTCGTACACACCGGGCTCGCTCTCCACCGCCGCCGCCTCCGCCACCGCGACCCCCTCGACCTCCAAGCGGAAGCGCACCACGATCGCGTCCTGCGCGCGCGCCCGGGCCTGCAGGCGCAACGTCTCGTTCACCGCAATCTGACCGCCGCTCGTGCGGGTCGCGCTGACCGTCACGTCCCCGCCCAGCCGGGCCGGGTCGTCCGTCACTTCCACGCGGAACTCCAGCATGCTCTCTTCGCCGCTCAGCCCCTGCGCCGTCACGCTGATCGTGACGAATCCCAGCCGCAGCGGCTGCCACGGGATCGAGGCGCTGTAGGTGCCCTGCGTTGGATCGTTGACCGGCTGGGCGTCGGCCGCGATCGGCTCCCCATCCACGAACAGCGAGATCCGCGTGATCGGCTCCTCACCAGTGACCGTCACCCGGATCTCGGTCGGATCGCCGATCAGCACCACCTGCCCATCGCGCAGCGACGTCACAATCACGGCGCTCTCGTTCGCGTCAGTGTCGTCCGTGAGAATGATGATCACGACAACAGCCACCAGGGCGATCGCGCCCAGGAAGCCTGCCACAAACAGTGAACCAACGCGGCTGGTCATCCGGGCCCGGGGACTCCCCCTACCCGGCGCCGCTGAGCGACCGGGGGATGCGGCGACACGTGGCAGCGTCGCTCCGTACAGGTGCAGCACCCACCCCGGGCCGACCCGCGGGAACACACCGCTGATTTCAGCACATCATATCTCGCCCCGCGCCTTCGGCGTGTGGCTCACCCGCATGACGACAAATCAGCCGCCGGAGTTCCCGCTCACCGCCGGCGATCCCGCCAGCGCCGCCTGCGCGCCCGCCAGTCGCGCGATCAGCACCCGGTACGGCGAACAGGAGACGTAATCCATCCCCATCTCGTGACAGAACGCCACCGACGCCGGATTGCCGCCGTGCTCCCCGCAGATCCCAATCTTGATCGCCGGCCGCGTACGCCGCCCGCCCTCGATCCCGATCTTGATCAGCGCGCCCACACCCGCCCGGTCCAGCTCCACGAACGGATCCCGCTCCAACAGATGCCCGGCCACGTACACCGGCAGGAACCGCCCAGCGTCATCCCGAGACAGCCCGAACGTCGTCTGCGTGAGATCGTTCGTCCCGAACGAGAAAAAATCCGCGTGCTTCGCGATCGCGTCCGACGTCACACACGCGCGCGGCAGCTCAATCATCGTGCCAATCGTGTAGTCCAGCCGCCGCCCCTGTTCCGCGAAGACCGCCTCCGCCACCCGCACCAGACGCTCCCGCGTCGTCGCCAGCTCGGACGCCGTCGCCACCAGCGGCACCATGATCTCCGGGAGCGCCACCACGCCTTCGCGGACCACCGCACAGGCCGCCTCTAGAATCGCGCGCGCCTGCACTTCATAGATCTCCGGGTACGTGATCGCCAGGCGCACGCCCCGATGCCCCAGCATCGGATTGAACTCCGCCAGCGCCTCCACACGCTGCTGCACATCCGCCAACGACAGCCCCAAGTCGTCCGCGACCCGTTGCTGCTCCGCCGGCTCGTGCGGCAGGAACTCGTGCAGCGGCGGGTCCAGCAGTCGAATCGTGACCGGGTATCCGTCCATCGCCCGAAAAATGCCCGCGAAGTCCTCACGCTGGATCGGCAGAATCTTGTCCAGCGCCTCGCGTCGGGCCGACTCGTCTTGGGCCAGAATCATCTCGCGCACCGCCAAGATCCGATCCTCGCCGAAGAACATGTGCTCCGTGCGGCACAGGCCGATCCCCTCCGCGCCGAACTCGCGCGCCTTCGCCGCGTCCGCCGGCGTATCCGCATTCGTCCGCACCTTCAGCCGCCGAGCCTCGTCCGCCCAGCCCATGATCTGTTGCAGCGAGTCCGGCAGCCCCGGCTCCTCCAGCGGCACGACGCCCACCATCACCTCGCCACGCGTCCCATCGATCGAGATTGTGTCCCCGCGCGACACGGTCACCACGCCCCCACCGGGAACCTCCACCTGAAACTGCCCCGCCCCATAGTCGATCCTCAGCGCGCCGCAGCCGCTGATGCAGCACTTCCCCCACCCCCGCGCGACGACCGCCGCATGCGACGTCATCCCGCCGCGCGCCGTCAGAATGCCCTCGGCCGCCAGCATCCCCTGGATGTCCTCCGGGCTCGTCTCCACCCGGACCAGGATCACCCGCTCGCCGCGCTCCACCCATTCGCTGGCTTCCTCCGCCGAGAACACCACCTTGCCCACCGCCGCCCCCGGCGACGCGGCCAGCCCCGTCGCGATGATCTCCCGCGCGGCCCCAGCGGCGAACACCGGATGCAGCAGCTCCGAGATCTGCTCCGGGTCAATCCGGCGCAGCGCCTCCTCCCGCTCGATCATCCCCTCCCCCACCAGGTCCGTCGCCACCCGCACCATCGCGGGGCCCGTGCGCTTGCCGGTGCGCGTCTGCAGGATCCACAGCCGGCCCTGCTGCACGGTGAACTCGATATCCTGCATGTCGCGGAAGTGCTGCTCCAACCGCGTGCAGGCCTCCAGCAACGACGCGTACGTCTCCGGTTGCGCCCGCTCCATCGATACCGCAGCCGCCTGGCCCTCCGCCTTCTCCGCGATCGGGAGCGGCGTCCGCACCCCCGCCACCACATCCTCCCCCTGCGCGTTCACCAAGTACTCCCCGAAGATCCCCGGCTCCCCGCTCTTCGGGTCCCGCGTGAAGCAGACTCCCGTCGCGCAGTCATCCCCCAGATTGCCGAAGACCATCGATTGCACGTTGCAGGCCGTGCCCCAGTCGTGCGGGTAGCCGTACAGGTCGCGATAGATCATCGCGCGATCCGTATTCCAGGAATCGAACACCGCCCCAATCGCGTTCCACAACTGCTCCCACGGGTCGTCCGGGAACTCCCGGCCCAGCGCCTCGCGTACAACCCGCTTGTAGTCGCCAACCAACGTGCGCAGCGTCTCCGCGCTCAGTTCCGTATCGCTCCCCACGCCCTGGCGGACCTTCGCCGCCTCCAGCAGCGCCTCGAACGGATCCTCTGCCAGGTCCCCGTCGCGCTTCACGCCCAGCACGACATCGCTGTACATCGCCACGAAGCGGCGGTACGAGTCGTACGCGAACCGCGGATCCCCCGACTTCCGCGCCAGCCCCTCCGCCGTCACGTCGTTCAAGCCCAGATTGAGCACGGTGTCCATCATGCCCGGCATCGACACACGCGCCCCGGATCGCACCGACAGCAACAGCGGGTTCTCAGCGTCACCGAAGCGCGTCCCCACACGCTCTTCCACCCATTGCAGCCCGGCCCGGATCTGCGCCTTGAATCCGGGCGGATACGCTCCATCGGCGGCGTGAAAATCGTTACAGACGCGCGTTGGGATCGTGAAGCCCGGCGGCACCGGCACGCCCAGCCGGCTCATCTCGTGCAGCCCCGCCCCCTTGCCCCCCAGCAGCTCCCGCATCGACGCGTCGCCGTCGGCCACCCCGTCGCCGAAACGATAGGCGAGCTGCGCCGCCGGACTCGGGCTCGGGGCCGGTTGCGACGCAGTACTGGTCATGTCTCGGCCCTTCGGCTCGCGGGAAGCCCACGGAGTATATCCACGGGCCCATCTTCAGCCATGTATCCGAGTGACGCGCGCCACCGGCTTGCCGTTACGGATCCCCGCGGCCCTGGATCTCGCGCAGCTACATAACCCCCGCGCATCGGTCCGCATCGCCAGCGACGCTATTCCACCGTCACAGTCTTCGCCAGGTTCCTCGGTTGGTCCACATCGGCGCCACGCCCCGTCGCCAGGTAGTACGCGATCAGCTGTGCCGGGATCGCCGTCGCGAACGGCGCGATCAGCGGGTCGCAGGCCGGGATCGGGATGAACACGTCCACCGCCGACGCAAGCTCCTCGTCACCCTCCGTGCCCACCGCGATCACCGTCGCATCCCGTGCCTGCACCTGCTGAATGTTGCTCCACATCTTGTCGTACAGCGGATCCCGAGGCGCAAGCGCGATTACCGGCATGTTGCGATCGATCAGCGCGATCGGGCCGTGCTTCATCTCCCCGGCCGGATAACCCTCCGCATGGATGTAGGAAATCTCCTTGCACTTCAGCGCCCCCTCCATCGCCACCGGGTACTGCAGCCCGCGACCCAGGTAGAGGATGTGGCCGATATGCCGGCAGATCCGGCCCACATGCCGGCACAGATCTTTCTGCGCCAGCGCCTGGTCCACGATCCCCGGCGCCGTCATCAGCGCTTCAACCGCGTGCTCCAGCTTCGCGCCCTGCAAGTAGCCGCGCACCTGCCCGATCCGACACGCAAGCAGATACATCGCCGCCATCGACGCCACGAACGTCTTCGTCGACGCCACCCCGATCTCCGGACCGCAGCGCAGGTAGATCGCGGACCCGTCCGCCATCCGCGCCGCCTCTGACCCCTCCACGTTCGTCACCGCAACCCGTGGGGCCCCCCAGTCGTCGCGGACCTGGGCCATCGCGCCCAGCGTGTCCACCGTCTCCCCGGACTGCGTCACCGCCACCACCAGCGTCTCCGGACCCAGCAGCGGCTCGCGGTAGCGGAACTCCGAAGCGTTGTCACAGTCCGTCGGCAGCCCCGCCAACCGCTCCATGTAGAACCGCCCCACCATCCCCGCGTGCATCGACGTCCCCATGCCGATGATCAGCACCCGCCGCAGCGAGCGAATCTGATCGTCCGTCAGCGTCACGTCCTCCAGCGACACGCCGGCCGGGTTCACCCGCGCCCGGCCCCGGATGCAGTCCGACAGCGCTCGCGGCTGCTCCATGATCTCCTTCTGCATGAAGTGCTTGTAGGGCCCCTTCGCCACCGCCACCGGATCGAGATTCACCTTCACCGGCTCGAACGGCACGGCCTCGCCCGCCAGGTCGCGGATCGTCGTCCCCGCCGCAGATACGACCGCCCATTGCCCGTTCTCCAGCGGCTGCACCAAGGTCGTGTGCGGCAGCAGCGCCGGCAGGTCGCTCGCCAGGAACATCTCCCCCTCACCCACCCCCAGCACAATCCCGCCCGCGTTGCCCAGCCGCGCCGCGTAAATCTGATCCGGCTGCGCCCGCTCCATCGCCACCACAGCGTTGCCGCCCTTGATCTCGCCCAGCACGCGCTGGAACGCCTCCGCGAAGTCAGCCCCCTCGCGCAGGTATAGCCCCATCAACTGCGGGATCACCTCGCTGTCCGTCTCCGATGTGCACGTCACCCCCGCCTGCCCCAGCTGCGCTCGCAACTCCCGGTAGTTCTCCACGATGCCGTTGTGCACGACCACCACCGCGCTGTCGTCTGAGACATGCGGATGCGCGTTGCCGTCAGAGACGGCTCCATGCGTCGCCCAGCGGGTGTGCCCAATGCCAATCCGGCCCGCGGGCGGATCCGAAATGCTGGCCTCCAGCTCCGCCAGCTTCCCCGACCGCTTCAGCACCGCCAGCGCGCCGTCATGGTCCAGCACCGCGATCCCGCTGCTGTCGTAGCCGCGATAATTCAGCCGCTGCAGCCCCTCCAGCAAGACCGGGCCGGCCGCCTGCTTCCCCACGTAGCCAATAATCCCGCACATGGTTGGATACCTTTCCGCTGGCCCACCAGGCTCACGCGCCTCACTACTCGACGAGTAGACCCGCGCCCACCCGCCCCCGTTACGCCCCGTCCGGTAGCCCCGCGACCGGCGGCACTGGGCCCGGCTCCGGCGACCAAGTCCGCCCGTTACTCCGAGCCCCGCGCGCTGCCCCCGCCTCGCTCCCCGGCGCAGCCGTCAGCCACTCCACGACTTCGCTCAACGTATAAACGAAGACGGGCGTGCGGCCCAAAGCGTTCCCCAAATCATCGACCGTCATGTCGTCAAGGAAATGGCGTCCGTAGTAATCCAGGCTCGCCCGCGGCAAAAAGATCGGCGCATCGTCCCCCAGCCCCGCCTGCGCCCCATCCTGCAGCGCCGCCACGTAGTCCGCGCCCGGAATCAGCCCCGACACGTTCACCCGCCCGCCGAACAGATGATTCGGCACCGCCACCACGCGGAACTCGACGTTCAGCAGCGTCCCCGCCTCCGCCGCCAGCCGCCGCAATGTCGGCGCGATCAGCGTCCCGCAGGCCAGAACCGCCTGGCTGCTGCGCGATGGCCCCACACGGCCTGCACGGATCCGACGTCGCAAGCGCGCCCAATCGTCCAGCAGGCTGCGCGTCATCCCAATCCCGTTCTCGTATTGCGGCAAGCCGTCGTAGCGCGCCGCCGAGGGAATCCGTGCACCCGCCGTCAGATAGAACTCGTCCGACGCATACACGCGCGACCCGCCGCCCGCCGCCCGCGACGCGCGTTGCCACCGACCGATCAGCCGCAGCGCCCGCCCCGCCTCTGCCGGCGTATGCACCCGCATCCCGCCGTGCTTGATCCGCGCCTCCCCATCCACGCTGTTGCCCACCGGCACCACGCCAATGCTGCGCACGTTGTCGTGCCCCATCAGCTCGCCGATCGTCTCCTCCAGCGCCGCCCCGTCATTCACGCCCGGGCAAAGCACCACCTGCGTCTGCACATCAATCCCAATCGACGCCAGCCGCCGAAGCTGCACACGCACATCCGGCGCCCGCGGGTTGCCCAGCAACTCCCGTCGCAGCGTCGGGTCGGTCGCGTGCACGGACACGTTCAGCGGGCTCAGCCGCTGCTCCGCCATCCGCGTCCAATCGTCGTCCGTCAGGTTCGTCAGCGTCACGAAGTTGCCGTGCAGGAACGACAGCCGGTAGTCGTCATCCTTCACATAGAGCGGCTTGCGCAGCCCCTTCGGCAAGCCCTTGAGGAAGCAGAAGAAGCACTTGTTGTTGCACAGCGACGTGCCCCCAAACGCCTCCCCCCCAAACTCGATACCCAGCGTCTCGTCCGTCGGCTTCTCAAACTCCACGACGCCGAACTCGCCATCGTGGATGACGTCCAACTCCACCACCTCGTCCGTCGTTTGGAAGCGGAAGTCAATCGCGTCGCGTGGCGCAAGACCATTCACCGCCAGCACCCGGTCGCCCGCCTGCAAGCCCGCCTCGGCGGCCAGGCTGTCCGCTGCGACGGCGGCGATGCGCTCCCCGGCGGCGTCGCGCGTAGGCGTCACTTCAGGCCTGTGCGGCCGCGATCGCCTCGATGCGCGTCACCACCGCGTCGATCGACGAATCCGGCGTCGACGCGCCCGCAGTCACGCCAACCTTCTCGTGGCCCTTGAACCAGTCGTCCTCAATCTCCGAAACGCGCTCCACCTGATGGGTATCAACACCGTTCGCCTTCGACAGATCCGCCAAGTGGCAAGTGTTCGCGCTGTTGTGCCCCCCAACCACGATCATCAGGTCCACTTCTTGGGCCAGATCCCGCGTCGCCGCCTGCTGCGACGTTGTCGCGTTACAGAGCACGTTCACCACACGCAGCTCCGTGATCTGGTCGATCCGCGCCTCCATCAAGTTCGCCACGAACTTCGCGAAGCGCTCCGGCGTATGCGTCGTCTGGCTGATCACCCCCACCTTGCTCGGCAGGTAGGCCGGCAGCCCCTCCAGCGACTCGTCCGGGATCGTGATCCCCCGCCCCCGGCACCAGCCCACCACCCCCTTCACCTCCGGGTGATCGGGATCGCCAAAGATGATGATCGTGAAGCCCGCCTCCGCCAAGTGCATCGCCGCCAGTTGCGACCGCTTCACGAACTGGCAGGTCGTGTCGATCACCCCGAAACCGCGCTCCTCGATCGTCTCGACCGTCGACTCCGACACCCCGTGTGCCGTAATCGCCACCGTGTCCGTCGACACCCCCTCCGTCGTCCGGCGCTCGTTCACCACGATGCCCACACGCTCTAAATCGGACACCACCTGGGGGTTGTGAACGACCTGCCCCAGCGTCGTCACCCGGTGACCGTCCGCCGACGCCTCCAGCATCATGTCCACCGCGCGTCGCACGCCGAAACAGAATCCCATGTCGCGTGACTTGATAATCTGCACGCCGCTTCTCCGATCAGAATCTCACGACGCACCAACGTGGTCGCTCCGGGCGACATCCATGCCTGCCGCATCGGGCAGATCAGCGAAGCGCTCCCGGTACACCCCACGATACGTCGCCGGTAATCGCACCGCAATTTCGCGCATGATCCGCAAGTGCCCCGCGTCCACCGCCTCCCGATCCACCTTGCCCTCCCGTTCCAGCCGGAACGCCTCCCCGAAAATCACGCGCACACGCGGCCGCTGCACAAACACCCGCCAGCCGCGTCGCAACTCCTGGCTGCCCGTAATCGCGACCGGGACCACCGCGGCCCCGCTGCGCAGCGCGATCATCGCCGTGCCCGGGTGCGCCTCAATCAGCGCGCCCGTATCGGATCGATGCCCTTCCGGGAACATGCCCAGGATCTCGCCCCGCGCCAACAGCCGCTCCGCTTCCCGCAGCGCCCCCAGATCCGCCTCGAACCGACGCACCGGAAAGGCCCCCGACAACGCGAACAAGTGGCCCACGAGCGGTTTCTGAAACAGCTCGACCTTGGCCATGAACTTCGGCCAGCGCGGATACAGCGCTGCCGCCAGCATCGGCGGATCCGCCGACGCGAGATGATTCGACACCAGGATCACGCCGCCGGACTCGGGCACGTTCTCCCGCCCCACAAGCTCCCACCGCGTCCAGGTGCGGAAAAAGAACCGCGCCACGACGCCGGCGGAGGCGACGTACCACACGCGCGACGGATTCGGCATGCCCGCCAGCCCCGCCCGTCGTAGCTTGGCCGACTCGCCAAACACTGCCCGGATCAACGCCCGGATCAACGCCCGCCCCACCCGTTCCCGGAACGCAGGTCCGCCCCCGCTCACCCGCCCGAGCCGCCTGCCGACGCGGCATCGCCCAACTCCCGACGCACAATCGCCAGCACCCGCTCGATCGCCGTCTCCAGGTTGTCGTCGCTCGTATTGATGTCCTCGGCCCCGTTCGCACGACGCAGCGGCGCCGTCACCCGGCTCTGGTCGATCGCGTCCCGGCGCTCCAAATCGGAGCGCACCTCGTCCTCGCTCACGCTGCGCCCCGACTCCCGAATCTGCGCCGCCCGACGCGCCGCCCGCACCGCCTCCGATGCGTCCAGGTAGATCTTCACCCGTGCATCCGGCGCAACAACCGTGCCAATGTCGCGGCCCACCATCACGATCCCCGCCCCCGCCTGGCGTCGCTCCGCCGCAATCGACTGCTGTTGCCGCACCATCTGCTCGCGCACCCCGGGCACACTCGCCACCACGGAGACCGCGTCCTCCACCGCCTTCGTCCGCAAATGCGGCGTCGCATCGACGCCGTCCACCGCGATCGACGCCGTCTCCACGCTGCCCTCTGGCCGCTGCCCAACGCGGAGTTCCACCTCGCGCGCCAGCTTCGTCAGCGCCGCTGGGTCCGCCGGATCCCCATCGGCCGCATTCGTCAGCACCCCCCGCTCCAGGGCCGCCCAGGTCAGCGCCCGATACATAATCCCCGTGTCCAGCATCGGCCAGTCCAGCCGCTCCGCCACCGCCCGCCCGATCACCGTCTTGCCCGACGCGACAGGACCGTCAATCGCGACGACGCGCAAGCGGGTGGCCGGGGCGGAATCAGGCGGCATCGACCCGAGTATATGGTCGCCCGCGCTCACGCGGCCTATCACTCCACTGCCGCCTCGTCCGACTCCAGATCGGCCGCCCGCCGCAGCCGCCGCAACTCGTGCACGGCCAGCGGGCGGATCGCCCCCACCTCCAGATCGCGCAGCAGGATCGGACCGAAGCGCACCCGGATCAGTCGCATCACCGGATACCCCACGGCCTCGCACATCCGCCGCACCTCCCGCTTCCGCCCCTCCGTCAGAACCAGCACGATCCAGCTCGTCCCCGGTTGCCCCGCCGCCCCCGGACGACCCGGCCGCTTCGATCGCTTCGGCTTCGCCCGTGCGATGCCGTCCTCCAGCTCCACCCCCTCAAAGATCTGCTGCAGCGCCCGATCGGTCGCGTGCCCCACTAACTCCACCAGATACTCCCGTTGCAGGCCCGCCCGCGGATGGATCAGCCCGTCGATCAGCGGGCCGTCATTGCTGAGCAACAGCAAGCCTTCGCTATCCAGGTCCAACCGACCCACCGGCACGCAGCGGCCCGAGTCGGCCGGTAGGAAGTCCGTCACCGTCTTGCGACCGCGGTCGTCGCTGGCGGCGGAGAGCACGCCCGGTGGTTTGTGCAGCGCGAAGTACCGCAGCGGCTCGGCGCTCCCCAGCGGCTCACCATCGACGCTGACCGAGTCCCGCCGCAGATCGACCCGCACACCCACGTCCCGCACCACCGCGCCGTTCACCGCCACCCGTCCCGACTCGATCACCACGATCGACCCCCGCCGTGACGCCACCCCGGCCCGCGCCAGAGCCACCTGCAATCGCAGCCCCGCATCCGCATCGCTCTGCCCGGCGGCCTCCTCCAAATCGCTCACGCGCCCGCCCGCCCGCCCTACGCCGACCAGCGATCGAAGCGCATCACCTCGTCCAGCGGCTTCCGGGTCACGGGGCCAAACTTGCCCAGCGGGTAGCCCACCGGGATCAGGCAGTAGGCCGCCATCGTCTCGGGCAATTGCAGCGCCTCCGCCACCGCCTCCTGCTTACCCAGCGCCAGCGTCGTTGGGGCGGCCCCGAGACCAAGCGCTCGCGCCGCCAGCAGCAAGTTCTGCACACCCGGCCAGACCGACCCCGCCGCGTTCGGAATCAGCTTCTTCGTCACTCGTTCCTCGAACGCCGCGCACGCCACGATCAGCGCCGGCAGCTCGTGCATGTGCTGCATCTGCCACATCACCGCGTCCAGCATCCGCCGCTGCTTCTCCGACGATTGATGCCCCAGCGCGTCCAGGTTCTCCAGCCGCAGCCCCACGTAGCCCTCAACCCCACGACGATTCAGGTCCGCCAGCGCCCGCTTCACTGCCGGATCCCGCACCACAATCCAGCGCGCCACCTGCATGTTCGACCCCGACGGCGCCTGATTCCCCGCCTTTACCAGCTTGCGCAGCAGCGCCTCCGGCACCTCCCGGGTGTCCAGCCGACGCATCGCGCGGCAGTGGTACATCACATCGAAGACGTCCATCGGCTCGTTCTCAGTCATTCTTGCTCCTCTGGCTCCGGAGCCCCGTCGCCGGTGGCGTCCGATCGGTATTCGCGATCATCTGGGACATCGTCGTTCGCGTTGACTGGCACATCCGAATCGATCGCCCCATCCGAATCGATGTCCGGCTGATCGACCACTGCCTTCCCGCTCCCACGGCTACGCCACACCCCACGCCCGCCGATCGCCGCGAGGGGCACGCCCAGCGCCACCGCAACCAGCGCCGCGGCCGGAATGCCGCCCCCATCCTCCGCTTCAGCGTCGTTTCGGGCCAGCCCAGGATCCGTTGCCTGCGTGTCGCTTCCCTCCAACTCGGCTGCCGCCCCATCACCTTCCCCGTCCCCGTTCGTGACCCCATCAGCAACCAATGAGGCCAGCAGCGGCGTCACCGCGGAGCTGCCCGGCGACGGATCCGTGTTCAGCACCCAACCCGCATCCGTCAGCGCGATCGACCGCCCCTCTTCGGGCCGAGGCAACGGTGGCGCACGATAGTCGGCCTCATCGACCAACCGCCCAAAGGCGTCGCGCAGCGTCACGACATCGCCGTCGTTCGCCAGACCATTTCCGATCCGCCCGTCCGCGATCGTCACGTCTGTCTGCCCCCCCGCCGCCTCAACGCCGCCGCCGATCACAAGCAGTCCGCCCGGCGGCAGGATCACGTCCCCAATTTCGTCGATCGCCGAGTTGTCCTCGATCGTCCAGCCGGCCAGGTCCACAGGCGTCTCGCCCTCGTTGCGCAGCTCCACCCACTCGAAGGCCGCGTCGTTCGACACCTGACCGGCGCTGGCGAAGACCTCACTGATCCGCACCTCCGGCAGCGGACCCAGCGAGGCCGGGTCGGTCGCTGTGGTCCCCGCCTCCCCCGCTGCGCCCGGCGACGGCGCCGCCGCCCCCCAGGCCCCCTCCCCATCCCGCGCCAGCGACTGCCCCCGCACCGGCGGCGACAACACCGCGATCGTCCGATCGCTCCCCCACGACACCCCATCCACCGCCTCGCCCTCCGGGCTGATCAGCACAACGCGGTCGCCGCTATTGGCCAGCCCGTTCCCAATCCGGCCGTCCGCGATCACCACCAGCGCCACATCACCCGGCAACTCCGCCGCCAGCAACGCACTCCCACCCACCACCACCCGCGCACCGCTCGCCAAGCGGACCGCCGGGATCGCATCCTCCGCTCGGTTGTCCGCCAGCCGCCAGCCTTCGAGATCGACCGACTCTGGCCCCAGGTTCGCGATCTCCACCCACTCGAACGCCGCATCCTGCGACCCCCGCCCCGCGTCGGCCAGCACCTCCGTCAGTTGCAGCCCTGTGATCGTTTGCGCTGCATTTGCCGAACGCCCCCACGGCGACGCAGCCAGGCTGATCGCGACCGCCAGGAGACCAATGGTCACTAGAAGCACAGGGCCTGGGAGCAGAGCCAGAGTCGGACGCACGCCGTCTCCATCCCGCCACCTGGTATACCCCCACATGAGATACCCATGCCGGGCAAGTGGCTGGATCGAGGAGTCTAGACGGTTGAGCGGATGGATCAGCCCTCCGCCGGGCCTAACGATCTAATACGTCCGCTGCACGATCACCCGCTCGACGATCAGCGTCTCCTGACGTGGCCCCGACGCACGCTGTCCGGACGCCCTCCCACGCACAACCCGCCGACCTTGGCGCAACACCGCCTGCGGCCCGGCGCGGAGAGCCAACTCCACCACGGCCGCCGCCGCGATCACCGTCGCCGCCCGGCGCATCGTCGGCACCAGCGGCGCAAGGTCGGAGCGCAGTGCTGGTAGGACCGCCGGCAAGACCGTCGGGACCGCCCCGCGCCCCCGCTTCCGCGACGCGATCACGGCGCCCTCAATGACAACGGGCATGTCGGCCTGCTCAACAGCGGTCATGCGCGGAGTATACGAACGCCACCGCCCGCAGCGGGCCTCCGTTTCGTTGACTTCCGCCCCTCCCCCAGATTCCATGCAGGCCCCGCCTACGAGAGCGACCCTGCCAGCGCCGCCTCCACCGCCGCCGTCACGTCCAGTGCGGGGCCACTCCCCACCGCCGCCGGGAGCCCATCGCCAGCCGCAATCCTCCCCGACAGCGCCTGTAGCGACGCGATGATGAACGCCGGCTCCCGACGCACCCCCTCCGCCCGGATCGCGCGAAAAAGTGCCGACTCCCTGTCCGCCGCATCGACGGGCGCACTCCACAGCCCGTCCAGCCCCTCGCCCTGCAGCGCATACCGGCACTGACTCACGATCGGCCCCCGGTCCAGCGCCGTCGTCACCCGCTGCAACATCATCCCGCTGCTCGACGCGCGCTCCGCGATCAGCGCGCTGATCACGTCCTGCCACGTACCCACCGGGCCCCCCGGCGCCGCCGGGTGCAGGTTGAGCAGTGGAATCGCCGCACACAGCGCCGGCGTCGTCACCAGCATGTAGCCCGCCAGCATCCCCACATCGGGCCTGAAAGGCGCGACAATCTCCGCCACCGCCCGGTCGAAGTCCTCCCGCCACGACGCCAACGCCTCCCCAGGCCGCGACACCGCCCCCCCCACCCGTCGCCGCCACGCGCCCGACGAAATCGTCACCAGCGGCGTCCCCGCCGCCGTCACCGCATCCAGAAACGCATCCGTGTTCGCCGACTGCCCCCGCTCCCGATTGCAGAACACCACCACGATCTCGGCGTCCAGCCGTCCCGACGCGATCGCCGCCTGCGTCGACGCGAACAGCAGCCGCGAACTCGTGCCCTTAGCCGTCGCGAACCAGGCGATGCGCAACGTCACGCCATCAACCTGCGACCGTCGCCACGCCGCATCACTCGCCGTCCAGTTCCCGCAGCTCCTGGATCCGCTGCTCCGCCCGATCCAGCACCTCCTGCGCCCGACTCGCCAGCGCCGCCCCCTGCTCGTACGTCACCAGCGCCTCCTCCAACGACAGCTCGCCGCCCTCCAGCCGTTCCAGGGCCTCCTCCAGCCCCGCAACTAACGCCTCGTAGGGCGTCTCATCACCGGCCGGTGTGCTCTTCTTGCCTGCGCTCACGGGTTGCTTCCATCTCCAGCATCAAGCTCGACGATGCGCGCTCCCGCTGAGCCATCGTGCAGCCGCAGTCGCACCAGATCGTCCGGCGCAAGCTGAGCGACGCTGCCGCGCACCCGACCCGACGCATCCTCAATGATCGCATACCCCCGCGCCAACGTGGCCTGTGGATTCAGCGTCGTCAGCCGCGCCTGGCTGCCCGCCAGCGCAAGCTGCGCGACCATCACCCGCGATCCGGCCAACTGCGACGCCCGCTCCACGATCGCATCGACGCGCAGCCGCGCACCGTCCACGTCCGGCAGCGCCTCCTGCAATCGCTCCCGAGTCCCGTCCAACTCCAGCTGCGCCCCTTCTGATACGCGCGCCAGGCCACGGCCCAGCGCTTGCCGCCGCTCCCGCAATCGCGCCGCTTCCTCCTCCCGGTCCGGCGCGACCAGCTCCGCCGCCGCCGACGGCGTCGCCGCCCGCACGTCCGCCACCAGGTCGATCAGCGTCACGTCGGTCTCATGGCCCACCGCGCTGATCAGCGGCAGCGCGCTCGCGTAGACCGCCCGCGCCACGACCTCGCTGTTGAACGCCGCCAGATCCTCCGCCGAGCCGCCCCCCCGCGCCACGATCAGCACGTCCAGCTCCGCCCGCCCCTCGGCCGCCACCTCATTCAGCGCCTCGACCCCCCACGCGATCGACTCCGCCGCGCCCGCTCCCTGCACCTGCACGGACGCAAGCAGCAGCAGCGCCGACGGCCACCGGCGCGCCAGCACCGTCTGAATGTCGTGCCACACCGCCCCCGCCGGCGACGTCACTACCCCGATCGTGCGTGGGTACGTCGGCAGCGGCCGCTTGCGCGACGGATCGAATAGCCCCTCCAACTCCAACCGACGACGTAGCCGCTCGAACTCCGCCTGCTGCGCCCCCACCCCCTCCGGCTGCAGCGCATCCACGTACAGCTGCAAGTCGCCCCGCTCCGCCCACAGCGACACGCGGCCGTGCGTCAGCACCTGCTCCCCCTCCTCGACGCGCACTCCTCGGTTCTCCCGACGGAAGAAGACGCACGCCAGCGCCCCGTCGGCGTCGCGCAGTGTGAAGTACATGTGCCCCGCCTGAGATCGAGAGAGGCTCCGCACCTCGCCCGAGACCCACATGTCCTGAACCACGGGGTCCGTATCTAGCAACTCGCGCAGGTACGACGCCACCTGCCCCACCGCGTACGCAGCAATGCGCACGCCGTCGCCGGGCGCCGCAGCCGCCCCCGAAGTCGAAGTCGAATCCGACGCCGCGTATGTCGCGGCGAACTCCGCCGCTCGCGAAGGCTCATCGCCTGCGGAGCCGGGATCGTCGTTGGGCCAATCGGACGTCATCGTCGGCAGCGTACCGCCCCCCCAGGCCGAGTGACCCCGCCGGCAGGCCGAGCTACGGAGCCGCCTCGGACCGCTCCAAGTACTGGCCCGTCCGCGTATCGATCTTCAGGATGTCGCCCGGGCCCACGAAGAGCGGCACGTTCACCGTCAAGCCCGTCTCCAGCGTCGCCGGCTTCGTCGCGCCCGACGCCGTATCGCCCTTCAGACCGGGGTCACTGATCGTCACCTTCAGCGCCACGCTGGCCGGTAACTCCACACCAATCACCTCATCGCCGGCGAAAAGGATGTCCGCCTCGGCGTTCTCGGCTAGGTAGTTGAGCGCCTCGCCCACCTTGTCCTTCTCCAGCGGCTGCTGCTCATAGCTCTCAGTGTTCATGAAGTAGTGCAGGTCGCCATCGGCGTACAGGTACTGCATCACGTGCCGCTCCACGCGCACATCGTCGAACTTGCTGCCCGCCTGGAACGTCTTCTCCACTGTGTGACCCGCGCGCAGATCCCGCAGCTTCAGTCGCACCTGCGCCGATCCGCGCCCCACCTTGATGTGCTCCCAGTCCGTCACCTGGTACAGCTGGTCGTCCATGTTCACCACGACCCCCTTGCGCAGGTCGCCAGTCGTGATCACCATTCCGCGAATCCCTCCAGCCGTCCGGACGCCGCTGGCGCCGGCCAGATAACCGACAAGCCTAGGCGCCCACCATGCGCAGCTTTGGCGCCGTCGTGAAGTTCCGAAAGCGGCCGTTCTCCAGCACGCCCATGTCCTCGATCCGGATCCCGCCCCAGCCCGGCAAATAAATGCCCGGCTCAACCGTGATCACCATCCCGTCCAAGAGCACATCCTCCGACGTCCGTCCCAAACGCGGATGCTCGTGAATCTCCAGCCCCACCCCGTGCCCCAGCCCGTGCCCAAACCGATCCCCGTAGCCCGCCTCCGCAATGATGTTGTGCGCGATCATGTGCGCCTGCCCGCCGGTCATCCCGCTCTCGACGGTCGCCTCCGCGGTTTCCTGCGCGCTCAGCACAATGTCGTAGATCTCCTGAAACTTCGCGTCCGGCTCGCCCAGCACAATCGTCCGTGTCATGTCTGAGCAGTAGCCGTTCACGATCACCCCCATATCGATCACGATCGGCTTGCCCGCCTCAATCGGCACATCGCGGGGATACGCGTGCGGCATCGCCCCCCAGGCCCCACCGCCGACAATCGTCGCGAACGACATCGCCTCCGCGCCGTGCTCCCGGGCGTACTTCTCGATCTCCCACGCCACCTGCAGCTCGCTCCAGCCCGGCTGCATGCGGTCCGCCACCGCGTTGAACGCCTCGTCGCCCAACTGCACCGCGCGCTCCAACGACAACAGTTCCTCGTCGTCCTTAACCGCGCGCACCCGCTCCACCAGCCCCTCGCTCTGCACCAGCGCCGGGCGTTTCGGAGCCGGCATCGCCGCAATCGTGTCGCGCAACTGCTTGTGCGCCGCCACCGTCATGTCCCCCGCCTCGAAGCCCAACTTCTGCCCCCCCAGCGCCTCCACGAAGCCCGGCAGCCATTCCGACTGGCCGCCTTCCTGCTTGTGCAGCGCGAACGCCGGCGCCTGGCTGCCCACCTGCTCCCAGTAGCGAAAGTCAGTCGCCAACCACGCCCCCTCCGCGCTCAGCAGCACCCACCCCGCCGTGCCCGTAAAGCCGGACAGGTACCGCCGGTTGTAGGGATTCGTAACCAGCAGCGCCTCCAGCCCCGCCTCCGCGATGGCGCCCCGCGCACGACTCAGGCGATCGGACATGCAGTACTCCTCAGCAGAACGACCGCAGGGGGACCCATCCCCCCCCGGTTCGGACCCACACTCGTGCGGACCCCCACTCTATGGAACCCAGTGTATGGAGCCCGCAGCGCTCGGATCGAGTCGGCCGGCAACCCTACTTGGCGCGCTTCTCGTGTAGCAGACCCACCAGCGCGTCCAGCGCCGCCAGATACCCGCGCCAGCCCAGTCCGCTCACCACCCCCGCCGCAACGGGCGCCGTCACCGACTCATGCCGGAACGCGTCCCGCGCGAAGATGTTCGTCAGGTGCACCTCGACTACCAGTCCCGGGAAGTGCTCCAGGCCGTCGCGCAGCGAGAGCCCGTAGTGCGCCAACGCCCCGGGATTGATGATCACCCCGTCCGCGTTCTGATCCTGCTGCAGAAAATCGATGATCGCGCCCTCGTGGTTCGACTGATAGGGCCGGACCTCCACGCTCCACTCTTCCGCGCGCTTCTGCACCAACCCCTCAATCTCCGCCAGGGTTTGGGTGCCGTACAGCTCCGGCTGTCGCTCCCCCAGGGAGTTCAGATTGGGGCCCGAAATCAGGAGAACTTTCACCGTGCTACCTCCGCCGTAATCGCCGTCTCAAGCACAGCGCCGGCCTTCAAAACTGTGTCGTCTGAGTCACCATCGTCCAAATCGCCCCCAGCATCGAAGAACCCGGGGGCAAGAGACGAGTCTAGCGCGCCCTCAGCTCCCCCGACGCCCCCAGCGTTCCCGCTGACACCCAACATCGACCGACGCCGCCGCTCCCGCCGGTGAAACAACTGCTCGCTGATTCCGTCCAACGAGTGATCGATCGCCGCCCGCTTCGCGGATTCAGTCACATGCGTGTAGATCTGTGTCGTCGCCACGTTCGAGTGCCCCAAGAGCTCCTGCACCACACGGATATCGGCGCCCCCCTCCAGCATGTGCGTCGCGAACGAGTGCCGCAGCAGGTGCGGGTGCACCGCCTTCGCCAACCCCGCCGCCACCGCATACCGCCGCACCGACAGTTGCACCGCCCGCGCCGACAGCCCCCCCCCGAATCGATTCAGCCACAGGGCGTCCGTCGCCTGCTCGCTCGACAGCTGCGGCCGGCCCTGCCGGACATAATCCTCCAGCGCCACGTAGGCGTAGTCGCCCACCAGGGCTGCGCGCTCCTTGTCGCCCTTGCCCCGCACCCGCAGAATCGCGTTCTCCCAATCGATGGCCCCGAGCGTCAGCGTCACCAGCTCACTGATCCGCAGCCCGGAGCCGTATAGCACCTCCAGAATCGCACGGTCGCGCAGCCCCCCCGGCGTGTCCGCGTCCGGCGCCGCAATCAACGCCTCCACCTCGCCCACGCTCAAAAAGTGCGGCAGCATCCGCGGCGTCTTCGGCGTACTGGCCAGGCGCAGCGGATCGCTCGGCAGCACCCGTCCTTGGAACAAGTGTCGAAAGAACGACTTGATCGTGCTGGCACGCCGCCGCAGGCTGCCCTGCGCCACGCCGTCCTGCTTCAGCCCGTCCAAGTACGACCGGTACGTCAGCCGGCTGACCTCGGCCAGCGACAACTCGCGCTCATCCAGATAGCGAATGAAATGCGACAGATCCGTGCGGTAATTGCGCAGGGTGTGGGGAGAGAGATTGCGTTGTAGGCGGAGTTCTTCCAGGTAGGCGTCCAATACGACGCCCCCGTTCTCCGCCGCTCGGGGCAGGGGTTCTGCGGTCACAACAAGCCTTGTCCGCACCCCGCCACCACGCGAGAGCGTCACTCTAGAGGCAGCGACACTGCTCGCAAGCACAGCCTGACAGGTCGTCGTAAAGCACGCGTTAAGTGGTCCACCCGCCCATCTGGTGGAGACCCGGCCCGCTACTTTGCCTTGCTGCCGCGTTTCGTCGCCGTCTTCCGACTCGTGCGCTTCGCCGCCCGCTTCGTCCCCGCGCTCTTCCCCGACGCCGCCTTGCGCGCCTTCTTCGGCTTCTTCGGCGCCAGCGCCCGCTCCGCCAGCAGCGTCAGCGCCGACTCCAGCGTCACGTTCGACGGATCCAGCGCCCGCGGGATGCTGGCATTCGTCTCGCCATCCGTCGCGTACGGCCCAAACCGACCATCCAGCAGCCGCACCGGCCGGCCCGAATCGGGATGCGTCCCCAGATCCTTCAGCACGTTGCTCGACGCCCGCCGCTTGAAACCCGCGCTCTTGGGCTGCGCGAACAGCGCCAGCGCCCGCTCCAGCGAGATCGTGTAGATGTCGTCCGTCTCCTCCAGCGAGCGCGTGTCCTTCGTCTCAGCGCCCCGCTGCAAGTACGGCCCGTAGCGACCGTTCGCGGCCACCACCGGCGAGTCCGTCTCCGGATCGACGCCCAGCTCCCGCGGCAGCGACAGCCACTGCAGCGCGTCCTCCAGCGTCACGTCCTCCATCGCCACGTCGGCCGGCACCGACGCCCGCTTGGGCATGTCCGGCTTCTTCGTCTTCGGCGGCGGGTTCGGGCCCAACTGCACATACGGGCCAAATCGCCCCGACTGCAGCAGCACTTCCAGCGCAGTCTCCGGGTCGTGCCCCAGATCCCGCGGCCCATCAACCTGCTGCGACAGCAGCTCCATCCCCAACTCCACGGTCAGATCCGCCGGCGCCTGGTCCGGCGGCATCGAAGCCGTGTTCCCCTCGCCCCCCTCCCCGCGCTGTAAGTACGGCCCGAAGCGACCAATCCGCACCACAATCGGCTGCCCCGTCTCCGGCTCCACCCCCACCGGGATCAGCGGGAACGCGATCTCCGGCATCTGCGTCTCGATCCGCTTCGCCAATCCCTCCCGCTCCCCCTCACCGAAGTAGAACGAGCGCAGGTGCGAAACCGAGTCCGCCTCCCCCCGCGCAATCGCGTCCAGAACCTCTTCCATGCTCGCGCTGAACGCCGGCTCCACCAGATCCCCAAAGTGCCGCTCCAGCAGGTCCGTCACCGCGTAGGCCAGGAACGTCGGCACTAGCGCATTCCCCTGCTTAAACACGTAACCCCGATCCTGAATCGTGCTCAAGATCGACGCGTACGTAGACGGCCGCCCCAGCCCCTCCTCCTCCAGCTTCCGCACCAGCGACGCCTCCGTGTACCGCGCCGGCGGCTGCGTCTCATGCTTCTTCGCCTCCAGCGAGACCGGCGTCACCGTCTCCCCAACCTCCACCGTCGGCAACAGCCGCTCCTCCTCCGAATCCGCTCGCACGTCCCGCTCCGCGTACACCCGCAGGAACCCCGCGAACACCAGACGCTGCCCGCGCGACTCGAACCCCGCCACCCCCTCGCTGCTCTCCACCTCGAACTCCACCACCGTGCGCTCCAGCTGCGCGTCCAGCATCTGACTCGCCACCGTGCGCTGCCAAATCATCTCGTACAGCCGACGCTGGTCGTTGTTCAGCGCCGATCGCAGCGACGCTGGCGTCCGGCTGATATGCGTCGGTCGGATCGCCTCGTGCGCCTCCTGGGCGTTCCGGGATCGCGTCTTGTAACTACGCGGCCCCTTCGTGAAGCCCTCGCCGTACTCCCGCTGGATCACAGTTTGTGCTTCGGCCAGGGCCTGCTGCGAGAGCGTCACCGAGTCCGTCCGCATGTACGTGATCAGACCCTCGCGCTCCGCCCCCACATCAATCCCCTCATACAAGCTCTGTGCCACCTGCATCGTCCGGCGCGCACTGAAGCCCAGCCGCCCGTTCGCCTCCTGCTGCAGCGTCGAGGTCGTGAACGGCGCCGCCGGACGACGCGTCGCCGGTGTTGCCTCCACCTTCGTCACCGTCCACGGCGTCGCGAACTCCAACTCCGCCACCAACGTCGTGATCGTCGCCTCGTCCAGCACCCGCACGCCGTCGCTGGTCAGCTGCCCCGTCGTCGAGTCGAAATCGCGGCCGGACGGCAACCGCTCGCCACCCAGCCGCTTCAGCGTCGCCGGCAGATTGCCGCGCACCGCCGCCAGCAGGGCCTCCGCGTCCCAATACCCCGCCCGATGGAACGCCGCCCGCTCCCGCTCCCGCAACACCGCGAACCGCACCGCCACGCTCTGCACCCGTCCCGCCGACGTCCCCGCCCGAATCTTCCGCCACAGCACCGGCGACAGGCTGTAGCCAAACAGCCGATCCAGAATCCGCCGCGACTCCTGCGCCTCCACCAGGTTCTGGTCAACCTCCCGCGGCGAGCCCAGCGCCTCCTGGATCGCCTCCGGCGTCACCTCATGAAAGACGATCCGCTCAACCGGCACCCCCGGCGCAAGCACCTCGCACAGGTGCCAGCCAATGCTCTCGCCCTCGCGGTCTTCATCCGTCGCCAGCAGCAACTTGCTGGCCGACTTGAGCTCCTTCTTCAACCGCCGCACATGCTGGGCCTTATCGGCCGGCACGATGTACACCGGATCGAAGTCCCGCTCCACGTTGACCCCAAGCTCGGCCCAGGATTCGCCCTTGATCGACTCCGGGCGCTCCTCCGCCCGGCCCGGCAGATCGCGCACGTGGCCGTAGGAAGCGTCCACGACATACTCGGGGCCCAGGAAGCGCCCGATCGTCTCCGCCTTGGCCGGCGACTCCACGATCACCAACTGCTTGCCGCTCTTCGCCGACTTGCTCGATCGCTTCTTCGCGGCCTTTTTCGCCGCACGGGGCTTCTCCGCCGCACTCGTGTCGTCGTCGATCAAAGCGGCGTCTGCGGCTGCTGTTTCAGCGTCTGACATACGTCATTGGCCCTACCTGCCGAACCAAGCCCTTCATTTCGAGCATAGCCAGGGTGCTGCTGACCGTCGAAGCGGGCAGCCCCGCCAGCCGCACACAGTCGTCCACGTGTACCGGATCCGCGCTCAGCCGCTCCAGCACCGCCGACTCCGTGGGGTCCGACGGCAGCAGCGCCGTCATCTCCATCTGCTGCTCCACCATCTGCAAGTTCAGCTCCACCAGGATGTCCGACACGCTCGTCACCAGCTTCGCCATGCCCTGCTGGATCAGCGCATTGCTCGCCTTGCTCGTCGGCGACGTGATCCGACCCGGCACCGCGAACACCTCCCGATTCTGCTCGTTCGCCCAGTTCGCCGTGTGCAGCGCCCCACTGCCCTCCCCCGCCTCCACGATCAGCGTCCCCAGCGTCAGCCCCGCGATAATCCGGTTCCGACGCGGGAAGAAATCCGCCCGCGGCGTCGTCCCCAGCGGATGCTCGGACACCACCGCCCCGTCCTCCTCAATGCGCTGCGCCAGCCCCTTGTGCTCCGGCGGATAGACCACGTCCACCCCGCACGCCTGCACCGCGATCGTGCGCCCCCCCGCCTCCAGCGCCGACTCGTGCGCGATCCCATCCACCCCCCGCGCCAGCCCACTCACAATCGTCACCCGGTTGCTCGCCAGACCGTGGCTCATCTCCGCCGTCACCTGTCGCCCGTACGGCGACACCCGGCGCGTCCCCACCACCGCCACCGACCAATCGTCCGCCGGCAGAATCTCCCCCCGCACGAACAGCAGCGGCGGCGGGTCATAGATCTCCCGCAACCGGGCCGGGTACGCCTCGTCCTGCACCGAAATCGCCCGCGCCCCTGACGCCTGTAGCGCCGCCATCTCCTCATCCGGATCCGTCCGCCCCCGCGCCTGGTGCAGCGAGCGCAGCGTCGCCGCATCCATGCCCGCCTCGCGCAGATCCCCGTCCCCTGCCGTCCAGGCGTCCGACACCGACGCGAAATACGCCTCCAACAGGGCCATCCGCTTCGCGCCAATACGCGGCACCCGCGCCAACGCCAACCGAAAGGGCAAGTCCGTCTCTGGCATTCGAATCCTCGCTGGCGACCCGATCGCCGCCATCGTCATCGCACCGTGTCTCCGCGGGACCCTAGCAAGCCTATCCAGCCGCGATCAGCCCGTCAGCGTCCGATCGGACCGCTCCGCTGGCGACTCCTCAGCCCCCGCCGTCACCGCCCGCGCACGAATCCGCGCGATCCGCCGACCTTCCATCCGCGTCACCGTCAGCACCAAGCCGTCCACGTGAACCTCATCGCCCGGCTCCGGGATCTTGCCCAGCCGCTCGAACACGAAGCCCCCCACCGTGTCGAAATCCTGGTCCTCGAAGCGGTATCCGAAAAGCTCCGTCAGCGACTCACTGTCCGACCGTCCGTCCAAGATCGCCTCCGTGTCCGACAGCCGGTAGACCGGCGACGCCGTGAAGCGGTCGTACTCGTCCTCAATCTCGCCCACAATCTCCTCGATCAAGTCCTCGATCGTCACAATCCCCGCCGTGCCACCGTACTCATCCAGCACAATCGCAATGTGCACCCGCAGCGCCTTGAACTCCGCCAGGAGCTCATCCAGCAGCTTGCTCTCCGGCACCAGCAGCGGCGGCCGCATCAGATCCCGCACCGGGCTCTCTTGCCCCGCCAGCAGCGCCGCCAGCGCGTCCTTCGCGTACAGCACCCCCACAATGTTGTCGATACTGCCCTCCTCCACGGGCACCCGCGAGTAGCCGTTGTCCACCGCGACCTGCGCCGCCTCCCGCACCGTCAGCGCCACATCCACCGACACAATGTCCGGCCGCGGCACCATCGCCTCCCGCACCGGCGTATCGCCAATCTCCACCACCCGGCGAATCATCTCCCGCTCGTCCTCCTCGATCTCCTCCTCGCCCGCCTCCAGCAACACCTCCAACTCGTTGGGTTCGGGCGCGTGTTCATCACGCCCCTTCCGAAACCGACTCACCAGCACCGCGGGCGCCTCCAACACGAACGCCGGCGCAACGAACAGCGTGTCCAGCAAGTCCATCGTGCGCGCGAACGTCAGCCCATAACCCTCCGGGCTCGACTGCGCCAGCCGCCGCGGCACCGCCTGCGTCAGCCCCGCCACGATCACCCCCACCAACGCCGTCAGCACCACGACCTCCCAGCTGAAGCCTTGCTCCCGGATTAGCAAATACTCCGCCGCCGCGATCGCCGTCACCACCCCAATCGTGCGCCCAACCGCGTACGACCCCAGTGCCCGCTCGCGGTTCTCCGTGATCCGTTGCAGCCGCTGGCGTTTCGGGTCCTCCGGCTCCCGACTCAGCAGCAGCCGCGCCCGCGAGCGGCTCAAACTCACGACGCCCGCCTCCGCGATCGCCTCCAGCAACAGCAGCGCGTACGCCGCGATCAGAATGATCAGCGCAACGACCGACTGCTCACTCATCCTGGCGCTCCCGAATCGGCCGCAGCCGCGCCGGCGCACCAATCGCGATGCTGCCCGACGGCACGTCCTTGTTTACCACCGACCCCGCCGCCGTCGCCGAGTCGTCGGCCAGCGTGATCGGCGCAACCAGCATCGAGTCACTGCCCACGAAGCAGCGCTTCCCGATCGTCGTCTGCTGCTTCTCCACCCCATCAAAATTGCAGGTGATCGCCCCCGCCCCAATGTTCGACTCCTCCCCCACCACCACGTCACCCAGGTAGGAGAAGTGCCCCATCTGCACCCCCCGATGCAGGTGCGCGTTCTTCGTCTCCGCGTGCGTGCCAATGTGCACGTGGTCGTCCAGCACCGTCCCCTCGCGCAACGTGCTGAACGCGCCCACGTCCACATGATCCGCCAGCACCGCCCCCTCGCTCCGACACTGCACCAGGGCGCACCCCTCGCCCGTCCGCGTATCGATCAGCACGCTGTTCGGCCCCACCACGCTGCCCGCCCCCACGCGCGTCGCGCCCCGCAGGTGCGTCCCCGGCTCGATCCGGCAGTCCGCGCCGATCTCAACCCCCGCATCGATATACGTGGCCGCCGGATCGACGATCGTCACGCCCGCGTCCAGCCAGCCCTCGTTGATGCGCTCTCGCAGCACCCGCTCCGCCCGCGCCAGATCCCGCCGCGACTCCACGCTCAAAGACCCACCCGAAGCGTAAATCGTGACCGCCGTCGCCTCCCCCTCGCTCGCCGCCTTCGCCACCGCATCCGTCAGATAGATCTCACCGCTCGCGCTGCGCCCCAACGACTCCAACGTGCGCCAAAGCCAGCCCGCCTCAGCCCGATACAGCCCCACATTGACCTCACGGATCGCCTTCGTCTCGCGATCCGCGTCCGCCTCCTCCACCACCGCCACCAGCCGCTCCCCCTCCCGACGCACCCGCCCCAGATTCGTTGGATCGGGCACCAGCGCCGCCGCCAGAGCCAAGCGAGCCGGCGGCGCCGACAACACCGCGCAGACATCCTCCGCGCGCAGCAAGGGAACATCGCCGTTCACGATCAGCAGATCACCGTCGGGCGCAGCCGCCCTGGCCGCCAACGTCGCATGCCCCGTCCCCAGCGGCTCCGACTGTCGAGCGAAGCCCACCTCCAGCCCCGCCGGCGCCCCCGCAACGACCGCCGCCTCCATCGCCTCCGCCCCAAACCCCGTCACCACCACCGCCCGACGCACGCCCGCATCCCGCAGCGCCTGCAGCACGTGTAGCACCATCGGACGACCCACCAGCGGGTGCAACCCCTTCGGCAGATCGGACCGCATCCGCGTACCACGACCCGCCGCCAGCACGATCGCGGTCACGCGCGGATACTCGCCCGCGGCCAGATCGGCCTCCGTGCCACTCAGACTGGGAGTCGGACTAGGAGGTTTGTCGGAATCCGCTGGGTCGGTCGTGCCCACGATGCTCTTTCGACGCCAGGGCATCTCTCGACGCCGGGACTGGCAAGGTTGAGCGCCCGCGGCCCACCTCAGGCCGCCGCGTTACCTGTGAAACGTACGAATCCCAAGTCCCGACTGTCAACCGGCGCGCTCCCGCATCCCTCTGACCGGGCCGGCCAATCGCTCCGCGTTCCTATACTTGCAGCAGCCCCTGATCCCCGTCCGACTCGCCCCCCGCGAACTCGGTTCCCTCTACTCACGGGCTCGCTGCCGACCGGAGCACCGCGCATGGAAGCCGACCGTATCCGACGCACCTTTAGCGACTTCTTCCAGCAGCACGACCACCGTCCCATCGCCAGCGCCTCCCTCGTTGCCCCCGGCGACCCCACCCTGCTCTTCACCAGCGCCGGCATGGTCCCCTTCAAGCCCTTCTTTCTGGGCCAGGCCGCCCCCCCACACCCGCGCCTCACCTCCACCCAAAAATGCTTCCGCACCACCGATATCGACGAGGTCGGCGACGAGTCCCATCTCACCTTCTTCGAGATGATGGGCAACTTCTCCCTCGGCGACTACTTCAAGGACGACGCCCAGGCCTGGGCCTGGGAGCTCATTACCAAGGTCATCGGCGTCCCCCCAGACCGCCTCGTCGCCACCGTCTTCCTCGACGACGACGAAGCCCACGCCAACTGGCGCAAGCTCGGCGTCCCTGAGGACCGCATATTTCGCTACGGTGAAGACCAGGGCAACTACTGGTCCGCCGGCGTCGACGGCCCCTGCGGCCCCTGCTCCGAACTCCACTACGACCTCCGGCCCACCCCCAACGAATCCCACCCCGGCCCCGCCGCCGACGAGGACCGCTACCTCGAAATCTGGAACCTCGTCTTCATGCAGTTCCTGCAGGGCGCCGACGGCTCCAAGACCCCCCTGCCCAAGCAGAACATCGACACCGGCGCCGGCCTGGAGCGCTGGGCCATGATGCTCCAGGACAAGCCCAACCTCTACGAAACCGACATCTTCGCCCCACTGCTCCGCTACGTCGCCGAACGCTCCCAGCGCGACTACGCCGCCGCCGCCGCCGCCGAGCAGTCCGCCCTTCGCGTCGTCGTCGAGCACGGCCGCTCCATGACCTTCCTTGTCTCCGACGGCGTCCTGCCCAGCAACGAAGGCCGCGGCTACGTCCTCCGCCGCCTCATCCGCCGCGCCCTCTACATGGCCCACACCCTCGGCATCCACGAGCCTCTCCTCGTCGACGTTGCCGCTCAGGTCCGCGACCACATGGGCGACACCTACCCCGAAGTGCGCGACCAGGCCACCCTCGTCGACAACGTCCTCTCCCAGGAAGAACAGCGCTTCCGACGCACACTCGAGACCGGCCACACCCTGCTCGAAGAGCAGACGATCCCCCTCAAACGCGTCTTCGCCACCGCCTCCCAGCCCTTCCGCGAGCGCGTCGCCACCATCGGCGCGCGCCCAGACGCCCTTCAGACCGTCGTCAGCGATTGGCGCCTCGCCCTCAGCAACGAGTTCCGCAACTTCGGCGATCTCCGCAACCGCGCCCTCGCCGACCTTTCCCGTCGTCTCGCCGTCGAGCCCGTCGACCAACTCGTCGCCGAAGCCTCCGCTCTCGCGCAGGACGACATCGCCACCCTCGTCGCCCGACAGCAACTCGCGACCGACACCATCGCCGGCGAGGAAGCCTTCGTCCTCTACGACACCTACGGCTTCCCCATGGAGCTCACCCGCGAGGTCGCCAAGACCGCCGGCCTCGGCCTCGACGAAGCCGGCTTCGATACCGCCATGGCGGAGCAGCGCGCTCGCGCCCAGGCCGCCTCCGACTTCAAAAGCGACGCTGACGACGCCCTCTTCGCCGCCATCGGCGGTCGCACCCAATTCCTCGGCTACGACGCCGTCGAAGCCGAGAGCCGCGTCGTCGCCCTCATCGCCGGCGGCCTCCGCGTCGACCGCGCCCAAGCAGACACCGAAGTCGAAGTCATCCTTACCCGCACCCCCTTCTACGCCGAAGGTGGCGGCCAGCAGGGCGACGCCGGATCGCTCATCCTCCCGGACGGCGAGATTCACATCTCCGACACGCAGCAGCGCGGCGACCTCCACAGCCACATCGGCGTCGTCGCCTCCGGCAGCGTCGCCGTCGGCGATGCCGTCCAGGCCCGCGTCGCCCTCGATCGCCGCCACGGCCTCATGCGCAACCACACCGCCACCCATCTCCTCCACGCCGCCCTGCGCAGCGTCCTCGGCGACCACGTCCACCAGGCCGGCTCGCTCGTCGCGCCGGAGCGCCTGCGGTTCGACTACACCCAGCCCGACGCTCCCGCGCCCGGCCAGCTCGCCGCCGTCCAGGAACTCATCGCCGCCCGCATCCGCGACGACATCCCCGTCGGTACCAACGAAATGGCCTACGAACAGGCGCTGGAGACCGGCGCGATGGCCATCTTCGGCGAAAAGTACGCCACCGACGTCCGCGTCGTCGAAATCTGCGACCCCGCCCCCCACGTCCACGACTGCTTCAGTAAAGAGCTCTGTGGCGGCGTCCATGCCCCCGCCACCGGCTTCATCGGCGACTTCCAGATCATCAGCGACGGCAGTGTCGGCGCTGGCGTGCGCCGCATCGAAGCCCTCACCGGCGCCGCCGCCGAACGCTGGCAGCGCCAGCGCCTGGACCTCCTCCACAGCACCGCCACCATCCTCAAAGCCCCGCCGGAGCAGGTCCCAGAGCGCGTCGCCGCCCTCCAAGCCGAGCTCAACGACGCCCGACGCCGCCTCGCCGACGCCGAACGCCAGGCCGGGGCCGCCTCCGCCGGCGATCTCGCCGACAACGCCGTCCAGATCGCTGGCGTCACCGTCGCCGCCGGCCGCATCGACGTCGAATCCGCCGACGCCCTCCGCGAGGCCGGCGACGCGCTGCGCAAGCGCATGGGCAGCGGCGTCATCGTTCTCGCCACCGTGACCAACGGAAGGCCGCAGTTCTTGTCGATGATCACACAGGATCTCATCGACCAGGGCCTCCACGCCGGCGCCTTGGTGAAAGAGGTGGCCCGCATCGCCGGTGGTGGTGGTGGTGGCCGTCCCAACATGGCCCAGGCCGGCGGCAAAGACGCCTCGAAGGTGGATGATGCACTCGCTGCCGTCCCCAGCATCGTCGAACGACTCGTCGCCGAGGCTGCAACCTAGCGCCCCTGCCTGCGACGACCTGCACCCCAGCATCGGGCCGATCCCGTGCTAGCCCGCTTCCGCCAGTCCGTGGAGCTGCGCGCCTGGACCCTCCGACGCATCCTCGCCTCCTCGCTCAAGCACGGTCCCTTCCATCGCGAACCGGCCCGCCTGCTCGGCGCATATCACGACTCCGTCGCCAAGTCCGACGACCTGCAAGCCATCCGCGCCCGCATCGATCAGTCCACCGTCGACCACGTCGTGCTCCGCGTCCCCGCCGGAGCCCGTGCCCTCAAGTCGCCCCTCGGCATGCGACGCTTGCGTGATCACGCCCACTCGCGCGGCATCGTCCTCATCATCGAGTCGCGCGGCAGCACGATCCGTGCGCTCGCTCGCGCCCACGGCCTCAACGCCGTCGGCTCCCTCCGCACCCGTGAGCTCTACGAAGGCCGCCTCCGCTCCCGGCGCGTCGGCCCCGGCCCGCTCGCCATCCCCATCCCCGTCTTCACGTTCCTCGCCCGTGCCACCCTGTCCATCGCCGCCGTCCTCGCCCTTCTGGCCTCCATCGTGCTGCTGCTCCCCCAGACCACGGTGCGCATCGCCCCGCAGCTCTCCCAGACCACCGTCACGGTCCCCGTGCAGGCGCGCATCCCCCAAGCGGGCCAGCCCCTCCCCGATGGCCTCCTCCCCGCCCGCCGCTTCTCCACCATCGTCGCCGACCTCAACCGTGCCCGATCCTCGGGCGTCATCGAGACCCCGGACACCAACGCCCGGGGCGATGTCCTCTTCACCAACCTGACCGGCGCACCCCTCAACATCGCCGCCGGCGCAATCGTCTCCACCGCCAAAGGCCAAAGCTTCCGCACCCGCCAAGCCATCGTCCTCGGCGCGGCCCCCGATACCGACACCGACACCGACGCCGATACCGACACCGGCAGCGAGCAGCAATCCCCAACCCAGACCGCGGAAGTCGAAGCCCTCACACCGGGCCCGCCCGGCAACATCCCAGCCGGCGACATCGTCCAGGCGGAGCCCGGCCTCGCCGGTCGCGTCCAGGTCGTCAACCCCGCCGCACTCACCGGCGGCACCACGCGCAGCGCCCGCGCCCCCACGCCCGATGATCGCGACTCCCTGCGTGCCGCCGGCATCACCCGCCTGCAAGAGCGCGGCCTCCTCGATCTCACCGCGCTCTCCAGCGGCGCATTCGTCTTCCACCCCGACAGCATCCTCGTGACCATCGCCGAGGAGCGCCTCGACCCACCCATCGGCGCGGTCGGCGCCGACGTTGAACTCACCCTCCGCGGCGCCGTCTCGGTCCTCGGCGTCGACCTCACCCAACTCCAAGCCCACGCTGAGTCCGCCCTTGCCGCCCCGCAGGCGCTCGCCGGCTTCGCCAGCAACGCCACAGTCGTGCCGGGCAGTGTCACCGTCCTCGAGACCTCATCCGCCCAATACGACCCGGCGACCGGGACAATCCGTTTCGATATGCTGGTCCGTGGCGTGGTGGCGCCCGAAATCGGGGAATCCGACGTCAGGAGCCTCGTCCAATGGAAGTCAGCCACGGCCGCCGAACAGATCATCTCCCAGCAGTTCGCCCTGCGCGCGCCCGCCCAAGTCCGCGTCTCGCCCGGGTTGATGCCCCGCACCTCGCTCTTCGGCTTCCGCGTGAAGGTCGAGATCGACCTTGGCGCTAATCCGCAACCGACAGGTGGCGCCGCCTCGCCCACCCTCGCCAACGCCCCCCCACGCTGACCGCACCCCGCCCCACGCCATCTCGCTCATCCGTCAGGCCAGAGCCCTCCCCGATCGTCCAAGCTTGTCCACGCCTCTCCGAAGCCCCGTCGAAGGGGATCCCCAGACCGCGCTTGCGGCATCCCTGCGTGTCCACCCCCTTCATCAATCCGTCCAGCCTGAGCCTGTCCAAGGGGGACCGATCGCCACCCCCACCGCAGCCCTCCGAGCCCACACTCCGACACCCCATGCCTGACCCGCACCCCGGCCCTGTCCCACCCGGCCGCGTCATCGCCATCGACCACGGCGACCGCTGGATCGGCGTCGCCCTCTCTGACGACCACCACCGCCTCGCCCTGCCCAACACCACCATCGACCGTCGCGCCCTGCCCCAAAACACCGCCGCCGCCATCGCCCAGCGGCTACGCGAGGCCCTCGGACAGGACCATGCGGGCCTCCTCGTCGTCGGCGTGCCCTACCGCCGCGACGGATCGGAAGACGCCCAAGCGGCCGGCTTCCGCCGCCTCGGCCAAGAGGTCGCCGCCGCACTCGGACTCCCCATGGCGGTACAGGAAGAGCGTTACTCCAACACCTCCGCCCTGCCGCTCCCGACCGCCACCCCTGCCGGCGCTCGCAGTGGTCGGAGCGGTCGCAAGCCGGGCGCCCTCACCCCGGCTCGCCGCAATCGAGAGCGTCAGCAGCGACACGCCGGCGCCGCCGCCACCATCTTGCAGCGCTGGCTCGACGCCCAACTCGCCCCCCCGCCCACTCCCCCACCGACGGATCATGAGGTCGACCCATGATCCGCAGCGGCGCATGGTTGCTCAGCACCGCGCTGGTGCTCGCCGTCGGCGCCGTCGCCGTCCTCCTCTCGCTCGGCAGCCCGGACGCCGTCCTCAACGACGTCCCCGCCTTCCGCCCCGAGCGGCCCGCACAAGCGGGCGACATCGTCCTCGTCGAAATCCCCACCGGCGCAACCGCCGAACAAATCGCCGACGAACTCTTCCGCCGCGGCGTCATCACCTCCACCCGGCAGTTCCAGACCCTCGTCGGTCTCCTCGGCTATGAGGACCGGCTCGTCATCGGCACCTACGACTTCGAGCCCGGCCTGCTCACCATCGACGTCATCGAACGCATCCGCAGCGGCGTCACCTCCGAACTCGTCGTCACCATTCCCGAGGGCTTGCAGGCCGCCGAAATCTTCGACCGCATCGCCCAGGCCACCCCGCTCACCGTCGCCCAGCTCCAGACCGCCGCCGCGGACCCCTCCATCGCCGTCGGCACCCTCGCGGGCAACCGGCCCCAGGGCGTCTCCCTAGAGGGCTACCTCTTCCCCAGCACCTACGTCATCTCCCGCCTCGCCGATGGCGAAGACGTCATCCGACAAATGCTCCAGCGCTTCGACGCCCAATTCCCCCCCGCCCTCCAAACGGAGCTCACCGTCAGCGGGCGCGACCTGCACACGCTCCTCATCGTCGCCTCCATCGTCGAACGCGAAGCCGTCCTCCCCACCGAACGCCAAGTCATCGCCTCCGTCTTCTGGAACCGCATCCGCGTCGACCAGCGCCTCGAAGCCGACCCCACCGTCCAGTACGCCCTCGCCCAGGACCCCACCAGCGTCGCCGTCTTCGGCGCCTGGAAATCCCTACTCACCTCCCAAGACCTCCAGATCGTCTCCCCCTGGAACACCTACGTCACCGACGGCCTCCCACCCACCCCGATCGCCTCGCCCGGCCTGGAGTCCATCCTCGCCACACTCCGCCCGGCCGAAACCACCTTCTTCTTCTTCGTCGCCCGCGGCGACGGCGGCCACCTCTTCGCCGACACATTCGCCGAGCACAGCGACAACGTCGATCGCGTCCGCGGCCAGTAGCCCGCAATCGACCAAGCGGCACCAACCGCCCCCCCTCGACCCTCGGGATCCCCCTCCGGCTCCCCTCTCCTTCCCCCAGGGAGGCCCCGCCCGTCCTCCCTCGACCCGCCGCTCACCCACTCGCTCATCCTGAGCCTGTCGAAGACCCCCGCCCGCCGCCGCCGACTCCCGTGCCTCACCGTGACCCTCGACCCTCTGGCTCCCCTCTCTCCTTCCCCTTGGGGAGGCCCCAGGCGCGCGACCGCACGCCGTCGACACAAGAGAGGGGCTGGGGGTGAGAGGAAGGGGAAACGAACCCCATATCTGATTCCCCCTCTCCCCAGTGGGGAGAGGGGGCGAGGGGGAGAGGGGGCGCCACGCGCCACGCGCCACCCCCCGCTTCCACTCGTTACAAGTAGCCTGCGGAAACTAGGCAGCAGCTTGCAGCGTCAGACCCCAAAGTCGAACACCATGGCAGCACCATGACAGCACGCGTCGGCCTCATCGGGCATCCGCTCGACCACAGCATCTCCCCCGCCTTCCAGCAGGCCGCCTTCGACGCCGTCGGCATCGACGCCCGCTACGAAGCCTGGGACCTGCCGCCCGAACAACTCGAAGACTTTATTGCCGGCCTGCGCCGGCCGGACGCCCTCGGCGCAAACGTCACGATCCCCTACAAAGAGGCCGCCCTGCACCACGTCGACCGCCTGCATGAGACCGCGCGCTTCGTCGGCGCCATCAACACCATCGTCAACGAAGGCGGGCACCTCGCCGGCTACAACACCGACGTCGCCGGCTTCCAAGCCGCCCTCAAAGATGCCGGCGTCGAGACCAGAGGCGCCAACGTCGTCATCTGGGGCGCCGGCGGCGCCGCCCGTGCCGTCGCCTGGGCCCTCATCTGGCGGGGCGTCAACGGCATCACCGTCATCAACCGCACCCCCGTCCGCGCCGGTCGCCTCCGACACGACATCGCCGCCGCCATCACCGGCGGCAAGCCGCAGGGCGTCCGCCTGCGCGCCTACGCCGCCGACCACCCCGACGCGATCGAAGCCCTCCGCCTCTGCGACATCGTCGTCAACTGCACCCCCATCGGCATGCAACGGTCAGCCGCCACCCCAGACCAATCCGCCCCAGAGACACCCTTCCCCGTCGACCCCCTCAGCGCCGGCGCCCTCGTCATCGACCTGATCGCCAACCCCCTCCAAACACCGCTCATGCGTCAGGCCACCACCGCCGGGCACCGCGTCCTCGGCGGCCTGCCCATGCTCGTCCACCAAGGCGCCGCCTCCTTCGAACTCTGGACCCGTCGCGCCCCCCCCATGGCCACCATGAACAGCGCCGCCCAGACCGCCATGCAGGCCATGCAGCCCATACAGGACGCGCCGTGACCTCCCTCGCCCTGCCCATCCGCATCAATCGCGGCCTTCCTGCCACTCCTCATGCCAATCGTGATCAACGACCATCACCGCGAACGTCCCAGCCTCCCACTTTCCCCTCCGGTCCCCCCTCTCCATCCTCCGATGGCGAGGGGCTTAGGGGGTGAGGCAACATGAATGAAGGCGTCGCCATCACCTTCGCCGTCATCTTCGTCGTCGTCAGCCTCATTGGCCTCGTCCTCTTCAAAGAACTGCGCACCCACGCCTACTGGCGTGAGCTCGTCGAAGCCAACGACGTTACCGCCATCCGCGGCCTCCTCGAAGCCGAAATCGAACATTGGCACCGCATGCGCCCGCCCAAAGCCATCAACGCCACCGTCTGGGCCGGCGTCCAAGGCATGGAACTCCTCGCCGCCGACACCACCCACGTCCAAATCACCACCAGCGCCGAGCCGGAGATGCGCGTCCTCCAGGGCAAAAGCCAGCAAGTCGCCACCGCCCTCGACATCGCCCTCGCCACCGCCGTCCGCATCACCGAAATGGTCTTCTACGACGTCGCCAACTACGTCCCCGACATCGTCCGCATCGACGTCTACACCACCTTCCGTGACGCCACCGGCGCCACCCCCCAGCCCATCCTTAGCCTCAGCGCCGATCGCGCAGACGCCATCGGCCTCGACTGGGACGCCGAGCCCCGCGAAATCGCCCTCGCCTTCAACGCCACCTACCAGCTCGGCCCCGCCGGCGAGCCCCTCCCCCTCCCCCTCCCCCCCCTCGCCCCCGCCCTCGCCGCCTCCCTCACCCACGCGGATCAAGCCGCAGAACAAGCGAACGAAGGCTAGCTAGCTCCCTCCCCCCTCAACCCTCGGACTCCGCCTCCGGCTCACCTCCCTCCTTCCCCCTGGGGAAGGTCCCCCTCCGGCTCCCCTCTCTCCTTCCCCTTGGGGAAGGAGAGAGGGGCTGGGGGTGAGAGGAAGGGGAAACGAACCCCATCTCTTATTCCCCCTCTCCCCACCGGGGAGAGGGGGCCAGGGGGTGAGGGGGCGAGGGGCACGAGGCGGCACGAGGGGCCACGAGACACCCCCCATGTAAAGTCCCCCCATGGGATCCCTCCGCTGGTTCACCGCAGGCGAATCGCACGGCCCCGGCCTCACCGTCATCGTCGAGGGCCTGCCCGCCGGCGTGCCCCTCACCGAGGCCTACCTCCGCGACCAACTCGCCCGCCGCCAGAAGGGCTACGGCCGCGGCGGCCGCATGAAAATCGAAACCGACTACGCCCACATCCGCGGCGGCGTCCGACACGGCCGCAGCCTCGGCAGCCCCGTCGCCCTCTGGATCGAAAACCGCGACCACACCACCGGCAACGGCCCCGACAAACGCCCCTGGCTCGAAACCATGGCCATCGACGAAATCGAAGGCCAGTCCACCCGCGTCACCCGCGTCCGACCCGGCCACGCCGACCTCTCCGCCTCCCTCAAATACGGCTACACCGACGTGCGCGACTCCCTCGAGCGCGCCAGCGCCCGCGAGAGCGCCGCCCGTGTCGCCGCCGGCGCCGTCGCCCGCAGCCTCGCCGAACAAGCGGGCGCACGCTTCTACAGCCACGTCGTCCGCATCGGTGATGTCCTCTCCGACGACACCAACTTCGCCACCATCGACTGGCAAGCCCTCGAAGCCTCCCCCGTCCGCTGCGCCAACCCCGCCGCCGCCCAGCGCATGATCGCCGCCATCGACGCCGCCAAGCACCAAGGCGACACCCTCGGCGGCGTCGTCGAAGCGCGCGTCACCGGCGTCCCCTTCGGCCTCGGCTCCCACATGCACTGGGAGCGCAAACTCAGCGCCCGCATCGCCCAGGCCATGCTCAGCATGAACGCCTTCAAAGGCGTCGAAATCGGCGACGGATTCCGCGGCGCAACCCAGCCCGGCTCCCACACCCACGACATCGTCCTGCCCCAGTCCGACTGGGGCCCGGCCAGCGACCATGCCCGCCCCTGGCGACGCGCCAGCAATCACGCCGGCGGCATCGAAGGCGGCATCAGCAACGGCGAAGACCTCGTCGTCCGGGTCGCCGTCAAACCCATCGCCACCCTCGCCCACCCCCTGCCCTCCGCCGACCTCGACACCGGCGAGCGCGTCGACGCCCACTACGAACGCTCCGACGTCTGCGTCGTCCCCGCCGCTGGCGTCATCGCCGAAGCCCTGCTCGCCCTCGTCCTCGCCGACGCCATCCTCGAGAAGCACGGCGGCGACAGCCTGCCCGAAACGCTGCGCAACATGGCCGCCTTCCAAGAGCGCCTCGCCCCCATCAATCAGCGCCCGCCTGAACCCACCGCACCGGCCGCACCGCCCGCGCCCCCGGCGTCGCCCGCAACAGAGGCCTAGTCCATGGCCGCCCCGGCCCCCCAGATCCAACGCATCGTCCTCATCGGCTTCAGCGCCACCGGCAAGTCCGCCGTCGCCCACGCCCTCGCCCTCCACCTCGGCTGGACCTCCATCGACACCGACGACCTCATCGAACGCACCACCGCTCGCAGCGTGCCCGACATCTTCGCCCACGACGGCGAGCCTGCCTTCCGCGCGCTCGAACGCGAAGCCGCCGCCCAGGCCGCCACCCTCCCCAACACCGTCGTCGCCACCGGCGGCGGCCTCTGGCTCGACGCCGCCAACCGCGCCGCCCTCTGCGACGGCGGCTTCGTCGTCGCCTTGGAAGCGCGCTGGGACACCATCCTCGCCCGCCACGCCTCCGCCGAATCCGCCCGGCCCGACGCTCGACCCCTGCTCGCCGGCCCCCTCGCCAGCAGCAACGACCCCGTCCAGACCGTGCGCCGACTCAAGGCCTCCCGACAAGCCCTCTACGCCC
>QGNQ01000015.1 GCA_003228175.2 Chloroflexota bacterium
CGCCCTCCCCTGCGCCGGATCGCTGAAGCTCGCGTCCAGAATCACCGACTGCCCATCCGCCAGCGTCAACTCCGCCTCGGTCAGCAGCGCCGCATACGTCTCCGCCGTGCTCGCCGCGTCGTACAACCCCGCACCCACGCCTGACCCGGACGCCGCCCGCGGCGCAAGCCCCGCCAGCCGCTTGCGCACAACGTCCGACGACAGCCAACGCCCGCCCAGCCGTCCCGCCAGCGCCGTCGCCAGCGTGCTCTTGCCGCTCCCGCTCGCGCCCCCCACCAGCACCAACCGTGGCCCAGACGCGCGCCCCGCATACACCGCCGCCAGCCGGAAGTGATGGCGCGCGTTCTCCGTCGCCGCGGCCCGCTCCGCCGCCGGCACCTGCGAATCCGCCGCTGCGAACGTCGAAATCTTCGCGATCACATACGCCCGATAGCACTCGTAGAACGGCAGCAGCAGCGGCAACTCCCCATCCAGCGTTCGCGACAGATACGCCGCCAGCGCCTCGTCCGCCAAGTCCGCCCGCCCGCGCGACTCGAAATCCATCAGCAGGAACGCCAGATCGACCGCCACATCGCCGTACCGCATGCGGTCGTTGAACTCGATGCAGTCCAAAATCCGCACGCTCGCCGCCACCGGCTCCGCATCCACCAGCGCGATCGCGCTCACCTTCAGGTCGCCGTGCCCATCGCGGATCCAGCCCGCCTCCTGCCGCCGACGCAGCAGCGCCGCGTTCGCGTCCAGGAAACCGCTCACGTACGCGCGCAGCCCCTCGAAGCTCGCCCGCTCGATGCACTCCCCCACCGCCGCCTCCGTCTGCGCGAAGTTCTCCGACCAATTCCCCTCGATCACCGCCCGCGACCCGAACTCCGTGATCGCATCACTGCGCTCCGCCCCCAGATGGAAGTCGGCCACCACCCCCGCGATCGCCCGCACCTGCGCGGCCGTCACGCGCCCCTCCGGCAGCATCGCCTCCAGCATCCCCTCGGCCGGCAGCCGTCGCATCACGACCGCGTAGTCCGCCGCCTCGGCGCTGCCTTCGCCCAGCACGAAGCCGTCCCCCTGCGGCCGAATCGCCTCCACGCCCAAGTACACGTCCGGACTCAGCCGCCCGTTCCGCTCCACCTCCGCCGCGCACATCACCGCCCGCTTCTCCACCGTCGTGAAGTCAAGAAAGCCGAAATCGACAGGCTTCTTGACCTTGTACACACGATCCCCGGCCAGCACCACAAAGCTGATGTGCGTCTGGATCAGCTGCCCGGTCTCACCCGCAGCGAGGCTGGGCGCGTGCGTCTGCAACCAGGCGATGTGCGGCGGAAGGCTCACCCGATCACCGTAACCGCGGCCCGCAGGCCCGGCCAGCGCCCCCCCCCAAGGCCGGTTGGCGACTACCGACGCCGGGTGGCGACTACCGAGGCCGCTTGGCGCCTGCCAACGGGCGCGGCCCTAGCCCTCCACCGCATCCAGCCGCCCCAACAGCGCCGACGCCCCCTCAACCCCCGCTCCCAGCTCCACCACCCGGCGCCGCAGCTCCCGGTCCGATGTCACCACCAAATCGGACCCCGCATCGGACCCCGCCGCAACCTCCTCCACGATGCGATCGTCGGCCGCATCCCGCCCCCCGCGTCGCGCGTAGAGCACCTGCACGCCATCGTGCCTGCCCTCCGGCACATCGGGCAGCGGCCTCCCGTCCAGAACCAGGACCAACTCGTCAGCGCTCACCGCCTCCAACGCCGCCAGTGTCTGCAGCCGCCCCAGCAACGCCCGCGCCGCCCCGGGGCGATCCCGCCACCAGCCCGTCGGACGGCTGCCGATCACGTTCATCCCATCCACGATCAGACGCGCCATCCGGAACGGCGCCTAGGAGCGCGGCAAGCCCAGGCCCCGCTGAGCAATGATGTTGCGCTGGATCTCGCTGCTGCCGCTGTAGATCGTGCTCGGCACCGCAAGCAGGTATCCCTCCGGGAAGTCACCGTCCAGCGGCGCGCGCGGCTCGCTCGGCGTCAGCTGCCCGCCCAGCCCCAGGTAGTTCACCCCCCAATTGTGGATCCGCTGCCCCAACTCCGACTGGAAGGTTTTGACCACGCTCGCCTCGTAGTTCGGCACCTGACCCGACGCCTGGATGTGCCCAATCCGATAGCCCAGGTACTTCGCCACGTTGTTCGCGATCACCAGATCGGCCAGCGCCGTCCGGTGCCGCGCCCGCTGCTCCGGCGCGCCCTCCCGCAAGTCCGCGGTAAGCCCCTCCAGAATCCGCCGCTGCGCCGCCGTCGTGCCAATCCCAGAGCGCTCGTAGTCCAGCAGCGTCATGCCCACGTACCAGCCCCGATGCTCCTCCCCCACCCGGTTCGCCACCGGCACGCGAACGTCCTCAAAGAAGACCTCATTGAAGTGGTGGTGCCCGGCCATGTTGATCAGCGGGCGCACCTCCAACCCCGGCGTGTTCTTAATGTCGTCGATGAGGAGGAAGCTGATCCCTTTGTGCTTCGGCGCGTCCGCGTCGGTCCGGACCAAAGTGAACATGTGATCGGCGTGATGTCCGCCCGACGTCCAGATCTTCGACCCGTTGATCACATAGTCGTCGCCGTCACGCACCGCCCGCGTCTGCAAAGACGCCAGGTCAGATCCCGATCCCGGCTCCGAATACCCCTGGCACCAGACGTGCTCGCCGCTCGTGATCTTCGGCAGATACCGCGCCTTCTGTTCATCACTGCCGTGAATGATCAGCGTCGGACCAATCATCCCCACCCCAAAGCCGCGCGTGCCGGTGTCCGGCGCCCCGTGGTAACCGAACTCCTCCGCGAACACCATCTGCTCATAGATCGATGCGGCCAGACCCCCGTACTGCGTCGGCCAGGCCGGCGCGATCCAGCCGCGCTCCGCGAGCTTCGCGTTGAACGCATTCGCAAAGTCGAAATCATCCACGAACCCGTCTGTCGCCCCCTGTCCCTGCGGCAGATGCTCCGTCAGGAAGCTCCGCACCTCGCCCCGCAGTGCCTCTTCCTTCTCGCCAAATCGCAGTTCCATGGGGACCTCCTCCGGCCTCGCGTACGACTCTCTCGCCCGCATCCTATCCCGGCCCCGCAGCCCCCGACCATGCGCTCGCTACGTCCGATCGACAACCCGCGACGTATCCAGAAGGAACCTGGGATGCGCGCGCGTGCAACATGATGCGGTGTCTGGTGGCGGAGACGCGTGCGTGAAGGTTCGTGCGCGGAAATCGAGGTGGTGGTGATGCGGCGTCGATCAACCTGGCTCGTGGCGATCGTCGCGGTGGCGGGACTGCTTGCCGCAGCCTGCGGTGCCGACGGCGCACCCGCTGCGCCTCAAGCTCCGGAGCAGGCCGACCCGGACACCACCGCGGTCGCGGACACGACCCCCGCCGACCCGCCCGACCAAACCGATCAAGCCGCACAATCGCAGGCCTCCTCGCCCCCCGACGAACAGCAGGTAGACCAACCGCCGCCCCCCCAGCAGAGCGACGAGCAAACGAAGCCCGACCCAGCCCCCGCTGACGACGCGGAGACCTCGGACAGCTTCGACAGTCCCGCCCTCACCCCGCCCCCGCTGGGAGAGTCGGACCTGCTCAGACCCCAGTTCCTCTTCCTCCCCCCAGACGCGACGCTCACCCCCTCTGGCGCCCCCATCCTGCGCGGCCCCACAGACGCGCCCGTCGGCCGCCCTTGGCAGACCAACTGGGACGTCCGCCTCGCGCCACCCGAGGAGTTCATCGCCGTCCTCCCGCGCGACGCCATCCTCTCCCTCGACGCCCCCCGCTACGACGACATCGCCACCGCTGGCATCTGGCTCACCGCCGGGCACCCCGTCATCCAGATCGAAATCAACGGCGACGCCCGCGCCTTCCCCCTCGGCATCATGAGCAAGCACGAGATCGTCAACACCGAAATCGGCGGCCTCGCCGTCGCCGTCACCTTCTGCCCGCTCTGCAACTCCGCCATCGCCTTTCAGCGCATCCTGGAGGGAGAAATCGTCACCTTCGGCGTCTCCGGTATGCTGCGCAACAGCGACCTCGTCATGTGGGACCGCACCACCCAGACGCTCTGGCAGCAACTCACCGGCGAGGCGCTCGTCGGCGCAATGGTCGGCATGAAGTTGGACCTGCTCTCCGCGCCCATCGTCTCCTGGGCCCAATTCAGAACCGCCTTCCCCAACGGCCTCGTGCTCTCCCAGAACACCGGCTTCCTCGCTCGCTACGACCTCAACAGCTACGTCGGCTACGACTCCGCCGGCCCCTACGCGCAGTTCTTCAGTGACGAAACAGACCCCCGCTTGCTCGCCAACGCCCGCGTCGCCGCCGTCGACCTCAACGATCAGCGCGTCGCCTACGCCTTCGATCTCCTCGCCCATGAGCGCGTCCTCCACGACACCGTCGGCGGCCAAGAGATCGTCATCGTCTGGACGCCCGGCGCCGTCTCCGCGCTAGACCGCAATTCCATCGCCGACAGCGCCAACGTCGGCGCATCCGGCGTCTTCCTCCGCTCCCTGGACGACCGCCTGCTCACCTTCGCCCCCAACCCAGACGACCCCGCGACCTTCCTCGACACGGAGACCAACTCCGTCTGGGATATCTTCGGCCGCGCCGTCGCCGGTGAGCTCCAGGGCTCGCAGCTACAGGCCGTCGTCCACGGCAATCACTTCTGGTTCGCCTGGGCCGCCTTCTTCCCGGACACAGAGCTCGTCCGCCTGGATGCCTAGCAACACGCCCCTGCGCCGCCCTAAGGGTGCCCCCAAGGCAGCCGTCCGCGACACTGCTCTTGTCCGTTCTGCCAAGCTCGGCGCCTGAGTGGAGTGCCAAAGCCCAGTGCCAACGCAGAGCGCCAAAGCGGAGTACATGTGAGTCGACAGCGAATCATCCTGCTGGTGCTCCTGATCATCGCTGCGCTCGCGGTCGCCTGCGGCGGCCCCTCCGACACGACCGCGAAGCCCACCGCTGAGCCCGCCCAGCCCACCACCGCGATCGCAGACACGACGCGGACCGACGACCCCGCAACGCCCGCCGCCCAGCCAGTCGTGCGCGACGACGCGGCCCAGCAGGGCGAAGCCGTGCCCGACACCAACGACCCGCCGGCGTCCCTCACCGACGCTGACTCCGAATCCGGCGAAGCCGCCCAATCCGACGAAACCGACGCCACCTATCCCCCGACAGACCAACCCGCGCCCCAAAGCGATCCACCCGCTCAGGGCGAAGACACGGCTGACGACACCGCTGAAGACACTGCCGACGACCCCGACGACGACCCCACCGATGACACCACCGCAGCAGCGGACGACGAAGAACAGGACGCGCCCGCCCCGCCACCGGAACCGGACCGCGCACCCGCCCTGCGAATCCTCGCCCAGGACCTCACCGGCACGCCCATCGTCGGGGCGCACGTTGTCTCCGTCCTGGGCGCGGCCCGCAGCGACGAGGGCGGCTTCGTCGCCCCCGAATTCCTCGACGGTGGCCCCTACCACGTCGTCGCCGCCGGCTACTGGCACCACCGCGACGCCCATCCCACGGACGGCGTCATCGTCCTGCAACCGCTGCAAGTACGGGCCATCTACCTCCCCTATGAACAACTCTGGCGGCCGGAGTCACTCGAGTGGGCCCTGGGCCTCGCACGCGACGGCCTGATCAACGCGATCGTCATCGACATCAAGGAAGAGGGCGGCGCCGTCCTGCCCCTCTTCGCCACCGAAGCCGTCCTCGCCATCGACGCCGTCGTCGATCCCGGCGCAGACATGGCCGCCTTCCTCAACCAACTCGCCGCCTTGGGCGTCTACCGCATCGCCCGGCAGGCCGTCTTCCTCGACACACGCCTGGGCCGCTCCGATCTCAGCACCGCCATCCTCACCCGCGGCGGCGAACAACTCATCGCCGACCTCGGCCTCGGCTGGACCACCCCCTTCAGCGCCAAGGCGCGCCAATACAACATCGAGATCGCCCTCGCCGCCGTCCCCTACTTCGAGGAGATCCAGTTCGATTACATCCGCTTCCCCGGCGGTCCCCTCCGCATCCATGAAGAGACCACCGGCGACGAGCGTTCGGCCGCCATCGCCCGGTTCGCCCGCGACGCCATCACCGCCCTGCACGCCGCCGGCGCCGCCATGTCCATCGACACCTTCGGTGAAACCGCCGTCATCCGCGTCGAGGACGCCATCGGCCAAGTCCTCGAGGACCTCATCCCCTACACCGACTACTACTCACCCATGCTCTACCCCAGCACCTGGCCCGCCGGCTCCTTCGACCTCGAATACCCCGCCGCCCACCCCGCGCTCATCGTCGAGCTCAGCATGCGCATCGCCATCGCGCGCGTCCAAGCCACGGGAATCCAGGGCGTCCGCATCCGCCCCTGGCTCCAGGACTACCGCGACTACCAACCCCGCATGCTGCGTTACGGCTTCGACGAAGTGATCGGCCAGATTCGCGCCTCGGCCTTGGAAGGCGGCGTCGGCTTCATGCTCTGGAACCCCACCCTGCTCTACCACACCGATGTGCTGGCCTTCCTCCGCGACCAGACCCCCACCCCCGCGGGCTAGCCCCGCCGCGCCCGACGGCCCGCCCCTACTCGATCCAGCGCTCCTCCCAGCCCTGCGCGGGCTGCTGCGCGGCGAACTCCCACGCCTGGCCGAACTTCTCCCAATAGACCACCTTCTGGACCGGCTTGCGCAGCACCGGCCCAATCGTGTCCGTCGGGTAGCCCAAGGGCAGCACGCAGTAAATGTCATTGTTCTCGGGGATATCGAGCATCTGCTTCAACTCATCGGCATGGCCCAGCGGCAGGTTGAAGATCGAACCCCCGATCCCCAGCGCCCGCGCCGCCAGCAGCAAGTTCTGCACCGCCGGATACGAACTGCCGCCCGGCGTCGAATGACGACCGTGCATCCCGCACACCAGCACGATCGCGGGCGCCTCACTCAGGTGGTGCGACAGATGCTCCACACTGCGCAGCGACAGCCGTTGCGACCGCGGCAACGCGTCGATCTGCGCCGGGTCCTCCGCGTACCGCAGCGAATAGCGCGCCCAGCCCTCCAGCGCCCACTCCTGCAGCGCCAGCTTCACCGGCGCCTCCGTCACGATGAGGAAGCGCCAGTCCTGCGCGTTCTGCCCCGACGGCGCACGGATCGCCGCGTCCAGGATCTGGAAGAGCACGTCTTGGGGGATCGGATCGGGGCGGAATCGACGCAGCGCCCGAGTCGTATAGATCGCTTCGAACAAGCCGGCCGAGCCATCCAGCGCCGCGACGCTGGGGGCCGAGTCGCCGGGGAGAGGGGCGGCCACGGGACATCCATTCTTGGCGCAGGTACGGCCTGCGCCGGATTGCTGGCGGGATGATACCCGGGTCTCGCGCTGGCGGCCCGGCAGCGCACATATGCTGGCCCCACAGCCAGCGAATCACCTCGACCAGCGGGCGGGAGCCACCAGCAGGCGGGAACGAGGCGCAATGCAATCAAGTCGGCCCCGCGCCATGCTCTCCTGGAGCAGCGGCAAAGACAGCGCCTGGGCGCTCCAGACCCTCCGTCAACAAGACGAAGTCGAGATCGCCGGCCTCCTCACCACCGTCCGCCAAGACTCAGCCCGCATCGCCATGCACGAAGTGCGCAGCGAGCTCCTCGAAGCGCAGGCCCTGGCCACCGGCCTGCCCCTGCGGACCATCCCGCTTCCCAACCCCTGCTCCAACGCCCAATACGCCGCCGCCATGGGACCCGCCATGAGCGACCTCGTCGCGATGGGCGTCAGCCTGGTGGCCTTCGGCGACCTCTTCCTGGAGGACATTCGCGCCTATCGCGAAGAACGACTCACCGGCACCAGTGTGCGGCCCCTCTTCCCCCTCTGGGGCCAGCCCACCGACCAGCTCGCCCGCACGATGCTCGCCGCGGGGCTTGAGGCTACCCTGACCTGCGTCGACGCCAACGCCCTCGACGCCTCCTTCGCCGGGCGCAGCTTCGATCACGCCCTGCTCGCGGACCTCCCGGACAGCGTCGATCCCTGTGGCGAGCTGGGCGAGTTTCACACCTTCGCCCACGCCGGGCCCATGTTCCAAGCGCCGATCCCCCTGACCGCCGGGGCCATCAGCGAGCGCGACGGCTTCGTCTACGCCGACCTCCGCCCCCCCGAACGCTAGGCCCGCCAGCGCCGGCGCAGGCCCGCCCCAAGCACGACCGATGAGATCGCGCCCCCGGTCGCGACCAACGCCATCACTACCAATGCGGGCGCCGCCAACGCGGGCGCGTTCCCGCTAGTCCCCAAGGCGGCAATGCCACCGCTGCCCGTCGCCGGCAGCCCAATCGGCGCTCCCACTGATGCGGGCGCCGGCGGCGGCGACACTGGCGCAGCGACCGGCAACGCCTCGAACAGCAGCCGCACGATACGCCGCCCCACCACCTCCACCTCGTAGCGGAATTCCAGGCCCGCGTCGTCCGCCATCACCCCCGTTACCCCCACCCCTGCGCGATGGTTCACCAACAGGCGCACGTTGCCCAGCACCAGCAGCGTCCGATCACTCCACCGACCCAGCCTCCGCCCCGCCGCATCCACCCCCTCACACGCGACGCCCGCGCAGAGCGCACCCTGCAGCTCCACATCCGGCGCGAGCTCGTCCTTCACCGCCGCGATGTCCCCCTCGTTCAGCGCGTCCAGCAAACGCCCCAGAACGCCCAGGCTGAGGTTGAAAAACGACAAGCTGGCCTCGAAGTTCCTCGACACGAAGTCCGCCGCCGCCGTCTGCGGGTCGCTCAGATCGGGCGTCAGCCGCAACCGCTCAATCCGCAGCCCAACGAATTCCGCCTCGAGAAACAGGATGATCCGATCGACCGCCACGAATCCGTCCGGCGCACGCTCATGAACGACGCCCGTCACGCGGCTACCGCGCACCTCCGAAGACACGATCTCATTCGTGAACGTCACGCCGACAGCCGCCGCCTCCGCGGCCGCCCGGATGATCGGCCCAACCGCGTCGATACCGCTGCAGTCCTCGATCCCAATCGAACAGGCGGTGCCCTCCAGGACGATGCGGTCCGTCACCAGCCGCAGCGCGGCGTCCCCATCGCCGCCGTTCATCGCATCGAAGAAGCGCTGCAGGGTCGCCACGTGGCCGCTGCCCGCCGGGGCTTGCGCGCTGGCCTGCCCGGGAGACAGCGCCGCCAGAAACAACAGCAGCCCAACCAGCAAAGGCAGGCGCAAACGCCAGGCGGTCATGGGCGCTCCAGGGGAGGCCTCTTCACGAAAGGGGCGTCCCGTTGCGACGGCGTCTCAGTCCGGCGCAGGCTAGTCGAATCTCAGCCCCCCAGTGCAGTCGCGAAAGTGCGGGCGCGCCCAGTGCGGGCGCGAAAGCGCGGGCGCGCTGATAGCATCGCTCGCGGACCGGAGGCGCTCATGTCGCGACAAGGAAAAGGCTCGCTCCCGATGGCAGCGCCCTAATGGGCCAGGCCGCCGCGGTCGCCGCCGCCGCCGTCTGGGCGATCAGCGTCGTCCTCACAGCCTCGCAGTCGTCCAAGCTCGACTTCCTCTCGCTGAGCACATTGCGCCTCGTCACCGCCACCATCTTCTTCCTCGTCATCCTCCTCCCGCTCGGCGCCGACGCGGATATCGGACGCATGTCCTTCAACGACATCTGGCAATTGGTCGGCACCGGCGTGCTCAACCTCGCCATCGGCGACACCCTCTATATCGGCGCAATCGTCCTGCTCGGCGTGAACTTCGCCTACACCGTCAGCCTGGGCCTCTTCGCCCTCTTCAGCTTCGTGCTGTCCGTCATCTTCCTCGACGAGACCGTCGCGCTGCAGACCATCCTCGGCTCGCTACTCGTCCTCGGCGGGATCTACGTCGTGGCGCTCTACGGCCGCGGCGCGGACCAAGAATCGACGGCTACGGACTCCACCACAGACTCCACGGCCGTCGCCGCCGTGGGCGACCCGGCATCGGCGCTGCCGACCGGCCCCCCCCTCGTCCAGGGGGCCGTGATCGTCGTCGCCGACGGCCCCGCGACGACCTTGCCAGAGCCGGACCTCGCGACGGCCCTGACCGACAGCCTGCGCGAGCGCATCCCCGGCGGCGTCTTCGGGGGACTCGTGCTGTTGGTCCTGGCCGCGCTCTGCTGGGCCGCCGGCACCGTCTGGATGCGCGACGTCGCCGACGGCTTCGATGCCACCGCCGTCGGGGTCATGCGCATCCCCTCCGCAATGATCACCCTCGCCGCCATCGCCCTCCTCACGCCCAGCTCAGCCCTGCGCCGCCGCTCCGTCCCCTTAAGCAGCGGCTGGGCGCTCGCCATCGCCGGAGTCACCGGAGCCGGGATCGGCAGCCTGCTCTTCATCGTCGCCGTCCAGGAGATCGGCGCCGGCGAAACCGCCGTGCTCTCGTCCCTCTCCCCGTTGTTCGCGCTGCCCTTGGCGGCCGTCGTGCTGGGCGAGCGGATCACCCCCTGGCTGCTCGTCGGCGTGAGTATCGCGCTGGCCGGGATCATCCTCTTGTCGGTCTAGAAGCGGACTACCATGCGGCGGCGCCGGCAAGCAACGAGGGGACGACGATGACCACTCCCACCCCACGACGCAGCATCTGGGCCTGGGGCAACGAGTCGGACGAACCGTCCCACGCGGATCGCCACGCCGCCGCCCAGCGCATCGCCGCCCAGCACCGCATCGATGTCACTGCGGCGCCACTGCCCACGCTGGCCTCCCTTCAGCTCCGACCCTCACGTGTCACCGTCCCCGCTGCCCTCGCCGACATCTGCCACCAGGACGATTACCTGCGCGCCTCCCGGACCTTCGGTCGCTCATTCGTCGACCGCATCCGCGCCGTCAACGGCGACTTCAGCGACCCGCCCGACGTCGTCGCCCGCCCCCGTGATGAGGACGAGGTCCGGGCGGTCCTGGAGTGGTGCTCGGACGCGGGCCACGTCGTGATCCCCTTCGGCGGCGGATCGTCCGTCGTCGCTGGCGTCAACCCGCCCGCCGACGCCGGCAGTGTCGTCACGCTGGACCTGGGCGAGATGAACCAGGTGCTACAGGTCGACGCAACTTCCCGCGCCGCGCGCATCCAAGCGGGAGCATTCGGCCCCGACCTCGAGACGCAACTCAAGCCCCACGACCTCACTCTGCGCCACTTCCCGCAGTCCTTCCAGCACTCCACCCTCGGCGGCTGGATCGCCACCCGCTCCGGCGGCCACTACGCCACCAACCACACCCACATCGACGAGTTCGTCGAATCCCTGCGAATGCTGACCCCCGCCGGCGTCATCGAATCGCGCCGCCTGCCCGGCAGCGGCGCTGGGCCCAGCCCCGACCGCCTCGCGATCGGCAGCGAGGGCATGCTCGGCGTCATCACGGAGGCCTGGATGCGAGTCCAGCCGCGGCCCCGCTTCCGCGCCTCCGCCGGCCTCACGTTTCCCAGCTGGGAGAGCGCCTACAAGGGCATCCTGCGCGTCGTCCAGGCCAAACTCTGGCCCGCCAACCTGCGCCTGCTGGACCCGGTCGAAGCGAAGAACGCGGCCGGCCTCGACGGCGCACAGTCCCTCATGATCGTCGGCTTCGAGTCCGGCGACGCCCCCGTCGGGCCCTACATGGCCCAAGCCATCGCCATCGCCCGCGAAGCCGGCGGCAGCGTCGACGACGACGAGATCCTCATCGACGACGGCCAGGGCGCCCCCACCGGCCGCGAGGGCCCCGTCGGGGCCTGGCGCAAGTCGTTCCTCGACGGGCCCGGGCAGGGCAACCTGACCATGGGGCTCGGCCTCGTCGCCGACACCTTCGAAACCGCCATCACCTGGGACCGCTGGCCCGCCTTCGACGCCGCCGTACGGGAGGCGGTCGGCCAAGCCCTCGACGCGACGCTCCAGGGCTGGTCGCTGAGCTGCCGCTTCACCCATGTCTATCCCGACGGCCCCGCGCCCTACTACACCTTCTCCGGCGTCGGCCGCCAAGGGGCCGAGATCGAACAGTTCTTCACGATCAAGCAGGCAGCCGCCGACGCCGTCATCGCCGCCGGCGGCACCATCACCCACCATCACGCCGTCGGACGGCAGCATCGACCCTGGTACGACCAACAGCGCCCTGAGCTCTTCGCCCGCGCCCTCCGCGCCGCGAAACGCGAGCTGGACCCCAACGGCATCATGAACCCCGGCGTCCTCATCGACCCCTAACGCAAGCACACGCACTAGGACGCACAAGGAGACGCACCATGACCAACCTCACCCAGGCGGAACGACGAGCGCAAGGCCTCGCCGCGCTGACCACGCTGCTGGGCTCGCAAGAGGAGGCCGAGACCGCGGCCGAGGAAATGCAGACCGACTTCGGGGCCCTGGGCGCATACCTGATCGACTGGGCCTTCGGCGACATCTGGTCGCGCACCGGTCTCGCCGCCAAGGAGCGTGAGCTCGTCGTCCTCAGCCAGCTGACGACGCTCGGGCAGTTGGATCAGCTCCGCTCGCACCTGGGCATCGCGCTGCGCTTGGGACTCACCACCACCGAGATCGGCGAAGTCTTCGTCCAACTCGGCGGCTACGCGGGCTTCCCGCGCGCCCTGAGCGGCATGCGCATCGCCCGCGACGTATTCGAGCAGCAGGGCCTCAGCGACGCCCCCATCACCCTGGAAGCCACACCCAAGGACGACGCCCAGCGCCGCGCCGACGCCCGCGAAGTCCTCGGACGGCTGAACGAAGACCAGCCCGGCGGCGGGCCAGAGACCGGCATGGGCGCATTCACCGGCGCCGCCGGGCGCTGGGCCTTCGGGGAACTCTGGGCGCGCGATGAGGCCCTCACACGACGGCAGCGCAGCCTCGTCGTCGTCGCGACGCTGGCCGCCCAGGGGAAGTCCGACGAGCTCCGATTCCACCTCCGCGGCGCCCTCAACCACGGCGCAACCATCACGGAGCTCGAAGAAGTCATGATCACGACGATCCTCTACGTCGGCTTCCCCACCGGCGTCGAAGGCTTCCGCGTACTGCGTCAGGTCCAGGCGGGCGAGCCCGCCGGCTAGTGCTCAAGACGGCGCGACGGTACAAACGCATTGTCCCGCCCGCCCTGCGAAACTAACCTGCGCGGCGAGGCGTACGACCGTCGTACGTCCGGCACGAGCGCCCACACCGACGTAAAAGGAAGCGCCATGACGACTGCCAGCTCCGCCCTGCCAAACTTCGCACTCGACGATGGAACGGCCCAGCGCCGGTTCCCCAGCGGGCGCAGCACCTTGCTCTGCTTCGTCAAAGAAGACTGCCCCACCTGCCGCCTCTCGATGCCCCTCATCCGCGAGATGCAGGATCGCTACGGCGAGCACGTCGACGTCTGGGCCGTCGGTCAGGACAGCGAGGGCAACGCCGTCCTGATCGACGAGTACGGCCTCTCCGGCCCCATGCTCGACGACTCCGCGCTCAAGGTCTCCTTCGCCTACGAAATCGACACCGTCCCCACCCTCATCCTGACCGACGGCGACGGCCACGAGCAGCGCCGTTTCCACGGCTTCGGCAGGGACGATTTCCGCGACATGACAACCGAGCTCTCGCGGCTCAGCGGCCTCGGCGTCGCCGCTGTCAACTGGGACGACTACCCGGAGATGATGCCCGGCTGTGGCTCCAAGTCCATGGAGCCCGGCATCTACGAACGACTCAAGGCCGAAGCGGAAGGCTCGCCCATCCGTGCGCGTCGGATCGAAGTCGGGCAAAACGAAGATGTGTACGAACTGCTCTATGAGCAGGGCGTCACCGACGGCCTGCCCGTAATGCCGCCCACCCCCGAGCGGGTCGTCCGCATGCTCGAATACACCTCGCGGGACCCCCAAGAGCAGATCGCGGTGCTGCCCCCCAATCTCGCCCCCGTCACGATCGAGAAGGTCGCGATCAACGCCGTCTTGGCCGGCTGCAAGCCCGAATATTTCCCCGTCGTCCTCGCCGCCACGGAGGCCATCGCCGACGAACGCTTCAACGTCCACGGCGCAATCGCCACCACCATGGGCGGCGCCCCCGTCCTCATCGTCAACGGCCCCATCCGCGAGCAGATCGGACTGAACTCCGGCCAAGGCGCGCTCGGCCAAGGCTTCCGCGCCAACGCCACCATCGGCCGCGCCGTGCGCCTCGTCATTCGCAACATCGGCGGCCACCGCCCCGGCGGCACCGAGCGATCCACCATCGGCTGGCCCGGCAAATACACCCTCTGCTTCGCTGAGGCCGAGGAACGCGCCCCCACCTGGACCCCCCTCCATGTCGAGCGCGGCTTCCAGCCCCAAGACAGCGTCGTCACCGCCGTAATCCAAACCGCCGGACCCTCCCAGGTGATCGACCAGACATCACGCACCCCCGAAGCCCTCGGCGGCAGCATCGGCCTCAAAGCAGCAATGGCCCGGCACGCCAAATTGCCCGCCATCGGCGAGACCGTCATCATCGTCTCCCCTGAGCACTACGACACCCTCGCCCGCGCCGGCTGGACCAAGGACGACCTCCGACGCCGCATCCAGGAGGTCGGCGAAAAGCCGCTGCGGGAATGGCTCGCAGATGAGGAATCCGGCGGCTTGGCAGGCGCAACCCTCCAGCAGTTCTTGCACGGCAAAGACCTCACGGAGGCAGACCTAGACCGACCCATACGCAAGTTCAGAGAGGACGCCTGGCTCATGATCGTCGTCGCGGGCGGAGGCGCGGGCAAGTGGAGCGGCGTCATGGACGCCTTCGGTACCGGCGCCGGCGGCACCATGGCCGTCAGCCGCAAGATCGAGACCATCGCAGGCGTCGGCGCATGACCAGCCAACGCATCGGCCGCGCCCGCCAACTCACCATCAGCGCCAGCGACGACGTCGACGAGTTCCTCTTCGACCAGGGCCTCACCGACGGCCTCCCCGTCGTCCCCCCCACCCCCGCCCGCGTCGAGCGGATGCTCGCCCAGACCCGTCGCGACCCCCTCGAAGAGATCGGCATCCTGCCCCCCAATCTCGCCCCGCTCACCGTCGAAAAAACCGCTATCAACGCCGTTATGGCCGGCTGCAAGGCCGAATACTTCCCCACCGTCCTCGCCGGCGTCGAAGCCATCGCTGACGACAGCTACGGCCTGCACGGCTCGGGCGCAACCACCATGGGCGGCGCACCCGTCCTCATCGTCAACGGGCCCGTGCGCGAACGCATCGGCATCAACTCCGCCCAAAACGCGCTCGGCCAGGGCAACCGCGCCAACGCCACCATCGGCCGTGCCGTCCGCCTCGTCATCCGCAACGTCGCCGGCCATCGCCCCGGCGGCACGGAGCGCGCCACCATCGGCTGGCCCGGCAAGTTCACCCTCTGCTTCGGCGAGTGGGAGGAGCGCGCCCCCACCTGGACCCCCATGCACGTCGAACGCGGCTTCGCGGCCGGCGACAGCGTCATCACCGCCATGACCCAGTCCGGCGGGCCCACCCAGCTCATCGACGAAACCTCCCGCACGGCCAAAGCCCTGGCCGGCAGCATCGGGCTGAAAGTCGCCGGCCAGCAGCACCCGCGCATCCCCTCCATGGGGGAACTGATCGTCGTCATCTCGCCGGAGCACTACGACACCCTCGCCGCCGACGGCTGGACCAAAGATGACGTCCGCCGACGCATCCAGCAGGTCGCCGCCCGCCCCTTGCGCGATCTCCTGGAGAGCGACCAGATGGGGGGCTTCCCGAAATCCGCCCTCGACAGCTGGCCGCCGTTCCTTCCGCCCCTGCCCATCCACAACCCCGATGGCAGCCTCCGCGACGACGCCATGGATGTCATCATGCCCAAGTTCGGCAACGACTCCATGATCACCATCGTCGTCGCCGGAGGCGGAGCCGGAAAGTTCACCTCCATCCTCGATCCACTGGCCGGCCAGGTGTCCGTCAGCAAAAAGATCGAAGATCCGGTCTAACGGCGTTATCATGCGCGCAGCCAGTCCCGCGTCCGCGCGAACGCGACAACCGACACAGGGAGATCTGATGACGACTGAAAACCTCGTGATCCTGGATCCAACGGACGAGCGCGAGCCCGTCCGTCGGGAGCTCACGCAGCGGCCGGAGACGATCAGCGGCACGATCGCCCTGCTGGACATCTCCAAGCCCCGCGGCGACGTCTTCCTCAACCGCCTCGAGTCGCTCATCGCTGAGCGCCTGCCCGGCGTCGCCACCAAGCGCTACATGAAGCCCACCGTCGCCCGGCCCGCGCCCGAGGACGTCAAGCAGGCCATCCGACAAGAGGCAGACTTCGTTATTGAAGCCTTAGCCGATTGAGGATCTTGCACGACGTGCAGTGTGCACGACGCCGTTTACTTCGAAACCCAAGGCATCCCCTCCGTCTTCGTCATGACGTCGGAGTTCACCGGCGCCGCCCAGACCCAGGCGGACGCGCTGGGCCTGCCGGATGTCCAGCGCGTAGTGGTGCCCCACCCCATGCAGGACCGCACCGACGACGAAATGGCCGCCCGCGCCGACGCCGTCATTGACAACCTGATCGAGGCGCTGACCGCGTAGTTCAGCCACGTAGCGAGGGGACATCCGATGGCGCGATTCACCGTCTATCACACCAGCGCCATCACCGTGCCGCGTGTCGAGCAGGAAGCCGTCGCCGCACTCGATGGTGAGCTGCGCATCATCGCGCCCGGTAAATCCGCCACCGAACTCGCCACGCTCATGCCGGACGCGCTCTGCATGCTCGTCGGCCTCGCGCCGATCACCGCCGAAGTGCTCGCCGGCGCGCCCAACTGCAAAGTCGTCGTGCGCTACGGCGTCGGCGTCGACAACGTCGACCTCGACGCCGCCACCGCCCAGGGTGTCGTCGTCGCCCACGTGCCGGACGTGCACCGCCGGGAAGTCGCCAACCACACGATCATGCTGCTCCTCGCCTCCACCCGAAAACTGATCCCCCAGGACCGCGCCATCCGCGCGGGCGGCTGGTCCATCGGCCCCTTGGCCCCCACACCCCGTCTCTACGAGCAAACGCTCGGGCTCGTCGCCTGCGGCCACATCGCTCGCGAGGTCGCAAAGCGAGCCCACTCCATGTCCATGCGCGTCATCGGCTACGACCCTTACGTCGACCGCAAACTCACCGACGAGGCCGGCATCGAGATGATCGACGCCCTGCCCGACCTGCTCGCGCAGTCGGATGTCGTCAGCATCCACGCCCCCACCACTGACGAGACGCGCCACATGATCGACGCCGCCGCCTTCGCGCAGATGAAGGACACCGCCCACCTCATCAACACCGCCCGCGGGCCCGTCGTAGACGGCGCGGCGCTCGAGCAGGCCCTGCAATCCGGCGCGATCGCTGGCGCCGGCCTCGACGTCCATGAGCCCGAGCCCCTGCCTGTCGATAGCCCCCTCCGCAGCATGGACAACGTCGTCCTCACCCCCCACAGCGCCTACTACTCCGACTACGCGACGGGCATCCTGATCGGGCGGGCGGCGGAGAGCATGGTCCACGTGCTCACCGGCCACTGGCCGCGCTTCGTCGCCAACAAGGGCGTGCTCGACAAGCTCGATCTGAAGCCCTGCCCAGACCCACCCAGCGAGCCCTGAGCCCCCCACCCAGCTAGCCCACCCGCCCCCCCACTTGCGCACCTGCCTCGCCAGGCGGGAGCATGGGCGCTCGTCAGCCCCTCCCGCCCGAAAGGACGCCCCCCCCCATGACCTCTATGACCACCACCAGCGCCGCCAAGATCGAAGTCCGCCCCATCAACCCGGAGGAGCTGGAAGAGTTCGGCTTCGTCACCCACACCACGCTCGCCACCCACGGCAACGGCGGCTTCAACGACCCAATGAAGGACCTACGGCCCGAGTGGACCCTCTGCGTGTTCGAGGACGGCGCGCTCGTCACAACCTTCGCCGCCTGGCCCTTCTCCATGCGCTGGAACGGCGAACGCATCCACGTCGCCGGCGTCACCTCCGTCGGCACCCTGCCCCACAAGCGTCGACGCGGCCACCTCACCCGCGCCATGACCACCGCCTTCGGCAACTACCGCGACGCCCAGCAACCCATCGCCATCCTGCACGCCTCCCAGGCCGCCATCTACCAGCGCTACGGCTACGCCATCATCGCGCCCGTCCAGGACTATCGCGTCGACCCGCGTGAGATCAACTTCCTCGGCGCGCCCCAACCCAGAGGCACTGTCCGCCTCACCGACGCCTCCGAGCTCGACGTCCTCAAGTCCCTCTACCGCGCCTACGCCGACCCGCGCACCGGCCTCCTGCATCGCGGCGACGCCCTCTGGGAGGGCGGCGTCCTGGACGCCCACGACAAGCAAGCCGGGCCGGTCTACGTCGCCATCTATGAGGAGGACGGCGAGCCCCAGGGCTACGCGCTCTACCTCACCCGCCCCGGCGACGGCACCGGCGTGGCCGACCGCAACCACGTCGTCACGCTGCGCGAACTGCACGCGCTCACGCCCTCCGCCTACGTCGCCCTCTGGCAGCACGTCGCCGCGCACGACCTGGCCGACACGCTGATCCGCAAGAGCGCCCCCATCGACGACCCACTCTTCCACATGCTGCTCGAGCCCCGTCGCCTGCACGCCACCGTCCACGACAACATCCTGCTGCGCATCGTCGACGTCGCCCCGGCCCTCAGCACCCGTCCCTATGCGGAGTCCGGCTCCGTCACCTTCGAGCTCATCGACGATCGCTGCGAATGGAACCGGGGCGCATGGACCCTTGACGCCGACGGCCAGCGCGGCGAACTCACGCGATCCACCGCCGCGCCCCACTTCACCCTCGATGCCCGCGCCCTCAGCGCCCTCGCCAGCGGCGCGCGCTCCGCCACCGATCTCTACCGGCAAGGCGGCCTCGATACCTCCCAGCCGGAGTCGCTGCGGACCTGGGACCGCCTCTTCCACACCGCCTACCAGCCGCACTGCCCGGACCTGTTCTAGCGGCGCCGCGCTGTCTCGTTCTGTCAGCGAATTGCCTCGATCGGGACCGCCTGATACGCCAGACTTGCGGGGGCCGAACCACCTGCGCGTTCACCGAATCGCCCTAACGGGCAGAGGGGACCATTCGCCATGAGCAAGCCGGTCGCGACCAACCTCGAGCGCATCGTCGAGCGCTGGCATCTCCAGCACCACCCGTTCTACACCGCCTGGTCCGCCGGCACCCTGCCCGCCACGGCGCTACAGCACTACGCCGCCGAGTGGGGCGCCTTTATCGGCGCCGTTCCGGACGGCTGGCGCACCCTCGGCGTCCACGACCACGCCGACGAAGAAGTGGAGCACGCGCGACTCTGGGGCGAGTTCGCCTCGGAGCTGGGCGTCGCCGTGCGCAGCCGGCCCCAGGGCGCCCAAAGTCAGACCCTCGTCACCACAGCCCACCGGCTCTTCGCCGACCCCGCAACCGCCATCGGCGCGCTCTTCGCCTTCGAGGCCCAGCAGCCCCACACCGCCCAGGCCAAGCTGCAGGGCCTCAACACGCACTACGCCTCCCTCGGAACCACCGCCGAGTACTTCGCCGTCCACGCGCAGGACTACGGCGAGGCCACAATGCTGGAAGAAATGGCCGCATCCCTCTCACCGTCCCAGCGGTCCCGTGCCGAAGCCGCCTGCGAAGAGCTCGGTGGCGCACTCTGGACCGCCCTCAGCGACGTCCAGGCCTCCGCCGGCTGCTAGCCCTGCCACCAGCCCTGACCTTCGAACGCACCAGAACGGGCCCATCTATCAGAGATGGGCCCGTTCTGCTCTACTAGGGCCGCCCGACCCAGCGCCCCTCACCTGGTCGCGCCCCAACGCCACCCATATTCGCCTCGCAGGGAACCCATGGCGCGAACTGGTCTCCCCCCAGAAGTCCGTCACCGCAAGGACACAATCCTCGACGGCGCTCGGCCCTGACTCGACGTAAGACTCGATCACGATGCACCGCTACGCCAGGGAGGCAACCACTGATGGACGAGATTCGCTTTGACGACCGAATCGTCATCATCACCGGCGCTGGCCGTGGGATCGGTCGCGGATACGCGCTGCTGTTCGGCGCCCGCGGCGCAAAGGTCGTCGTCAACGACCTCGGTGCGTTCGTCGACGGCACGGAGCACGATGAGAGCGTTGCCGGCGAGGTCGTCAAGCAGATCGAGGCCGATGGAGGCACCGCCGTCTCGGACTCCCGCGACATCTCCGATTTCGCCCAGGCGGAGGCCCTCATCCAGGAGACCTACGACCGCTGGGGCCGCGTCGACGCCGTCATCGCCAACGCCGGCATCCTCCAGGACCGCGCCTTCGTCAACATGTCAGAGGCGGAATGGGACGCGGTAACCGCCGTCCATCTCAAAGGCGCCTTCAACGTCGCGCGCGCCGCCTGGCCGCTCTTCCGCTCGCAGTCGTACGGGCGCATCGTCGTGACCAGCTCCGCCTCGGGCCTCTACGGCAACTTCGGCCAGGCCAACTACGGCGCAATGAAGCTGGGCGTCGTCGGTCTCATGCACGTGCTCTCTCTGGAGGGCGCGAAGTACAACATCACCTGCAACGCGATCGCCCCCAACGCACTCTCGCGAATGACCGAAGCGCTGCTCGCGGGGGAGCTGCACGACCGCGTCGGGCCTGAGCACATCGCGCCCGCCGTCGCCTACATGGCCTCCGACCGATGCACCCAGACCGGCTTGATCATTCAGGCCGGCGCCGGGCAGTTCTGCCGAACCGTCCTGGCCACCAACCCCGCCGTCAAAATCACCGACGGCCACGTCCCCGCGACGCTGGAGCAAGTCGCGGAGCGATGGCACGCCATCACCGACGTCAGCGGCATCGCCGACGCCGGCAACCTCTCGCCGCAGGTCCTCGACCCCGCCAACCTGCTCGGCTAACCCCCGCCGCCACCATCAGACAGGAGATCCCATGAGCACGATTCGCATCCGTCAGATCGCGCAGGTCGGCAGCGACTACGCCGGCATCGAGCAACAGCTCCACGATGTCTTCGGCCTCGACGTCTCCTACCGCGACCCCGGCGACCGGCCCCCCTCAGAAGCGGGCGTCAGTCCCTTCGGCCTGCGCAACTTCATCATGCCCATCGGCGACCAATTCCTGGAAACCGTCGCACCCAAGCCCGACGTCGCCGACTCCGCCGGCGCCCGCTATATCGAGCGGCGCGGTGGCGACGGCGGCTACATGGTCATCATGCAGGTCCCCAGCGCGGAGTTCGCGTCCCGCCGCCAGCGCCTCCTCGACGACGGGGTCCGGCTCGTCTCCGACCACGGGATCGACGATCTCGATCACGCCGGCATGCAGCTACACCCCAAGGACTGCCCCGGCGGCATTCAAGAGCTGCGCTGCAACCTGGAAGAAGACCGCGACGACGGGGCCTGGTGGCCCACCGGACCCAATTGGCAAGCCCACAAACGCACCGACATCGTCCGCGCGATCCGCGGCGCCGAGTTCCAGACGCCAGACCCTGCAGACTGGGCCGCCCGCTGGAGCCAGATCTTGGACCAGCCCGTCGGGGCGGATGCGGCTGGCAACCCCGCCATTGAATTGCAGAACGCGACCGTGCGCTTCGTCCGGCCCACGGACGGACGGCCGCCCGGCCTCGCTGGCATCGATCTCGAAGCGGTCGACGGCGACCGGGCCCTGGCCAACGCCGACCGCATCGGCGTTCGCAGCGGCGACGACACAATCATGATCTGCGGCCTCCGACTACGCCTCGTCTAACGCCGCACCGGGAGGAAACACCAATGAGCAACGCAGAGATTCGCATCCGCCAGATCTGTCTCGTCGCGCACGACCTGGATCGGGTGCAGGAGCAAACCGAATCAGTCTTCGGCGTCGAGCTGTGCTGGCGCGACCCCGCGATCCGCAAGATCCGTCTCAACCACACCCTGATCCCGTTCGGCAATCAGATCCTGGAGTGCGTCTCGCCCCAGCCCGGCGAGTACGGCACCACCGCCGAGCGCTACCTCCACCGGCGTGGCGGCGACGGCGGCTACATGGTGATCATGCAAATGCCGCGCGCCTCCTACCAGTCCTACCGAGACCGGGCCGAGTTACTGAGCATCCCCATCATCGCCGAACCGGGCGAAGCCGGGAAGAGCATCGGCGTGCAACTGCACCCGCGCACCTTCGGCGCAATCCCCGAGTTCCGCTGGAGTCTCGAAGAGGAGCGCGACGACGGCGCTTGGTGGCCCGCCGGCGACGACTGGCAGCGCAAGAAGCGCACCGACATCGTCGACGGCATCGCCGCTGCCGAGATCCAGTCCAACGATCCGCCTGCGCTCGCCGCGCGCTGGGGCGAGATCCTCGACGAGCCCGTCCAGCCCGACGCCGACGGCAACCCCTCGTTGCGCATGAACGGGTCCGACTTGCGCTTTGTCGACGCGCGGGACGGCCGCGGCGAAGGTCTCGCCGGCCTCGATATCCACACCACCAACGCCGCCCAGGCGCTGGCCAACGCGGAAGCGGCCGGCTGCCGCACAGGCGAGAATCTGATCACCATCTGCGGGATGCGACTGCGTCTCGTCTGAGCATTCGCTCGCCGGCGCTCCCGAGACCGGCACGCGAAAAGGAGGAGTCCCGGCATGGAACTCGACGGCAAAGTCACCATCATCACCGGCGGCGCAAGCGGAATCGGCCGCGGCATCTGCCACGCCTTCGCAGCCCAGGGCGCGACCGTCGTCGCGGTCGACCTGAACGCCGACGGCGTCGCCGAAACCGCGACGCAGATCGGCGGCACGGCCATGACCGCCAACGTCGCCGAAGCAGAGGACATCCAACGGGTCGTCGATCAGACCATCGCCCAGTTCGGGCGCGTCGACCTGATGTTCTCCAACGCGGGCGTCTCGCTCGGACCCGGCCGCGGCGCCTCCGGCGTCGATCTCCTCGGCGACGACGCCGACTGGGCCAAAAGCTGGGCCGTCAACACACTCGCCCACCTCTACGCGGCGCGCGCCGTGTTGCCCCACATGCTGGAACGCGGCCAAGGCTACATCTGCAGCACCGCCTCGGCCGCCGGCCTGCTGACCTCCTTGGGCAGCGCCTCCTACGCCATCACGAAACACGGCGCCGTCGCCTTCGCCGAGTACCTCTCGATGACCTACGGCAGCGACGGCATCACCGTCTCCTGTCTCTGCCCGCTCGGCGTCGACACGCCCATGCTGAAATCGGACGCCGAGCGATCGGCACTGGGCCGCTTCTTGTCGGAAGCGCCGATGCAGCCGGACATGGTCGCCGATGTCGTCGTCCAGGCGATCCGCGACGAGACCTTCCTCATCCTGCCCCACCCCGAAGTACGGGAGTTCGTGCGCCGCAAAGCCGACGACCACGACCGCTGGCTGCGAGGCATGCGCCGTCTCTGGACGAACATGCAGGAGATGTCGGCCCGGCGCGACTCGGAGGGCTAGGGCTCCTCCAAAACGCGCAGCGCCGGACCGGGGTCGTACCCCCGTCGCACCTGAGGCGCGGCCTGCCCGCCACTCGCACCGCCGAAGCTGGCATTGCCGAAGGACATCACTCTGCTGTCAACAATGATGTCAGATCTGTCCCAGGACGATAGCCGCTGGCTGACGCGATTCGCGGTCACGTTCCAATCTCCCTTCTACCGATCGCCTGCCGAGCGACTGCTTCGGGACATCGACCATTCGGGAATCAGCCCGCCGGGGAGACTCACAATCGGGCTCAGTCGCCCCGCGCCCCCACCGGAACCGTGCCAATCACGTCATCCGCCTCCAGCGCCGACAGTTCCTCGTCCGACAGGCCTAGTAGTCCACCGAGCACCTCGCGGTTGTGCTGACCGAGGGTCGGGCTCGCGTGATTCGCGGGCGGCTCGGCGTCGCGGAAGCGATACGGCGACCCCGGATAGCGCTTGCTGCCCACCTGGGCGCGCTCCTGCCGCACGAAGAACTCCCGCGCCGTCAGATGCGGATCCTCCAGCAAGTCCTTGCCCGTCGTTACGACCGCCGCGGGCACTCCGGCCTCCTGCAAGCGACTCATCAGCTCGAACGCATCCTGATCATGCGTCCAGCCGGCGAGCGCGGCGTCGAGCTCCGGGATCGCCGACAGGCGCGCCTCGACCGACCCCAGCGGGCCGTCGGCCCGAGCCCAGTCGTCGCGTCCCATCAGACGGCCGATCGCTCGAAAGTCGGCGTCGTCGCGCGCCGCGATGGCGATCCAGCGTTCGTCTCGACAGACGTACGTCCCGTGCGGCGCCATCGTCGGATCGAAGTTGCCGTGCAGGCCAGGCTCCTCGCCGTTGATCGCGTAGCCCGTGAACACATCACCCACGTACGACGTCACCGCCTCGGTCTGGCTGAGATCGATATGCCCCCCCTCCCCTGTCCGACGCTTGCGCTGCAAGGCGGCCAGCAGTGCCACCGCACCCATCAGCCCGGCCAGCGGATCGCCGCCCGTCGTGCCCGTGAAGATCGGCTGGCCGCCGGCGTAGCCGGTGAGGCGCGGGATCGCGGCCATCTGCTCGGTGGTGTTCGCGAAGGCCACGTAGTCGCGCCAGGCGCCGGTCAGCCCGAAGCCCGGCATCGACATCAGCACGATGTTCGGATTCACCTCCCGCAGCGACTCGTAATCCAGACCGAAGTTGCCCAGCACCCGCGGCGAATAGTTCTCGACCACCGCATCCGCGCCGGCGATCAGCCGCTTGAGCAGATCGACACCACGCGGGTCGGTCAGGTTCAGCGTGATCCCGCGCTTGTTGCGGTTGACCCAATTGAAGGCCATCGACTCTTCCCAGAACGTGTCGCCGCTAGAGGCCGAGGCGCGCCAGCCGTCGATGCGCTGGACCGACTCCACCTTGATCACATCGGCCCCGGCGTCGGCCAGGCAGAGCGTGGTCAGGGGACCGGACATGAACATGGACAGATCGACGATGCGTATGCCCGCCAACGGGCGCGCGGCGGCAGCCGCAGGCGTCGCAGCGACCGGCGCGACGGGGGCCGCAGAGTCCGCCAGGAGTTCATCATTGTGCTCACCGAGCAGCGGCGGCCGGCCCGAGTGCGGCCGCGCGCCGTCGATCAGGAAGGGGATGCCGGGCATCCGCACGCGCCCGGCGACCGGATGGTCGAAGGCGGCGAAGAACTCCCGCTCCTGGTGCGGCAACAACTCGAAGGCCTCTGCCACCGTCGGCACCAGGCCGAAGGGGATGCGCCAGCTCTGGGCATCATGGAAGACCTCCGCCGCCGCGCGATCGCGGACCGCCTCCACCAGCACCGGCTCCACGACCTCGCGGCCGCGCTGCATGCGGTCGGAGGCCTCCACGAGCCGCGGGTCGTCCGCCAGCTCCGGCTGCCCGAAGAAGGCGCACATCAGCCGCCACTGGGCGTCGGTCAGCACGTTGGCGCCGATGTAGCCATCGCCGCAGGGCACGATGAACGACGGCGCCGGACCCACCTCCGCCAGGCGGTCGCCGACCGTGCCGTTGTACTCGTAGCGCTGGGTGACGAGCAGCGCCGCCGTCACCATCGCTTCGTAGCCGGACACATCCACGTGGTCGCCGGCGCCGTGCCGCTCGCGCCCCGCGACCGCGATCAGCGTCGCGACCGCGGTGTAGGCCCCCAACAACGTGTCGGCCAGGTTGCCGCCCGACTGCAGCGGCTCCCGCGCGATGTCGCCGCAGAGGTGGGCCCAGCCACCCAGGGCACAGGCGATGAGGTGCGTCCAGGCATAGCCCCGGTAGGGGCCGTCGGAACCGAAGCCGCTCGCGGTGACCAGGATGATGCCGGGATTGACCGCGCGCAGCGCCTCGCGGCCGATTCCGCGCGCGGCCAGGGTCGGCTCGCCCTCACCCGCGATGACGACCTGGGCGCCGGCGGCGAGGCGCAGGAAGGCGTCGCGGTCCGCGGGCGTGTCCAGGTCCAGGGTGACACCGCGCTTGCTGGTGTTCGTATAGAGAAAGGGCGCGCTAGCTTCCGGGTTGGGGCCGGCCGCGTGGAAGGGCCCAGCCCGGCGGGCGGGATCACCATCGGGCGGTTCCACCTTGATCACGTCGGCGCCGCAGTCGGCCAGCAGCTTGGCGGCGTAGGCGCCCGCGATCCCGCCCGAGATGTCCAGGATGCGGACGCCGGCGATCAGGGGCGCGTTAAGACGGGGCATGCGCGCCATTCTAGGCGCTCTGGGGACGCAGCCAAGGGCGCGTTCCCCACCGCAGCGCGCCCTCGCGGGCTCCGGCCGGACGCTCCCCCTCCCCGACCGCCGCTGCCGCCGCCCAGCCTGGTCCATTGCACCCCGCCCTCAACTCTTCAGCGCACGTTCAGCCAAGGTTTGGGATGCTGACCCCCAGCGCCCACCACAACCAGCGCCCAGCGCGACCAGTCACCAGGCGCGACCAGTAGAAGGCGGACTCATGCGCGTGCTCGTCGTCGAAGATGAGACCCCCGTCGCGGCGGCCGTCAAGCGCGGCCTCGAAGGCGAGGGCTACGCCGTCGATATCGCCGCGACCGGTGGCGACGGCCTCTGGCTCGCCCGCGAGAACCCCTACGACGCCATCATCCTCGACATCATGCTGCCGGAGCTCACCGGCTACGACGTCTGCGCCGCTCTCCGCGCCGAGGGCAATTGGACGCCAATTCTGATGCTCACTGCGAAGGACGGCGACCTCGACGAAGCCCGCGCCCTCAACACCGGCGCCGACGACTTCCTACGCAAGCCATTCTCCTTCGTCGTCCTCGTCGCACGAGTGCGGGCCATGATGCGTCGCGGGACCTCAGAGCGACCAACCATCATGGAAACCGGCGCCCTCCGGCTCGACCCCGCCTCGCATCGCTGCTGGCGAAACGAGCAAGAGGTCCGCCTCACCGCGCGGGAGTTCGCCGTCCTCGAGTTCCTCCTCCGACGCCCCGGCGACCTGATCGCAAAGTCGGCGATCCTGGAAAACGTCTGGGATTTCAACTTCGACGGCGACCCCAACATCGTCGAGGTCTACGTCCGCCACCTCCGTCGCAAGCTCGGCGCCGACACCATCGAGACTGTGCGCGGCGCCGGCTACCGGCTCGCCACCGGCGAGCGCTGACATGGCCCGCCACACCCGCCTTTCGCGGGGCATCAGCATGCGCCTCCGCATCGCGATCACCGCGATGCTCGTCGTCCTCGTCGCGCTGCTGCTGGGCTCCATCGCACTGCGCGCCCTCCAGTTCGATTTCTTGCGCTCGAATGTCGACGATTCGCTCCGCGTCCGTGCCGGCGACGTGGAAGCGCTCCTGCGCGACGAATCCTTACCCGCCCTGCTCACCATCAGCGACGCCGAAGAGGCGCTGGTGCAGGTCGTCGGCCCAACCGGCGCAATTGTCTCGGCCAGCGCGAACGCGGCCCGGGCGCCGCTGTTGATCCCAGATCACATCGCGCTCGCCGTGGCCACAGCGAACAAGGCGCAGTTCGCCACCGTCGCGGAGTTGCCGATCGAGGACGAGGAGTTCCGCGTCCTCGGCCTGCCCGTCCTGGTCAACGGCGCCCGCTACGAAATCTACGTCGCCCAGAGCTTGGACCCCGCCCGCGAGGCCGTCGCGGCGCTCACCGCAGGGCTCGCCCTCGGCGTGCCGCTGCTGACGCTGTTCGTCGGCCTGCTCACCTGGCTGCTCGTCGATCGCGCCCTTTCCCCGGTCGAAGCGATCCGACGCGAGGTCGCCGAAATCACTGGCAGCGGCTTGAATCGCCGCGTCCCAGCGCCCAACCGCGATGACGAGATCGGCCGCCTGGCCCAGACCATGAACGCAATGCTGGCACGGCTCGAATCCGCCCGCGACCACCAACGCCGCTTCGTGGCCGACGCCTCGCACGAACTGCGCAGCCCCATTACGAATATCCGCGCGCAGCTGGAGGTGGACCAAGCGCGCCCAGACGCCGCCGATCCCCTCGCGACACAGCGGGGCGTGCTGTCCGAAACGCTGCGCCTGGAGCGCCTCGTCGACGATCTCCTCCTGCTCGCCCGCGGCGGCGAGGAAACACCCGCGCGCAGAGCCGCCGTCGATCTGGACGACCTCTTGTTTCAGGAGGTCGTCCGCGCCGGTCGCGCCGGCGCACACGTCCCCGTCGACACCAGCCACGTCTCCGGCGGGCAAGTCCTCGGCGACGCCGGACAGCTCGCGCGCATGGTCGCGAACCTGCTGGAGAACGCGCTCCGATTCGCCTCGGCGCGCGTCGAGCTCAGTCTGCAAGAGACCGGCGGCGCCGTCCGACTCATCGTCGCCGACGACGGACCCGGCATCGCCGAGCAGGACCGCGAGCGCATCTTCGAACGCTTCACCCGCCTCGATGCGTCCCGCGCGAGGGCGGCCGGCGGCGCGGGCCTGGGGCTGGCCATCGTGCGTGAGATCGTTCACCGGCACGGCGGCACGGTGCGCGTGCAGGCCAGCCCTCAGGGGGGCGCAGAGTTCCTCGTTGAGCTGCCCGCCACGAGCGACGCAGCGGACGCCTAGAGCTCCCCCTCCGGGACCTCCTGGCGGTCCCGGCCGAACACGATGTCCTTCAGCGAGATTTCGTCCGGTCCCCGCTCCAGCAATCGTCCCGCGGCGTTCATCGAATAGTGCATCGGCGCCGCCGCGCGCAGGCCCATCATGTCGTAATCGGCGTTGATCGCATCCTTCAGCATCATCGTCGCCACCGGGTTCTGACGGGCCAGATCGCTGCACAACCGATCGACCTCGCCCGCCAGCTCCGCCTCCGGGAAGACGCGCGTCACCAGACCGATCTTCTGCGCCTCCTTGGCCGTGATCAGCCGCCCCGTCATGAGCAGGTACTTGGCCTGGCGCAGGCCCAGCATCCACACCCACAGCGGCAAGCTCGTCACCCCGCCCACGCGCTGCGCTTGATGCCCAAACGTCGCCGTGTCGGCAGCGAAGGCGATGTCGCACAACATCTGGAAGTAGCAGCCCGTGGCCAAGGCCGGGCCCTGCACCTCTGCCACCGTCGGCTTGGGGTAGTACCAGATGCGCTGATACCGATTGCTGATCGTTCGCAGCGCCGGCACCGCGTCGTTCAGACGCCACGCCTCGCGACCGTCGGGCGGCACGGTGTAGGGGTTGTCGCGCAGATCGTACCCCGCGCTGAACGCAGTACCGGCCCCCTTGAAGCGCACCACCGCCACCGCATCGTCCGCCTCCGCCACATCCAGCGCCTCGTCCAGCTCCTCCAGCAGCTGCGTGTTCAGCGCGTTGCGCTTGTCGGGCCGGTTGAACGTGATCGAGCAGACCCGGTCCTGAACGTCGTAGAGAAGGAACTCATAGCTCGGCATGGGATCTCTCGCTTCCGTGATATCGGCCTGACCCTACCGCGCCGGCCGATATCATCCAACCGCCCAGCGCCGAGCGCATCGGTCCGGCGAATACCGGCGCCGCCCCAGCCGATCAATCGAACGCGGACAGGACGTCCTCGTCAAACCGAATGAAGTCCTCCGGCTCCACGTTCATCCCCCCGAACATGATCTCGTCCACGCCGAACTCGATGAACTCCGCCAGCCGGTCCACCAACTCCGACGCGCCCCCCGCCAGCGTGCCCGGCCCCACCCGCTCCACCCAGTCCGCCGCCTCCCCGGCATCGTCCGTCAGTATCGCCGGCATCAAGATCGTGCGGCGGATCTCGGCCGGATCTCGGCCGACGTTCTCGCAGTGCTTCTCCAGCACCGACAGCTTGTGCTTGTAGAGATCGAGTGACATCCCGGCCCCGGCCCAACCGTCCAGGTTGAAGATGTCGCCGTGCATCGCCAGCGTCTTGAGCGTGCGCTTCTCGCCGGTTCCGCCCACCAGGATCGGGATCGGCGCGCCCTCGCGACCCGGAGAAAGCGGCGCCTCCGTCAGGCGATAGTAGTCGCCCTGATGGTCAATGGGGTCCGCGTCGCGGAGGAGCCGGCGGAGCAGCCCGCAGGCCTCCTGCAGCCGATCCTGTCGCTCCCGCATCGGCGGGAAGTCCCAGCCGTAGGCCGCGTGCTCCCGCTCGAACCAGGACGCGCCGATGCCCAGCGTGAAGCGACCGCCGGAGATGGCATTGATCGTGCCCGCCATCTTCGCGACCAGCCCCGGGTTCCGGTACGTGTTGCCGATCACCAGATGGCCCATCTGCAACCGCTGCGTCAGCCCCGCCACCGCCGCCACCACCGACAACCCCTCGAACGCCGGCAACGGCTCGTCTTCGCGCGGGCCCGGGGGCGGCACGAAATGGTCCGCGAACCAGACGCTGTTCCAGCGCCCCGCCTCCATCGTCTCCACCACCCCACGGATGTCGCTCCACTGCAGCGGCGTATCGCCCGGCTGCACCAAACGACCGCGAATGCTGCGATAGCAAGAAACCTGCGCGCCGAACTGCATAGAGGCCCCATCCACTCAAGGCGTCCACTCAAGGCGTCCACTCAAGCCATCCGCTCAAGCATGCCCTGTGGACCGCATCCTATGGTGTCGAGATCCTGCGCACCATGAGCCCGCGGAGCCTAGCCCGCCGGCACCGCTGGCGCGGGTGCAGCGGCCCGCTGCCCATCGGTCCGGAAGCGCAGCCACACCACCGCCGCCGCGCAAAGCGCCACCACCGCCACGCTGCCCACGATCAGCAGCGTGTTCCGGATCCCAATCGAGTCCGCCAGAACGCCCCAGACGGGCGCAAGCAGCGCCTGCGAGCCGAACGCCATCATCGTCATGGAGGTCACACGTCCGTAGAACTCGGGGCGCGTGTTGGAGAGCAGCAGCGTCTGGTTCAGCATCATGAAGCCCGACCGACCCATCCCCAGCGGAATCGCAGCCAGCAGCACGAACCCGTAACTGGGCGTGACCGCCAGGGCCGCGAATCCGGCCGCCATCAACAGCCCCATGCCCAGCATCACCGGCCACATCAACGAGCCGCCAATGATCCGCGCCAGCCCCAGGTTGACCAACAGCCCCGACAACGCGAACGCCAAGAAGACCGGACCAATGTCGGTCGCGTCGTGGTCCAGTACCTGGTCCAGGAAGCCGGGCAGCAGCGTCTGGAAGGCGAACCCGCAGACGATCACCACCACGAACGACGCCCACAACAATCGCAGTTGGGGGTCGCCAAAGAGGTAGCGCCCGCCCGCCGACAGCTCAACCCCCACCGACCGGCGATCTTCCCGGCTGACCGCTGGCGGCGTGTTCCGCAACTTCATCGTCACCGGCAGGATGATCAGGAACAGCGACGCCATCACCAGATAGGTGCCCCCCACGCCCAGCACCGTCCCCACCAGCAGCGCAATGCCCAGCGGTGCCAGCACCTGCGCCGCCGTCTGGCCGATCTGCTGCACGGCCACCGCGTTGGCCAGCAGCCGCGGCGGCACCAGCTCCGCCATCCAGGCCTGCCGCGCCGGTCCCATGAACGCGAATCCGAACCCCATCACCATCGTGCCCAGGGTCAGCAGCACGATCGAGATCGAGTCCGTCACCACCAACAGTCCGATCAAAAGAATCACGATCCCTGGGACGATCTGTCCCACCAGGACCATCGGCTTCTTCCGGACACGATCCGCGATCACGCCGCCGATCGGCGCGATGAAAAACATCCCCAGTCCCGAACCCATCGTCGCGATGCCCGCCGACGCGTTGCTGCCCGTAATGTCGTAGGCCAGCGCCGGCATCAGCATGAACGACATCATGAACGCCGTCGTCGCCAGCATCCCGCTGGACCAGAGCAGCCGGTACTGCGGATCGCGAAGCGCGGCGAAGGCGCCCCCATCAAACTCACCGCGGCGGCTACTCGTCACGGGCCGTTCCTCACCGACGGGCGGTGCCCAGTCCCCAGCCAGCGGGGACGCGCGTTCATCGACCTCGCTGCGGCGGGCGACGGTGCCCGCCACCCCGAGATCCGGGCGCCGCGGCCGGCCCGCCCCGTGCGCGTCCATCCGAAGCGCGTCCACCCGAAACACGACCGCCGCCCATCCCGCGACCCCCTCCACCGGAACCCCCTCTACCGGAACCACGGCCTCCGGAACCCCGGCCTCGGCCTCCGCCACCGGACTTCACCGGCTCGTGCCGCATCGAAGGATCGGGCTCGAAGCCCTCCACGATCTCGGCCGGCAAACGTCGTCCCAGCAAGCGCTCAATCGCGCGCAGCTGAATGCTCTCACAGCCACACACCAACGACAGCGCCGCCCCGCCCGCACCGGCACGACCCGTCCGGCCAATGCGGTGCACGTAATCCTCGGGCACCATCGGCAGCTCGAAGTTGATCACCTGCGGCAGCCCACTGATATCGAGCCCCCGCGACGCCAGATCCGTCGCCACCAGAGCGCGGCTCTGGCCGTTCTTGAAGCCGGCCAGCGCCCGCGTGCGCGCGCCCTGGCTCTTGTTCCCATGAATCGCGTCGGCCCGAATCCCAGCCTTCGTCAGCGCCTCCGCCACCCGATTCGCCCGATGCTTCGTGCGCGTGAAAACTAGGACCTGGTCCCACTCCTCCTCCGCGAACAGCTCCGTCAACAGCGCCAGCTTCTGCCCCGTGTCCACTTCCAAGATCATCTGCTCAACCGTGTCCGCCGCCAGCTCCTTGGGTGACACGTCCACCGACACCGGCTGCTCCAGCAGTCCCCGCGCCAGCGTCGCCACTTCCCCCTTCAGCGTCGCGCTGAAGAGCAGGTTTTGCCGCTGCTCCGGCAGCAGCGCCAAAATCCGACGCACGTCCGGCAGGAAGCCCATGTCCAGCATCCGGTCGGCCTCGTCCAGCACGCAGATCTCCACCTCGGACAAGTCCAAGTTGTTCTGTCGCACATGATCGAGCAACCGCCCCGGCGTTGCAACCACGATGTCCACGCCGCGACGCAGCGTATCGATCTGCGGAGTGATCCCAACGCCGCCGTAAATCGAGCAGGCCCGCAACGGCAGCGCGCCCCCGTAGGTGCGCGTGCTCTCCAGCACCTGCGCCGCCAGCTCACGCGTCGGCACCACCACCAGCCCGCGCACGGGCCGCCAGTCTCGCCGTTGCCGCGGCGGCCGATGCGTCTCCATCAGGCGTTGCAGCATCGGCAGCGTGAACGCCGCCGTCTTACCCGTGCCCGTTTGGGCGGCGGCCATCAGGTCGCGCCCCTCCAGGATCGGCTTGATCGCCTGCTCCTGCACCGGCGTCGGGACCTCGTAGCCTTGATCGCGAATAGCGTGAAGTAGCTCGGCGCGCAGGCCGAACTGATCGAATGACATGAAGGGGGGATCTCTCTCATTGGGCCGGGGCGTTCGCGCCCGTCAGCTCGGGCCGCCCGAAGGTCGGTGCGTCATTAGTGGGTGAAGACGCGACCGGGCCGGATGGGAGATCGATCAGGCACGGGTGTCTTCGCTGATGAAATCACTCTCGCACGCCGGGGCCCGGATAGACAGTCGCCACGTGTCACAGCGCGCGCGGCCGCCGACACACCTCGACCACCCCACACCAAGCCGCACCGTCGGATCAGACGCGCGCGATGACCTTGATCTCGATCAGCAGCTCCGGCATCACAAGCCCGCCGACCTGGACCATCGTCTGCGACACCGCCGCCCGCTCCCCGTAGACCTCGCCGCGCAGGGCGAACATCTCACGACTCTTCGCCATGGCGTCCGCGATATCCGTCACCAGCCACATCTCATCAACGACGTTCTCCATCGTCGCGCCAAACTCGCTCAGGATCCCGCCGATCAAGCCGTACACCTGGCGCGTCTGACCAACCAAGTCCCCCGGCGCAACCACCGCGCCCTTGGCATCGATGCTCACCTGACCGGAGAGCGTGACCACGTCCCCGCTGCGGACGCCGTCTGCGATGAATCGGGCGAAGGGCCCCTTGCGAACCTCTTGCTTCTCGGGTGACACGGGCACTCCTTACTCGCGGTCTGGGGAACTCCAGGCCTGCACGTCTGCTGTTGTCGCCTACCAAGTATCCAGGAACTGCGCCCGGCCCCGACGCAACGGCTCCGACTCCGGCACCGACAGGATCCCCTGCGCGATCCAGCGCCGCGTCTCCGACGGATCGATCACGTCGTCCAGGCCATAGCGCGACGCCACGCTGAGCGCGCTCACGTGCTCGTACGACTGCGCCACCAGCCGCTCGTACTCCGCCGCCCGCTCCTCAATATCCTCGATCTTCGCCAGCGCCTCCCGATGCGAGAGCAGCACGCCCGCCTCCATATTCATCCCCCCGTGCTCGCTCTGCGGCCACGCCACCGTGAACACCTGCGCTCGCGAGTTCCCCGTCATCACCGACAGCGCCCCCAGCGCATAGCCCCCGCGCAGAATCACGCAGAACCGCGGCGTCTTCAAATTCACGCCCGTCACGAACAGCCGGCTGCAATGACGGATCAGCCCCGTCCGCTCCACCTCCGGGCCCACCATCATCCCCGGCGTGTCCACCATCGCGATGATCGGGATGTTGAACGCGTCGCACAGTTGCCAGAAACGCGCGATCTTGTCGGAGCCGTCGCTGTCGATAGCCCCGCTGATGTACGCGTTGTTGTTCGTCGTCAGTCCGTACGGTTGCCCCTCGATCCGGATGAACGCGGTCACCGCGCTCAGCCCGAACTCCGGCCGCAGCTCCAGCACCGAATCCTTATCGGCCAGGATCCGAATCACCTCCCGAATGTCGAACGCCCGGCCGCGCTTCTCCGGAATAATGTGCCGCAGCAAGCGCTGGTCGTTCGCCTCCCACTCGTCGATCGACCCCTGGAAGTACGACAGCACCTGCTTCGACACCGCAATCGCCTCGTCCTGGTCCTTCACCACAATGTCCACCGACCCCGCTGGCGCAAGGTCCGACATCGGCCCCACCTCCTCCGGCAGGAACGCCCCCATGCCACCACCCTCGATCGTCGCCGGGCCGCCCATCGCGATCAGCGAGTCCTCCGTCGCGATGATGATGTCGGTGCAGCCCAGGATCGCCGCGTTGCCCGCGTAGCACCAGCCCGCCGTCACGCCGATCATCGGCACCGTGCCGCTCAAGTAGCCCATCTTCTCCCACGTGCGCACATAGGGATGCCCGGCGCTGGATCCGTCCGTGTCGCCGGAGCGCCCACCGGCGCCCTCACAGTGGAAGATCAGCGGCAGGGAGAGATCGTTGGCCAGCTCCATCATCCGGTCCGTCTTCTCGTGCCCGCGGCCGCCCTGCGTCCCGGCGAAGACCGTGTCGTCGTACGAGATAAAGATCGTCCGCGCGCGCTTCGCGTCGAATAAGTCCCCGTTGACCGACCCGATCCCCGCCACCAGCCCGTCCGCCGGCGTTTTGCGGATCAACTCCTCCAACGAGCGCTTCTTGCTCTGCCCCGCGATCGCCAGCGGGCCGTACTCCACCCACGTGCCCTCATCGATCAGCTGCGTGATGTTCTCCCGCACCGTCCGACGATTCTTGCTGTGCCGTCGCTCCACCGCCGCCGGCCGGTTCTCATCCAGCAAGAACTGCCGCCGGTCGTAGATCGCCTGCAGGCTCGGGCGGATGTAGTCGATATCGACCGAGTCATCGTCATCGGCGATCGCCTCGCCCACGTCCCGCGGCTCAACGAACGCCAGCGGATGCGCGTCGAAGACCGTCTCCCCCACCTCCACGGTGACCGAGCGCACAAGACCGCCAAACTCCGCCTTCACCACGTGTTCCATCTTCAGCGCGCTCATGATGAAGAGCAGTTGGCCCTCGCGGACCGTATCCCCCTCGGCCACGTGGATCTCGGTCACGGTCCCTTGCAATGGAGCGGGCACCGGATCCGTGTTGGACGGGCCCACAATCTCCGGCGCCGCCCGTTGCGACGTCGCCTCGCCCTCGCGAAAGAATGTCAGCGACGCCAGCGGGTCCCGCTTGTCGAGCGTCGCGCCCGCGCCCCCAGCGGCCCCAGCGGCCCCAGCGGCCGCTTCCCCGGCGCTCGCCTCAATGGCGATCAGCGCCTCCACGTTGTCGTCCACCCAGCGCGTGTAGATGCCACCGCTCGTGAAGTCGGCGTGCGCAATGACGTTGCCCAGAAAAGGCGCGTTCGTCTCCAGGCCCCGGATCACAAACTCGCTCAGGGCGCGCGACAGCCGCTGCACCGCCGTCTCGAACCCGCCCGACGGCGCATACGCGATCACCTTCGCCAGCAGCGAGTCGAAGTTCGGGTTCGTCCGATACCCCGGGTAGCCAAACGTGTCCACGCGCACACCCGGCCCGGCCGGCAGATGAAACGCCGTCAGCTCGCCCCCCGTCGGGCGAATGTTGCCATCCGGCAGCATCTGCTCCGTGTTCACGCGCGCCTGAATCGCGAAGCCGCGCGGCGCCGGGATCGACGCCTGTACCAAGCCCAGATCGGCCAGCGTCTCCCCGCCCGCGATCCGCAACTGCGATCGCACCAAATCGATCCCGCTCACCTCCTCCGTCACCGTGTGCTCCACCTGCAACCGCGGGTTCGCCTCAATGAAGAAGAAGCGCTCGTCGTTGGTGGCGTCCTGCAAAAATTCGAACGTCCCCAGGCTGCGGTAGTCCACCGACTCCGCCAGCCGCACCGCCGCCGCCGTAATCTGATCGCGCATCTCCGGCCGCAGCGTCGGGCTCGGTGCAAGCTCCACGAGCTTCTGGTGCCGACGCTGCACGCTGCACTCGCGTTCGCCCACATGGCTGACCGCCCCCGTGCCGTCGCCGATGATCTGAATCTCGATGTGCCGCGCCCGCGCAATCAGCTCCTCCACGTAGACCGCGCCCGATCCGAACGCCGCCTCCGATTCCGACCGGCACCGCGCGTGCGCCTCCTCCACATCCGCCGCCGCCGTCACCACCCGCATCCCCCGACCGCCGCCGCCCGCCAGCGCCTTAATCACGATCGCGCCACCCGCGCCAAGCCCCTCCAAGAACTCGCGTGCTTCCGGCCCCGTCACCGGCCCCGGGCTGCCCGGCAGCACCGGCACCGCATGCTCCGCCGCCCGTGCCCGCGCCCGCGACTTATCCCCCAGCAGCTCCAACGACTCCACCGACGGCCCCACGAACGTGATCCCCTCCTCCCCGCAACGCCGCGCGAACTCCGCGTTCTCGGCCAGGAAGCCGTAGCCGGGATGGACCGCGTCGCAGCCCGACTCCTTCGCCGCCGCCACCACCCCCTCGATATCCAGGTACGCCGCCGCTCCCGACCCATCCAGCGCGACCGCCTCCGGCGCGCCACGGGCGTGCAGCGATTCCGCATCGTCGCTCGAGTAGATCGTGACGGGCGCAATGCCCAGCTCCTGCGCCGCCCGCATGATCCGAATCGCAATCTCGCCCCGATTGGCGATCAGCAGCTTGTGGATTCCTATGACACACGTCCTTCTCTCGCCCGGCCGCTCTGGCGGAGCCGATCTGCGCAACTGCCGTCCTGCACGTCGCCCACATAGGGGGCACTGCCTGCGGCCTGGCGGCCACCGGGAATCTAGCCGCTCGCACCGAATCACCAAAGCCAATACTTCACGCTCAAGAACGTTCCCCGGCGAGGGTCCGCCGAGCGTCCCGGGCCGCTACCCTGCTCGCCGAGGCCCAACCGCAATCCGGGCCCAGCCCCAGAAACGCAAGCCACAGGAGTTCAGAGTGTCCTACGACTTCATCCTCACGGAGAGCGACGGCCGCGTCGCCACCATCACCCTTAACCGCCCCGAGAAGCTCAACGCCCTCTCCAACGAGCTGCGCGGCGAGATGTTCCACGCGCTCAAGGAGGCCGAGGCCGACCCCGCCATCGGCATCATCATCATCAAAGGCGCTGGCCGCGCCTTCAGCGCCGGCTATGACCTCACGCCCGCGCCCGTCCCCAACCACCCCCACGTCAACCCCCACTCCGGCATGCCGGACGTCGGCACCACCCACCCCAACCACTACGACTGGTCGCGACACACGATCTTGGCCAACTGGCAGATCTGGGAGCTCTCCAAGCCCGTCATCGCCCAGCTCCACGGCTACTGCCTGGCCGGCGGCACCGAGCTCGCCTCCATGTGCGACTTCCGCATCATCACCGAGGAGTGCCAGGTCGGCTACCCGCCCGTCCGTGCCATGGGCTCCATGGACATGATGTGGGCCCCCTGGTTCCTCCCCCCCGCCAAGGCCCGCCTCTTCGCCTACAGCGGCGACGCCTTCACCGGCCGCGACCTTGAGTGGATGGGCTGGGCCACCTACGCCGTCTCCAAGGACGAGATCGACGACTTCACGATGAAGTTCGCTCAGCGCCTCGGCAACATCGACAACCACATGCTCTCCTACAACAAGCGCGCCGTGAACCGCCAGTACGAGATCATGGGCATCCACACCGGCCTCATGTCCGGTACCGACGTCGAGGCCATGAGCAAGCACCGCCCCGAGGCCGGTGAGTTCGGCAAGCGCGCGCGCGAAGGCGGCCTCAAAGCCGCCCTGGAATGGCGCGACGGCCCCTTCCGCGACTTCCGCGGCGCATACGCCTCCGCCCCCCACGACCGCGCCCTCGCCGGCGCCGACTCCTCGGACGAGTTCAAGGGCCAGGACGTCTAGCGGCGCGCCCCTCCCACCAACGCACCAGCCAAACGGGCTCGGCGCAGGCCGGGCCCGTTTTCCATCGGCGATCGTCCGCGCGGGGACCTAGTATGCGGCCAGGCGGGCCTAGTATGCCGCCAGGCTGGGCCAGTGTGCCGCCAGGCCGGCCCAGTGTGCCGCCAGGCTGGCCCAGTGTGCCGCCAGGCCGGAAGGATCCCCCATGACCACCGCCACGCCCACCCTCCCCCTCGACTGCCTCCACGACTGGCAACAGCTGCCCAGCGGCATGACGTTGCACGAAACACCCGGCGTCAGCGTCGCCGCGGACGACACCGTCTTCCTCCTCACCCGCAACACCAACAACCCCGTCATTGTCCTCTCGTCCCATGGCGAGTTCCTGCGCACCTTCGGCAAAGGCGTCTTCACCGACCGCACCCACGCCATACTCGCCGCGCACGACGGCTTCCTCTACTGCGTCGACGACGGATCACACACCGTCACCAAGTGGTCGCACGACGGCGAACTGCTGCTCACCATCGGCACGCCCGGCCAGTCCGCACCGCGCTTCAGCGGCGACCCCTTCAACCGCCCCACCGATGTCGCCGTCGCCCAGGACGGCAGCCTCTTCATCAGCGACGGCTACGGCAACGCCCGCGTTCACAAGTACTCCCCGACGGGGGAGCTGCTGCTCTCCTGGGGCGCACCCGGCATCGACCCCGGGCAGTTCCTCTGCCCGCACAACATCGCCCTCCACGAGGGTCGCATCTACGTCGCCGACCGAGAGGCGCTGCGCGTCCAGATCTTCGACCTCGACGGCAGGCTCATCACGATCTGGAACAACATCCATCGCCCCTGCGGCCTCAGCGTCGGTCCCGACGGCCTCATCTACATCGGTGAGCTGAACGGCGTTCCGCTCATGGAGGGCGCACTCGGCATCGGCCATCGCGTCAGCGTCTACGACACCGACGGCGCACTGCAGGGCCGCTACGGGGACCCGGAGGAAGGCGACGAGCCCGGCCGATTCATCGCCCCCCACGCCGTCGCCGTCGACTCCCGCGGCGACGTCTACGTCGGCGAAGTCTCCTACACGATGCGCGGCGCGCAGCTCGATCCCCCGCGCGAGCTGCGCAGCCTCAAAAAGCTCGTCCGCACGGCCAGCGCCGCAGGCTCGGCCGGCTAGCCCAGTATCGCCACGACCTCGCCCACGCCGATCGCCCGCACCACCGTCGTCTGACCGGATGTCGCGGGCGTCGGCGTCGCAGACGCGCCCGTCGTCACGGCCTGACCGGCCTCCAAGCCCATCCCATTCGACGCCAGGTCATTCGCGACGGCCTGCAGCACGCCCAACGGGTCCAACCGCGCCTCGCCCTCTTCGCCCTGCCCCCGCACCTCCCCATCCACCAGGACCTCCCACTCCAGCGCCTTCAGGTCGCGTTCGCGCCAGTCCTCGATCTCCGGGCCCATCACCAGCTTGCCGACCGCCAGCCCCGCCGCCACCACGCTCGGCAGCCCCACGGCCATCCCGTCGTCGAACGGGAAGTTCGCCGCCTCAATCGCGATGTGTGCGCTGCCCACCGCGTCCCGCACCTCCTCCATCGAGTACGGCTCCGCGCGCGGCGGCAGGCTCCCCGACATCCGAAACGCGACCTCCGCCTCCATCACGCAGCGATGAAAGCGGCTCGCGTCCAGCTCCGCCGGGCTCTCGCAGACCACGTTCCGGAACAGCGGCGCTCGCGGCGGCGAATCGAACCCCAGCGCCGACATCTGCTTCGGGCTCGACGCGCCCGCCTTCCACGCCTCCGGCCGCACCGCCGACGGGTCTCGCACCGCCTGCGCAATGCGGTAGGCGTCGCCCAGCGTCTCTGGGCGGAACCCCTCCGGGATCAGCGACAGCGATCCGCCGCTGCCACGCGACTCTTTGATGAACGTTGCGGCCTCTTCGATCTGGGCCTCGGTCAGCACGGGCATGGCATGGTCCTTCCGGGATCGCAGCACTCGCGAGTCGAACGACGGCCGGCCGCGCGACGAGATTTCAGATCAACAACGTGCCGCACGAGCCACGCGCGCACCGTCGCAGGATAGTCGCCCCCGCACGCCGCCCCCCGACCCCACCCCACCGTCGACCGCCCACACCAGCCCTCAGCCGAGTTTCAGCGCTCGAATCCGCTCAATCGCGTCCAGGATCTCCTGCCTGCTGGCGGCGTACGAGAAGCGCAGGTAGCCCTCGCCCAAGTGGCCGAAACTGGTCCCCGCGACCGTCGCCACCCCCGCCTCCTCCAGCATCTTCACCTGCAACGCCTTCGCCTCCATCCCCGTCCCCTCGATATTCGGGAACACGTAGAACGCCCCCCCCGGATCGGCGCAGCGGAACCCCGGCAGCGAATTCAGCCCCTCCACGATGATCTGCCGGCGCTCGTCGAACGCCCGCACCATCCGGCCAACATCGTCCTGCGGGCCCTCCAGCGCCGCCAGCCCCGCGTACTGCGCGACCGCGTTCACGCACGAGTACGAGTTCACGGCCAGCCGCTCCGCATGCGGGAACAAGTCCGCCGGCCAGACCCCGTAGCCCATCCGCCAGCCCGTCATCGCGAAAGTCTTGCTCCAACCGTCGATCACGATCAGCCGGTCCCGAATCTGCGCATAGCGCAGCAGACTCACGTGCTCGCGCCCGCCGTACAAAATCCGACTGTAGATCTCATCGCTCAGGATCGTCACATCGGGGTAGTCGGCCAGACCCTCGATCAGCCGCTCGATCTGATCCGCCGGCACCACACCCCCCGTGGGGTTCGCCGGGCTGTTCAGGATCAGCAGCCGCGTGCGCTCGTTCACACTGGCCAAGACCTGCTCCGGGTCGAACGAGAAGCCCGCGCTCTCGTGCAGCTCGATCGGCACCGGCGTCGCGCCCGTGAACTTGATCACCGACTCATAAATCGGGAAGCCGGGGTTCGGATACAGGATCTCCGCCCCGGGCTCGCCGAAGAGAAGGATCGCGAAGTACATGATCGGCTTCGCGCCGGGCGTGATCAGCACGCTGCCCGCGTCGACCTCGACGTCATACCGATCCGACAGGTCCTTCGCGACCGCCGCGCGCAGCGCGGGGATACCGGCGCTGGGCGTGTAACCGTGCTGCCCATCATCCAGCGCCTGCTTCGCCGCCTCCACAATGTGATCCGGCGTGCGAAAGTCCGGCTGGCCAATGCCCAGGTTGATAATGTCGCGCCCCTCGGCGGCGAGCTGATTGGCCCGGGCCAGGACCTCAAACGCGGTTTCCGTGCCCAAACGGTCGAATGCGGCGGTGGGGTGTGGCATGGCCGACATCCTAACCGCGCCTGCACATAAGTGGCAGCCACCCACCCCCACCATCGTCGCCCCACCCATCGTCGACTGCCCCAGTCGCCCCCCTCCCGTCGCCCGACGGCTGACCCCGCGAGGCTCCGCCCGCCCCCGACACACACCCCCCCACGACCAACCCCACCCTCCCCTTGACATTCAGACCTCTTATCCGCTATTATACGTATCGATACCCGCATAACGCGTACACA
>QGNQ01000016.1 GCA_003228175.2 Chloroflexota bacterium
AGGCCGCTGCTCTATCCGGTTGAGCTACGGGGGCACGTTCTGAGGCGACGGATCAGCCGCCGTCCGGTCTCGCCGTCTCCAGCTTGAGGTAGCGGCCGCGACCGCGTCCACCGGGCCGCACGCCGACGATCCGCGTCTCCGACATGTCCGGGCTGGTGGTGACGTGCTGTTGCAGCCAGCGGCCGAGCGGCTGCGCGGCCAGTGTGGAGACGAGCCCCAGCACGAGCGCGTTGGGCAGGCGGGACCAGCGATCGGCGCCGCCCGCGACGGCGAGGGTGGAGATCCCCGCCAGCACGCCGCCGGCGGCCAGGTTCGTGCCGCAGAGCGGCGAGACGGCGAGCGAGCGTTCACCGCGCTGGAGCCGGGTCAGAGCCTCGTCGGCGGCGGAGAGCAACTCCGCCTCGCCGACGTTGCCGTAGAGGTAGAAGCCGTTGGGCGCCGCTCGGCCGACGACGCGCAATGTGGGCCCGCGGCGGCTGAGCAGCACGGCGACGGTCGCATGTTCCAAGCCGTGGTTGCGACGAATCGCCAGGGCGAGTCGGTCCAGCATGGGTGATTCCTCTATTCGTCGCGGAAGGGCGCTCGCAGGGCAAGGGCGTGCGCCGCGCGGTGGCGCTCCCCGTGGTGCGTCAACTCTGCGGTGCGTCAGCTCTGCGGGCTGCCCGCCTGGTAGCGGGGCACCCCCTGCTTGTCGAGTACGACCGTGACGCGCGTGGTCTCCACGACGCCGCTGGGCAGCAGCACCTCGACAAGGATAGTCCCCTGGTAGATCCCGGCCGGAAGCCCCTCGACATCCGCTTCCACGAGCACCGTGGCGGGCGCGCCGCCGGCGGTCCCGGGTGGGGAGCCGACGGCCACCCCGGCATCGGTCGAGAGCCGGATCCAGCTGCGGTCGGCCTCCAGCCGATAGACGACGAGTCCGTCGGCGAGGTTGCCGATCGAGAGGCTGGCGGTGGTGACGAAGTCGTCGGTGACTTGGAGGCGCAGGGGCGCCGCATCGACATCGGCGCGCGGCGCTCCGAAGATCGTGCGTCGCTCCGCTTCCGATGCCACGCTGACCAGCGGCGCGCGGTACGGCAGCGCCCCGGGGGCGAGGGGCAGCGCCATCGCGTCGAAGGGCTGGGTGTCGCCGGCGGCGAAGGAGAGCACGCGCGCCCAGCCCGCGAAGAAATGTTCGGGATCGAGCGGACCCGCCAGCTGGGCGAGCGTCGCCAGGTCTGGGTGCTGCGCCGGGACGGCGGGCCAGAGCTGCACGCCGTCGACGCTGGGCGGGTTGATCAGACAGCCGATGACCAACTCCTGGTAGGCGTAGCCGTTGAACGGGCGCGCGCAGTCGTAGGGGAGCTGCCGGAATGGGTCGACGTCAGGGCCGGCGGGGTGATTCGATGTGGCCCAGCCGTTGTAGGCCCAGACGGCGTAGTACCAGGACTCGATGAACTCCGACTGGCCGAGCCCCACGACGGGAAACAGATCGCCGTTCCATTTCTCGACCAGGGCCTGCGCGCCGGCGGCGATGTTGTAGGCGTAGTGGGTGCCGGCCAGCGCCTCGACGCGGCTTGGTGCGTCGCCCTGGTTGCTGAACAGCGACGCGACTTGCATCAGCCCGTAGGCGCAGGACGACGAGATCAGCGTGGGGCCGGTGCCCTCGTAGGGGACCTGAATCGCGGCCTGGTTGAGCCGGCTTTCGATCCAGCCGATGGCGTGCAGGAGGACCTCCGGGACCACGGCGCCGGCTTGCTGGCTGCGCTGCGCGGATGGCCCGGTCTCGATCGGCGGCAGCGCGAAGGCGGCGTCGGATGCGAGCAGCGCGTTGCTGGCGGCGAGGCGCTGGGCGCTGAGGTACGGCGCGCGGTCGCGCGTGGCTTCGAAGGTGTCGAATCGGTACGGCGGTGCGCCGCCGAAGGCGGAGCAGATCAGGCTGGTCCCGCCAGCGCCTTGCTGCGCGTGCAGCGCCTCGGTGCCGGGGCGCGCGACGAGGCCGGCGACGAGTCCAGCGGTGGCGACCAGGAGCAGTCCGATCAGGCCTAGCCAGGCGCGCGGCGAAAGCGGGGGCTCGTGGGTCGGTTCAGGGCGACGCATACCACCAGCCGATGATCCGCAGATCCTGTCCCTCGACGACCCGGGGCGCCTCGCCGACGCGCGTGCCCGCGCTTGTCTGAAGAACGATGCTTTCCGTCCCCGGTGCGCCTGGCCCGATCCCGTCGAAGCTGCGCAGTGCCAGATATGCGCCGTCAGGGGACCAGCCCGCCGGCAGGGTGAACCCCGGCACCGCGCTTTCGCCGGCGCTGGCCGCGACCGCCAGCGGGCCACGGAAGCGACCGATGCTCAATTCGCCGTTCGGTCGCCAGGCCGGCGCCGCCGATCCGGCGGCCGGCTGGGTGGTCGCGCTCTGTTCGGTCGCGACTGGGGCTGGCGCGACTTGGGCTGGCGCCAGTGCTGCGTCTTGCAGGCTCACGACGAGCACCTCAAGTTCGAGGCCCTGTTGGGCGGTGAACGCCAGCTGCGCCCCGTCGGGCGAGAGGGTCCAGTCCCGCGTCACTGTTGAAGTGAGCATCCGCGTCGAAACCCCATCGTCGGCGATGGTGAGGAGGTGGCTGCCACCCAGGCCGACGGTGACGGCGTAGATGGGTCCGCTCAGGGGGCGACCGATCGGGTAGATGGCCCCGACGGTGTGATGCTGCCCGACGGGGTGATGCTGGAGGAGGGTGTCTGTCTCCCCGCTCGCGGCATCGATCGCCAGCAGCGACGTGCGCACAACGCCGTCGCCGTCGGTTGTGCTGCGCCGGGCGAAGATCTGCGCACTGTCCGTCGACCAGGCCAGGCCGCCGCGCAGATCGAGCCCGGCGACCAGAAGCCGGGGCGTGCCGCCGTCGCTGAGCAGCAAGTGGGCGTCGCTGCCGGGGTCGCTTGCGCCCGCGGGCACGACGAGCAAGGCGATTCGTCCCCCACCCGGCGCGACCACGCCTTCCACGTCCCAGCCCGGTGCGTGCTCGATGGAGAACAGCGTCTGCCGTTGGCCCGGATCCTCCGGATCGACAAGCCAGAGGGTGCTCTCGTCTTCGCTGAAGCGGGAGACGATGAGTTGCGGTCGTGTCGCGGCGCGTGCATCGCTGGAGCCCGACGAGGCGGGCGGGGCGAGCACGCCGAGCAGCAGCGCGCCGGCGATCGCCAGGACGCCGAAGCCCGCGAGCAGCAGGCGACGGTCCACACGCGGCCATACGCGACGGGACACACGGCGGTGCGGCAAGAGACGCATTCGCGCTCCATCGCCAGCCCACCCCACGACACCGGGTCGGACTCTACCATCGCTCTGAGCTGACGGCCCGGACCCACTTGATAGAATTGATGACCTGGAGGCGGCATGTCACGAATTGCGATCATTGGGCTGGGCCTGATTGGTGGGTCGATGGGCCTGGCGATCAAAGCGGCGGGCCACAAAGATGTCGAGCTCGTTGGCTACGACGAGTCGGGCAGAGTGCGTCGCGCGGCCAAGAAGGCCGGAGCGGTCGATGAGGTGGAGGGCAGTCTTGGCAACGCGGTCTCCGGGGCCGGGTTGGTGGTCGTCGCCGTGCCACCGGTGCAGATCGTCAACGTCTTTCAGGCGATGGGCTCTCACCTCAGTGAGGGCGCGGCGGTGACGGATGTGGCCTCCACCAAGCGGCTGGTCATGGAGTGGGCCGAGGCCTACCTGCCGAAGTACGTTTCGTTCGTGGGTGGGCACCCCATGGCGGGCAAGACGGAGCAGGGCATCGACAACGCGGAGGCCGGGCTGTTCCAGGGCGCGCCGTATGCCGTTGTGCCGTCCAGCACGGCGCCGGACACGGCCGTTCGCTCGGTCCTGGGGATGGTGGAGACGGTGGGCGCCAAGGAGCGCTTCATGGCGCCCGATGAGCATGATGACCTCGTCGCGGCCGTCAGTCACATGCCGATCCTGGCCTCGAACGCCCTGTTCACGATGTTGCGCAGCACGGAGAGTTGGGCGGACTTCGGCAAGATCGCCGGTCCGGCGTACCGCGATATGACCCGCCTGGTGGACGGGGATCCGCAGATGTCGGCCGAGATCGCGCTGACCAACAAGGAGCGGATGCAGTACTGGCTGGACCGGTACATCGTGGAGCTGAGCCGGTACCGCGACCTGCTGGATCAGGACGAAGAGACGATTCTCAACGAGTTCGCGGACGCCAATGTTCAGCGGTTCCGCTATTTGCAGGGCGACGACTTGGACGACGCGCCGCCGATGACGGAGATGCCCGACAAGGGATCGCACGTGGGCGGTCTGTTCATGAGCCCCAAGCTGTACGACAAGATGCGCGAGATGATGGAGAAGTCCGACGAGACGATTGAGGAAGCTCGGCGTAACAAGCGCTGAGCCCGCGCCCGTGTCGCGTGCCGTTCCCGCGCAGCGCAAGACAGCGTCGTGAGGCAACGCCTGCGTGCGACCGGCCCCCTGCGCGGCACGGTCCAGGTCCCCGGTGACAAGTCGATCTCGCATCGGTCGCTGATCTGCAACGCGCTGGCCGCGGGCGAAGCTCAGGTGCGCGGCTTCCTGGACGGCGACGACTGCCTGCACACGCTCAGCATTCTGCAGGCGCTTGGCGTTGATGTGGAGCGCGACGGTACATCGCTGCGCATCCGGAGCCCGGGCCGGGCGGGCTTGCGCACCAGCGACGCGCTGCTCGATTGTGGCAACAGTGGTACAACGATGCGCTTGATGTGCGGGCTGCTGGCGGGGCTGCCCGGTGATTCGCAGTTGGATGGTGACGATTCGTTGCGCAGTCGCCCGATGGCGCGCGTGCTGCATCCGCTCGCCGAGATGGGCGCGCAGGTCGCCGGGGAGGGCGAGGAGATGCGCGCGCCGCTGCGAATCAGCGGCGCGCCGTTGCGGCCCTTCCGTGGTCGCATGCGGGTGCCCAGCGCTCAGGTGAAGAGTTCGATTCTGCTGGCGGCGCTGGCGGCGGATGGCGTCAGCACGATCGAAGAGATCGCGCCCACGCGCGACCACACGGAGATCATGTTGCGGGCGATGGGGGCCGAGATCGAAACGGAGGGGCCGCTGGTCCGGCTGACGCCCGGCGCGGAGCTACAGCCAGTCGATATCGACGTTCCGGGGGACCCCAGCGCGGCCGCGTTCTGGCTGGTGGCCGGGGCGATCACGCCGGGCTCCGAGATCCTCCTGCCGAACGTCTGCATGAATCCCACGCGCACGGGCGCGCTGGACGTGCTGCGCGCGATGGGTGCGCAGATCGAGGAGCGCAACCATCGCGCGGCCGGCGGGGAGACCGTGGCGGACCTGACCGTGCGCGGGGGCGCGCTGCGCGGCGTGATTATCGAGGGTGACATGGTGCCACGCGGCATCGATGAGCTGCCCGTACTGGCGATCGCGGCCGCGGTGGCGGAGGGGCCCAGCGAGATTCGTGGCGCCGGGGAGCTGCGCGTCAAGGAGTCGGACCGTATCGATGCAACGGCACGGCTGCTGCGCGCTCATGGCGCGGGCGTCGACGAGCGGCCCGATGGGATGCACATCGATGGTGGCGCGCGGTTGCAGGCCGGCAGCGTCGATTCCGGCGGCGACCACCGCCTCGCGATGGCGGCCGCGGTCGCCGCGATGGCGGTCGGCCCGGCGGGAGAAGCCGTGAGCACGCTGGAGGGCGCCGACGCGGTGGCCGTGTCCTACCCCGGTTTTTGGCGGGACCTGGTACAACTCGCGGGCCCACAAGCGTTAGCCTGAGAGGCGCGGCTTGGAAACCGCCCGTTCGCCATCAGGCCCACGCCGGTCCGCGCCGCGCTGAATGATCATCGGGTTGAATGGCCATCGGGCTGAATGGAGTGCTCTCCATGCAGACGGAGCTCCTACACATCGGCTTCGGCAACGTGCTCTCGATCAGCCGGGTCGTCGCGATTGTCTCGCCCAACTCGGCGCCCAGCAAACGTCTCGTGCAAGAGGGCAAGACTGAGGGGCGAATCATCGACATGACGAGTGGCAGGCGCACCAAAGCCGTGCTCGTGATGGACACGGGGCACATCGTTCTGGCGGCGATCGCGCCCGACACGATCGCCCGGCGGGTGGCGGTCTCGGACCGCCTTATCGCCTCAGGTGAGGTCGACGATTGAGCGACGCGGACTCGCCGCCGCTCGTCGTGGTGTTATCGGGCCCGTCCGGCGCGGGCAAGGACAGCGTGCTCCGGGCGGCGCTCCAGCGCGACGGACAACTGGCGAGTGTCGTGACCGCGAAGACCCGGGCGCCCCGTCCCGGCGAGCGGCACGGCGAGCATCAGCTCTTCCTCAGCGATTCGGAGTTCGACGCCCTCCTGGCGGAGGACGGCTTCCTGGAGCATGCCGTGGTGTACGGCCATCGCAGTGGCGTCCCGCGCGACCAGGTGGAGCGACTATTGGCGCAGGGCAAGACCGTCGTGCTGCGCACTGACGTGCAGGGCGCCCGCACGCTGCGCGACACGGTCCCGCAGGCGCTGCTGATCTTTCTCACCGTGCCGTCGATCGACGATCTGGAACGGCGCATCCGCGACCGCGCCGCGGACGACGAGGCGGAGATCCAACGCCGTGTCGGCATCGCCAGTGAGGAGATGGCGCAGGCGTCGTGGTTCGACCACGTGATCGAGAACGCCGAGAACGGCCTGGATCGCGCCGTGGAGGAGTTGCTGGCGGTGATCGCAGGGGAGTGCGACCGGCCCGGGCGGCCCCCGCCGAAGATCTAGCCCCGCGGATTTAGCGCAGGCCGCGCCGGGAGACCGCGTGCCGGGCTTCGCCCTCCACGGTCGCCCGACACTCCACATCGATATCGAAGAAGCGATTGCACTCGCCCGTCGTGCAGGGCAGGCGTAGGTCCGCGGGACCGCTCGTGAAGACCACGAAGGCGCCGCCGCTGGGGATCGGCAGCGCCTGCCCCACACCGGCCGGCAGGCCGGCGCGATCGCCGTTCCAGTCCCCGTCCGCCCAGGTGAAGATGCGCTCGGCACCGTCGCTGTCGTCGAAGATCTGGGTGCTCGTTGTGCTGTCGCCGCAGTTGGCGGCCAGGATGATGGAGGCGGTGAGGTGGATCTCGACCTGGTTCACGCCCACGTCGATGTTGGGGGGCAGCGCCTCCGTCAGGCTGGGCGGCATGCCGATGTTGAAGTTGGATGTTGTGCGGACGAACATCCCCGTGCCGTACTCGATCTGCAAGTCCCGCCGTGCCGCGCGGGGCGCGGTGCTGTGGGCGGCACGGAAGCGCCCGCTGGCCGGGTCCAGCACGAAGATCGACTCGATCTGTGGGTAGATCCCAAACAGCGCCTCGGACGATGTCGTGGCACCGCACCAGCCCAGCGTGCTCAGCCCGGCGGGTACGGGAACGTCGACCGCCGACCCCACCAGCTGCACTGCGGGCAGCAGCAGCCCGGCCACAGTGACCGTCTCATCGCCGACACGGAACGTCGCCGCGACCGACAGCTCACCCGCATCGAGCGCGTCCAGCGTGCGTTGAATGCCCCCCTGTCCCGTGAGCAGGGAGGCGGCCACACGCACGCGGGTCACGATGGCGCCGCTGTCCGCGCAACCGTTCACGCAGTCCACGCTGGCCAGTAGCGTTCCTGCAAGCGGGCCGCCGCGGAAGAACTCCAGCCCCTCGTGCGCGATCGCGGCATCGTTGCCCTCGTCACCGCGAAGGCTGAGCTCCGTGAAGACGTCGAAGAACGCTTGCAGCTCCTCGTCTGTGCCCTTGAAGTTCATCCGTACTTCGCCGTCGACCTCCAGGCCCGACTCAGCCAATGACTGCAAGGGCGCGTGCCAGAGCCCGTCAGGGGGCGCTTGGGCCGCGCTGCTGGCAGGCAGTCCCATGAAGGCTAGCAGGGCCAGGGCTAGCCCCGCCAGCGCCGCCGCCAACCCGGTCGTCGCCGTCCGATTCGATCGCCGCATCTCGCCACTCCCGCCTGTTGCCGCCAGCCCGGACTCGCAGGATGGAACGGCGCGGCTTTGCGGCGCAGGACACAACCGCCGTGCGCCCCGCGTTGACAAGCCGTCGCCCGGAGGGCAACACTCCTCGCACAACTGAATATTGACGTCGAGCGGGACGAGTACCCGGTCAGGCGGACCCACAGAGAGCCGGCTCAGTCTCCCTCCGGGGAGCGGGCTGCGAAGCCGGCGGTTGCGCGATCGATGAATGGCCCCGTGAGTCGCGGCCCGAAGGGCGCTCCCCAAGGAGCGCCGAGTAGGCGTCGCCGGAGAGGCCCCGTTATCAAAGCCGAGTCGATCGCGACGCTCCGCCGCTAGGGGGGTGTCGCCGTCAGGCGAATCGAGTGCCCGGACTCGCCAGCGCAATCTCGCGCCGGCGTCGATGGGAACAAGGGTGGTACCGCGGTGAAACTCCGCCCCTTGAGGGGTGGAGCTTTTGTTTTAAACGCGGGTCATCGAAGGGAACGAGTCGTGCACTTTCCAGCGTTGGATGAGGTCAAGCGCCTCGCTGAGTCCGGCCAGGGCAACCTGGTCCCGATCTATCGCGAGGTCCTCGCCGATCTCGAAACGCCCGTCTCGGCCTTCCTCAAGGTCAAGCGTGGTGACTACTCGTTCCTGCTGGAGTCCGTGGAGGGGGCCGACCGTCCCGCGCGCTACTCCTTCATTGGCACGGAGCCCTACCGCGTCTTCCGCGCCCCCATCGCCGACGAGGCCGACCCTCAGGTCGACCCGCTGGACGAGGTTCAGCAGGAGCTGGAGCGCTTCCGCCTCATCCCCAACCCCAATCTGCCGCCCTTCCACGGGGGCGCCGTGGGCTACATCGGCTACGAGGCCGTGCGCCACTTCGAGCGACTGCCGCTTGCCAAGCGCGACCCGCACGGACTGCCCGAGGCGCTCTTTCAGTTCGTGGACACGTTGCTCGTCTTCGACCATTTCAAGCACTTGATCAAAGTCGTCGCGCACGTGCGGCTGGATGGGGATGTGGGGCGCGACTATGCGGAGGCGCAGCGCCGGATCGATGAGATCGTCGATCGGCTGCAGAGCGGGGCCGCCACGGTCCCGGCCGATAAGCCCGCTCCGCCCCAGGGCAGCCCGCCGCTGCGCTCCAACATGGAGCGGGAGGCCTACGTCGCGGACATCAAGCGGATCATCGACTACATCGTCGCGGGCGACGTGATTCAGTGCGTGTACTCGCAACGCTTCTCGCGAGAGACGTTCGTGCACCCCTTCAACGTCTACCGCACCCTGCGCACTGTGAACCCGTCGCCGTACACCTACTACTTGGAGCTGGGTGACCACCAGATCGTCGGCACCTCGCCGGAGCTGCTGGTGATCGTGGAGGACGGCAAAGTCGCGACCAATCCCATCGCCGGCACGCGTCGCCGCGGGCAGACGCCGGAGGAGGACCAGGCGATGGAGGAGGAGCTTCGCACCGACGCCAAGGAGGTGGCGGAGCACATCATGCTGCTCGACCTGGGCCGCAACGACATTGGCCGGGTCAGCGTGCCCGGCACCGTCAAGGTCACGCAGCAGATGGACGTCGAGCGCTACAGCCACGTCATGCATCTCGTCTCGCAGGTGGAGGGACGGCTGAAGCCGGAGATGGACGCCTTCGACGCGCTGCGCGCGACGTTCCCCGCCGGCACGGTCTCGGGCGCGCCCAAGATTCGCGCCATGGAGATCATCGCCGAGTTGGAGGAGGACCAGCGCGGGCCCTACGCGGGGGCGCTGGGCTACTTCGGGTTCGGCGGGAATATGGAGACCGCGATCACGATCCGCACCATCGTCATGAAGGACGGCGTCGCATCTGTGCAGGCGGGCGGGGGCATCGTCTACGACAGCACCCCGGACGCTGAGTTCGAGGAGACGGTCAACAAGGCGATGGGCATGTTCACGGCCCTGGACCTGGCGGAGGCGCGCGCCCGCGAGCGGCCTGCCGGCAGTCGCGGCTACTAACCGGATATCGTGCGATCAGAGGACGCCCGATGGGGCCAGCAAGGAATCCGCCATGAGCATCTTCCTGCTCGATAACTACGATTCGTTCACCTACAACCTTTACCAGTACCTCTGCGAGCTGGGGGCCGAGGTGACCGTCGCGCGCAACGATCAAATCTCGCTGGACGAGGTGGCGGCGATGGAGCCCGAGCGGATCGTCGTCTCGCCGGGGCCCAAGCGGCCGGAGGACGCGGGGATCAGCGTGGAGCTGATCCGGCGTTTCGCGGGCCAGGTCCCCATCCTGGGCGTCTGCCTGGGGCACCAGTGCATCGGCGCGGCGTTCGGGGCGGACGTGGTGGGCGCAGGCGAGATCATGCACGGCAAGTCGAGCCCGATCGAGCACGATGGGCAGGGCGTCTACGCCGGGTTGCCGCAGCCGATCGAGGCGATCCGCTACCACAGCCTCGCGATCGACCCCAAGACGCTGCCCGTTGAGCTGGTCGCGACGAGTTGGTCGGACAGCGGCGTGCTGATGGGCGTGCGGCATCGCGAGTACGCGCTGGAGGGGGTGCAGTTTCACCCCGAGTCGATCAAGACGGAGGTGGGGCACGATCTGCTGTCGAACTTCTTGTCGATGGAGGAGGGGGTGCCTGCGTGACCAAAGTCTCCGACGCGCTCACGACGCTGGTTGACGAACGCCGCGACCTTTCGGAGGCGGAGGCCTACGGCGTGCTCGATGAGATCATGTCGGGCGCGGAGGTGCCGGCCTCGCAGATCGGGGCGCTGCTGACGGCGCTGCGCATGAAGGGCGAGTCGATCGATGAGATCGTGGGCTTCGCCCGCGTCATGCGCGAGAAGGCCGTGCGCATCGTCGTGCCCGGCGTGAGCCGCATCGTTGATGTCGTCGGCACGGGCGGGGACGCTCCGGACACGTTCAACGTCAGCACCGCCGCGGCGTTCGTCGTCGCGGGCTGTGGGGTGACCGTCGCGAAGCATGGCAACCGGGCGATGTCGTCGCGCTGCGGCAGCGCCGACGTGCTGGAGGCGCTGGGCGCGAACATCGAGCTGCCGGCTAGCGCGATGGCTGAGTGCATCCGAGAGGTCGGCATGGGCTTCCTCTTCGCGCAGGCCTACCACCCGGCGATGCGCTTCGTGGGGCCGATCCGGCGCGAGCTCGGATTTCGCACGGTGATGAACATTCTGGGCCCGCTGACCAACCCCGCCGGCACGACGCAGATGGCGGTCGGTGTCGCGACTCCGGAGATCGGCGAGCAGTACGCACAGGTGCTGGGCCGGCTGGGCAGCCCGCACGCGCTGGTCGTGCATGGGCAGGCGACGGCCGACCAGGCCGGCATCGACGAGGTCTCGCCCAGTGGCCCGACCACGGTCTGGGAGCTGAAGCAGGGCCGGGTCGAGCAGTACGAGATCTCGCCCGATGACTTTCGCATCCGTCCCGTGTCGCTCGTGGCCGTGGCGGGCGGCGATGCGGCCGACAACGCCGCCGCGATGCGCGCGGTGCTGGGCGGCACGACGAGCGCGCTGACCGGCTTCGTGACGATGACCGCAGCCACGGCGCTGCTCGCGGCGGACGAGGTCCCGACCCTCGCTGAGGGCGTCAGTCGCGCGGCGGAGGCGATTGACGACGGCCGGGCGCTGCGGAAACTGGAGCTGTTCGTCGAGACGACGCAGCGACTGAGCGTGCAAAGTGCCTGAAATCAGAACAGAGTCCGTCCTGGACCGGATCGTGGCGGAGACGCGCGCGGACCTGGTGCGGCGTCGGGCCGAGCGGCCCGAGAGGGCGCTGCGTGAGCTTGTCGCCAGCCGGCCCAGCCCGCGCGATTTCCTCGCGGCGTTGCGCGCGCCTGGTCTGGGGTTGGTCGCAGAGGTGAAGAAGGGGTCGCCTTCGAAGGGGCCCTTCGCGCGCGAGCTCGATCACGTGGCCGCAGCGCGCGCCTTCCGCGATGGGGGCGCCGCTGCGATCTCCGTGCTGACCTCACCCGCCTTTTTCGCGGGCGACGCGGAGCTGTCGGATGTCGCGACGGCGCTGACGTCGGACGCGTTGGTTGATGAGGGGGCGCCCTGCCCGCCGCTGCTGCGCAAGGAGTTCATCGTCGACCCGTATCAGGTGTTGGAGTCGCGCGCGCTCGGCGCCGACGCGTTCTTGATCATCGTCAAGACGATTCCCGAGGCGGCCGCGATCCGCGCTCTGATCGAGACGGGGCGGGAGTTGGGGATGGCAGCCTTCGTGGAGGTCACGGACGAGGCGGAGTTGGTCATCGCGCTGGAGGCGGGCCTGTCTGAACCCGGGATGGGCGCGATTGGGATCAACAATCGCGAGCTGCACACGTTCGAGGAGGACCTGGGCACGACGGAGCGCCTTCGCCCGCTGGTCCCGGCCGGCCTGCCGATCGTCGCGGCGAGCGGGGTGCGCACGCCGGGCGACCTGGCGCGGATGCGCGCCTGCGATGTGGATGCCGTGCTGATCGGTGAGGGGCTGACGCGGGGGGGCGATATCCCCGGCGCGATCCGGACGCTGTTTCCGCAGCCGCCGTCATGACCCGCATCAAGATCTGCGGCCTGCGCGACCCGCAGCACGCGCGCATCGCGCTCGACGCGGGCGCCGACATGCTGGGCGTGGTGTTCGCCGAGAGCCCGCGCCAGGCGACGGTCGAGCAGGGGCGGGCGCTGCGCGCGCTGATCGGCCCGCGGATCGAACTGTTCGAGTCGAACACCGCGGCCTTCGATACGGCGATGGATCGGGCCGAGCGGCCGTTGCTCGTGGGCGTCTTCGCACGCCAGTCCGCGGACGAGATCAATCGCGTCGCGGCGGCCGTCGATCTGGACGTGATTCAGCTGAGCGGCGGCGAGCACCCGGACCTCGTCGGGCGGCTGACGCGTCCCGCCATCCGCGTGCACCATGTTGGCGCGGACGCAGAGATTGAGGCGCTGCGCCGTCGAGTCCGCCAGCAGCCTGCGGCGGTGGTCGCGCTGGAGGCGGAATCCGCGCAGGGCGGTGGCAGCGGCCAGCGCTTCGATTGGGACCTGGCCGCCACGATCGCCCAGGCCACGCCGATCATGCTGGGCGGTGGCCTGCGGCCCGACAACGTGGCCGAGGCGATCACGACGGTCCTGCCCTGGGCTGTCGACGTTTCCTCTGGCGTCGAAGTCGAGAAGGGCATCAAGTCGCCCGACCTGATTCGTGCGTTCATTCGCAACGCTCGCGAGGCGTTGGCTTCGAATCCCCCGCCTGCCGGGCAGGCTTCGAATCCCCCGCCTGCCGGGCAGGCTTCGAATCCCCCGCCTGCCGGGCAGGCGATGGCAGGAGATCGACCATGACGACGGAAGCCGCACCGGCGGGCCGCTTCGGCGAGTTCGGCGGGCAATACATCCCGGAGACGCTGATGCCCGCCTGCACCGAGCTGGAGCAGGCCTGGGCCGAGGCCCAAACCGACGCCGGCTTCCAGGCGGAGCTGGACGAACTCCTGCGCGAGTATGTGGGCCGGCCGACGCCGTTGACCGATGCGCCGCGTCTGACGGAACAGTTGGGTGGGCCGCGCATTCTGCTCAAGCGCGAGGACTTGGCGCACACCGGCGCGCACAAGATCAACAACGCGATCGGGCAGGTGCTGCTGGCCAAGCGCATGGGCAAGCGCCGGATCATCGCGGAGACGGGGGCGGGCCAGCACGGCGTCGCGACGGCTACGGCCTGCGCCCGGTTCGGGCTGGAGTGCATTGTCTATATGGGTGCGGAGGATGTGCGGCGGCAGTCGCTCAACGTCTTCCGCATGCGACTGATGGGGGCCGAGGTGCGCCCCGTGGACTCCGGTTCACGCACGCTCAAGGATGCGATCAACGAGACGATCCGCGACTGGGTGACCAACGTGCGCGACACGCACTACGTGATCGGCAGCGTGATCGGGCCGCACCCGTACCCGATGATCGTGCGCGACCTGCAGGCGGTGATCGGCCGGGAGGCGCGGTCGCAGTGCCTGGAGAAGGTGGGCAAGCTGCCGAACGTCGCGATCGCCTGCGTGGGGGGCGGCAGCAACGCGATCGGCCTCTTTCATGCGTTCATCGATGATCCCGTGCGGCTGATCGGCGTTGAAGCGGCGGGTGAGGGGCTGGAGGGCCGCAACGCGGCGACGCTGACGCTGGGCCGGCCCGGCGTGCTGCACGGCACGCGTACATATCTGCTCCAGGACGACGCCGGACAGATCGAGGAGGCGCACAGTATTAGCGCCGGGCTGGACTACCCGGGCGTCGGACCGGAGCACGCGTGGCTGAAGGTGTCGGAGCGGGCCGAGTACGTCTCGGTCGATGACGACGAGGCGCTGGCCGGGTTTCGCCTGCTCTCGGAGGCGGAGGGCATCGTGCCCGCGCTGGAGCCGAGCCACGCCATCGCCTACCTGAAGCGCCTCGCGCCCGGGCTGCCGGCGGACGACGTGATCCTGCTGGGACTGAGCGGTCGCGGCGACAAGGACATCGACATCGTGCGCGAGGCGCTGGCCGCTCGCGGGGTCGAGCTGTAGGGCGCTGGTACGCTCCCGCGATGAGCGACGGCCCCCTCCTGCCACCCCCGCCGCGCGGGTACGAGTCGCGCCCGGCGTCGCGCCCGGTGGGGGCGACGGATTCTCCACGCCTGCCCGATGACTGGTCGAGCCTTACCGCCGACGCGGGCGCCCCGCTGGGCCCGGACGCGGGCGGGGGCACTGATGCGGGCGCGCCCGCGCGTGGGCACGGCTTCCGTCCGAACGACATCTTTCTTGGCTTGGGACTCTCGGCGGCCGCGTTCTTCATCACCTTCGGGATCGGGATCGGCATCTTCGAGGCGATTGAGCCGGACCCGACCGAGAACGACGACTTCGTGGCGATCGCGATCATCGTCGTATTCGTGGACCTGTTCGCGCTGATCCTCGCGCCGTTCTTCGTCCTGCGGGGTCGCGACGCGGCCCGGCTCGTGGGCCTGCGTGCGCCGACCATCCCGGCGCTGGGCTGGGGATTGGCGGCGCTGATCGCCTCCTGGATCTCGCTGGCGGTCTACCAGGTCATCATCGATGCGATCGATGTCGAGGCCCTGGAGCCCGTCTCCGCGATCGACGGCGACGACGAGTTCACGGTGCTCGCTGCAGTGCTGACCGGGGTCGCCGTGATGGTGATGGCGCCGATCTCGGAAGAGATTTTCCACCGTGGTTTCCTGGTCGGCGCAATCGCGCGACGCTTCGGAGTGGTGGTGGGGGTTGTCGTGAGCGCCGCGATCTTTTCGGCGCTTCATTTCGACGTCGGCAGCCTGATCCCGTTCTTCCTCGTGGGGGTGATCTTCGCGGTCGCCTACGTCAAGAGCGGCAACCTCTGGGCGTCGATCAGTGCACACTTCGTGTTCAATCTTGTGGCCTTCATCGTCACCGTGACCGATCGGGGGATCGTGTGAGTCGATACGCAGACGCATTCGGCCCGGCATCCGCGCCGGATCGGGTCGTGTTTATGCCCTATCTGACCGGTGGCTATCCGACCCCGGCCGAGACGGTCGCCCTGATCGAGGCACTCGTGCAGGGCGGCGCCGGTGCGATCGAGGTCGGTGTCCCGTTTAGCGATCCCCTGGCCGATGGCCCCACCGTTCAGCGGGCGAATACGGCGGCGCTGCTGGCCGGCGCGACGCTGGGGGGAATCCTGGCGGCCGTCGCGGAGCTGCGCCGGCGCGGTATGACGGTGCCGATCACGCTGATGGGCTACCTCAACCCCTTCCTTGCTTACCACCCCGCTGGGGCCGCCCGGCCCGACGGCGCGTTGGGGGGCATCGCCGCGCTCGCACACGACGGGGCCGCGGCGGGCGTGGATGGGCTGATCATCGTGGACCTGCCGCCGGAGGAGTCGGACGCGGTTCGTGTCGCCCTGGCTGCAGAGGAGATGTCGTTGATTTATCTGCTTGCGCCGACCAGCACGGAGGCCCGTATCCAGGCCGTCGCGGAACGGGCTGCGGGCTTCGTCTATCTGGTCAGCGTGACCGGCGTGACGGGCGCTCGCACGGAACTGCCGCCCGATCTGATCGACTTCGTGGGCCGGGTGCGTGCGGCGATCGAGTTGCCCTTGGCCGTCGGTTTCGGGATTTCGGACGCTGCGCAGGTTGCGACCGTGGGAGAATTATGTGAGGCTGCGGTTGTCGGGAGTGCCGTGATCAGCACGGTCGAGCAGGCCCCTCCCGGCCAGCGCGTCGCCAGCTTGCGACACTTTGCTGAGGTGATGACCGGCCGCGGAAGGGAACAGGACGCATGATCGCTCGCCATCGTGGCTTGAGCCTGCGTGTCCGGATGTTCGCCTATATGTCCGCGGCCGGCGCATTTGCGCCGCGTCGCGATTAGCGTCCGCCCGGCGGCGCCGCCTGTCCCGATCCCCGACCTGGCAACGAATCGTCCGCCGCGCCCAATCGGCCGGACGCGAGCAGGATCCATGCAAGACGATTCCCCTTGGCGCGTGCGCGGCCTGCGAGGCGCAACCACTGTCGATCGCAACGAGCCCGACGCGATCATCGCGGCGACGCGTGAGTTGCTCGACGAGATGGTGCGTCGCAACGACGTGCGGGCGGAAGATGTCGCGTCGGCCTGGTTCAGCACCACGCGCGATCTGGATGCGGAGTTCCCGGCCGTCGCTGCACGGCGCGGACTGGGCTGGGATCACGTGGCGCTGATGTGTGGGCATGAGATGGACGTGCCCGGCGCTCTGCCGTCGTGCCTGCGCATTCTCCTGCATATCAATACGCCGCAGAGCCAGGAAGCCGTGCAGCATGTCTACTTGCGGGGCGCGACGGTCCTGCGGCCGGACGTGGTCTCGGCTGAGACGTCGAACGCTGATGCGAATCCCTAGCGTGCCCGCCCGGGCCCGCGGACACCGATCCACACTCAGAGCGAACGAAAGAGAGACACCATGCTCGTGATCATGCGAACTGACGCCAGCGAAGAAGAGATCCAAGGAGTGCTCAGCCGGCTCAAAGAGGCGGACCTGGAGGGCCACCTGAGCGCCGGCGAGGAGCGCACCGTGATTGGCGCGGTGGGCCGTGTGGTGGACCCCGATATGCGGACCGCCGTGGGCACGATGCCCGGCGTTGACCAGGTGGTGCCCATCTCCCGCCCGTACAAGCTCTCCGGCCGCGAGTTCAAGCCCGACGACACCGTGATTGATGTCGGCGGGGTGCGGATCGGCGACGGCAACGTCGTGGTGATGGCGGGGCCCTGCAGCATCGAGGACGAAGACCACATGGTGTCCACCGCCAAGGCCGTCAAAGCCGCGGGAGCGCACATCATTCGCGGCGGGGCCTTCAAGCCGCGCTCCTCGCCCTACTCGTTCCGGGGCCTGGGCGAAGAGGGGCTGAAGCACCTCGCGACCGCGCGCGAGGAGACGGGGTTGCCGGTGATCACCGAGGTGATGTCGATCGCCGACGTGGAGACCGTGGCGCGGTATTCCGACATCCTGCAGATCGGCGCTCGCAACATGCAGAACTTCAACCTGCTGGATGAAGTCGGCCTGGTCCGCAAGCCGGCGATGCTCAAGCGTGGGCTCAGTGGCACGATTGAAGAGTGGTTGCTGGCCGCCGAATACATCATGGCCAAGGGCAACCACGAGGTGATCCTTTGCGAGCGGGGCATCCGCACCTTCGAGACCGCGACGCGGAACACGCTGGATCTGGCGGCCGTCGCGCTGGTCAAGCGCATGAGCCACCTGCCGGTGATCAGCGACCCCAGCCATGGCACGGGTCGCTGGCAGCTGGTGGAGCCGATGTCCAAAGCGTCGGTCGCGGTGGGCGCCGATGGCCTCATGATCGAGGTACACCCCAGCCCCGACCATGCGCTCTCGGACGGCGCGCAAAGCCTCACGTTCGAGAACTTCGAGAAGCTGATGCGCACCCTGGAGACGGTGGGCGCGGCCGTGGGTCGGCCGCTCGCCCCGCGTCCGGGCGAGCTGGCTGCGGTCTAGCTCTCGACCGGGGCGATCTGGAGGAGAGCCAGAGAGGGCGAACGGCCGTCCATGCGCCGCTCGCCCCCTCTGCGTCCCGCCCTGAGCGCCGCAACGCGCAGCTCAATGGCCGCTGATCCCAAGGGACCGCTGGAGTAGGCTGCCCACATGCTCCAGCTGCACCTGCCGGGCTTCGAGGGGCCGCTCGACCTGCTCCTGCAGCTGATCGAACGGCGCGACCTCGACATCTCCGAGCTCTCGCTCGTGCAGGTGAGCGACCAGTTCCTGCAGTACGTCGACACGCTGAAATCGTCCAGCCGGCGGGAGGACGCGTCTGACCCGGTGGCTGAGCAGCTGGCGGAGTTCCTGGCCGTCGGCGGGCGGCTGATGTTGCTGAAGTCGCGGCGCATGCTGCCCGGCGACGAGGCCGTAGAAGCCGATGACGATGACCCCGGTCGCGAACTCGTGCGGATGCTGGAAGAGCATCAGCGCTACCAGGACGCCGTGGAGATGCTGGGCGCGATCGACCGCAGTGGGCTGCGCAGCTTTCAGGCCAGCGCTCCAGCGCCCGTCGATCCGGAGCCGCCGCAGGGCCTGCCGGACTCGGTCACGCTGGATCTGCTCACCAAGCTCGTGCAGGAGGCGCTGGCTCGTGCGGCGGGTCGCGCGCAGCTGCACCCGGAAGTCTCGCTCAAGCGGGATCCGGTCACGGTCAAGGATAAGATCGAGGACTTGCAGGGACGGCTGCGCGGCGGCCGGCGGGTGTCGTTCCGGGAGTGGATCGCGGAGGCGGAGACACGCACGGAGGTGATCGTCACGTTCATGGCGATCCTGGAGCTCTACAAGGGGCGCACGATTGAGATGAATCAAGACGACGCCTACGGGGACATCATCATCGTGGAGAAGGCCGGGCGTGCCCCGGACGCAGACGACGATGCCGAGCCTGTCGCGGTCGCGATGGGTGAGGTCGAGCCCGAGCCGTCGTGAGAGTGCCTGCCTGAGAAAGGACCCCGTGCCGACCGAACTCGCCCGATCCGAGCTGCGCCGCGTCGCCGTGGGCCGTCCGACGACGGTCACGATCGGCGTCTTTGACGGGGTCCACCGCGGGCACATCGCGCTGCTGCGCCGGGTCATTGATCGGGCGGGCTCGAACGGCAGCGCGGCCGGCGTCGTCACGTTTCATCCGCATCCCCAGCACGTGTTGCGGCCGGATGTCCCCCTGAGCTACCTCAGCAGCCTGGAGGACCGCCTCAGCCTGCTGACGGAGGCCGGCCTGGACGTGGTCGCGCCGATTACGTTTACGTCTGAGCTCTCGCAGACGGACGCGCGCGACTTCGTGCGGGTCTTGGTGGAGGAATTGCAACTGACGGAGCTGGTCACCGGCCCTGACTTCGCGTTGGGGCGGCAGCGGGGCGGCAACCTGGATGCGCTGCGTGCGCTGGGCGACGAACTGGGCTTCCAGGTCAGCGTGATCGACATGGTGCGGGACGACAGCGAGGACGCGAAGATCTCCTCCAGCGACATTCGGGCAGCGCTGGCAGAGGGAGCGATCGAACGGGTCAACGACCTGCTGGGGCGTCGCTTCAGCCTGCACGGTCCGGTCGTCAAGGGGTTCGAGCGGGGCCATACGATTGGATTCCCCACCGCGAATATCGCGGTCGGCGCCGACCGGGCCCTGCCCGCGACCGGCGTCTACGCCACGTTCGCCCACATCGACGGTCGTGCCCACGCCTCCGCGACGAATATCGGCGTACGCCCGACGTTCGACGACAACGAAGCGATCTCCGTGGAGTGCCACGTGCTGGACTACGAGGCAGACCTGTACGACCGCGACCTCCGTATTGACCTGGTCGCACGGCTGCGTGGTGAGGTGAAGTTCGACGGCATCGAGGCGCTGAAGGCGCAGCTCGCGCAGGACTGCGACGACGCCCGCGTTGCGCTTGGCCCCCTGCCAATGAAGGACGTGCCGATGAAGGACCTGCCATGACGTCCGAGCCGCGCCCAGCGACGACAGTGCCGCTGACCAGCGCGCAGCAGGCGGAGGTGGAGCGGCAGCACGCCCTGATCATGCGCGGCACCCGCTTCGGCGACGCCGAGACGCGGGCGACCATGGAGCGCGAGCTGCGGGCGCGGCTGGCCGCATCGCTCCAAGATGAGCGCCCCTTGCGCGTGTATTTCGGCGTCGATCCCACGGCGCCGGACCTGCATCTGGGCCACTGCGTGCCGTTGCGCAAGCTGCGGACGTTCCAGCAGCTGGGACACCACGCGATCCTGCTGATCGGCGACTTCACGGCCCAGATCGGCGACGCCTCCGATAAGGACGCGCTCCGGCCGATGCACGCCGCTGCGGTGATCGCGGCGAACGCGCGCACCTACCAGGACCAGGCGTTCAAGCTGCTCGACCGTGCGCGGACGGAGGTGGTGCACAATGCCGACTGGCTGGGGACGCTGACGTTCCAAGACGTGGTGGGGCTGGCCAGCAACTTCACCGTCGCGCAGTTTATCGAGCGCGATAACTTCCGCAAGCGACTGGACCGCGGCGAACCGGTCTTCGTGCACGAGTTCATGTACGGCCTGATGCAGGGCTACGACGCCGTCGAACTGCGGGCGGACGTGCAGGTGGGCGGTACGGAACAGACGTTCAACATCATGGCCGGGCGGATCCTGCAGCGCGTGCACGCGCAGGCTCCGCAGGTGGCGATCACCTCCCCGATCCTCGTGGGGCTGGACGGCAAAGAGCGGATGTCGAAGAGCGCCGGCAACCATATCGGCATCGATGAGCCGCCGGGCGAGCAGTACGGCAAGGCGATGTCGATCCCGGATGATGCGCTGGTCGAGTTCTACACGCTGGGGACCAACCTGGAGCCGGGCGCGGTCGACGGGATCGGGCGCGGCCTGGGGGACGGGTCGCTGCACCCGATGGCGGCCAAGAAGCGCCTCGCGCATGCGATCGTCGCGGAGTGGCACGGGGAAGAGGCCGCGGATGCTGCGGCGGACGGCTTCGCGCGCGTCTTCTCGCAGCGGGAGCAGCCCGACGAGATGCCGGAGGTCGCGGTGCCGATCGCCGACGGGGCGGCGACGGTGGCGCTGGCCGGCCTCTTGACTCGCGCTGGCGTCGCGGAGAGCAAGAGTGAGGTGAAGCGGCTGATCGCAGGTGGCTCGATCCAGCTCGACGGCGAACGCGTGACGAGGCCGGAGATCAGCGTCGTTCCGGGCAGCGTGCTGAAGGTGGGCAAGCGGCGCTGGCTGCGGATCGTCGCGGAGTAGGCAGCCGGGGCGCCGGAGGCGCAGCGTCGGGGCCGGTCGAGACGGCGGCGGGGTGGGTATCTGCGAAGGACCAGCTTTGGAGGCGCTAGCCGCCCGCCGCCGCGTGCAGTGCCTCTTTCGACGCCTCGACGACTTTCTGGGCCACGTGTTCCGGCACAGGGTCGTAGCGGGCGAACTCAAACTCGAAGCCGCCGCGGCCGCCGGTCATCGATCGGAGGTCGGTGGCGTAGTGCAGGAACTCGGCCAAGGGGCCCTCGGCGCTGATGGTGGTGCTGCCGGCCTCATCGGGCTCCATGCCTTGGACGCGGGCGCGGCGGCTGTTGAGGTCGCTCATGACATCGCCCGTGGCGCTCTCCGGCACATGAATGCGGAGGTGCATGATGGGCTCCAATAGGATGGGATGGGCGCTGTTGGTCGCCGCCTTGAGGGCCTGGCTGGCGGCGAGCCGGAACGCCATTTCGCTGGAATCCACGTCGTGGTGCTTGCCGTCGACCAGGACGACCCGCAGGTCGGTGAGCGGGTAGTGGGCCATGGCGCCGTTGGGCAGCGCCTCCGTGATGCCCTTCTCGACGGCTGGGATGAACTGCCGCGGCACGTTGCCGCCCACCACCTTGTTGCCGAACTCGAAGCCTTCACCCCGGCCGCGCGGCTCAACGCGGATCTCGACGCGGGCGTATTGCCCGTGCCCGCCGGTCTGCTTCTTGTGCGTGTACTCCGCCTGGCCCGTGCCCGTGACTGTCTCGCGATAGGGGATGCGACGGTCGTGCACGTCCACCTCGACCTTGAACTTGCGGCGCAGGGTTTCCGCCGCCAAGCTGACGTGCGATTCGCCGAGCCCACTGAGGATCGTCTCGCCCGTTTCCGTGTCGCGTTCGATCTGGAGCGTGATGTCTTCTTCCATCAGCCGGTGCAGGCTGGGCCCCAGCTTGTCGACGTCGGCTTTGCTGATCGGCGTGATCGCGGCGGCGAAAACCGGCTTGGGCATGTCGGGGCGCGGGATCAGCACTGGCGTCGCTTTGTCCGCCAGCGTGTCGAAGGTGTGGGTGTGGCTGAGTTTGGTGACGGCGCCAATGTCGCCCGCGACGATCGCGTCGCTGTGGCGCAGCTCCTTGCCGAAGATGTTGGAGAGGTTGGAGAGCCGCTCGTCTTCGTCCGCGGCGTGGTTGTAGAGGTGGGCGTCGGCGCGGATGGTGCCGCTGAAGACGCGGAAGTAGGTCAGGCGCCCCACGAACTCGTCGGCGCTGGTCTTGAAGACGAGCGCCGCGACGGGCCCGTTGGGGTCAGGCGCGAGGGCTTTGGGTTGCCCGGCAACTTGGGCCGTGATTGGGGTCACGTCCAGCGGGCTGGGGAACTCGTCGCGAATGGCGCGCAGCAGGGGCATGGCGCCGATGTTGGCCGTGCCCGCGGCGCAGAAGATGGGGGCCAAGGTGCCGGCGCTGATCGCTTGGGCGAGGCCGCTTTCGATCTCCTGGTCGGTGAGTTCTTCGCCTTCCAGGTACTTGAGCGTGAGGGCGTCGTCGGCCTCGGCGATGCGCTCCGCCAACTGGTCCCGGGCTGCCTCGACGGCGTCCGCCATTTCGGCCGGCACGTCCGTCGCGCTTTTGCCGTCGCACATGTAGGCCTTGCGGTGCAGGACATCGACGACGCCGCTGAACGAGTCCTCGCTCCCGACGGGGAGCTGCAAGGGCTGGCACTGGGTACCGAGGTGCTCCTGGATGGACGCGACCGTGTTCTCCCAGTTCGCGTTCTCCCGATCGAGCCGGTTGATGACGATCGCGCGCGGCATGCCGCGATGCTCGGCGATGCGCCAGGCGGTGTCGGTGCCCACCTGCACACCGGCGGCGGCGTCGACGAGGATGAGGGCGGTGTCGGCGGCGGCGGCCCCGGCGATCATCTCGCCCATGAAGTCGGCGTAGCCGGGGGTGTCGATCAGGTTGATGCGGGTCGCGTCGTCGCCCGTGCCAAGGTCAATCGCGACGACCGAGGTGTTGCGGCTCATGCCCCGCTTCTGCTCGTCCTCATCGAAGTCGGCGATCGTGTTGCCGTCCTCGACGCGACCGTGGCGGGTGATCGCGCCGTCGGTAAACGCCAGCGCCTCGACCAAAGAAGTCTTGCCCGCGCCACCGTGTGACATGAGAACAGCGTTGCGGATTTGGGCGGTGCGGATGCTCACGAGCGGACCTCCTGCACGACTGGTGCTTGGACACCGATGTCCAAAACGCCGCCAGTGTAATCCAGCGAGCAGATCTGTCACGCCCCAGGGGCGGAGGGATTCGGGCAAGGGGAATTCGCGCCGGGGAGCGCCGGATCCTTCGGCGGAGCGAGGCGTGGTTAGGCGGGGACGCGACTGGGTACGGCGCTCGCCGTGTGGGAGGCAGCTGCGTCCGCCGGTGCGAGGTCCTGGATCTCGAGCTCCAGGCTGTCGTAGAGGCTGTTGCGCTTCAGCGTCCAGACGGCGTCGACACGGTCGCCCGTCTGCACGGGCGCCTTGCCCTGGCGGAAGGCGATGGCGTTCCAGACGCGATCGCCGGCGCGCAGGCGGAGTTTGAGGTGGTCCTTGTCGACGCCGACGCGACGGGCATCCACGACGGCGAGCCCGGTGCTGACGAACATTGGCGCGGGGTTGCCGGCGCCGAAGGGGCCGAGGCGTTGCAGCCAGGCGACCTGCGGCCCGGCCATCCGCTCCAGCGGGATCTGCCCGTCGACTTCGATCCGGGGGAAGAGGGCGACGTCGGCCAGTCGTTCGCCGGCCAGGGCTGTGAGCGAGTCTTGGATCTCGCCCAGGTCTGACGTGCGCGCGGTGAAGCCGGCCGCCATCGCATGGCCTCCATGCCTGACGAAAAGCTCGCCCCGGTCGCGCAGGGCCTGGGCGATATCGAACTCCGCGATGGAGCGGCAGGACGCGCGCGCGGTCTCCGGTCCCGCCTCGCAGACGATCGCCGGTCGGTGCCGTTCCTCGGCCAGGCGCCCTGCCACGAGACCGACGATCCCGGACGGGATTTCGGGGTCCTGTACGAAGGTCAGCGGGGCCAGATCCGATCCGTCCTGCGCGTTCAGGACTTCGGTGGCGCGCTGCATGGCGTCCGTCGTCATTTGACGACGCTGGAGGTTGAGTCGATCGAGCTCCTGGGCTCCGGCGCGGGCGCGATCGGGATCGGTCTCTGTGAGTAGATCGAAGGCTTGGCGGGCGTGCGCCAGGCGGCCGGCGGCGTTGATCCGCGGGGCGAGGGCGAAGGCGATGCTGTCCGTATCGAGTTCGCCGTCGGCGAGCCCGGCGACGTCCAGCAGCGCCCGCAGGCCGGGCCGTGTGGTTTCGCGGATCGCGATCAAGCCGTCGCGGACGAGGGTGCGATTCTCCGACTCCAGGGGCACGACATCGGCCACGGTGCTCAGCGTCGCGAGGTCCAGCCAGTGCGACGGATCTACGGTGCGTCCGAAGCGCTGCACGATCAGAGGCGCGATGCGGTAGGCCAGGCCGCCGGTGGAGAGTTCGTCGAAGGCGTAGATGGAGTCGGGCAGCTTGGGGTTGATGGTTGCGTAGGCGTCCGGCGTTTCCTGGGGCACGCTGTGGTGATCGATGATGATCACGTCTTGGCCCAGCTCGCTCGCGAACTCCACCTCCGGCACCGCCGTGATCCCCAGGTCGGCGGTGATGACCAGCGTCGCGTTGCGGTCCTGACGCAGCCAGCTCAGCGCCTCGCGGCTGAGGCCGTATCCCTCCTGGAAGCGATCCGGGATGTAGGGCTCGACGTTCGCGCCGACGCTGCGCAGCGCTTCGGTCAGGATGGCCGTGGAGGTGACGCCGTCCACATCGAAGTCGCCGAAGACCGCGATCACCTCGCCGGCGTTTACGGCCTGCTCGATCCGGTCCAGCGCGGTATCGATGCCGGGCAGTCGGGTCGGGTCGGGGGGCGGGGGCGGATCATCGAAGAGGAAGGCGCGCGCTTGGGCGGCGTCCTGTGCCCCGCGCCGGCGCAGCATCGCGGTGAGCCAGGGGGGATAGGGCGTTCCGGGAATGGGCTCTAGCTCATGCGGTTCGGGGATAATCCAGCGGCGGCCGCGATAGCTGTCGATGCGTTCGCGTGGCACGACCGCTATCGCTCCCAGCGGCTGAAAATCAGCACCGCGTTGTGGCCGCCAAAGCCGAACGAATTGCTCATCGCGGTCCGCACATTGACGGCGCGGGCTTGGTTGACGACGTAGTCCAAATCGCAATCGGGGTCCGGGGTGACGTAATTGATCGTGGGCGGGACGATGCCTGTCTGCACCGCTTTGATGCTGGCGATCGCTTCGATGGCGCCGGCTGCGCCCATCAGGTGCCCCGTCATCGACTTGGTGGAGGAGATGGGCAGGCCGTATGCGGCTTCGCCGAAGACCCGTTTGACCGCCATCGTCTCGACACGGTCGTTGATCGGGGTGGAGGTGCCGTGGGCGTTGATGTAATCGATGTCGGTGGGCTGGAGGCCGGCCTGGTCGAGCGCGCGCTGCATGGCGCGCACACCGCCGTCACCCGTCGTCGTGGGCTGGGTGATGTGGTAGGCGTCGGCGACGTTGGCGTAGCCGCGCAGCTCCGCGAGGATCGGGGCGCCGCGCGCGGTCGCGTGTTCCTCGCTCTCCAGGACGAGGACGCCGCTGCCCTCACCCATGACGAAGCCGTCGCGCGTCTTGTCGAACGGGCGCGAGGCGTGCTCCGGGTCATCGTTGCGGCGGCTGAGCGCGCGGGCGGCGTCGAAGCCGGAGAGCGAGATCTCGCAGAGCGGGGCCTCCGCGCCGCCGGCGATCATGACGTCCGCGTCGCCGGCGCGGATTGTCTGTGCGGCGAGACCAATCGCGTCGCTGGCGCTGGAGCAGGCGGACGTGGGCGCCATATTGGGCCCGCGCGCGTGCAGGTGAATGCTGACCTGCCCGCTGGCCATATTGGGCAGCATCATGGGCACCAGGAAGGGGCTGACCCGATCAGGGCCGCGCTTGTCCATGGTCTCGAATCCCACGTTGGAGGTCATGATCCCGCCGATGCCGGTGCCCAGCATGACGCCGGTGCGCTCCGACTCGGCCCCCTCTAGCTTGAGCCCGGCGTGCTGGGCCGCTTCCATGGCTGCCACGCAGGCGAACTGGCTGTAGCGGTCCATGCGGCGCGCTTCCTTTTTGCCGATCTGCGCCGAGGCATCAAAGCCCTCGACCTCGCCGGCGAAGCGGACGCCCATGCGGTGGGGATCGAAGATCTGGATCGGGCGGATGCCGTTGCGGCCGTTGGTGAGGCCGTCCCAGAACTCGGGGACTGACTTGCCGACCGGTGTGATCGCGCCCATGCCCGTCACGACGACCCGCGTTTGGTTGCGCTCACTCATCCCCGGTCATCCTCCCCGCGCGGATCGCCGAAGGCGGTCTGCGGGATGATAGCACTCACGTTCTGGTGGACCGCCGGGTCGTTTCGGGCGAGATCTGCCGCGGTTCGTCGATGGTGTGGAGTCCGTTGGGTCGCCCATTGATTGGGGCTATTGGGGAGGTGGGGGCATGCCCAGCATGTCCGGGCCGCCCGGCCCCATGCCGCCACCGGGTCCCATGCCGCCGCCGCCCATCTCGGCCCCGCCCATGGCGCCGCCACCCATCTCGGCCCCGCCCATGCCTCCACCGCCCATGCCTCCACCGCCCATCTCGGCGCCGCCGAATGCGCCCAAGCCCGATCCGCCCTTCGATTCGACCGGCTCTTCGCCCGCCAGCGATCGACCGGCCAGCGCCAGCTCGTTCAGGACATCGCTGGCGGTCGTGCCGGCGCTGCCGACCGAGCGGGCCGCGCGCTCGCCAGCGTTGCCATGCAAATAGACCGCCAGCGTGGCCGCGTCGGTGGGGGGCAGGCCCTGGGCCAGCAGGCCCGCGATGGCGCCCGCCAGCACATCGCCGGTACCGGCGGTGGCCAGGGCGGCGTGCGCGATGGCGCTGACGCGCGTCGTGCCGTCCGGCGCCGCGACGACCGTGTTTGGGCCCTTGAGGACGACGGTGGCCTTCCAGGCGGTCGCGGACTCCTGCGCGAGCTTGAGTCGTTCCGCCTGCACCGCAGCGATGTCGCGGCCGGTGAGATGCGCCATCTCGCCTGGGTGTGGCGTCACGATCAGGTCGGGCCCATCGGAGCCGAACACGGCGCCCCCGCTCCAGTCGCTGCCGGACAGTGCGTTGAGCCCGTCCGCATCGACGACGACGGCGCGAAGGCCTTGTAGCGCCGCGGAGCCCATCAGCGACCGCACCATGGCGACGGTCGGTTGGGCCTGGCCCAAGCCGGGGCCCAACAGCAAGGTGTCGTACTTCGGGAGCGCTGCCTCGATGGCCGCCAGCCCCGCGTCGGCGTCGTCCAGGGGCAGGTAGGTGACCTCCGGCATCGCGGAGGCGACGGCCGGGATCAGCGCGGCGGGCGTGGCCAGGGTGACGAGGCCCGCGCCGGTGCGGTATGCGGCGAGGCTGGCCAGAATTGCCGCCCCCGGGTAGGTGGCGGATCCGGCCACGACGAGCACCTTGCCGAAGCTGCCCTTGTGGGCGTGCGCGGGGCGTTCTGGCAGCAGACCCTTGGCGTCGCGGCGCTCGACCAGCTCCAGCGTGAGGTCGGTCGCCAGCTCTTTGGGGATGCCAATGTCGACGGCCTGGACATCGCCCGCGAGGCCGGTGCCCTGCTGCGTGTACAGCCCCACCTTGGGGTAGCCGAAGGTCACGGTTTCGTCTGGGGCGACGGTGAGAGGATCGGCGATGCCGCTGTCCGGGTCGAGGCCGCTGGGCAGATCGACGGCGACCAGGCGCGGACCCGCGCGCTGCGCCCGGGCGGCGGCGAGCAGTTCCAGGATGCGCGCCAAGGGGCCCTCGATTGGGCGGGACGTGCCGGTGCCCAGCAGTGCATCGACGATGAGTTCGGCGCTGTTGAGGAGGGCGGCGAGCGCCTCCAGGTCTTCATCGTCATCGGCGGTGCTGCCACAGGGGACCTCCGCCTCTACGGTCTGTGTCCACTGCGCATCGTGGCGGGGCTGTAGCGCGTAGCAACGCACCTGCGCGCCCCACTCGGCCAGGTGGCGCGCGGCGACGAGGCCGTCGCCACCGTTGTTGCCGGGACCCACGAGCACGGCGATGCGCCGGCCCTCGAGCTGTCCGAGCTGCATCCAGACTTCCTGGGCCACGGCCAATCCGGCCGCCGCCATGAGTTCGTCTTTGCTGCCGCCGGCAGCGACCGTCGCGTCTTCAAGGGCCCGCATCTGGGCCGCCGTTACGAGCTTCACGCCACACGCTCCTGGCTATCGATTGTGCTTGAGGCCCCGGTCATTGGGGGCTGACTGTCATTCGGGGTTCACTGATCGCGACGGCGAATGCGCAGGCCATCGATCGTTCATGGGTCATGCTGATCTCCACACGGCGGAAGCCCAGCCGGTTGGCGCGCGTCCGGGCGCGACCGTGCAGGAGCACGATGGGTTTACCGCGCGCGTTCGCCAGCACTTCAATCTCGCGCCAGCCGACGCCGCGCACGCCGGTGCCCAGCGCCTTCATGACGGCCTCTTTGGCCGCAAAGCGGGCCGCCAGCTCCTGTAGTCGATCGCCGCAGTAGTCCTGCTCCCGTGTCGTGTAGATGCGGTTCAAGAAGCGATCGCCGTGGCGTCCGAGCACGTCGCGTACGCGCTCGATCTCGATCAGATCGACGCCGCTGTGGACAGCGGCGTCGTGCGACGATTCGGGGGATAGAGACAGGTCCATGGGCGCGGAGTTTACCACGCGACTGCGTGAATCCGGACGTGTGTTCGCGTGCGATACGTCCGTGCGGCGGGGGCCCATACGATGCCACCATGCCCGCGCGCACCATCGACGGCAAGGCGGTCGCGGCCGCGATCCGTGTCGAGCTCAGCAACGAGGTCGCCAAGCTGCGCGCGTCCGGCGTCGTACCGCGGCTGGCCGTGCTTCTCGTTGGGGAAGACGCGGCGTCGCGCTCGTACGTGACGGCCAAGGAGCGGGCGGCGGCCGAGACGGGGATTCAGGCGGACATTCATCGGATTGATGGCTCGGGCGACCCCCGCGATGTGGAAGAACAGGTCGGCACGCTGATCGATGGGCTCAACGCCGATCCGGCGGTGCATGGGATGATCCTGCAACTGCCCTTGCCCGAGGGGGTCAATGCGGACGGGCTCTTGCAGCGGATCGACCCCCGGAAAGACGTGGACGCGTTGCATCCGGAGAACCAGGGCCGCATCGTTATCGGGCAAGCGCGCTTTTACCCGGCGACGCCGCACGGCGTCCAGCAGTTGCTCGTGCGGTGTGGCGCCGACCCGGGTGGCAAGCACGTGGTGATCGTGGGACGATCGCGCCTGGTGGGGCTGTCGTTGGCGGCGATGCTGGTGCAGAAGCGCGCGGGCGCCAACGCGACGGTCACCGTCTGTCACACGGGCACGCCGGACCTGGGCGCTGTCACCCGGCAGGCCGACATCCTGATCGCCGCGGCCGGACAGCCGCAGCTGATCACCGCCGGGATGGTTCGGCCCGGGGCCGTGGTGATCGACGTGGGCGTGAACCGCGTGGACGACGCCACTCGCAAGCGGGGCTACCGCCTGGTCGGGGATGTCGACTTCGATGGCGTGTCGACGGTCGCGGAGGCGATCACGCCGGTCCCGGGCGGCGTCGGTCCCATGACTGTGACGATGCTGCTGAGCAACGTCGCGCGGGCCGCGCGCATGCACCGATCGGCGGGAGCGCACGGGAACTGATCTCGGATTGGCTCGCTCCGCAGCCACGGCGGAGCGATGCGATGGGCCTGGATAGACTGGCGTGCGGGACGAAGGAGGAAGCCGTGGCAGCGGCCCAAGATGTGACGGACCAGATTACGGCGCTTCGGGAGCGGGTGCGTGACGTGCTGGAGCGTCTTTGACCTGACGGCTGTGGAGAAGGAGGCCGCGCGGCTGGAGCTGGCCTCGGCCGCGCCCAGCTTCTGGGACGACGGCAGCCGCGCCCGGACCACGATGCAGCAGCTGACGGAGGCCAAGCGCCAGGTGGAGACGTGGCGCGCCCTGGAGGCGCGCCTGGACGACGCCGAGGCGCTGCTGGAGCTTGCCGCGGAGGTGGACGATGCGGGCACGGTCGGCGAGGCGGCGGTGGAGGTGGCGACGGCGGCCGAGGAGTTCGAGGCACTGGAGTTCGAGCTCTCGTTCTCCGGGCGCTACGACGATCGCGATGCGATCCTGGCGATTCATGCCGGCGCGGGCGGTACGGAGTCGCAGGACTGGGCGGAGATGCTGCAACGCATGTACCTGCGCTGGTTCGAGGACAAGGGCTTCGACGCGACCCTGGTCGATCTGGCGCTCGGCGAGGAAGCGGGAATCAAGAGTGCGACCATTGAGGTGCGCGGCCGTCTGGCGTACGGATGGTTGCGCAGCGAGCGTGGTGTGCATCGGCTGGTGCGGATCTCCCCGTTTGACCTGACGCACTCGCGGCACACCTCCTTCGCGCTGGTGGAGGTGCTGCCGGAGGTGGTGGAGGCGGCGGAGGTCGAGATCAACTCGGACGACCTGCGCGTCGATACCTTCCGCGCCAGCGGGCACGGCGGCCAGAACGTGCAGAAGAACGACACGGCGGTGCGGATCACGCACCGGCCGTCGGGCATCGTGGTGACCTGTCAGAACGAACGCTCGCAGGGCCGCAACCGCGCGTCGGCGATGAAGGTGCTGGAGGCGCGACTGCTGGAGCGCGAGTTGCAGCGCCAGGAGGCGCAGCGGGCGGCGCTGAAGGGGGACCATATCGAGGCGGGCTGGGGCAATCAGATCCGGTCCTACGTGCTGCAGCCTTATAAGATGGTCAAGGATCTCCGCAGCGGCTACGAGACCTCCGACCCGGACTCGATCCTGGACGGAAAACTGGACGACCTGATCTCGGCGTATCTCAAGTCACAGATCGGCGAGGATTCCGGCGGGGCGTAGCGCGCGCCGAGCGGACTCTGGGCAGGGAGCAGCGTGAGCGAACGCATGGCGGCTCGGATTGCGGTTGGTGGCTCCTTGTTCGCGGTGGGGTTGGCGCTGCTTGCGGTGCTTCTGCCCGCCCGCGTGATGGCGCAGACGCCGGCGGTTATCGATACGCAGATGGACCAGAGCAACTTCCCGGTCTCGATCGGCTTCAGCGCGCTCGTCGATGAGGGCGATGCGCTGGAGAGCGCGGTGCTCTTCTACCAAGTGCCGCCCGAGGGCGCGATCACGCGCGAGAACGCTGAGATCACGAGCGGCGACGTGACCCGCCTGGAGGCCGACGTGCCGACCAATCGGGGGTTGACGTACATCCCGCCGGGCGCCGACATCGAGTGGTGGTGGGCACTTACGAGCACCGACGGCGAAACGATTGAGACCGAGCGCAGCCTGTTCCGCTATGCCGACCCTCGTTACGACTGGCAGGTGATCAGCGGCAGCAACATTGAGCTGTACTACTACGAGAACGAGACCGTCGCCGAGGCCTTGCACGTGGTCGGTCGCGAGGCAGTTGCGCGGATGGGGGAGCTGCTGGGGGTGACGTTGGACTTCCCGGCGAAGATCTACCTGTGGTCCAATCCACAGGACGCGGTGGGCGTGGAGCGGACGGAGAGCGACACCTTCGAGCAGTTGATCTTCACGGGCGGCACGCGGGTGTTGGCCGATCTGGTGCACGTGTTCGCGCCGCAGCCGTGGATTGTGTCGCACGAACTGACGCACGTGCTGACGAAGATCGCCGGCGAATCGATCGCGGGGCTGCCGGCCTGGCTGGACGAGGGCACGGCGACCTACGCGGAGACGGATTGGCGGTCGCGCCGTGGCGGGTCCCTGCAGAGCGCGCTCAACAACGACGCTGTGCTCAGCGTGCGATCGATCGGCTCCGCTACCAACACGCCCAGCGATGTTGACCTGTTCTACGGCGAGTCGGCCGACATCGTGACGGCGTTGATCGATGAGTTCGGCGAGGACACATTCGCGCGGCTGTTCGCGGTGTTCAAGGAGGGCACGACCGTCGACGATGCGCTGATGCAGGTCTACGGGTTCGATCGCGATGGTCTGGACACGTTCTACCGCGAGAATCGTGGGCTGGAAGCGCGGGGCGAGACAGAGGATCGGTCCACGCAGATCGAGGATGAGCCGGTTGGGGCGGCGGGGGCGGAGCCGTCGGACGCGGAGCAATCGGAGTCCGGCGCGGGGCAGGCACAAGCCTCTCCCGAGCAGCCGGAGGCGCAGGCCGAGCCGTCCGAGGAGGCGCAGGCCGATGCGGTTCCGGACTCCCAGGCAGAGAGCGACGCCGCGGAAGGCGAGGCTCGGGATGCGTCTCAGGTCGCGGCCCGTCAGGAAGCCGTCGAGGTCTGGAACAGCAGAATCCGATTGGGCCCCGCATTCGGTCCGGGGGATGGCTTCGCATGGGAGATCGTCGTGACCGCGGTTGGTGGCGTGGCGCTGGCGCTGAGCTTGGTGCTGCTGTTCGTGGCGCTGGGACGCCCCGCCGCGCCCGCGGCGGTTGCGGCCGACGCCGGTGGGACGCACTGGCAGGGCCCCACGCCGCCGATGCCGCCGCCGCCGACTATGCCCGGGCCTGGCGGGCACCGCGCGACCTCGGCGGCTTCGCCCTGGGGCGGCTGGCAGGATCGCAGCGGCGCGGAGGCGAGCGGTGATGGTTTGGATGGCGATGATGCAGATGGCGGGGGTGCGGACGCCGAAGCGGACAGCGAGCGCAGCTGATCGGCTGGGTATCGCTCTCGGCCGGAGCGGGCGCTACTGACCGGGCAGGATGATCCCACCCGGCGTGCGTCGTGGCTCAGGTTTCGCGGGGCCCGGACCGGATTGGGGCGGCTGGGGCGGGGCCGGCGGCTCAATGATGACCATGGATCCGGGAATGATCGGCGGCGAGGCGGCCTCGTCCGGGCCGGTCTGCATGTTCAGGCAGAACTGCGCCAGGCCCTGGGCGCTGGTGACGCCGCCGAAGCCTCGCAGATCGTTGACCAAGGTCAGCGGAATCCGGGAGAGCTGGAGCTGCATGGCGATGTCCGGGCTGTCTTCGATCACGAACGCGGAGGCGTCGATCTTGTCGGACAGCAGCGCCAGGCCGAACGCCGTCGCGGCGGCCTGGGCTGAATGGGGGTGCTGCATCGATCCGAGGACGCGCACGCGGACGGGATCGCGCAGCTTCTTGATCGCGGATTTGAGGTCCTGGGGCAGGGTGGGTGGGGGTTTGGATGCCGCGACGATCATGTCCACCAGGAACGGGAGGAAGGCCCCGCCGGGAAAGCCGTAGAGGCGGACCGGTCGGTTGACCTCGCCATGAATCACCAGCGCTGGGATGCGTTCGGCGTGCCACTTCTTGACCTGGACGGTATCTGTGTGGAAGTCGTGCGAGCGCAGTTCGATGTAGTCGTTGAGACCGGCCAACTGCTCGATCATCTCCCGCGCGGGAAGGCAGCTGGGGCAGGGCCGGCGGCCGGGCACTTGCAGCTGCGTCTCCAGCTGATCGAAGAAGTCGATCTTGACGGGGCGGTCGATGGTGGCGAATCGTTCGGTGATTTTGGGGATGACGTCGGTGGGGATCATGCTCTCGCTCCAGAGCCAGAATCGTACCAGCGCTCAGCCGCGAGTCCCATCGCCGGCCGCATCGGGACCCGTGCCGGCATCCGGCGTTTCCTCATCCGGGGAAGGGGATTCTTGCGGCGGTGGGGCCTGGTCGCCGGCGTCGTGCCGACGCAGGGCCCACCAGGTGACGCCCCAGCGTTGCAGAGCCGTGAGGTTGGTGAGGACGGCCAGGATCCAGAGGACGGCGACGACTTCGCCGGCAAAGAGCCCAATCGACAGGATGACCACTCGCTCGAAGCGGGTGCCCAAGCCCTCACGGATGCGGACGCCGTATTCGCCGGCTTTGGAGCGGGTGTAGGAGACGAGCATGGCGCCGCCGATGGAGACGCCGATCAGGATGACCGCGTCGCGATTGAAGTGCGCAGGCGCGCTGAACCAGACGAGCAGGCCCAGGAACATCGCGAACTCGCCCAGGCGGTCGCTGACCGCGTCGAAGATGGCGCCCCAGGTCGTGGCGCGACCGGTGGCGCGGGCGACGGCGCCGTCGAGCAGGTCGAAGGCGCCCGCCGCCAGCATGACGATGCCGGCTTGCCAGAAGTGCCCGTAGGCGGCCAGCGTCGCTGCGCCGCCGGTGCCCAGCAGCCCCAGGACGGTCAGCATGTTAGGCGTCAACCCGGTGGCGGCGACCGTGCGGCCGAGGAAGGCCGACAGGTCGGCGGGCAAGGCATGCGGCAGCAGCGAGAAGCCGCCGCGGCGGGAAGTCCCTGTGGCGGCGTCCAGGGCAGCGGGGTTGGTCTGGTTGGGCGCTTCGGTCCCTTGCCTCGGTGGTGCTTGCGGGGGGGGTGCTTGTGGGGCATGCGCCACGGGGGCATCCGCGAAGCGCTCCTGGGCTGGACTGTCGATCGGTGCGTCTTCGATCTGGCGGGGATCCGACTCGAAGGCGGGCGGGACGGTGTCGGCCGGGCCCGGATCGATGGGGGCGGAGTCGTCATCGGGCGGCCTGGGATCGGCTGCGTGGGGCGTCGGATCTCCGCGCAGCGCCCGCCGCGGTGGCGCAGGCCGGCCCCCGGCGCCCTGATGCAGGATGCGATTGTCGGGCAAGCGGAGTCCGCTGCGGGATCGCCGAAAGGGCAGCTTCACGAGACGACTCTTGGCTGGCTAGGGGGCGGTATCGGGGAGTCAGGCATCGTCGCTTCTCACTGGGTCGCCGGCCCCACGCCCGCGAGCGCATGATACAGGTCGAGGAAGGCCGCCCCCACCGTGGGCAGATCGAAGCTGGCCGCCCGTTCCCGCCCGGCGGCGACGTACCGCCGGCGCAGGGTGTCGTCGACGAGCAGTTGATCGATTGTTTGGGCGAGCGCCTGGGGCGCGCCGGGCGGTGACAGCAGGCCGTCCCGCCCGTGTCGGACGACAGCGCGGTAGCCAGGGTTGTCGCCGGCTACGACAGGCGCGCCGGCCGCCATCGCTTCGGCCAGGACGAGCCCGAACGACTCCCCAGCGGTCGCGGGCGCGACGAAGACGTGCGCCGCTTGGTAGTAGCCGGGCAGCGCCGCGTCCGGCACGGGGCCCGCGAAGATGACCTCGGACCAGCCGTTCGATTCGACCCTGGCGCGCAGCGCAGCGCCTTGCCGCCCGGGCGGTCCCACCACCACCAGTCGCAGGTCGGCGTGGCGCTGGCGCAGGTGGCCGTATGCCTCGATGAGATCGCTTAGCCCCTTGCGCGGCTCTGCCCGGCCGACGAAGAGGATCGTGCGGCGGTCGTCGTTTGCGAGGAGGGGCGGCGGCGGGACCGGGTTGGCGAAGTGGGTCAGGTTGGTGCAGCCGGGAACGATCTGACAGGGCCCGCCGAGGATCGGGCGGGCGGTCGCCAGTGCGGTCTCAGAGATGGCCGTGCGGGCGGATAGCCGTCGCGTCCAACGGCGCAGGGCAGGGGCTGCGAATCGGTAGAGGCACCGCCCGGTGGGCTCGGAGGCGTGGAACGTGCCGAGCATTGGCGGTCCGCCCTGGCGGAGGAATTGCAGGGGCAGCATGGGCATCAGCGGTTCGTGCAGGTGGACGACGTCGTAGCGGCCGCGGCCGAGCAGGGCGCGGACGGCGCCGCCGGAGACCGGGCCGAGGGAGATCGCCGCGACGGTGCCCCCGCTGGGGATGCGCCGTGGGTGGCCGTAGGGGATTACGTCGCCGGGGGTGAGGCCGTTGCGGGAGGATGCGGGCCCGATCACGTCGACGTGGTGGCCCTGGCCCCGCACCCAGCGGGCAACATCCAGCGCGTAGCGGTTGACGCCGCCGGGCCGAGAGAGGTCGTAGGGGGTGACGGTGGCGATCTTCACGAGATCGGCATCACAACGGTCTGCGCTGGAGTCGCCGTCGTGCGCGACCGGCGAGGGCGCGGGGCGTCGCGCTGAGCCCGCGCGCCTGCTGGGCGAGCAGTCGCCTGGGGCCGATCTCCCGTAAGGAGGGCGCGACACCCAGTTCGGCCACTGTCGTCTGCATCGACAATGCGGCAAGCAGGTCGTTGACGCTGCGGCCGGGAAAGCGCGTCAGGGCTGCGCCGATCGCTTCGGGGAAGTGGGCGTCGCTGCCACCGGTCTCGGCCAGTCCCCAGGCGCGATTGCCGCGCCGGGCCGCGGTCGCCGACCAGCGCGCGGGTGGGGCGGGGTTGGCCAGTTCGACGCCGTCGGGCCGGGACTCTGGCGCGGCGATAGCGAGTCGATCGAGCGCGCGACGGCCCACGCTGGCGGGAACTTTGGCCAAGGGATGTGGCACGACGCAGACGCCGCCCTGCGCGTGGATCGCGGCGATCGTCCAGCTGAGCGCGCGCAGCGGGGGCACGTCGGGCGTGGGCTGGCCGCCGACTCTCAGCGCAGGGAAGAGCGCGAGCAGGTGGCCGCCTCGCGTCGTGAGTTCCAGCCCGGGGATCACTTGCACCGGCGAACCAGTGCGATCGGCGGTCTCCAGGGCGAGCAGCCCGCCGCGAATGTCGTCGTGGTCGGTGACGGCGATGAGGTCGAGTTGGGCTCGCTGCGCCCAGCGCAGGATCTCGTCGGCGGATGCCATGCCGTCGCCGGCGTCGGAGTGGATCTGGAGGTCGGCGCGGCCGAGGCGGGGGAGGGGCGGGCGTCCTTCGACAGGCTCAGGATGAGCGGAGTTCTCGCTGGCGTCGGCGTGGCATTGGAGGTCGGCGCGGCCGAGGGTCATGCGTGCGACTTGCTCACTGGGCGGGCGTGACCGGCGGGGTCGATGTAGGCGCTGTCGCGGCAGGGCTTCCAAGGGGATTCGAAGAGTCGCCATTGGTCGGCATGCAGGGTGAGGTGTGGCTCCATCAATCGGACCAGGTTGGCGGTGTTGGCGCGTACGTCGAGGCCGGGGTTGTCGGAGCGGAGGAGTGGCTCCGTGGCGAAGAACTGCACGCGGAAGCGGTCGCCGCGGGCGGGGCCGTTTGCCCGGGGGGTGAGGCAGAAGAGCAGCGCCGCGTGGGTGCGCAAGGCGATGTCGGCGGGGCCGCTGGGGAAGCGCGCCTGGCGTTGCCGGAAGGGGACACAGGAGCCGCCGCCCTGGATGTCGCGGTCGGCGAGGACGGCGAGGATGCCCCCTTGGCGTACGTAGCGCACGGCCTCCTTGATGCCGCTGATGGTGGCGGGGATCGTCCGCACGCCGGCGGCGTCGCGCCGGGCCTGCATGGCGCGCATGCGTCGTTCGTCGGAGAGTGGCTCGACGAGGGCGGCGCACTCCAATCCGACCGCCGACAGGGCCCGGACGACGAACTCGGGGTTGCCCACGTGTGCCCCGGCGACAACAACGCCCTGGCCGGCGGCTTGGGCGTCGCGCAGGAGATCGAGGCCTTCGACGTCGAGACGCTTGAGGGCCTGCTGGGGCGTCATCGTGGCGAGGCGGGCCATGTCCGCGTAGTAGGCGCAGTTCTCCTGGAAGACGCGTGTGGTGGCCTTGTCGAGGCGCTGCGGGGACCACTCGGGCCGCAGGATCTGGAGATTGGCGCGGACCGTCTGGCGGCGTCGCTCGAAGATGGGGGGGGCGACGCGACCGGCGAGTCGGGCGAGGGCGTAGATCCAGGCCGCGGGGAGGAGGCGGGCCAGGCGGTCGAGGGAGGAGAGGGCGAAGGTCGCGAGCATGGCTGGAGCGTAGGGGCGTGCCGGATCAGGCGCGATGTGGATCCGCGATAGACTGTGGGCTGCACCCCGGGCGGAGCGAATCGAGGTCGGTCGATGGTTGACGCACGGAAACGGCCGCTGCAGGTGATTGTGGAGAACGGCGAGCCCGCGGCGGTGGTTGTGCCGATCGACGAGTACGAGGAGATGATCGAGCGGTTGGAGGACGCGGAGGACATCGAGGAACTCGCGAGACTCCGCGCGGGGCCGCGTAGTTCCCGCAAGCTCGAAGAATTCCTCGCAGAATACTCGCCGGGTGTATGAGGTCTATCTGGAGCGGCCCGCGGAGCGCGACCTGAGGCGGTTGAGCGCGGAAGTGTTCAGTCGTGTGCTCGCGGCTGTCCATGGACTCGCGCAGGAGCCGCGACCGCGAGGCGCACGGAAGCTGACCGGAGCACGTGAGGACTGGAGGCTGAGGGTGGGCGATCATCGCGTTGTCTACGAGATCGAGTATGACGCGCGCCTCGTCCGCGTACTGCGAGTACGCCATCGCCGAGAGGCGTATCGGTAACGCCGGCCCCTTCAACTGAAGAAGCGACGGAACATGTACCACTGGTCCGGGTGGCGGCGCACGGGGGTCTCGAACCAGTCGAGCAGCGCCTGGGTGAGCGCTTGCACGTCGGCCGCACGATTGCCGGACTCCGCGTAGTTGAAGTCGAGGCCGATCTCGACGCGGAAGCGCAGGGCGCGACTGTCGGTGCGGATGACGGCCATGGGGATGACGCGCGCGTGGTGCGAGAGGGCGAGGCGGGCGAGGCCGGTCGGGAGGCGGCAAGGCGCGCCGCAGAACGTGCCGTCTGTTCCGGCCCGGTGTGGGCCGGGTTCGTGGGCGGGGAGGGGCCGGTCGAAGAGGAGGCCGAGCGCGCCGCCGTCTCTGAGGGCGCGGATGGCGGCACGGGGGTCGCTGTCGTGGACGACGCGCATGCCGAGATGTTGGCGCTGGCGCTGAATCCAGCGATCCAGGCGAGCGATGCCGAGCGACTCGACCAAGACGGTGGAGGGCCCGACGTTGTGCGTGAATGCGCCGCCGGCGATGTCCCAGTTGCCCTGGTGCAGCAATGCGAAGATGACGGGGCCCTGGGCGGCGGCGGCGCGCACGCGATCCCAATCGGCGGGGTCGGCCTCTAGGGCGGCGTGACAGTCGGCGGGGGTGAGGCGGCCGAGGCGCAGCGCGTCGAGGCAGTATTCGGCGTAGCGGCGGAGCTGGCGCTGGCCCCAGTCGTCGAGCGTGGAGGGGTCGTCGGTGTTGAGGACGACGCGGAGGTTGTCGCGGATGCGGCGGCGGCCGGGTCGCCAGGTGGCGTAGATCAGGTCCGCGGCGAGGTCGGCGAGGGCGTAGGCGGTCGGCCAGGGCGGCCGGGGCGGCCGGGGCGGCCAGGGCGGCCGGCGGGCCAGTGGTCGACGACGGGGGGCGAGGCGGCGGGTGAGACTGTGGGAGAGAATCATCGGCTGCCCCCGGCGCGCACCGTCGTGGGGGCACCGTAGCTCGCGGGGCGGGCGCGGGTTAGTGTCGGGAGCACTGATGGGGGTGGCTTGTGGGGTGGCGGATGGGACGGATCCAGGTGTGGGCGCTGGTGTGGGGGGGCGCGGCGGCGGCCGTGTTTCTGGTGGCGTGCAGTTCGACATCGGACGGGACGGCTGACGGCGCGGCGGGCGTCGAGGATGCGCAATCCGCGCCGACCAGGGATGCGGAGCGGGCCGACACGGCGGGTTCGGTCGACACGTCCGCCGAGGCGTCGGGTGGTGCTGAAGCGGCGGCGTCAGTCGAGGGGGATGAGGACGCCGGGGGAGTCGAGGGCGAGGAGGCAGCGAGCGAGGGGGAAGAAGAGGCGGACGAGGATGTGGAGGTCGGGCCGGTTCGCTTCGTGGGGGATCCGTTCGTGGGGGCGTGCTGGGCGCTACCGGAGGGCGAGTTCCGCTTCGCGGTCGCGCCGCTGCTGTCGTGCGAGGGGCCGCATCAGTCGGAGGTGTTCTGGCTGGGACTGCCGCCGCTGGCGCTGTTGCAGGCCGGGTACTCGGAGAGTGAACTGTTCGATGCCGTGGGGCCGATCTGCAACGCCGCGCTGTTCGGGTACCAGGGCGGCAGCTCCTCTGAGTCGCTGCAGATCTTCGTGCAGCTGCCGACGGAGGAGGAGTGGGCGGCGGGGCGCTTCGTCTATTCGTGCAGTGCGTTCGATGGGGGCGGGCAGTTGCTGGCCGGGTCGTTGCGGGTGGAGGCAGCCGGCTTCCCGTTGGGCGTGGTGTTCGCGGCGAGGGAGCGGGAGGCCTACGTGGGGCTGCGCTTCGTGCGGGACGACGGCCTTGCGATTCCGGTGGACGTGGCCAGTCCGAACGGTGTGGTGCGGGACGTGGCCTGGTTCCCGGACGGCCAGCGGGTGGTGTTCGCGGCCCGTGGGGACAACTCGCAGGCGTTCAATCTGTTCACGCTGGACGGCCTGCAGCGGCCGCTGGTGCAGCTGACGGACACGTTCGCGGACAACGTGTCGCCGACGGTGTCGCCGGACGGGACACGGATCGCGTTCGCGAGCGCGCGCGACGGCAATCTGGAGTTGTATGTG
>QGNQ01000017.1 GCA_003228175.2 Chloroflexota bacterium
CCGATCTGCAGCCGAGCTGGTCCCCGGACGGGCAGCGGGTCGTCTTTGTCTCGATTCGCGACGGCAGCTCCAACCTCTTCATCGTCGATGTGGCCGACGGCAGTGAGAAACAGCTGACGGACATCCCGGAGATCGTGGCCTATCCCGCCTGGTCGCCGGACGGTCGGACGATCGCCTTCACCATTGTGCGGGAGCTCAACTTTGTGCTCGCTTCGCAGATCGCGGTGGTGCCCGCGACGGGCGGAGATGTCGTGCAGCTCACGTCGGCTCCGGGACTCAACCACCAGGCGGCGTGGTCGCCGGACGGATCACAGATTGCCTACACGGCGGTGCCGGAGGGCAACCTGCCCGACGAGCGCTCATCGATCGCGGTGATCCCGGCGGCGGGGGGCGATCCGATCTTCCTGACGGACAACGCCTGGGGCGATTTTGACCCGTCCTGGTCGCCGGATGGCGCACGCATCGTCTTCGTGTCCAATCGTGACGGGCTGCGACAGCTTTACGTGATGAGCGCCGAGGGACTGAACCCGGTGCGACTGTCCGCCGGCGCCATCGACTTCGATCCGGCCTGGTCGCCGTCGGATTGATGGTTGGGCGGGCGACGCTCCCGCGCCCGTTGAGGTCGAGCCGTGGGGTCGTTGTATGCTGCCTTGAAGCCGCCCACAACAACGTCGAAAACCATAGCTCGGGGCGTGTCGAAGGTCTTTGTGATGCCCCCGACCCGTACCGATTACCAGCTCCCCATTGCCGCCGAACGCCGGCTTGACCTCTTCGTGCGACACGTCGAGGCGAATCCCGGCAATCTGATTACCGCGTCGGAGGTCAGCGAGCTCGAGGATGCCATGGATGTGGGCTCCGTGGAGCCCACACTGCCTGCGGGGATGTCCGGGGAGGATTTCACCGGTGTGCTCAAGCTGGCGCTGCTGACCGAGTGCGCCACCGACACCTACGCGCACGCGATCGCCAGCCGCGCGCATGCGTATGACGCCACCTGGTTGGAACGCTTCACGCTGGAGACCTGGGCCCCGGACGAACACACGCACCATGAGCCGTTTGGGCACATGTTGCGCAGTCTGGGCTTCTCTGACGCGGAGATGGACCGCGAGATGCGCGAGACCCAGGAGCAGATCTACGTGCATGGCGCCGGCGACACGCCGGCCCACATCACGGCCTACGCGATGATCCAGGAATACCTCACCGACCATTGGCATGGACTGATTGGCACCCTGACGCGTGAGGCCGCCCCGGTCGCTTCCAAGATGGCAAGCCGCGTCAAACAGCGCGAGACGCTGCACGCCATGTGGTATCGCGACATGACGGCGATGCAGGTGGAGGCCGACCCCTCGCTGCTGTCGCATGTCGCGGAGGCCGTCGTCCATTTCCACATGCCGGGCAAGATCATCCTGCCCGAGCTGGAGGAGCACGTACCGCACCTGCTCAGTGTCGCCCGCGCCGATTTGGACGAGTTGGTGCGCGGGCTGATCCGCCTGGTGGAGTCGCTCCTGCCCGACACGCGCTCCGCGGGCGCACTGTTGATGGAGGTCGCCTCCGCCAAGGGCATGCGATTCGGCCCGGTCAGTGCCGGCCAGGTCCATGCGGCGTTGGGCCGGCTGGGCGGTCCCGGTTACGGGCTGATCGGTGAGGCGCTGCTCGATCGCGCGGGGCTGAGCTACTTGTACCGAAAATCAGATACGGCGTCGCGCTGGGGCCAGGGCGATCCGTTCACCGGGCGCCTGCGCGCCATGCTGCGCGAATGGGTGGCCTCCCAAATCGACCTGCGCCTTGGTTTCCCGGTCATGCCTGACGCGGCTCCCTGATCGGGTGCGGGGCCTACCGATGCCTGGGCGGTGGCGATGTTCAGGCCCGGATCCAGGCCTTCCTGCGCAAGGAACGCGTGCCGCCAGCGGGCATGGAGTTCGTATCTCGGAGCTGAGCGCTGGCATGCGCACACGCTACGGGGGGCCAGTCGTCGCGTCGCTCAGGCCGAGGTAGAGGAGGGCCGATGGACGTTGACCAGGCGATTCGCCAGCGACGCTCTGTGGGCACGTTCGACGATCGTCCGATCACGAGGGAAGTCGTCGCTCGCCTGATCGACGCCGCCGCGTGGGCGCCCACCCATCACCTGACGCAGCCCTGGCGCTTCGTCGTCCTGGCGGGGGGAGCGCGCGCCGCCCTGGCCGACGCGGTCGCGGCGGCCGATCCGGTCACTGGCGTTGCCCGGGCGGCGCACAAGAAGCTGGGGCGGGCCCCGGTCTGCGTCATCGTCAGTCATGGCGTCCCCGAGAACGTGGACGCCATGACGGAACGCGAGGACTACGCGGCCTGCGCGGCTGCAATACAGAATCTGATGCTGTCGGCGCAGGCGATCGGCCTGGCCTCGAAGTGGAGCACGGGCGCCCTGGCCGAGTCGTCGAGCGCCAAGGCATATCTGGGGCTGGACCCCAACGATCGCATCGTTGGCTACGTGTATCTGGGCTACGCGACGGGGCAGGCGCCGTCGGGTGAGCGCGACGCGCCGATCATCGATTGGCGCGGGCTGTAGCCTGCGCTTCTACCGACGGGTAGCAACGACGAATCCGGGGTGTGCGATGGCGAATGAACAGGCTGAGGTCCGCGCGGGCGCGGTACGTTTCACGATGCACTATCGGGAGGACATCCCCGGCGACGCGGGACTGTCTGTACAGGTCTTCGGTGCGGTCGCGGGGGTCGACACAGAACTCCTGCGCTTCGACTGCTTTGCGCGGGCGCCGCACTACCACTACGGACCGGCCGCGGACGACGAACGCGTGATGTTCGACGCGACGGCGGACGGCGATCCGTTGCGCTGGACGCTCGACCGTTTCGCACAGGGCCGCTTGCGCCCGATGCTTGATCGCGCGGGCTACGCGGACGTGGCGGCGGCGCTCGACGATGCAGAGATCGCGGCGGCGCTGCCGGAGGTGGCGACCCGCGCGGACGCGATCGTCCAGGCGCAGAGCAACTAACCGCCGCGAGTGCGTGGGGCCCTACGGCTGGCAGTCGCCCGCGATCGCGACGGTGCCCTGATAGGTGCCACTCTGGATGGTGATCGGCTGGAATGGCGCCGGCAGGACGAGCTGAATCCCCCAGTCCAGGGCGAATTCGTACACGACCTCGAAGACACCCGTCGTAGAGCAGGTGAATGTGCCCGAATAGACGGTGCTGCTCGGTGGGTCGAAGGCGATCGGCGTCGAGGCCGGGGCGACGATACTGGACGGCGCCACGCCGGCCGGTGCGCGGAAGGTGCCGGTGAGCGCTGCCGCTTCGAGCGCGAGCGGCGCAATGCCGGTGTCGCTGCCCACGTCCACTGTTGGGATGCCGCCGCTGATGTCGACGGTCACGGATGCCGTAAACGGTGTGCCGGCCGTGGCGGTTCCGATGTTGTTGGCGGAGAAGTCGATCGAGGCCTCCAGGGCTGCGAAGGTCCCGGACCGCGTTGTCTCCCAGGTCACGACCGCCGACCCGTCCGCTTGGATGTCTGTGCGGACATCGGCGACCGCCTCTCCCAGGCGGCTCGTCAAGGGCAGGGCGAAGGGGGTGCCGCCGGCGGCGTTGGGGACCATGAGCGTCACCGTGACCGGCTGCAGGAACTCGATCCCGGGCGGGTCCAGGGTGACCGCGTTCAGCACGGGCCAGCCGGTGATCTCGATCGGCGCCCCATCCTGGGTGAAGGTCGTGCTGTTGACCCGCGCGTTGCTCGCCACGATGTCGTCAGGCGAGACGCCGGGCGGCAGGGCGCCGGGCGGGATGTCGATCGTCAGGTTGAGGCTGGGGAAGTTGAGCGTTGTGGCGCCGCCGCCTCCTCCCACCTCTGGGGGCGGCTGCTGCCAAGTGACGCTGCGGTTGACTTGTACCCAGAGCCCAACACCAAACGGCACTACTTTGAGGCTGTTCACGGCGGAGGGGAGATTGGGCGAGTAGGTGTTGAAGGTCTGGCTGGCCGGCACGAAGGCGAAGACGCCCTGTAGCGCCGAGCCGATGCCCGCCGCCGCGTCCGCGACGGCCATCCCGTCCGGGCCGAACCAGGGGACCAGATTGAATCCGGTCGTCAACGCCGCGCTGATCGTCGCCGGCGCCAGCGGCTGCACCCAGGACCCGGCCGCGGTCATCCGCAGCCAGACGGCGTCGCCGGGATTCAGCATCTTGAGCGAGTTCACGAACGACGGGCTGGTGGGCGAGAAGTTGCGGAACTGCTTGCTGTCGTTGTTGAAGGTGTGGTCCGATCCGACCCGTTGCAGGATCGGGATCAGCGCCTCTTCGACGGGTGTCTCCGGACCGGTCCAGCTGACGAGGTTCCAGCTGCGATCGAGATCGACGGTGCGGGTGGGGGCTTGGCCGCTCACCGTGGTCGTGGCGCCCGGTGTGAACATCGCGAACGCGGCGAGCGAGACCCCGACAACGGAGAGGACCGCGACGAACTGGAGGATACGCTGCATCAATGATCTGCTTTCTTTGGGGAGCGCGACGGCGCTCCACCGCTGGCTGGGTAGCCGTAGTGCGTGGTCACGGTGCGACGATCACGCCGATGAGCTTGACGGCGTCGATCTGTTCCCAGCCGAGGCTGTCGGTATAGATCCACGCCTTCGCGACATCGTGCGTCGTTTGTGGGAAGTCCACGCGGAAGACGCCTGGGCAGGGGGTGGTATCGGGGCCGGTGATCGTCGCGTCGAAGACACGGTGGTAGACGCCGAGCGAGTCGACCAGATCGATCGCGGTGATGAAGCCGGTGCTGTTGGTCTCGTAGACCTCGATCGCGGTGGCGTGGAAGTTGAGCGGGGCGAAGAGGGCCTCGAGGTACTCGAAGCTCGAACCATCGAAGTTGGGCGTCCAGGCGGTGGGGAGATCACCGCAGCCAACGGTGTCGGGCGGGCCTGCCGCCTGGTCGCCAAGGCCGGGGCTGCGCGTGCTGCTGGGGATGCCACCCGGCACGGCGAAGATCTCCTGGACCACCGGGCCCAAGGGAACACGCTCTGCGATGACCGTGCTGCGGGCGTCGTCGCAGGCCTGCGTGCCTCCGACCCAGGTCCAGGCTTCGGCGCCCACGAGCAGGCCGCTGGGGTCCAGGAGGAGGTCGAACTGGGTGGTGCTGAGACCGCCGAACTCGATCCGCTGCCCGCCGAAGAGGACGCGGGCCCCGGCAACGCTTCCGGTCCAGGGCTCCGCGAGCCCGCCCAGGCCACTGACCATCACGCTGGGGCCGTTCTGCACGATGGTCATCGTGAGGATGCGTGGGACGCCTAGTTCCGCGTCGCAACCGGGCTGCGCCTGGGTGACCGTGATCGAGACGTTCCAGTCCCCCGCGACATCGATGGGCTGGAAGGCGGTCTCCGTCTGGGTGCGGTTGTTGCCCGGCTTCGGATCGCCGGCCACGATGGTTCCTACGTTCGACACGTTCGACACGTTGGGCAGAGAGGCGTCGTTGACGATCGGCGTTCCTGGCGGGTGGCTCGCATCGATCTTGACGACGAACGGGATGAGCAATGCGAGCTGCGCCGTCCCCAAAGCACCGGCAGGGATCGTGACCGCCCGGGTGCAGGTGGTGCCGGCGGGCGCGCCGTCGGAACAGGTCCAGAGCGAATCCGATCCGAGGGCGACGAACGTGGTGCCCGCTGGGACGACGTTCGTCAGCGTCGTCTTCGCCTCGTTGGCACTGGCATTGGTCAGCGTGTGCGTATAGGTCAGCGTGTCTCCCGGCTTGAGCTCCGAGAGGGGGCCCGGCGCGTCCGTGACTGCCGAGGCGAGTCTCAGATCGACGACCGAGATCCAGACCGTCTCCTCGTCTTCACCATGGTTGTTGTTTCGATCGGGGAGCTCAACCTCCGCGATGATGTCCTTCCCCGTCGGGTCGGCGTTGACCTCCGCGATCAGGGTCAGCTTGGCTCCGTTTGGGGGCGCCAGCACCGTTGCCTGGACGCCGTCCGTGGTGACCTGCCAGTCGGCAGCGAGAACGGTCGGCGCGTCCTGCGCGACCGCGATCTCGTCCGCCGCGGCGTTGACGACTGGCGCGGTCACGAGACTGGTGCGGGAGTCCAGCGTCACCCGCACACGGACGCTGTGGGTTGTGGGTTCGTCGTCCGAATGGTCGTCCAAATTGATGGTGATCGTGTAGGTGATTCGGGCGCCCGGCTCCAAGGAGTCGTGGCTGGCCGTGAACGTCACGTCGTCATAATCACCGCCGCAGTCGCTGGCGACGAGGAGCGCGGCGGCGAGGACGATCAGGCTCCCCATAAGGAAGCGGTGTGCGCGGAATCGGAATGGGTGATGTCACAGGCGTCGGCCCTCCAGGGCGGCGGGCGTGTTCTGCCGCACCGGCAGCCTACCGGGCGCGGCGTGGCCGGGTGAGGCGTCTACGCGCCCCGCTTGAACGGCGTGTGAGCCGAGAGTAGCGTCCGTGTCGGACTGCCCGAACGGAAATACGGCCCTGCGGGCGAGCGCGGACAGGCGTCGGCTGAGGACGCGAAGCGAAGGAGTGCAGCGCATGATCAGACTCGATCGCGAGGGGGATGTGTTCGTCCTGACGATGGCAGCGGGCGAGAATCGCTGGAATACCACGTTCGTCCGCGCCTTTGACGTGGCGTTGGACGAAGTGGAGGCGTCAACTGGACCGGCGGCGCTTGTGACCGTATCGGAGGACGTCAAGTTCTTCTCGAATGGGCTCGATCTCGAGTGGCTGTCGGCGGCGGGTGATCATCCGGGCGGCGATCGCTCTGCGTTCGGCCCTGAGGTGATGGCGCTGTTTGCACGCATGATCACGTTCCCGATCCCTACGGTGTGCGCGCTCAACGGACATGCCTTCGGCGCGGGTCTGATGATCGCGCTGTGCCACGACGTGCGGATCATGCGCGAGGACCGGGGATACCTGTGCGCGAACGAGGTGGAGTTGGGGATGACGATTCCCGAACCGGAGTTGGCGCTCTTCCGCCACAAGATGCCCATGGATGCGTTCTTCCAGACGGTCCAGCTTGCGCGACGCTGGACCGGCGTCGACGCGCTGGCGGCGGGGATCGTGCAGGCAGTGGCGGACAAGGACACGGTGCTCAGCGCGTCGGTTGAGAAGGCGCAGGGTTTGGCCCACTTGGGCACGAATCGCGAGACCTTCGCCTGGATGAAGGAGCACATCTACGGCGAGAACGCGGCGATCAACGGTCTGCACGGTCCGGCCTACATGCTGCGGAACCCGTCGATGTACGCCGACCGCCCGGCGGCCGTCGTCGCGCGCCCCTAGCGATCCGACGGACACCGTCCGTCTACCAGGTGTCGAGGAACGTTCGTCGTCCTCTGCGCAGTGGTTCCGATTCGGGCACGGACATCAGCCCCTTCGTGATCCAGCGTCGGGTCTCCATGGGGTCGATCACGTCGTCGACGCCGAAGACGGCGCTGGCGGTGATGGCGCCGCTGCGTTCGTACGCCTGATCGAGCATCGACTGGTACGCGGCGGCGCGCTCGTCGACGTCTTCGATCTCCGCAAGCGCGTCCCGGTTGGAAAGCAGCACGCTGGCCTCGATGTTCATGCCCCCGAATTCGCCGTCGGGCCAGGTCACGGTGAAGACGGGCGCGCGACCGCTTCCGGTCATGACGGCGATCGAACCCAGTGCGTACCCCTTACGCAGGATGACGCTGAATCGCGGCGTCTCCAGGTTCGCGCCGGTGACGAAGAGACGGCTGCAATGCCGGACGAGGCCGGTTCGCTCCACCTCCGGTCCAACCATCATGCCGGGCGTATCGACCAGGGTGATGATGGGGATGTTGAAGGCGTCGCAGAGCTGCCAGAAGCGCGCGACTTTGTCGGAGCCGGGGCTGTCGATCGCTCCGCCGAGGTGCTCATTGTTGTTCGCCGTGATCCCGAACGGATGCCCTTCGATCCGGATAAACGCGGTGACCATACTGATCCCGAACTCGGGGCGCAGCTCAAGAACGGAGTCCTTGTCGGCCAGAATCCGGATGAGCTCGCGGATGCTGAAGCTGCGGAGTCGGTTCTCGGGAATGATCTGACGCAGCCGCCGTTGGTCCTCGGCCTCCCAGCTCTTGATCGATCCCTGAAAGTACGAGAGGCACTTCTTTGAGGCAGTGATCGCCTCGTCCTGATCCTTGACGAGGATGTCGACGGTGCCGGCGGGCACGGTATCGGACGTGGGGCCGATCTCCTCAGGGAGATACACGCCCATGCCGCCGCCCTCGACCGTGGACGGCGCGCCCATAGCGATGAGCGAGTCCTCGGTGGCGATGATGATGTCGGTGAGGCCCAGAATGGAGGCGTTGCCCGCGTAGCACCAACCGGCCGTGACGCCGATCATGGGGACCTTGCCGCTGAGCTGCGCCATGCGCTCGAACGTGCGGGTCGCGGGGTGGCCACGACCGCTGGGACCGTCGTTCGGATTGCCGGCCGGAGCGCTTCCCGATCGGGCGCCGGCTCCCTCTGCGTGGAAGATCAGCGGAAGCGAGAGGTCGTTGGCGATTTCCACCATCCGGTCGGTCTTATCGTGACCGCGCGGACCCTGGGTGCCGGCGTAGACCGTGTCGTCGTAGGAGATGAACACGGTCCGGGCGCGCTTTTCGTCGAAGAGGTCGCCGTTGATGGAGCCGATGCCGGCAACCAATCCGTCAGCAGGGGTCTTGCGAATCAGGTCGTGCCCGGACAACCCGCTTCGCGGGGTGGAGATGGTGAGCTGGCCGTACTCGACCCAGGTGTCGGGATCGATGAGCTGGGTGATGTTCTCCCGGACCGTGAGGCGGCCGCGGCTGTGGCGTCGCTTGATGGCCTCCGGGCGATTCTCGTCGAGAAGTAACTGACGGCGGTCCAGGACGGCCTGCAGACTGGGGCGGATGTAGTCCGGGTCGACGGCCTGCTCCTGCTCTTCGATCGCCCCGCCAACGTCTCTGACCTCGACGAAGACCAGGGGATGCCCCTCGTGCACGGTGTCTCCCAGCGCGGCGGTCAGTTGCCTGACGACCCCGCCGAATTCGGTTCGGACCTCATGCTCCATTTTGAGCGCGCTGAGCACGAGGAGGACTTGACCGGCTCGGATGACCTCGCCTTCCGTGACGAGGATCTCGCTCACGGTTGCCTGCAGTGGAGCGGGGACGGGCTGGGTGTTGGGTGGACCCGTGAGCCGCTGGCCGGTCTCCTGGCCTGTGTGGCGGGTGGGCTCTCCGCGACGAAAGAAGTCGAGCGAGGCGAGCGGGTCCTTTCGATTCACGGCAGCCCCGGCCTGGAGCGCGGGTGCCTGATCGGTTTCGGGCGTGTGTTGGGCCAACGTCAAGGATGCGACGTTGTCGTCCAGCCAGCGCGTGTAGATGTCTTGCGCCACGAAATCCGCGTGCGTGAGCACTCGCTCAAGGAGCGGGATGTTCGTCTCAAGCCCCACGATCTCGAATTCACCGAGCGCGCGTGCCAATCGCGTGGAGGCGGCGCTGAACTGATCCGATCGCGAGTGGACGATCACCTTGGCCAGCAGGGAGTCGAAGTTCGGGTTGGGGGTGTAGCCGGCGATCGCGTACGTGTCGACACGGACGCCGGGACCGAGAGGTGGCTGGAAAGTCGAGAGTTGGCCGCCGGAGGGCAGCACGGTCCCGTCGGCCGTGATCTGTTCCGTGTTCACCCGGGCCTGAATCGCGAATCCCCGCGGGTGCGGGACGGATGCTTGAACGAGGCCCAGATCGCCGAGGGTCTCACCGCTCGCCAGGCGCAGCTGCGCAAGCACCAGATCGACGCCGGTGACCTCCTCGGTGACGGTGTGTTCCACTTGCAGGCGCGGATTCGCTTCGATGAACACGAACCCGTCCGGGGCGGTCGCGTCGACCAGGAACTCGAACGTTCCGAGGCTGTGGTACGACACGGCCTCGGCCATCCGAATCGCAGCCGTGCAGATGGTGTCGCGGAGCTCCGGACTCAGGCTGGGGCTGGGCGCGAGTTCAATGAGCTTCTGATGCCTGCGCTGGACGCTGCATTCTCGCTCGCCCAGGTGGCTCACAGAGCCCGTGCCGTCTCCGATCACCTGGACCTCGATGTGCCGGGCTCTCCGCATTAGTTGCTCAACGTAGACCGCGCGATCACCGAAGGCCGCTTCTGCTTCAGACTGGCAGCGCGCGTGAGCGTCGGCGACCTCGTCGGGGCTCTCGACGACTCGCATGCCGCGGCCACCGCCACCAACGACGGCCTTGATCACGATCGCGGCGCCTTCTCCCGTGAGGCCGCGCAGAAACGCTCCCGCCTCGTCCGCGGTGACCGGGCCGTCGCTCCCGGGCAGTACGGGTACGTCATGCTCCTGCGCGAGTCTCCGCGCGCGAGCCTTGTCACCGAGCATCTCAAGGGTCTCGACCGACGGACCGACGAACGCGATCCCCTGCTCCGCACACCGACTGGCGAACGCGGCGTTCTCCGCGAGGAAGCCGTAGCCCGGATGGACAGCGTCACAGCCATTTTCTTGCGCGATGGTGAGCACCCGCTCGATATCGAGATAGGCGCTCGCGCCTCGGCCGCCAAGGGCGTGTGCTTCATCGGCCCGCCTGACGTGCGAGGAGTCCGCGTCGTCCTCCGAGTAGATCGCGGCGGTACGGACGCCGAGTTCCTCGGCGGCGCGGATGATTCGGATTGCGATTTCACCGCGGTTGGCGATCAGAAGCTTGTTCATGTGTGGGGCCGCTCTCGGCTGTGCAGTCTGGTGTGTCGTCCCCCAGTGCTCGGTTGCGGCCCGGGGGCCCAATGAGCGGGGGGTCACGCTGGACGATAGCCGAAGGCAGGGCCTGATCGGTCGCGCCTGCGATATCGCCCACCTCCACCTCCTTATCGTTTGCACTTCATCCGGTCGATTGGTCGCATTCTTCGGGCGGACATGCTTGCGCTGGGCCTGTTCGAGCGGCCGCGTCGCAGCGCCGTCGATGCAGCGGATCTTCTCGTCGAGCGGATCGGGATCGTGACGGGGGGTGACTTCTTCGACCGGTCGATCGTGCGTCGCTCCCGGCAGGACCAGCTCTGTGGCAAAATCAGCGGATGAGTGATGCACTATCCGCGCTGATTCGGCTGCTCAGTCCAGAGCCGGTCGGTGAAGGCGTCTACCGCGGTGAGGGTTCGCGGAGCGATGGGGCTCCCGCGACTTACGGCGGACACTTTCTCGGTCAGGCGACGGCGGCCGCGCTCGCCAGTGTCGACGGGGGGCGGCGTATCCATTCCCTGCACGCGTATTTCCTGCGGGGCGGGCAGCCGGGAGAGCCGTTCGATTACACAGTCACCCCACTGCGCGACGGGCGGACCTTCTGCACCCGGCGGGTAACGGCGAGCCAGGGCGGTCCCGCGGTCTTCGAGCTGACCGCGTCACTCACGCGGCCTGAGGATGGTGTGCCGGTCGAAGGGAAGCGCCCGAAGGACTTCGATCGTCTGCCGGATCCCGAGACGCTGCCGCGCTTCACGGAGCTGATGGCGAGCCTCGATCCGCTTCCGCTCCCGGCGGAGTGGGCGCTGCGGGAGCGCGGAATTGATGTGCGCGTGGTCAACGCCCCGTGGGCAGCGAGGGGGCTCTCCACCTCCGGTGGCATCCGCACGTGGATCCGGGCCGATGGGGAGCTGCCGGCCGATCCCAATCTGCACGCGGCGATGCTCGCGTACCAGAGCGACGAGTCGATCTCGGACAACGTGCTCGTCCCCTTCGGGAAGACGTGGGCCGACTCCGATGTCTTCTGCGTCAGCCTGGATCACGCGATGTGGTATCACCGGCCTTTCCGGATGGATGAGTGGCTGTTCGTGGAACAGCGTCCGGTGACCGTCGCGCAGGCTCGGGGGTTCGCGCGCGGGGCGGTCTGGAACCGCGACGGCCAGATGGTGGCTTCGTTCGCACAGGAGGCGGTGATTCGGGTCTGAGTGGCGACGGCGGGCAGAGGCATTGGAGCGTGCCTGGTGCCGTCGGGAGCTACTCGCGCGACGCTCGTCGAGGCCTGGGTTGGGGCGCCCAAGGCCTCAATAGTGCGAGCGGGAAGGTCGCCGAATCACCGGCAGCGCCGTGACTTAGGCAACGCCTTTGGCGGGGACGAACGCGCCGCGTCGCAGGAGGTAGCGCAGGTCGGTCCGCGTCACAGTGGCCAGCAGGAAGACGCCCACCCAGATCACGCCCGGCCCCACCATGAGCACGCGAACGCCGGTGCCATCCGCGAAGAAACCGAAACCCAGGTTCATGAACGCCATGTGGCCGGCGGCCAGCATCAAGTAGAGCGACATCACCCGGCCCCGCAGATGGTCCGGGACGATCGTTTGGATCAAGGTCGCGGAGATCGCCATGTAAGTCGCTTGCGTGCCGCCGGCGAGGGCCGCCCCGATCACGGCCACGGCCGGCGTCTGCGCGAGTCCCAGGATGATCATCGCCAGACCGCTGCCCAGGCCAGTCGCGGCGAACACGGATCCGCGCATCGCCTCCTGGCGTAGTTGCGACAGGGCTAACGTCCCGATGAGCGCTCCCACACCGATACCCACGATCATCGCGGTGAACGTCGTACTGCCGCCACCAATGTCTGTGGCGAGCCGCGGCAGCAGCGAATCGAACGCCATCGTCAGCCCGCAGTGCGCGCCCAAGAGCGAGAGCACCAGCCGGACGCGCCGGTCCTGCCAGGCGTAGCGCATGCCCTCGGCGACTTCACCGCCGAGCCGGCCCAGCGGCTGCCGGGTTGATGTGGGCGTCGGCGCGGGCCGCCAGCGAATCCGCCAGAGCTGGACGACCGCGAAGAGCAGCAGACCCGCCGAAAGGAAGAACACGGAACCGGCGCCCAGGGTCGCGAGGAGCGCGCCGCCGGCCAGGGGCCCGACGATGCGTGAGGCGTGTCGCGCGAGCCCGCTGAGCGCCACGGCATTCAGCAGATGCTCGCGTGGGACCAGGCTGGGCATCAGCGATTCTTGGGCGGGCGCGACCATGGCCATCGTGGTGCCTTGGAAGACCGCCAGCAGCACGACCTGCCAGGTGGCAACGACATCCGCGATGACCAGCACGCCGAGCGCGCCTGAGAAGATGACGCCCAGGCTTGCAGCGCCGATCGCCATGCGTCGTCGGTCGAGACGATCCGCCAGGCCACCGAACAGGGGCCCCAAGACCAGGAACGGAGCCATCCCAGCGAACGTGACGATGCCGACCGCCCCAGTGGAGTCGGTGAGTTCAAAGACGAGCCAGCCTCGCGCCAGCATCAGCGCCCAGCGCGCTGCTGCCGCCAGCACGGTGTTGTAGAACAGCCGTCGGTAGTCAGCCGACTGCAGAGCCGGCATGCGTGCCAACATGCGCTGAGCCTAGCCGCCGGGACGCCAGCGCAGAGAAGCCGTTGCTTGGCGCGCACGATCGCGGCACGCTGCCGACGGCTTGGGAGGGACGGATGCACGGGAGGGGCGGCGGAGGGTATTGGTCCCAGTCGCGTCGCCTTAGGACGAGAATCGGCGTAGATCGAACGGACGGAGATCCAACGCGGGTTGCTCGCCCAGAACCAGCTGTGCGAGCAGTTGGCCGCTGAGCGGGGCCAGCAGAATCCCTTTGCGTCCGTGGCCCGATCCGACGAACGCGCCCTGGAGCCCGGGGACGGGGGAGATGATCGGCAGGCCGTCGGCCGATAGGGGCCGCAGGCAGGCCGTCTGCTGGATCACGTCCGCCTCGCCCAGGGTGGCCGAAGCGCGGAGTGCGAAGGCCAAAATCTGGTCGCGCGCCGCCGTGGTCGGCGAGATGTCGAAGCCGGCCCGCTCTTCGGTGGTGCCGAGGTAGACCAGGCCAGATGCCTTGGGCGTCGCATAGTTATCGCCGTGGTCCCCGAAGCCGTAGCGGGGTGCCGGCTGAGAGGTGCGGACCCGGACGATCTGGCCCTTCAGCGGCTCGATGGGGACGGGCGTCTGGAACCACGATGCGGCGGCCTTCGTCCATGGGCCCATCGCGAACACGGCAGTCCCACACGGAATCAGCTCCTCGCCCACGTAGACGCCGGTCAAACGATCGCCGGTGCGGGCGACACCTGTCACGCGTCCCGTGCGGACGGAGGCGCCCAGCCGCTCTGCGGCGGCGAGGAGGGCGAGCGAAAACCGATAGGCGTCGCACTGCGCGTTGTCGGCCGGCAAGACGGCCCCACGAATCGGCAGGTCGATCCAGCCGCACAGCGAGCGCGCCTCGTCCGGGTCGAGCCAGCGCGTGGGCAGGCCGGCGCGGCGTTCCGCGGCGACGCGCTCGCGGTCGGTGCGCTCCTCGACGTCGGTCAGCGCGACCTGCAGCATGCCGCCGCGTGCGAATTCGTAGTCGACTCCCGACTCGTCGGGGAGGTGGCCGGCCAGCGCCAAGTGCGCGTCGAAGCTCGACTGCAGCAACGGTCCGAAAGGCGTGCGCAGCTGTGCGAGCGTTGGCGGGGAGAGCAGTCCCGCGGCGGCGCCGCTGGCGCCAGCGGCCACGGCGTCGGCTTCGATGATGAGCGTCGGTACGCCTCGTTGCGCGAGGTGGTACGCGGTCGCGAGGCCGATCACACCGCCCCCGCAGATCACGACATCCGCGTGCTTGGTTGCCACGATCCCTCGACTCGCCTGCGGGCGACTTGGCGCCGACCCTTCGCAGCCTACGCGGCGGCCGCGGCGTGCGGGCGGTCGGTGCGCCGATGGCCCCAGGCGGTGTTCGTTGACGGACTTCGCGATGGGCTCCGAAGATGCAATGAGCGTGGCGATCCGTCGCGCGGGGACACGCGTCAGATTGGGGACGTCATGCACCTGCACAACCTCTATGCCGATGCGACCGGCGAGTCGCACTTCCGGGACATCGAGATCGACTGTGGACTGGTGAGCCGGGCCGGCAAGCTCTCCGAGCGCCTGCCGGCCAGCGGCATCATCTTCCGGGAGGTGCCCGCGGACTACGATCTGGACTGGCACCCGGCCCCGCGTCGGCAATACATCATCAACCTTGATGCGGGGGTGCGGATCACCGCGAGCGATGGCGAGAGCCGGGTCATTGGCGCGGGCGAAGTGATCCTGGTGGAGGACGTCTCCGGCAAGGGGCATCTGTCGCAGGCCGTCGATGGGGCGGCCCGGAACTGCATCTTCGTGCCGGTGGAGTGAATTCCCGGGCGATGCAGACGAGCGGACCCCGGCTAGCGGGCGGGGCCCCGGAGCAGCACGCCACCGTCAACCGGGAGGACGACACCGGTGATATAGCGCGCTTCGTCGGAGGCCAAGAAGAGCGCCGCGTAGCCGATGTCCCAGCCGCTGCCTTCGATCTCAAGGACCGAGGCGAGTCGCCGGCGCTCGCGGAGGTCGGCGGGCATCTCGCCGCCTGCGCCGACCATCGGTGTGTAGACCGGACCCGGCGCGATGCAGTTCACGCGGATGCCATCACGGCCGTGGTCGACCGCCATTGCCTTGGTTAGGGCGATGACCGCTCCCTTGGAGGTCGTATAGGGGGTGAGCCCCCGTGCGCGCATGGCGGCGATCGACGAGATGTTGATGATGCTTCCCCCGCCAGACGCTGTCATCGCGGGGATCGTGGCCTTGCTGGCCAGCATCATCCCGGTGACGTTGATGTTGAGGACGCGATTCCAATCGTCCAGGTCGGTCTCGACGACGGTGCCGCGCCCGGAGATGCCCACGTTGTTGTGGAGCACGTCCACGTGCTGCCAACGGTCCAGGGCGGCCTGGACCATCGCTTGGCAATCCTCCAAGGTGGTGACGTCCGCCTGGTGTGTGAGCGCCTCGCCTCCTTCAGCGTCGATCATCGCGAGCGTCTCCTGGGCGGCGTCGATGTCGCGATCGACCAGCAGGACGCGCGCCCCGGCCCGCGCGAAGCAGATGGCGGCCGCGCGGCCGTTGCCAATCCCGGGACCGCGTGACCCGGCGCCGGTGACGATCGCGACTTTGCCCTCGAGGCGGCGGCCGGGGGAAGCGGGATCCGGAGGGAAGTGCTTGCTAGCGGGCATGGCTGGCCTTACATCTCTGCCGTCGGACCGACCAGCGGAGCGTAGCGCCGATGCCGGGCGATCCCGTCAATCCGATGACCGTGCTCCCGCCGGCGTTTGCATGTGCCTGCCCGCGCGGCGGGGTTGATTGGGAGCCGGACTTCGAGCAAGCGTCTTGGTCTGGGGCCTCGCTGGCGTTAGCGTGCCAGGCATCGACCCGGACGCGGGGATGGCTGGATTCGCACGAAGGAGTGGGCAACCGTGGCAGCATTGAAATTCGGCTGGATTGCACCCGTGATCGGTCCGCCTGAGAGCGACCACGTGCCGATCGTGCAGTACCAAGTCGAGCACATCCTGCCGACAGCGCTGCGGTCGTTCGATTCGGTCTGGATGGCGGACCATTTCTGGGGCTTCGATCGCAAGACCGATCCCTTCCTGGAGGCTTGGACGACGATGACGTGGGTGGCGGCCAAGTTTCCCAACGTGTTGCTCAGCCATCACGTCCTGGGACATGGCTACCGGAACCCCGCCCTGACGGCCAAGATGGCCGCGACGTTGCAGGCGCTGTCGGGCGGGCGCTTCATCCTGAGCATCGGCGCGGGCTGGCGGCAAGAGGAGTACGCGGCGTACGGCTACGAGTTCCCGTCCGTCGCTACGCGGCTGCGGCAGTTGGAGGAGGTGGTGCAGATCTGCCGTCTGATGTGGACGGAAGAGTCGCCCAGCTTTGAGGGCAAGTATTTTCAGATCCGCGACGCGATGGCGCCACCGCTGCCCAATCCCGTTCCGCCGATCTGCATCGGTAGCCAGGGCGAGCAGATCGGGCTGCCGCTGGTGGGTCGGCGGGCGGACATGTGGAACATGTTCATGCCCGCGGAGGAGACGGACTGGATTCGCAAGCGCGACATCGTGTGGCGTTCGGCGGAGGCGGCGGGGCGCGACCCCGCCTCGATCGAGATCAGCGCCACCCGCGAAGCGCCGCTGCCGACCACCGACGCCGAAAGCGAGCAGTGGCGCGCGACCCTCGAGCGCTGGGCGGAATTGGGGATATCGCACTTCGTGCTGGACTTCGGGCACGTGACGTCGACCGAGTCCGTGGAGCGATTCGCGGCCCAGGTGATCGAGCCGATGAAGTCCGCCTGACCGTGGGTTGAGCGCCCGCGCCGGGTCCGAAGAAATCCCGCCGGCGGGCCTCAGTGGCGCGACCCTGGATTTCGCTAACGCTCGGATCCCTCGGTCTCGGCGACGCCTGAGGTTGTTTCGGCGAGCAGGGCTTTCGCGCCCCGGCGCACGAGCACTTCGGCCGGTGGCGCTTGGAAGAAGCTATAGCCCTGCCTGCCCTGCCACGCATTCGGCCCGCCGACAGCGCGACCCGCGGCGAGCGTCTCGTCGCGGATTTTCGCCGCCAGCGCCTCGTAGCCCGCGTCGCCCTGCTTCAAGCCGGAGAAGCTGCTGAGGTCGGTGGCCGCGACGAAGACCACGTCGACGCCTTCCACCGACGCGATCTGGTCGGCGATCTCGGCCCCTTCCGGCGACTCGATCATTCCCACGACCATGATGTTGTCGTTGGCTGTTTGGCGGTAATCGCTGCCCCACAAGGCGCCGTACTGCCCGCCTCCCTGGCTGCGCGCGCCGCGCGGGGGGTAGCTTGCGAACTTGACGGCGGCCTGGACCTTCGCGACGGATGTGACCATGGGCACGATGATGCCCAAGGCGCCGATGTCGACGGCCTTCTGGACATCGCCTTCGGTCGCGTCGGGGACGCGGATGAAGGGGATCGCGGGGGCGTCGCGGCCGGCCCAGATCATCCGCGCGACATCCTGATAGGTCATGGGACTGTGCTGCATCTCGATCCAGAGGAAGTCGAAGCCGGCGTGCGCCATGGCGCGGTAGATGTCCGGGTCCGGAGTCTGGATGGTTCCGCCGACGACCTGCTTACCCTCGGCAAGCTTCTGTTTCACTGAGTTGTACATCGTCACCTTCCGTAGCTCTGCTGCCCTGACCGCTGACGCAGAATACGGGGAAGCACGCCCCAGCGGGGCCGACTCGGCAAAGCTGTGACAGAATCAGCAGACGATGCGAATCGAAGACGACCACGGGATCTCTGACCTCCTGCGCGGCACGGAGAGCCGGCTTTGCAGCGGCTTCGGCTTCACCGAGGGACCGGTCTGGATCCCCACGGACAAGGCGCTGCTCTTCAGCGACATTCCGGGCAATCGCATGCATCGGTGGCGCCCCGGCCAGAGCGAGGCCGAGGTGTACCGCGCGCCGAGCGGTTGGTCCAACGGGCTCACCCTGGATGCCGAGGGCAACGTGCTCGCGTGTGAGCACGGGGGGCGCCGGGTGTCCCGGATCGAGTATGGGGATTCCCGCCGTAGCGTCGCTTTGGCCGAGCGCTGGGATGGTAAGGCGCTGAACAGCCCCAACGATCTCGTCGTGCATTCGTCGGGGGCGATCTTCTTCACGGACCCGACGTACGGCGCCGATACCGGCAAGACGCCCAGCCAGGGGGCAGAGGGGCAGACGCCGGAGCTCGACTTCCAGGGGGTCTATCGGATCGATCCGGACGGTGCGCTTCATTGCGTCGTCAGGGAGGGGTTCTCACAGCCCAACGGCCTGGCGTTAGCCCGGACGAGTCCGCGCTATATATCGGTGATTCGCAAGACCCGCGGATCTGGCGATACGACGTTAATGATGACCTGACGCTGGGTGAGCGGACGCAATTCCTCGACCAGTCGGCGGACGCCCGAGCAGGGGTGCCGGATGGCATGAAGGTCGATACGGAGGGGCGACTCTGGACCACGGGCGCTGGGGGTATCTCGGTGCACACGGCGTTGGGCGAGTACTTGGGTGTCTTCGAGCTGGACGAGCACGCCGCCAATCTCACGTTCGGTGGTGACGGGTTCTCGTCGCTGTTCATGACGGCGGGAACGAGCGTCTATCGGATCGAGACGACGGCGCGGGGGATCGTCCCCGGCTCCCGATAGCGGAGCCTCAATTCTGAACGGTCTGGCTCGGCGGTCGATCGGAGTGCTGGACCACCCGTCTCCACCGGCTCGGTTCCAACGGATTCTGCGAGATCCCCCTACCGACTGCAAGCCATGCGCAATCGGGGCAGACTCAGATCAGCGCAGGTTCCGCAGGCGCGGGTCGAGGGCGTCCCGCAGCCAGTCGCCCATCATCATGGCGGTCAGCGAGATCAGCACGATCGCGAGGCCGGGGATCCAGATCAGCCACCAGGCGATCGTCATGAAGTTGCGCCCCTCCGAGATCATGACCCCCCAGGAGGAGATCCCGGCCCCGACCCCGACGTTGAGGAAGCTCAGCCCCGCTTCGAACAGAATCACGGTGGCGACCTCCATCGTCATCAGGATGACGACGGTGTTGAACAGGTTGGGCAGCAGGTGGCGGGAGATCACGCGCAGATCCCGCGCCCCGATGGCCCGCGCGGCGAGGACGAACTCCCGCTCGCGCAGCGAGAGCACGTCGCCCCGCACCAGGCGCGCGTAGCCGGACCAGGTACAGAGCGTGATGATGAGGATCACGTTGCGCAGGCTGGGGCCCCAGACGGCGGCCACGAGGATGGCGAAGAGGAGCGCCGGGAAGGCCAGCTGCATATCCACGACCCGCATCAGCACCCGGTCCGCCCAGCCCAGGCGCCAGCCGGCCAGCAGGCCGACCAGGGTGCCGACGATGGCCGCCGCGGGGACCGCAATCACGACGACGGTCAGGGAGATGCGGGCGCCGGCCAGCAGACGGGCGAGGATGTCGCGGCCCAGGTGGTCGGTGCCCAGGACGTGATCCCAGCTGCCGCCGTCGAAGACGGGCGGGATCAGCTTGTCCGGGAGCACGATCTCGCGCGGGTCGTAGACCGAGAGGACGTCCGCGAAGATCGCGGCGACGAGGAACAGCGTCACGATCAGCAGGGAGGGGGTGAGCAGCGCCAGCCGCTTCCAGTGGCGTGTGCGCCGCCGGCTCGGGGGCGCCAGGACCGGGATCGCGACGTTCGGCGCGGTCATCAAGCGGATCCGGCCCGAATGCGGGGGTCAACCAGCCGGTAGGAGAGGTCGACGACGATGTTGGCCAGCACGATCGAGGCCGCGATCAGCAGGATCGCGGTCTGCGTGACCGGGAAGTCGCCCCCACCGATCGCCTGGATCGTCAGCCGGCCGACGCCGGGCCAGGCGAAGACCGTCTCCACGACCAACGCCCCGGCGATCAGCCGGCCCGCCTGGATCCCGAGGATCGTCACCACCGGCAGCAGCGCGTGGCGCAGGGCGTGGCGAACGACGACCGTGCGCTCGGGCAGGCCCTTGGCCCGCGCCGTGCGCACGAAATCCGCATCCATCGCGTCGATCATGCCGGAGCGGGTCAGCCGCATGACCGCGGCGGAGGTGAACGTCCCCATCGTGATCATGGGCAGGATCATGTGTTTGAGGCTGCCGCTGCCCCCCGTGGGTAGCCAGCCCAGCTCGACGCTGAAGAAGAAGATCAGCATCAAGCCCAGCCAGAAGTCGGGCACGGCCTGGCCGAACACGGCCAGCAGCCGGGCCAGACAGTCGGCCGGACGGCCCCGGCGCAACGCCGCGATCACCCCCGTCGACAGGCCCAGCACGATGGCGAACAGCAGCGAGGCGACGCCCAGCTGTAGCGTCTTCACGACCCGCGAGCTGACTTCGCCGAGGGCGTCCCGGCCGTTGAGCAGTGACCGGCCCATGTCGAGCTGGACCGTGTCCCAGAGGAAGCGCCCGTACTGCACGACGACGTGGTCGTTCAGCCCGAACCGCTCCTTCAGCGCTTCGATCTCCGCCTGCGTCGACTGATCGCTGGCCAGGAACGCGATCGGGTCGCGCGTCACCCGGCTGACGAAGAAGACGGCGGAGACGACCAGGAACACGACCAACAGCCCCTGGAGGAGGCGCGAGGCCAGAATCCCCCAGAGGCTGTTGGTTGTCATGCTCGCGGTCGCGCGCCCACTTCAGACCTACCGAAGGCGCCTAGGTGGCCAGCGGGCGGATCCCCCAGTAGGCCGAGTGATCCTGCTGAGTGCCGACTTCTTTCCACTCGAGGTTATTCCGCAGGACGCCCACATTGACCGGCTCGATGAGGAAGAGGAAGTTTGCGTTCTCGTAGACGAGAACCGCGAGCTCGTTGATGATCTTCTCGCGCTCGGCCGGATCGAACGCCGTGCGCTGCGCCTCGACGAGCTCCTGGATGCCGGAGCCCGGGTATTGCGCTTGCGCGATCGAGCCGGTCTCGTCCAACCACGCGTTGATATTGCCGGCCGGATCCGGAAATTGGTTGACGAAGTAGAAGTGCATTCCCGCCGCCTCGTGGATGCCGTCGTCGCCTTTCAGCCCCAAGCGCGGCCGGAAGACGGCCTGCAAGTCGACCTGCAGGTCTGTGGTGACGCCAACCTTCTCCAGGTCCTGCTGGATGATCAGCGCGGTCTCCTCCGTGTTGGCGACGGTTCCCTTGTGGCCCCAGAAGGGGGCGTGGAAGCCGTCCGCGTAGCCGGCCTCGGCCAGCAAGGCGCGCGCCTTCTCCGGGTTGTACTCGTAGGTCCGCTCCGCCTTCTGTTCGTCCGTCATGGCGCCGAACGAGCCTGACCCGGGGATCCCGTACGCCCGTTTCTCCTGGCCTGTGAGGGACCCGATGATCGCGTCGATGTTGACGGCGTGGTTCATCGCCCGGCGCACGCGGATGTCCTGGAACGGGAACGATCCGTCTGCCAGCGGCCTCAGCGTGTTCCAGGTAATGTTGAAGGCGTTGGCGGGACCGACGTACAGCACCTGGAAATCATCGCTGTCGAGGAAGCTCTCCTCCACCAAGTCCGGCGGCAGGAACAGCGCCATGTCGGCCTCGCCGGCCTCCAGCGCGGCCACGCGGCTCAGCGGCTCCGGCCGCACGATCTGCTGGAGTTCCTGGATCCAGGGCGTGTGCTGGCGGTGCGTCGAGCCGGCCTCGACGTGGTAGCCCTCGAAGCGCGAACTCCTCACGAGATCGCCCGGCTCGTACGACTCGAGCGCGAAGGGGCCGCTGCCCACCCCGGTGTTGTTGAACGCCTCGTCCCCGATCTCCTCGACGATGTGCTTTGGCACCAGGCCTATCTCCGTCCCGATCACGCCAAACGCCGACGCGTCCGTGTTCAACGGGATCCGCGCGGTGAGCTCGTCCGTCACGGTGGCCTCATCCCGGACGGCGGCGACCTTCCAGGTGAAGCGGGAGTCGAATTTGCCGTCGGGGTTGTAGGGGGCAATGCCGCCAATGCGATCGATCGAGAACTTGAGGTCCTCCGCGGTCACGGGCGCGCCGTCATGGAACGTCATGCCCGGCTTGAGGTGGGCCACAGCCGCCGTGAAGTCCTCGATCCATTCCATGGTCCCCGCGGCCGCCACCAGTTCCCTCGAGAGCTGGTCCCACTGCCCCAGGGTGTCCCAGTGCGGCCACGACTGGGGCTGGCCGCCGCCCGGCCCCATCCAGTCGATGCCGCCCGCCGCCTGCGCGATGGCGACTCGCAGAGTGAATTCCGTGTCCGTATCACCCGTCGCGACCGCCTGCTCCTCCTCTTCCTCCTCGGGCTCGGCCTGCGCGGCCTGCTCCTCGGCCTGGTCGTCGGCCTGGTCGTCGGCCTGGTCGTCGGCCTGCTCGGCTTGGGCCTGCGCCTGTTCCTCCGCTTGCTCCTCGGCCTGTTCCGTGGCGGCGGTCGCGGCGTCGTCGTCATCGTCGTCGTCGCCGCAGCCCACCAGGGCCAATCCGGCGGCGCCCACACCGGCGCGCCCGCTCGCCTGCAGCATCGTGCGGCGGGAGATCTTCCGGTGCCGCAAACTCGTCCAATAGTTCTTCTCGCTCATTCGCGATTCCCTTTCCTGGGCCGTGCACAACGTCCACCACCGGGGCGGAGGTGCAGCGACCGATTCGCCGCATCATCACGCGGGGGGGAGTCAAGTCAATAACAGAAGTTAATTTCGGAGGGGGGGTATGGGCGTCTGCGGGCGCGGGGCGTGCCGTCGGGAGTGGGGGCGGGTGGGGCGTCGACGGCGGCGCCTCCCGGTTGTAGCAAGCGCGGGCGGTCGCGTTCCAACTCCACGAGGGAGGCCCTCTGCCGGATTGCACTTCCGAAGTCCGCGATGCCGGGGATGAGGAGGTGATTCGCTGCCGGAAACACGCGAGCGGCGGGTCCGTCGCTCGACCGTGTGTGAGACGGTCGCGCTCGACCGCGTGCTGCCTGCGGCCAAGCTGGATCCGCGTTTGCGGTGCGCGGAGCGAACAGGTATGAAGGGGGCAGAGCTGAGGTCCGCAGCTGAACATGCGCCGCCAGCGATGGAGCACTCGCGAGGGACCGTCGCTGGCCCACCTGGCAAGGAGACAAGACGGCATGCCTGCAACGATCACCGAACGTATCAAGGTCATCGACGTTGACACGCACATCACGGAACCGGCGGACGTGTGGACCGCCCGGGTGTCGAAGAAGTGGGGTGACAGAATCCCCCACGTGGAGGAGAACCCCGAGGACGGCAAGTGGTACTGGGTGCTTGGCGGCAAGCGGGGCCAGCAGCACCCCGTCATGGCGTCGGCCGGCTGGAAGGAGCCCTACCCTTCTTTTCCGCCCTCCATCGAGGACGTGGACCCGGCGTCGTTCCGCCCGCGTGACCGGATCGAGCGCATGGACGAGTACGGCATGCACGCCCAGGTCATCTACCCCAACGTAGGGGGATTTGGATCCGGGCGCTTCATGGACCTCAACGAGCCGGAGCTGCAACTGGATTGTGTGCGCGCCTACAACGATTTCCTCACGGAATGGTGCAGCGTGGATCCAAACAGGCTCCTGCCGATCAGTGCGCTGCCGTTCTGGGACCTGGACCAGACGATCGCGGAGATCGACCGCTGCGCCAAGATGGGGCATCGCGGGATCATCTTTTCGAACGAGCCGGACTCCTACGGCCAGCCCGCCCTCAGCGATCCGTACTGGGACCGCCTCTGGGCGACCGCGCAGGAGCGTGGCCTGTCGATCAACTTCCACATCGCGTCGGGGGACACCAGCGTTCTGCAGAGCGGCCATGAGAGCCTCTCGCCGGTCGCCCGGGTCTCGATGGCGTCGGTGATGATCTTCATGCACAACGCCCGTGCGATCTCGGAAACGATCATGGCGGGGGTTCCCCATCGGTTCCCGGACCTCAAGTTCGTGTCGGTCGAAAGCGGCATCGGCTGGGTTCCGTTCGCCCTGGACGCGATGGACTGGCAATGGCTCAACAATGGTGGGCCGACGACGCACCCAGAGCGCACGCTGCTGCCGAGCGAATACTTCCGCCGCCAGTACTACGCTTGCTTCTGGTTCGAGCGCAGCCCGGTGACGAGGGCGATCCTGGAACACCTACCGGACAACCTGCTGTACGAGACGGACTTCCCCCACCCGACGAGCATGTCGCCGGGGCCCGCGTCGATCGCGGACGTGCCGAAGGACTTCATCGAGGAGACCATGGCGGACCTGCCCGAGGATCTCCTGCGCAAGATCCTGCACGACAACGCGGCTGCGATTTATCACGTGGACTGATCCGAGCGAGGCCGCCGGCCGATCGCGACGAGCACCACGTCGCCGCTGAGCGCGTGGCGCTCTCCGTCCTGTTCGATCTCAAGCTGGACGCCCTGGGGACCGATCCGGACGCTGTCGGCGTCGATGGCGGCGCCGGTGCGAACGTCGACGCCGCGCGCGGCGAGCTGTGTAGCCAGCGTGCGGGCGATGTCCGCATCCTCTTGTGGGAGCAGCTGCGGTTGGAGCTCTAGGAGGACGACGTCGCTTCCTAGATCCGTCCAGAGCGATGCAAACTCCACTCCGACGGCGCCGCCTCCTACGATGATTGGGCGCGCGGGCGGTGGCAGGTCGATGGCGTGGTCCGAGGTGATGATGCGGGCGCCATCAACGGGGAAGAACGGCAGGCCCGCGGGCTGGGAACCGGTCGCGATGATGAGGTCCTTGGCGACGATCTCGGTCGTGGCGCCACCTGCGGAGGGCGCGACGCGCACCTCGGTGGCGGCGGTCATCCGCGCAGTGCCGTCGATCCGCTCGACCTTCGCGAGGTCAAGCGCTTGCTGCATGCCTGCGTGGAGTTTGTCGACGACGCTGTTCTTGAAGTCGAGCGCCTGGGGCCAGTCGAGTTGGGGCGGTGGGACTTTGAGGCCATGGGCGGGCGCACGGCGCACCTGGCGCGCGATGGCGGCGGTCTCCAGCAGGGCTTTGGTGGGAATGCATCCGCGGTGCAGGCAGACACCGCCGATCTTGTCCTGCTCAACAAGGGCGACGCGGCCGCCGTGCTGGGCTATCGTCCGAGCCGCCGTGTATCCGCCCCAGCCACCGCCAACCACGAGGACATCGAAGTCGGTCACGGGTACCTCCAGCGTGCTCTCGTGAGATCATCTTACGCGTTCGGGCTATCTGCTTCGGTGGGAGCCGAGGGCGGCTGGCGCGGGCCCGTGGGGCCGGTCGCTGCTGGGGTTGATTGGGAGGACGTGATGAACACTGCCGAGGGTGTGTTGGATCTCCATCGAGTGGCGATCAATGATCGTGACTTGGAGGCGTATCGGGCCACGATGCACTTCCCGTTTACGTACCAGAATTACAGCGGTGTTGCGCTGACAATCGCAACGGCCGCGGATGTCGGCTCGGCCGCGCAGCTGCCCTGGAACATCATCCTGCGCAGCGATCCGAAGTGGCGTCAGACAACGTTCGACACGGTGGAGGCGGTTGCCCGATCGGTGTCGTCGGCGGTGTTCAAGGTCAGGTTCCGCCGGATCGATGATGGCGGCCGGGCCTCGGGGGCGTATCAGGCGATCTGGATCGCCACCTTTCGGGACGGCCGGTGGGGCATCCAGTTTCGCCACAATCTGGGCCTGGAGGAGGCGTAGGAGCTGGTCAGGGGGCGGAGCCGGCGGCCTCGCTGGGGAAGGTTGTTTCGAGCTTGGCGGAGGCGTCGAAGAAGTCTTGCAGGGTCTGGTTGAAGCGGTAGAACTTGTCGCGACGGTAGAAGTCCGCACCGCGGGCGAAGTTCTCGGGCGCCTCGAGGTCGAGGGTGTTGAGGGTGTGGTGCAGGTCGGCGGCGCCGTGAGTTTTGATGTTCTCGATCATCTCGCGCCAGGCGTCGGGGGGCTGAGTGAGGACGAAGTCGAGCTCATCAGTCTCGGCGGCGGTGCTGGCAGCGACGTCTGCGACCTCGAAGGCCTCGAAGACGACCTTCCAGTGGCGCTCGCCAACTTCGATACCCATTTCGCAATCGATCGTGCCGAACTTGCGGAAGTTGGGGTCGCTGTTGACGATGTCGCGAAGGGCCTGCAGCCACTCCAGGGAGGGGAAGGCGGGCATGAGACCTCCTCTGATGATCCCGAACGCTCCGGGGCGATTTTAGCATCGCGGAGAGTGGCCGCCGGACTGGGGCGGGTTCGGGGTGCCTCAGGTGCAGGCGGGGCGCTTGCATAGAGGGAGGTCTGCGCTGGGGAGACGGGGCTCGTGGTCGCGGCGCCTGCCGCAGCGCGCGTTAGCATGGCCGCGGTTGTCCCGGGAGCTGATCGAAAGGAGCATGCATGCCGGCGCTGGATGGGATGCGGATTCTCGATATGACGCAGTACGAGGCCGGTACCTCGTGCACGCAGGCGCTGGCGTGGATGGGCGCCGATGTCGTCAAAGTGGAGCCACCGAAGTACGGGGACCCTGGGCGGCGCACACGGCAGGGCCAGGGCAACTCGCCCTACTTTCTGAATTGGAACAGTAACAAACGCAGCATCGTGCTCGATTTGAGCCAGCCGCGGGGACGCGCGCTGCTGCTGGAGATGATCCCGCATTACGACGTGTTCGTGGAGAACTACGGCCCGGGCGTCGTGGAGAAGCTGGACATCGATTACGAGGCGATCCGGGCGGCGCATCCCAGCATCATCTACGCGCGGCTGAAGGGCTTCGGGACGAGTGGTCCCTACGCCGACTACAAGTGCTACGACATGGTCGCGCAGGCCGCGGCGGGCGCGTTCTCGGTGACCGGCGATCCCGGCGGGCCACCGATGATGCCGGGACCGACGGTGGGCGACTCCGGCACGGGTGTGCAGCTGGCGCTGGCGCTGCTGGGAGCGTATGTGCAGCAGCAGCGCACGGGCGAGGGGCAGCTGGTGGAGATCTCGATGCAGGAGGCGATGACGTATTACATGCGGACGCGGGTCTCGATCGGCGCCGAGTGGGGTGAAGCGGTCGCGCCGCGGGCCGGGAGCGGCAATGGGGCGCTGGTCAATCTCTACGCCTGCAGGCCGTTTGGACCCAACGACTACGCGTACCTGATGGCGAGCACGCCGCGTATGTGGACGACGCTGTGCGAGGCTCTGGGGCGGCCGGACTTGCTCAGCGATCCGCGCTTCCAGAGTGAAGCGGATCGCTTGGATCAGGCGGACGCCCTGCGCGCGGAGATCGCCGCCTGGACGGGGCAGCGCACGAAGTGGGAGGTCATGGAGCACCTTGGCTCGGCAGGGGTGCCGTGCAGCGCGGTGTTCGACACGGTGGACCTGTTCGCCAACGAGCATCTGAAGAGCCGCGGGTTCATCCACGAGCTTGCGCACCCTGATCACGGCACGATCCGGCTGCTGGGCTGGGCCCCGCGCATGTCCAAGAGCGACGTTCCGCTGCGTCGGGCCCCGCTGATGGGGGAGCACTCGAACGAGATCCTGGCCGAAGATCTCGCGCTCAGCGCGGGCGCGATCGCCGACCTCCGCGACGCGGGCGTGGTGAGCTGAGCGAGCGGTCGTCGCGCGTCGTACGGTGCGGACGGACACTCGTTTGTAGTCCCGGGCTACAGAGGCCGTTGTGCGGAGGCCCGCGGGCGCTGCACGACAGGCGCACATGGGCGAGGATGGCAGGGGCGAGGGCGACCGGCCTGTCACGTGGCACACGTTCGCGGGCCCGCCCCAGCGTTGGCACGAGCAACGCCTTGTCACGATCGAAACCAGGCGACACGGCGACTGGGCCGTCGATGCATTGGCTCCACACAGGGGAGCCCCGAAGGATCACCATGCCGCCGACATTCGCTGAACTCGAACTGGATGCCGATGGGCTTCGCGCGGTCGAGGCGCTCGGGTTCGAGACGCCGACGCCGATCCAAGCGCAGACGATCCCCCTCCTGCTGGCGGGGCGCGACGTGCTGGCGCAGGCGCAAACGGGGACGGGCAAGACGGCGGCCTTCGCCCTTCCCATCGCGCAGCGGGTCGAGACGGCGCGGCGAAAGGTGCAGGCGCTGGTGCTGGCTCCGACGCGCGAGCTGGCGATACAGGTGTCGCGGGCGATGCAGGACCTGGGCCGCACACGCGGCCTGGCCGTGCTGCCCGTTTACGGCGGACAGGGGTACGACCAGCAGCTGCGCGGCCTGCGGGCCGGCGTGCACGTGGTGGTGGGGACGCCGGGGCGCGTCATGGATCACATCCGTCGGGGCACGCTTGACCTCTCTACGGTGAACACCGTCGTCCTGGACGAGGCGGACGAGATGCTGGACATGGGCTTCGTGGAGGACATTGAGTTCATCCTGGGCAAGGTGCCGGAGGAGCGGCAGATCGCGCTCTTCTCGGCGACGATTCCGAAACGGATCGATGCGCTTGCGCAGCGCTATCAACGCAAACCGGCGCGGATTTCGATCGCCCGGGAGGCGGCGACGGCGCCGCAAACGCGCCAAATGTACGTTGAGACGCACCACCGCGAGAAGGTGCGGGCGCTGACGCGGATCCTGGATTTGGAGTCGCCGAGCTCAGCGATCATCTTCTGCCGGACGAAGCGCGAGGTGGACGAGCTCTCCGGCACCCTGCAGGGCCGGGGCTATACGGCTGCTGCGATTCACGGCGATATTACGCAGGTGCAGCGTGAGCGCCTGCTACTCGCGTTTCGGGATGGACGGGTGGCGCTGTTGATCGCGACCGAGGTGGCGGCCCGCGGTCTCGACATTCCGGATGTGACGCACGTTTTTAACTACGACATCCCCGGGAGCGCAGACGCCTACATTCATCGGATCGGGCGCACGGGCCGGATGGGGCGCAAGGGTGACGCGATCACTTTCGTTGCCCCGAGCGAGACGCGAAAGTTGCGATTCATCGAGCGGCAGATCCGCCAGAGCCTGATGAAGATGCCCGTGCCGACGACGGCTGATATCGCGGCCCGCCGTGAGGAGATGTTCCGGAGCTCGCTGGTGACGGCGATCGAGTCCGGTGCGGCGAGCCGGTACACGTCGCTGGTGGGCACCTTGGCGAAGGATCACGATCCACTGCAGGTGGCGGCGGCGGCGATCTACCTGGCGAACGGTGGCCCCGGTGGACGGCATGAGGAGCCCGCTGCGGAGGAGGGGCCGCCGCCGCGCCGAGGATCCGCCAGCGAGGGCGAGGTGGCGCGGCTGCACTTGGACGCCGGACGCGCACAAGGGGTGTCGCCGTCGGACATTGTGGCCGCATTCACGTCGGAGGCGGAGGTCTCGGGGCGGGAGATCGGGGCGATCGATATCTACGGCGACTTCACGCTGGTGGAGGTTGCGCCGGTGGTCGGGACGCTGCTGCTGGCGCGGGCGACGCTGCCGCTGCGGAGCGGGCGCGATGTGCAGATCACGGCCGCAGAGCCCAAGCGTCCGCCGGGTGCGACGGCTCCGGGTCGACCGTCCGGTCCGCGCAAGGGGCACAAGGGGGCAATTGGCGGTCGAGCGTCCCACGGCCACAAGCCGCGCCGACCGACGACAAGCGGTAGCCGGCCGCCGGGCGCGCACAAGCGGCGGAAGCCGGCCAGGGGCGCCGCGCGACCGGCAGGGGTTGGCAAGCGGGGCTGACGCCCGTCGTGCGCCGGATCGCGTGCTGAATGATCCAGTCGGCGCGGGCGAGGGGGCGCACGCCGGTGGGCACCTAGGCCGGGCGAGGGCTAGCGTGAGGGACTGAGCGGCGGGGCGTTCTGAGCAGGCCCGGTCCGTGCGCAGGGGCATTTCTGGGTCAGGTGGGCGGTCGTATTTCAAACCTGAGCCAGGAGTTTCCGAGCGACCTTGCCGGCTACCGCGAGCGTCTGCGGACGACGTTCGGCTACCCGGACCTGCGCGATGGGCAAGGGCAGGTGCTGGCAGGCCTGGCGGAGACGGACGTGCTCGGCGTGATGCCGACGGGTAGTGGCAAGAGCCTCTGCTACGTGCTGCCGGCGCTGGAGGTTGGACGCACGCTTGTTGTCTCGCCGCTGATCGCGCTGATGCATGACCAGGTCCGAAGCCTTACGCAGGTGGGCGTGGGAGCCGCGTTCCTGAACTCGTCCGTCAGTTCGGCGGAGAAGAATGCTCGCTATCGGGACTTCGTCGAGGGACGGATTCCCTTGCTCTATATGGCGCCGGAGGGGTTGCGGAACGCCAAGCTGATCGCCGGGCTGCGGCGTCATGGCGTGAATCTGCTGGCGATTGATGAGGCGCACTGTATTTCGCAGTGGGGGCATGACTTTCGTCCGGACTATCTGACGCTGGGGGAGATTCGCGAGCAATTGGGGTCGCCACGACTTCTGGCACTGACGGCGACGGCGGATCCGCGGGTGCGTGCCGACATCGCCGCCCGGCTAGGTCTGAGCGGGGCGATGCGAGAGGTCGTGACTTCCTTCGATCGTCCGAACTTGGAGCTGAGGGTGACGCGGCTGGATGGTGTTCGCCGCCGGATCGACTGGGTGGTGGGCTTCGCGCAGGCGCACGCAGGACAGTCCGGCATCGTCTACGTGCGGACGCGGAGCCGGACGCAAGAAGTCGCGGCGGCGCTGGTGGACGCTGGCGTTGGGGCCGAGGCGTATCACGCGGGACTGCCGCAGCGGCAACGGACGGCGGTGCAGGACCGGTTCGACGACGGCGAGACGCCGGTGATCGTGGCGACGAACGCGTTTGGGATGGGCGTCGACAAGCCGGATGTGCGCTATGTGATCCATTTCAACCTCCCCGGCCGGATTGAGGCGTATTACCAGGAGGCAGGCCGCGCCGGCCGTGACGGGGAGCCGGCCGAGTGCGTCCTGCTCTACGCGCAGCACGATCGTGCGGCACAGCAATGGTTCATTGACGAGGCGCATCCGAACGACGATCGGGTGCGCGAGGTGTGGGCGCAGTTGCTCGTGGATACGGACCTGGCGCAGGGCGATGGCTGGCTGGAGGATGTGGTTCGGCCCAGCGACCAGGCGAACAACGTGCTGGAGGCGCTGCGCGCGTCGGGTCTGGTTGCGCCGGCGGCGCTGCACGTCTTGTCGCGGGATCCCGATGCGCGGATCGACACGCGGGCGATCTCCGAGCATCGGGCGGATGCGGAATCCCGGCTTGCGCGGATCGTTGAGTACGCCACGACGAAGCGTTGCCGTCGTGCTGTGATCTTGGGCTACTTCGGGGAGGCGGCGTCCGCGCGCTGCGAGCACTGTGATAACTGCCGTCCCTCGGCTGGTGGTGGGCGGGGACCTCGCGTCGGGTCGAGCGGGGGGGAGCGTGGGGACGTGCCCGCGGATGACCTGGGCGAGGGCGGTGAGGCGCTGGCGGCCGAGTTGCGCGCCTGGCGGCTTGCGCGGGCGCGGGCGGATGGGGTTCCGGCGTACGTCGTCTTCGGCAATCAGACGCTGCAGGAGTTGGTGCGGCGTCGTCCGCGTTCGGAGGCCGCGCTGCTCCGGGTGGAGGGCATCGGTCGGGTGCGGGCGGAGCGATACGGACGGGATTTGCTGGCCGTCTTCGCGTCGCAGACGGAGTCCGCGCCAGAGACGGGCGGGGCGCTCGCAGCGGGTGAGGAGAGCCTTGGTGAGCGGATCGGGACGGTGCTGGAAGCGGAAGACGGACCGATGTATGCGAGGGGGATCGCGAATGCCGTGGGCCTGCCGTGGACCCGTGGGGCCGTGCGCGCCTGGCTGGAACAGGCGGACGGTAACGAAGTGGAGCGAGACGATCTGTCCCGTTGGCGCCTGCGCGTGCGGGGGCGCGCGGGTGGTGACGATTGACGCGCGCCGACCGCGCTGTCGGCGCTGGGGCGAGAACCGGACTCGTCTGCCAGGTAGGATCGCGCGAGGATCGGTTCCAACGTCGCGCAGTGACGCGCTCAGGAATCATGGTTTCGCTACTCCGGGCTCAAGAATCGCGGCCCACGGATCAGGGAAGGTGACGGATGTCGAATCGATTGCAGGACAAGGTGGCGCTGATTACGGGCGGCACGAGCGGGATTGGCGAGGCGACCGCGGCGCTCTTCGTGGCGGAGGGGGCGCGAGTGGTGATCACCGGTCGGTCCGAGGAGAAGGGGGCCGGGATCGCTGCGCGCTTGGGCGAGAACGCGGTCTATTTCCACGCCGACGTGACCCAGGAGGCGGATATCGCGGCGTCCGTCGACGAGACGCTGGCTCGGTTCGGCAAGCTAGACATTCTGTTCAACAACGCGGGCGGGCCCGTTGGCGGCACGATTGATTCGATCACTGGAGAGCAGATCGACGATGGCGTGCACTTGCTGTTGTCGAGCGTGATGCTGGGGATGCGCTACGCGGTTGCGCCGATGAAGGCGAACGGTGGCGGGGTGATCATCAATAACTCGAGCATCGCGGGGCTTCGATATCGACAGGGCAATCTGCTGTATTCGGCGCTGAAGGCGGCGCTGACGCACTACTCGAAGCTGGCGGCGGTGGAGCTGGGCCCGGACCGCATTCGTGTGAACGTGATCTCGCCGGGCGCGATTGCGACGCCGATCTTCTGGGGCGGATCGGAGCGGGCGAACACGCTGTCGGATGAGGAGAACGCGCGCAAGATGGCGAAGCTGCAAAGCAATCTGGCGAAGGCGACGCCCTTGCCGATGTCCGGCCTGGCCGACGATATCGCGGAAGCGGCGCTGTATCTGGCCAGCGACGCGGGCCGATTCGTGAGCGCCCATGATTTGGTGGTGGATGGCGGCCGGACGTCGATGTTCAACGAGTAGCGGCCGGCGGTCCATCCGCGCGGGCGATCCGCGCGGGCGAAGCACACACAAAGCCCGGGGTGCACCCCGGGCTTTGCATGGTTTATGTGATTCCGACGTTCCCGGCCACGTTCGCAGTTGTGAGCGGTTATCCGCTCCGAACGGCTCCGTCGCGCACCGCCGGTTGGGCGGGGGAGTGGGAGTGCACGTTCGATTCGTTAGCGATCCACGGCTCGTGGCAGGAGCGCCCCGCCGCAGCGCGGCGGACTGTCGTCCAGCAGGATGACACCCTCCTCTCGGTCCGTGCGGCACGTCCGTAGTGCCAGTCCAGGTCCGACTCCCGATCAACGAACCCCGCGCGCGGGAGGGAGTCAGGCCCATCGATCCCAGGGTAATTCCTGGCGGATGGGATGTCCACATTGTGCTTGTGTGAACTATCACAAGGTTCGCCAAGGGCCGGGTGGTGGCGAGGTGGACCCTGCGGCGCCTCCGTGCCGATGTGCCGTTGCCGTTGGCGGTGTCGTTGCCGTTGGGGGTGCCGTTGGCGGTGTCGTTGGTAGGGGCGGGTGTGGGCGCGCTGGGCGCTTTCGGGGCCGCTTTGGAGGGGGCCGCGTTGGGCGAGGGCGCAGTGTGTCGTGAACGTCAACTCGGAGCGAGACGGCGTGCGCGCGGTCGCGGTACTCTGACGGGGCAGCGCAGACTTGTGCTGTAGCAGATTCGTCTCTCGGTCGTTGTCCGCAGCTCCTGGTGTCGACTCTCGCTTATTTGTGCCTTGCCACCGCGTGTGTGGTGGGGCGAGATGTCGGGCGGAGCTCGACACCTGGAGGAATTGTTTCATGACTCAGAAGATTTACGTCGGCAATCTGCCGTTCAACTCGTCCGAGGCGGACGTGGAGGCGCTGTTCGCGTCCTACGGGAGTGTGCAGTCCTGCGCGCTGCCGACGGACCGCGACACGGGGCGCCCCCGCGGATTCGGCTTCGTCGAGATGGACCAGGCGGATGCTGCCAAGGCGATCCAGGGGCTTAACGGCCAGGATTTCCAGGGTCGCACGCTGACGGTCAACGAGGCGCGTCCTCGCGGCGAGGGTGGCGGGGGCGGTGGCGGCGGTGGGAGCCGCGGCGGCAACCGCTGGTAGCGTCTCTCCCGCCCTACGCGAGTGGGGCGGGTCGCAGACAGTAATGATCGTAAGGGGTGGGCCTTGGCCCACCCCTTACTGATCCCCGAAGTACTGATCCCGAGTACTGATCCCGAGTACTGATCCCGAAGTACTGATCCCGAGGCACTGATCCCGGGGCCGGCAGGCCGGACTACTGGGATCGCACACGGTCCACGGATCGCTGCCAGCCGGCCAGGAGTTCTGCGCGCGCGCCTGCGGCCATGGATGGCGTGAAGCGCGCCTGCCGGCGCCAGTGATCGCGGGTCGCGTCGAGCGACTCAAAGAGACCAGATTGGAGGCCCGCGCAGAAGGCGGCACCGAGGGCACTCGTCTCGGTGATTGCGGGGCGCTCGACGGGCAGGTCGACGATGTCGGCAAGGAACTGGATGAGCCAGTCATTGCGGACCATGCCACCGTCGACGCGCAGGGTTCGCAGGCGGACTCCGTCCCGGCGCATGGCCTGTAGCAGGTCGTGTGTCTGGAACGCGGCGGACTCCAGCGCGGCACGGGCGAGGTGGGCCGGGCCCGTGTCGCGGGTGATGCCAAACAATGCGCCGCGCGCGTGCGGATCCCAATGCGGGGCCCCCAAGCCCACAAACGCGGGCACGAGGTAGACGCCGCCGTTGCCAGACAGACCGCTGGCCATTGACTCGGTTTGGCCGGCGGTGGCGATCACGCTGATGCCGTCTCGGAGCCACTGCACGGCCGCGCCGGCGACGAAGATGGAGCCTTCGAGTGCGTAGCTCGGTTGGCCTTGGAGTCGGTAGGCGACGGTGCTGAGCAGGCGGTGTCGCGAGGGCACGATTTCCGGGCCAGTATTGAGCAGCAGGAAGCAGCCCGTGCCATAGGTGCTCTTGATCATCCCGGGCGCGGTGCATCCCTGGCCGATCGCGGCGGCTTGCTGATCGCCGATCACGCCGGTGATGGCAATTGGCCGGCCGAGCAGGGCGGCGTCCGTGTGGCCGAAGTCATGCGCGCAGTCGAAGACCTCCGGCAGCAGTGAGCGAGGAATGCGGAACAGCGCCAGTAAGTCGTCGTCCCACTGCTGCGTGCGGATATCGAACAGCATCGTGCGGGAGGCGTTGGTCGCGTCGGTGGCGTGCAGGCGACCGCCGGTCGTGCGCCAGAGCAGGTAGCTGTCGACGGTGCCGAAGGCCAATTCGCCACGGTCGGCCGCTGCGCGTGCACCATCGATGTTGTCGAGGATCCAGGCGATCTTGGTGGCAGAGAAGTAGGGGTCGAGGACGAGGCCGGTCTTTTGGGTGACGAGGGGCTCATGTCCCTCGCGCCGCAGCCGATCACAGAGGCCGGCGGTGCGGCGGTCCTGCCAACCGATGGCGTTGCCCAACGGTTTGGAGGTGGCTCGGTCCCAGACGAGCGTGGTCTCACGCTGATTGGCGATGCCGATCGCGACGACGGACTGCGCCCGCTCGGGGTCGTCGGCGAAGACTGTTCGGCAAGCGGCGAGGGTCGCCTGCCAGAGTTGCTCAGGGTCCTGCTCCACCCAGCCGTCGCGGGGGTAGATCTGGGTGAGGCCGCGTTGGGCTGTGGCGACGATTTCCGCGCTCGCGTTGAAGAGGATGGCGCGGCTGCTGGTGGTGCCCTGGTCGATCGCGAGCAGGTGCGGTCGGTCGGTCATGGCGGCAGTGTGGCGCACGCGAGTGGCGGGAAGATGGGTGGCTGGCTAGGCGCAGGCGACCGATCCGCCGTCGCAGGTGATGGTCTCGCCGACGGTGTATGCGCCAGCCCGAGAGCTTAGGAAGATCGCGAGTCCGGCGATGTCCTCCGGGGTGCCCACCCGGCCACGCGGGTTGCGGGCACCGACGCTGGCCCAGTCCTGGCCTTCGACTTCGCCGCCGAAGCCGACGCCGGCGCTGAGCATCCAGCTGGGGAAAGGGCCGGGCGCGATGGCGTTGACGATGATGTGCTCTTTGACGAGGTGGGCGGCGAGGATGCGGGTGAGGTGATGGACGGCGGCTTTGGATGCGCCGTAGGAGAAGTTGTCGAAGATTGGCGTCTTGATGCCGTCGACGGAGCCGATGTTGATCACCCGGGCGGGATCGTCGGGGTTGGCGGAGGCGCGGAGGAGCGGCAAGAGTCGCTGGGTGAGGAAGAAGACGCCCTTGACGTTGGTGTTCATGACCTTGTCCCAGCCGGCCTCCGGGAAGGTATCGATGGAGTCGCCCCAGGTGGTGCCGGCGTTGTTGACGAGGATGTCGAGCTGGGGCTCGCGTGCGGACAGGGCGGCTGAGATGGCCTCGACGCCGTCGACCGTGCCGACGTCGGCGGGGATGGGGATGCACTCGCCGCCGAACTCGTCGACGAGGCGCTTGGCGGTCGCTTGGCAGACGTCGGCCTTGCGTGAGCTGATGTAGACCTTCGCGCCGTTGGCCAGGAATCCGCCGGCGATCATCTCACCAATGCCGCGGGATCCGCCGGTGACCAGGGCGGTCTTGCCGGCGATCGAAAACAGGTCCTTCATCGTGCGTCTCCTTTTGGTGTGCCGTACAGGGGTGGTGTGCCGTACGGGCGTGCTGCCGACAGGCGCTCGTCGATCGGGCGCGTGCAGCCGCGCAGGGGCTGAGTCTCGGCGAGACTGCCCGTACGCGCAAAAAGGAGGGAGCCCCCGGGGGTGCGCCCCGGGGCTCTTGGATGAGGGACCGGCGGCGAGCTAGCCGTCGTCGTCGCCGTCCGATTCGTCGTCGAGGCCGTCGTCCTCGGTGCCGTCGTCCTCGGTGCCGACGACGTTGAAGCTGGCGTCGAGCTGGACGTCGACCTGGGTGCCATCGGGACGGGTGATTTCGACCTCGTACTTCGATTCTTCGTCGTCGACTTCGGTTTCGGTGACTTGGCCCTCGCCGATGTGGTCCAGGGCGGCCTGGCTGGCGCGCTCCAGGGCCTCGCCGGTGATGGGCTCCTCATTGTCTCCGCCGGTCGCGAGTAGCCCGCCGCCGGCGATCCCGGCGGTGGCAAGCGCGCCGGCGGCGAGGCTGGCTGCGAGTCGTTGGGGGGTCTTCTTCATGTCTTCACGCTTCCTGCTGTGCCTTGCCGCGTCCGAGAAGATGCGACTGGATGAGGGAATCGTGGCAGGGGGAGCATGAATGCCCGCTGAACGCGCGCTCGTGGAGGGGGGCGTTCAGGAATCGGCTATGCGCCGGCCTGTTCGTTGTCGTCGTCAGGGTCAAGCGCCCCGATCGACGCGGCCAACGCGCCGGCACCCTGGGGAACATCGGGAAGCTGAGCGTCGGTGACGACGCCGGGATTCGCCGTGGACGGGAGTGGGGTGTCGAACTGGTAGTTCGGGTCGGTCTTCTGCAGTCGCCTTGCGAGGTACATCTCCCGCCAAGCGCCGACGACGGATCGGGGTGCGGGGGTGTCCCAGTCGATCTCCCGGCGCAGGGCGGCCATGTGGTAGCAGGGCACGCCGGCGAACATGTGGTGCTCCAGGTGCGCGTCCATGTGCCAGTAGAGGAACGCGGTGATCGGATCGACGAGGAGCGAGCGCACGCAGAGGCGGAAGTCGGGGACGTTGTCGCGCAGGCCCGCATGTTGCGTTTGGGCGAGGGCATAGCGGTACCAATTGCCGACGAAGTTCGCCCCGGTGATTACGATCGCCAGCCACCAGAGCTCAAAGGCGATGGCGAGGGCGATCACGGCGGCGTGAAAGAGCAGCGTGATGCGGGCCAGGCGGATGGCGGCCCGGTAGGTCTGAGGATGAATGTCGGCCAGGGTCTCGATCCAGGAGGAGCTGCCCATAGCGCCGGCCACCATCGTTGAGTCGAAGCGGCCGAGGGCCGTGCGGACGGTGAAGCGCAGCGTTCGGATCATGCCGCGCACGTTGATCGTGAGCATCTCCGCGATCACCAGCGGGTGCAGCGAGGGGTTGCGCGGGAGAAACTCTTCGCGGTCGGCGTCGGGGTGCAGAGTGTAGCGATGGTGGTACGTGTGACTCATGCGGTACTCGTTGTAGTTCCAGAACGTCAGCACGCTGAGGATGCGCAGGAAGAACCGATTCAAGGCCGGCGTGCGGAAGACAGCGCCATGCCCGAGTTCATGGTTGGCCGGGCCCGAGAGGAATGTGCGCACGGTCCCGAAGAGCCAGAGGAAGAGGCCGAATAAGGCCCACTGTTCCACGATGAAGAAGTACGATACGGCGGCCCCGAGTCCCGTCGCGAGACCGATGTGGCCGAGGGTCTGCGTGAACCCTTTGCGGTCGCTGCGCTCCATGATGTGCCAGAGGCGCTGCTTCTCGATGGGCGTGCGGTACCACTTCACGCGCAGTGCTTTGCGCACCTCGCGCATGGGCTCGTAGTGCCGCGGGCGGTCCCCGGGGGGGACCTGCTGTGGCAGCGGGCGCATGGTCGGGGGCGGAGCATCGATGGCGGTTGGGACGGTCGTCATGGGGGCTCCTGCCTGGACCGGCACACTCTAGGGCTCTGGACTCAGTGCGCGTCGCAGCCGGTAACCGCGCTGCGCCGTGTCGTGGAACGTCGCGGCGCGGTCCGCGGCGGGCTCAGCGCGGCGGGCGCACCCCGACGGCGCCTTCTTGGATGATCTCGGTGAGGATGCCGTTCATGCTGCGGGGGTGGAAGAAGCAGCCGCGCATGGTTTCGGGGTGGGCGCCGAGGTCGATCATTTCGAGGCCTTCGTTTTGCAGGCGGGCGGCGTCGGCGGGGAGGTCGTCGCTGAGGTAGCAGAGGTGGTGCATGCTGGGGCCGCGCTTTTGCAGCCAGCGCCCGATGCCGCTCTCGGCGTCCTCCGGCAGGAGGATCTCGAGCCGAGTCTCGCCGAGGCCGATTTTGATGAAGAAGATCTGGGTGCGCTCTTTGGCGAAGTAGTCGCCTTTGGGCAGGGGCGATCGGGCCTCGTCGAGGGCGAAGCCCATGCGGTTGATGAGGACCTGGCTGGCTTCATCGAGGCTGTGTGCGACGACGCCGACGTGGTCGAGACGGGTGAGCATGGGAGGTCCTTCGCGGATGAGCGAACGCGTGGGTCGGATGGGGCGGCCTGGACTGGGGGCCGGGCCGCCTGTGAGGGCGGCTGGAGTCTAGCGCCGGCGGTGGAGCGAGGCCGGGCGGAGGAGTCGCTCGGGGGGTCTTGATCATGGGGCGGGGGCGTTCATGGGGTGCTCACTGTGAGACATGGGGGACCATTGACGATCGCTGAGGATCAGGGGTGCGCAGAGGGTGGGAGGGAAACCGTGGGGTGTGCACGGTCTGGGTGTGTACGCGTTATGCGGGTA